>CAZCSN010000006.1:25414-79611 GCA_964501255.1 uncultured Methanospirillum sp. | reverse complement strand
TGGCCGGGAAGAATCCGATTGCAGAGAAAATTCACGAGCTGACAGACCGGGATCTCACGTTTATGCATGTATGCGGGACGCATGAGGCTGCTATTGCACGTCATGGTATCCGAAGCCTTCTTCCAAAAAACCTGAAGATTGTCATGGGGCCGGGATGCCCGGTCTGTATTACACCCCAGGGAGAGATCGATGCAGCCCTTGAACTTGCTGAAAAAGGATGCATAATTGCAACATATGGCGATCTGCTCAGGGTTCCTGGCACAAACGGATCACTGGAGAGTTCAGGTGCTGATGTACGGATTGTGCAGGGTGTGCATAAAGCCGTTGAGATTGCAAAGAATACTGATAAAGAGGTGGTTTTTGTCTCGGTCGGGTTTGAAACAACGGCACCAACAGTTGCCGCAATGCTTCTGACATCACCGCCAGAGAACTTTTCCATCCTCTGCTGTCATCGTCTGGTTCCTCCTGCAATGGAGTGGCTGTTATCTCAGGGCGAGGCATCACTCCACGGGTTTCTTCTTCCCGGCCATGTTCTGACCGTGACCGGTCTTGCAGAGTATCGCAGGTTTCCGGTACCCCAGGTCGTTGCCGGTTTTGAACCTGATGATATTCTCCTTGGTCTTCTCATGCTGGTCCAGCAGATCAGAGAGGGAGCAGCACGGGTTGATAATGCCTATCCACGGGCAGTATGTGAAGATGGGAATCCGAAAGCCGTGTCAGTCATGAATATGGTCTTTGAGCCATGTGATATCGAGTGGCGGGGTTTTCCGGTAATTCCAAAGTCAGGACTGAAACTTCGCGAGGAGTTTTCAGCATGGGATGCCCAGAAGAAGTTTGGTGTGGAGATCAAACCGACGAAGAAACATGCAGCCTGCATCTGTGATAAGATTCTCCGGGGAATAGCAACTCCTGTTGATTGTAAATTATTTAATAAGACCTGTACACCTCGGACACCCGTTGGTCCGTGTATGGTCAGTCATGAAGGGGCGTGTAAGATCTGGCATCATTACAGAGTTGACTGTGCAAAATGAAATCCCAGGTACTGGTCGATGAGAATATCATGCTAAAACAGCGTCTGGATTCTCATCTAATTGGGGTGAATCACAGAGCCGAATAATTACTGCAATTGAGTCTGCCCTGATGAATCGGAGTATTTCGATCCGGGGAACGCTGATCCGATGACCTATCCAGGAGCGTGGGGGTAAGGTTGGCCTGTGTTGTCCTGTGTGGTGACCATGTCTTTACAATATTCGATGCCGTTCTCGTCAGTCCTGACGGGGATTCTGGGTGTCTGCCCATTAGGGGTTTCATCCGTCATTTATTGAGATCTGTAAAATAACAAAGCCTATTGCAATGGCTTCATCAAAAAGAGAGTATTTGATTCATGAGGACAATAGAATAGTATGGTCGTCACTGTCCCATTGAGTGAATCAGATTACAAGCTTGTCCAAATTCTGAAAGCTCGTGACGATGCCTCATCCGATAGCGAAGTCCTTCATCGATGTATTATAGGGGCTATTGATCCAGCGGAAGCGGAGATTATCGCAGAACTCCTGGAGCAGGCAAATGAACCGGATGAGCCTGTAGATGAAGAGACCATGGAAGGAATCCGCCGGGGTCTTGAGGATGTGAAGCATGGAAGATACCGGCCTCTTGATGAGATTTCCAAAGAAATGGGGATTTGATTGTATTATCGGATCTCTTTCTCTGAGGAAGCTGAGAGCAATCTGAAACGTCTTCCGCGGGATATTGCAATAAGAATCCGTGATAAGATCAAGTGGCTTGAAAAGGTACACAATCCCAGAAAATATCTCCGGAAAGTTGAAGGAATCCCTGAGGGTCCGATGTATCGATATCGCGTCGGAGATTATCGGGCATTTCTCACTTTCGAAGATGACAGACTGATTATAATCGTTATCGCGATAGGTAAGCGGGAAAATATATACACAAAATAATTACAGGTATTTATTTGAAATGAATTCTGAACAAAAGTGTATAAAAAACCAGAGCCTTTATCTGTGTTTAATGAAAACATAATAGGGTTGCCCCGGTAGGGTAGTGGATATCCTTGGAGCCTCCGGAGCTTTAGACCTGGGTTCAAATCCCAGCCGGGGCGTTATTATAAATTTATTTTTATATCTTTTCTCTCATGTCTTTTGATAATTCACAAATTTATTCAATCATCATGAAGAGATACTGATGTGTTCGTCATCTATATTTCAAATTCTAGGTTTCTTCTTTTGCAGTGTCAAAATTTTTGAGAGTGAGTTCATGGAATCTCATCAGGCAATTCGATTAAAACCTGAAAAATAATATTCATCTCAGTCGTTCACATTGTTCAATTTATTCACGAGAACATTTTTAATTATTCATCCGTTGACTGTTGTATCATCACCTGCATAAGTCCGATCCTTCACTGTGTAATCAGTCACGAAAACACCCACACAGAGTTCAGCAATCGTGCAGGGAAAGAACGGAGAAAACATCATGGAACCTGAAACCCGGACACAACAGGCCATCCGCCTTGCTAGGGAAGGGAAGATGGATGAGGCCAGGGCGGTGTTCAGAGAGATTATTGAGACGATGCCGGATAATGCATCAGTATGGTGTAACTATGCAACGACCTATCTCCATGAAGAAGATTATGCGGGAGCACTTCCCTATTTCGAAAAGGCGATAGAGCTGGATCCGGCTTTTCATGGACCGTACCTCTCTGCCGGGATCTGTCTTTCTGCTCTTGGTCTGCATGAGGATGCTCTCCGGTTATATGATAAGGCTCTCCGTATTATCCCTGATAATTATGAGATATGGTATAATAAGGCCTATACGTTGATGGAATTAGGAAGGATTCCTGAAGCGGTTGCCGGGTATGATCATGTACTGCGACTTCATTCCTTAGATGCCGGAGCATATATCAACCGGCGTGAACTCCTGAAATCATGTTCATTCAAAGGTCAGTGTGTCGTCTATACCTGTGAAGACGGGCAGATAAACCGGGAGATGGCATGTGTGTATTCCTATGAGGGTACATGTTTCATGACATTTGTCATGGATGAGGTGGATGAGAAGGATTTAGTTGAGTATGATCCTGATGAGATTGAATCGTATGATCAGCCGGCCGATGATAAGAATGGTACATGTATACAGAAAGAAGACTCCCGGTATCAGACAAGGATGCTTGTATACTGTACTCCTGATGGTGTATTGGCGCACGGACAGCTGGAGCATTCACTGGAGTTCCCTGCATATGCTGAGAATTATGTTATTGATGGATATGAGATCCTTTGCCCGGAGAACATATGGTGTGAAGTAATTTGCAGGAGTGGACGTCGTTATTTGCTGTGTCAGAGTGTTGATTATGTGTATGTTCATGACCCAGATACGCTGGAGGTGTTCGATGTGTTTTCCAGTGATGGGAATTGGGATGACAGAGATAGGGAGGATTGTCAGAAAGCCTGGATATGGCTGGAGAAGAAGATACTAAATCCCCGGTAAAACCATGCATTTTCAACTATTCCGGTCTTTTTATAGATTATTTTAAATGTTTGACAGGATATGATATGGGATAATGCAATATTCTTTCTCTCTATCTTTTTCAGGCTAAAATAAACCTCTGAACCGCACAAATTTGCCTAATTGTGGCGATTTATTATATACCGACAAGTGACATTGCACTATTGGAGGCATTTGGAGGAAAGGCATTTCCGTATCACCCATAGTTTGTTGTGTCGGTTTCCTTTCCACTTTCATTGCAGGATGATTCCAGGTTATCCAGTACACCCTCAAATTCAGGTAAAAACTGCCAATTCCCTTCTATTTTACTATACGGACCTCACTATCTCTACAGTTCAACCCGCATATAAGTCTCTCCCCAGACGGTATATATGAGGCTGCAAAACGAGGATCTTTATAAATAGATCTTATCAGGACCTTTCACACCTCTTCAAAATACGATGTTCTATTCAATCACGTATCTCTTTGTATCGGGCGGATATTTATATACTCAATGAATATGATGGCTCCGTATACCCCCGGACCAAACGCATCCAAAGCCGTTTAGTGACGTGGTTCTCGTTGCCAAAATCTGAAAACAGCCTAAAATCTGTCTTATTTTTCAGGATAAATACAAAAGGATGAAATGATTGTCGCCTGGCACTAACAAATATGGATCACAAGTGGCTTTTGCCGTCCTTCACCTATTAAACGCCCTCAGCCAGGCGGTGCCGAAGAATGTACCGTTTCCGGGTTGTCCCGTGGATCACCCTATGAGTCCTCATCGTATCACCCGGGGACCTATGGAAACGAGGAGTGGCACTATATTATCTGTTGGTTCTCACAGGCTATAACCTCTTCCCGGCACCCAGAGTCTGGTTCCATTCCGGTCATAGGAGAGATCAGGCCTGAAAAAATCCCCTGCATCAAATACAACCATCCCGCCAAGGATCGTCAGTTCAGGAAACACCGCATACATCCCCTCATACGGAGACCATCCTGCAGCACTATGAAGGGATTCAGCAGTTATTTGAGTCAGTTCATTTGGATAAACCGCAAAATCCGCCCGATCTCCGGGGGAAAACCCGGCCGGCCTGATACCGAGAATCTCCGATGGTCTGACCGACGTCTTTGAGATAACATCAGGAATACTGATCTTCTTCTCATGTACCCATCCCATAAGAAGTGGGATCATCGTCTCAACCCCAGGAATGCCGGATGGAGCCGCATCAAACCCCATGGCTTTCTCTCTCCTGGTATGGGGAGCATGATCAGATCCGATCACATCAATCTGGTCCCAGCAGGAGAACAGATCACGCCGGACCGATTCTGACCGGAGCGGGGGATTGACCTTTCCATGTGCATCATCAGGCTCAAACATCTCGAGGGAGAGGAAGAGATGATGGGGGGTCACTTCACGATATGAGGTACCATGAAAAGCTGTCCGGATCGCATCAGCCGATGAAAGATGACAAAAATACAGCTGTGATCCCGGGGTATTCAGATGCAGAACATCCTGCACTGCGAAAGCCTCGCCACTGACCGGCCGCAGACGATCATGATCCGCAAGAGTCGTATCTTTACCCTCACTCACCTGTTCGGCATGGATTGTCAGAAGACCATTCCATCCTGCCACCTGCTCCATGGCCCGCACAAGCAGATCTTTGGATACCGCCTCTCCATAACTTGACGGACCGGCGAACGTCTCTCCAAAGGCAAAGATCCCTGCCTCCCACATCCCCGCAAGATCCGCATCTGCCAAGACCCCCCCATTGATCGCAAATCGGACGTATGACTGTGATTCAGCATGGATAACCCGTTCCTGCACCCGTTCAGGAGTGGTCAGGGGCGGTATGGTATTTGGCTGATCCACAACCACCGTCACCCCGCCGGCGAGAGCACTCTTTGATCCGCTCTTCCAGGTCTCTTTGTCCTGCTGCACTCCGTCTCTCATGTGAACGTGGAGATCGGTCCCGGCAGGAAGCACTGTCTTCCCCCTGCATGCGATCTCCAGATCTCCCTTTCCTGCTGCTCCGGCATGCATAACCAGGCCGTTTGAGATGGTAATATCTGCGATTCGCCCGCCAGGAATGAGCACATCCCGAAGTACCAGTATCTCCTGTCCCTGAACCATCAGGATCATAGTGGTGTGCTGCTTACTGATTATTCTGACTTGTTCTTCCTTAACCGCTGGTACACGAAGTATCCTGCACCACCCAGAAGAATGAGCGGTAGCAGCGTCAGAATAGCAACAAAGAGCCAGACCACGGTATCGACAAATCCGGCAATCCCGTCACTGATAACACCCGGCAGTGAGTATCCTCCCGGAGCCTCGACCTGTGCAGGTTCAGTAAGACTGACGGTTATCGTAGAGAGGGCTATCCGGTTATCAAGATACTTCATCCTGCCGACAATCCGGTCAAGCTGGACCTGGACACGTTCTATCTCTTTTTGGACCTCAAGTATCTCTGACACATTCGATCCCTTTGCGAGCAGCCGGTTGTACTGGGCCAGTTGATTGGTCAGGGAATCACGCTGGGCAACAAGGTCAACATACTCTTCGGTGACATCGTCAGCGTTTATTGAACTGGACAGTACCTTCCCAAGACTCATGATATCAGCAAGTGCCAGGTCAAAATGCTGTGCAGGGATACGGATGGTGACCGTTCCTGAATATCTGTTCTGACTTCCGGCGTAGACGGATGATGACTGGATAAGGCCCTCATACCGCTTTGCAACCTCCTGTACCTGCTCAGCTGATACCGAGACGTTACTGACCTCGATTCTGATCTCCGCCATTCTGATTATCTTCTGTTCAGAAAGTGATGAACCGGTTGCTGACGAGCTTTCATATCCGGCAGCCGGTGTTGCCTGGGCCATGGGGGCAGGTGCATAGGCATATCCATCAGCTTCATAAGTCGCCTTTGAACGGGAGAGTGACTCATCAGATATACTCATCTGTTGTGTCTTCTCAAATGCGGTGCATCCTGCGGTTACCATGGTCCCGATAAGCAGGAGAAGCACCAGTACGGATAGGATCTTCATGCATTATACTGGATGAACCAGAATAAAAGAGAAGTGGTAACTTCAGGAAATTCTGAAATCTTTTTTCTTATCTGACAACGACGGTAGTCACTTTTGCATGTGTCATAATATAGGTACTGACACTTCCAAGCAGAATCCTGGCTCCAAGACCTTTTCCCGTTGATCCGACTGCGATAAGATCTGCCCCGACCTCTTCCGCGGTTTGTAAAATCTCGCTTCGTGGATCTCCGGTCCTGACGATGATTTCCACATCAACATTCCGGTCATGGGCCAGCTCTTTGACTCTTGTTATCACCTGTTCCTTCTCTTCCTGTATCATTTTTTCCCGTATCTCATGAAGGGTGGAAATCCCTTCGTATCCTGCAGCACCATCAATCGCTGCATATTTGGCAGGAGAGATCACATACAGGGCACATGCCCGTCCTTCCTCCCTGATATGTTCCAAAACCCAGATAAGAGCGTTGTATCCCTCAGGTGATCCGTCCACCGCAACAAGCATTGTCCCAGACATATCTGCTAGCGTATTGACTCAAAGCCATATCAGTATGCCGGATTGTGAATAGGGTAAAAAACGACATCCGAAAAACATCAGTTTTTCATCTGTTGATGGTATGTTCCTCTTTTTTTTTCAGCGGACCTGGATTCTGGGGGTTTTATTATTATCATCCTGATGATTTTGTGATGATAATGTCACGATATCCAGTAACTATAATTAGAAGGCTACCTGAGTATTCAGGAGATCCCTATGGATGTCGGGTTTCTCTCGTCAGATCTCTATACCTTTGGAGTTATCCCGGTACTCATCTTCTTGGCACGGATATGTGATGTCTCGATCGGTACCATTCGTTATATCATGATATCCAGGGGTTTTAAATTTATAGCCCCCATATTTGGTTTTTTTGAAGTGACCATCTGGCTGCTTGCCATCGGACAGGTCATGGCAAATATTACCAATCCCATCTGCTATATCGCATATGGTGCGGGATTTGCATCAGGAACCTACATCGGGATGGAGATAGAAGAGCGGATGAAACTGGGGATGGCAATCGTCAGACTCATTACTCCGCTTCCAACCGGGGAGTTTATCAGCCGGCTGCGACAGTATGGCTATGGAGTAACCAATATCACCGCAGAGGGAGCAAATGGCGAGGTAACCATCATCTTTATGGTCGTGAAGCGGTCAAAGATACCCCATCTCATCCCCCTGATTCGTGACTTTAATCCTCATGCATTTTATACCATCGAGGATGTCAGATCCGCAAGCGAAGGTATTTATCCAATAGAAGTGAAAAATAATCCCTTTTCAATCTTTAAGCGCCCATTCTATTTTATAGGAAAGAGAAAATGAAAACCGGTTATCTGGCCATCCATAGTTTGGTATTTTGTATCGGCCGGTTCGCTCCATCCGGGAATTGTTCGATGAGTTCCATGATCTCATCAGGAGTATAATGATACGGGCAGGGGAGTGTCGGATCATCCCGTTCCCACCGCTCAAGTCTCTCCCCATACAATGCCTCATCGTGGAGAGTGCAGAATTCTTCAGAAGGGTTAAAAAAAATGCACTCTTCACAGGGCCGGATCTGTCGTACCTGTATCGGGGGAATCATACATCGTGTTTCCTTGTACTGCAGTCAGCCTTATCAGTATGATTATCTTCATATTTGGATACTGGTATTGCTTTCTCTGATCGACCAATGGATATCTGTTCACAGGAAGACAAGCTTTATCATCTGTCATTTGTCAGGTATGTGTGGTGGAGTGTTTGTCAGGGTCAGGTTCTCCATATCAGATTCTCTGCGTTGATGATGAGGAATTCCTGCTTGATCTCTGCCGGCTGTTCCTTGAAAGGGGTGGAGCGCTGCAGGTTGATACAGCCCTCTCTGCAGCCGAAGCTCTTGAAAAGATCACCACAAAAGAGTATGATGCCATCATCTCTGATTATGAGATGCCAGGTATGAACGGCGTTGAGTTTTTAAAAACGATTCGTTCTTCCGGGAACAGGATCCCGTTTATTATCTTTACCGGTCGTGGAAGAGAGGAGGTTGTCATAGATGCCCTGAATAATGGGGCTGATTTTTACCTCCAGAAGGGGGGGGATCCGAAAGCACAGTTTGCCGAGCTTGAGTCAAAGGTGCATCATGCCATAAAACAGAAAAATGCTGAATTCAGCCTTCAGCAGGAACGTGAACAGCTGCTCTCCATATTTGACAGTCTTGATCAGTTCGTGTATGTGTCTGATCCAAAAACATATGAAATCCTGTATGCGAACAAGTATTTTCAAAAATTCCTTGGTCGTGACGTGATTGGAAAAACCTGTTATGAAGAGCTCCAAAACCTGAAAAAACCCTGTGATTTTTGTACAAATACTATTATTCTTGCCCAAAAACCCCTGCCTTATTCCTGGGAACATTATAATCCGGTATTTAACCGTTATTTTTCAATCATCGACCGGATAATCCGGTGGCCGGATGGTCGTGATGTCAGACTTGAGGTTGCTACCGATATAACCGAAGAGAAACGGGCTCTGGAAGAGCTGAATGCTGCATATGAGGAGATTGCAAGTTCTGAAGATGAACTCAGGCACCAGTTTCAGGAACTTATAGAGAACCGTGAGCTGTTAAAAGAGAGTGAAGAGCGGTATCGTTCGGTTGTTGAAAATACCCAGGATGTCTTTTACCGAAGTGATGCACAGGGAAATCTTATCATGGCAAGTCCCAGTATTCTGAAATTATTAGGGTATGACTCCCTTGATGAAATCCTGGGAAAAAACATTGCAGAGACATTTTATCAGAATCCTATTGACCAGGAAAAACTGATGAGAATACTCCATAAAGAAGGGTCTGTCTATAATTATGAGATCCTCCTGGTCAGGAAGGATAAGACTCCGGTGTGGGTTTCTACCAATACCCATGTGTATTATGATAAAGACGGAAAATTTGCAGGCGTTGAAGGAAACATCCGTGACATTACCGAGATAAAAAAGGCCTCAACTGCACTTCGCGAAAGTGAGGAACTCTACCGGTTTTTGGTTGAGCATATCGAAGACGGGGTTTTTATTGTTCAGCATGATCTCCTGGTCTTTTGTAATACCACCTTTGCCCGTATTATCGGATATGAACGGGATGAAATACTGGGAACACCCATGTTTGAGTATATCATACCGGAATACCGGATAGAACTCATCTGGAAATGTCATAATTCAAAGGATTATGGAGTTATTTTGGAATCATATGAAGCAGAATTACTCCATAAGGATGGGAAGACACGGATTTCTGTTCTTATCTCACTTCGAATTGGTGAATATAAAGGAACGAGTGCCTGTATCGGGACCCTCCATTATACTGCCGGCCTGTGTGAACAGGTTGAGCATTCACTTCGGGAAAGCAGGGCAATGCTCAATGCCATCCTGCAGGAATCCCCGATACCGCAGTTTGTGATAGATAAAAACCATAAAGTGGTGTATTGGAATCAGGCGCTCTCGGTGTATAGCGGTATCTCTTCCAGTGAAGTGATCGGGACTTCTGATCACTGGCGGGCATTTTATCCGCATCCCCGGCCCTGTATTGTCGATCTTCTCCTTGACGGAAGGACCGGGGAGATGGATCGGTGGTATCATGGAGAGGCGAAACAATCAAATCTGGTTCAGGATGCCTGGTCATCCATCGGGTTCTTCCCGGATCTTGGTGAGCATGGGATATGGCTGTTTTTTACCGGAGCATTACTCCGTGATTCACGAGGCGACGTCTGGGGGGCACTTGAGACACTTCAGGATATCACCGATCAGAAGATGAATGAAGAAGGGCTTCGAGAAGCCAATAAAAAATTAAATCTCCTCTCCGAGACTACCCGTCATGATATTCTCAATACGCTGACGGTTCTGAGTGGCGCAATGGACCTGATTCGTGATGAGATCAGTGACCATGCATCCCAGTACCTGGAGCCTGTGGACAAAGCACTTGACACGATATACCGTCAGATTCTCTTTACCAGAGATTACCAGAATCTTGGTGTCACAAGTCCGATCTGGCAGTCTCTTCCAGACATTATCGAAGAGACGATTATCCCTATGCTGCCTCCGGAGATAGAATTTTATCAGGTTCATACCGATTATGAGATCTATGCAGATGCCATGTTTGGGAGAGTATTTGCAAATCTGGTTGACAACACCCTGAGACATGCAGGACGGGTGACCAGGATCACTGTTGTAGCGGAAGAGAAGAACGGCACTCTTTTCATCCGGTATACTGATAACGGAAAAGGGATTGATGATTCGATAAAAGAACTAATATTTACCCGCGGTTTTGGGTCTCATACCGGGTATGGTCTCTTTCTTATCCGGGAGATCCTCTCAATAACCCATATGACAATCAGGGAGATCGGAACCGCCGGAGAGGGAGTACTCTTTGAGATAGCCGTTCCTTTGCGTTTTTACAGAAAAATTCAGTCCTGATGTTCTTCTGTATCAGGAGATGAGTCAAAAAAGATATCCTGAAGTGATTTCAGATCCCGGATTGAGAGGAGTGTCGGGATATTTACTCTGATAGAATATGAGGGATACAGACCAAGCATCTCTCTTCGGTTATATGCATACAGGCGGCTCTCCAGAAGGAGATTTTTCAGTTTTTTCTCATCCATAGTCGTTCTTTTTTCAGATGATGATAGGTTGTTCAGTTTTTCGATAAAGTCAGAGATCATGGTAAGTGCCACGGATCTGCTCAGATAACTTTGAAGGTACTGCATAATTACAAACTGGGAGAAGAGCACAATGAGTATACTGATATTTCTTCCGGCATTGAAAAAAGCGAGCATATCAATAAATCTGGTGAGGGTAAACGCCGGCATGACCATTGCTATGATCAAAAGCAGAACCAGAATGGTCGAAACACCAAGGGGCCGATCCAAGAATAGTATAGACGATGATCCGCCTGTATGAGATCATCCTGTTTTTCAGGCGGGAGTGAGTTTTATAGAGTAATCTTCCTCTGAAGGTAAAGATCTCTGCATAAAAGATAATGATTCCCAGGCACTGCACAAGGAGCAGCACGACGGTACTGGTAAAAAAATTAGTTGTATATGCAATAATCAGGGTACAGAGGACTGAAACACCGTATATACAGAATACCCCATAGGTTATCGGGATCATGCTGAGCAGGAAGAACCGGAGGAACAGCTGATATCCAACCCGTTTGTTAGCGAATATCTTCAGATCCCTTGCCCACTGGAACAGGGATGTATCATGGGTTTTGCGTGGTGCCTGCCCGGTCATCTTCTGGTATGCCTGTCTGAAGGGGAAGAGGGCAAGAGGCAGCATCGGATAAAAGAGATAAAAATACAGGCTTGATGCAACCCAGAGAAAGAGGTATGAGGACTGATAGTACCACATCAGGAGAATATTACACAGAATGATTCCAATAAGCACGGCTCCAGATCTGCGTTTCATCGTTTCATGGGTTATGGTATCGCGAAGTAAAACAAGGCGGTTAATCTCTTCCTGAGCTGCCTCTTTCAGGGAACCGGGTGAGGTATCCGGGCTTTCGGTGGTATCTGATGGTATACTCTCCACTTCCTGATACATCACGGCGAAACGACATAAATGGATCGAAATATGTGCAGGCCTTTTAAGAGAAAAGGGATAGGTACCCGAACGCTACTTCAGAGCTATCTGTATAATGCTGACATGTGCAGATCATATCCGTGATCTGTCATGAACTCTCCTTTTCTTACAAACCGGTGATTTTTCATCTGATGAGTACCGATATACAGTTGATTGATAAGTCCGGTTCGTATGGGTATGAGGTATGTCTGATATTTATGAATATTTATCAGCCCTCCATCAGGGCATCTTTGAAGTGGTTATCCCAAAAAGTCTGGTGACAGATCCGCTGGGGCCTGAGTGGAAGTTCTCACCGATTAATGTCCCGTCACCTGAGACAATTGCAAGCTACCGGAATGGTCAGTATCACCTTCATGAGACAGAATCCGAGTACCGGGTTCACCTTGATCGGTATGATCCGGAAAAAAATCCGTTTCTCCATCTGATCGATGATGCTCCCCTTGTTCTGATGCTTTTTGAGACGTTGCATACGATTTATGTAACCGCCCGGGATGCGAAAAAGAATACAGGCCCTGATTTTATCAGGGATCAGCGGCTGACCTGGGAATTTCGGATACTGCTCGGCGTAATTCTTCTATCGGTCAGCGGTATGCTGTGTATGATTGCTCTGAACAAAGATGAACGTTTATTTTCAGTGCTTCTTCCGACGGTAGTATTTTTCACCGGAGCGCTCATTCTCGTTCACGGACTTCATATGAGAAGGAGAAAGGAACATTCGAAAAAGGATGTAATTAATGGGTTTCTCATTATGATCGGAGGAGTAATTATGGCTCTTCTATGGGAGCTGTACATGCTTATCATTCTGCTCATTCTTGCGATCTGGTTTTTTGGGAGTGCCTTTGTAGCTCTTCGGCGGGTCATCCGGGAGAATAAGAAAATACCTCAGGGTCTGTGGCTTTCACTCGGAATGGGTGTTGGATCTCTTGTATTTGGTGTTTTGACCATCTTTGTCCCTGATATTCTCCTTGAGATACTCATTGGTATTCTTGCAGTCATCGTTGGTATCATCGGGTTCGGATTGGTCCTTGACGGGTATGGCCTTCGAAATGTTGGGCATATGATGGAGATGCAGGCAGGATAACGAATATTTATATGATACGGCTCATACCTGCGGTTTTTTAAATTGCCTGTCGTACGGAATACCGATATGATCCCTGAGGGACGAGTATCTCAAATCTTGCCCCTTCACCTGGTATGCCGCACTCCCGAATTGAAAGGCCGGTAATTGAAAGGATCTCCCGAATCAGAAACAATCCGAATCCGGTATTTTTCCCATATCCCCGCTCGAAAATATTTTCCTTCTCTGATTCGGGTATCCCGACGCCATCATCCTCATAGATGATCGTCAGATCCTGATCGTCCCGCCGGGTGGTCAGCAGAATATGCTGAACTTTTTCTCCATGCATCAGGCTGTTTTGAATCAGATTTTCAAAGACCATTCCAAGCATTTGATCTGCAAATATCTCAAGACCATCAAGTTCATGAACGACTGAAATCTTCTCAGTTTTTATTCCATTCACCAGTTCAGAAATATTTTGCCATTGTGGACTTTCAGCACCAATATTCTGGTACGTACTGGTAAAAATGATCTTTCGCTCAATATCGCTCGTTATTGAAACGATTCGGGCGAGCAGTTCCTTTGCACTCTCTTTCTCAACTTCTTCTGCCATCAGGTAAAGATATCCCTTGAGAGCAGTCAGGCTGTTTTTTATGTCATGACGGGTAATGCTGGTCATGAGAGAGAGTTTTTTATTTACCATGGTAAGCGCGTGTGATGTCAGTCTCTGTTCTCCGATATCCAGAAATGAGATGACTGATCCGTATCCCTTCAGATTGAGTGGTGATGCTGTTGCCATTATCCATGCCATCTCACCACGGGGGTTTTTTATTCCGATCTCAACCTGATGAACATTCTTGCCGTTCTTTAATGATTCAAGAGGGGAATACTGCTCAGTCGGGGATACCTGTGTCCCATCAGGTTTGAAAAATGTCCAGGTGGGACGTGATATACCATGCTCAATTAGTTCCTCTCTGGTTACATGCAAAATTCGTGCAGCATGCTGATTTACCTCTATGATGGAACCCTGCTCATCTGTTACCACAATACCGGATGGAACGCCAGAGAAAAGCGCCTCATACTTCTTCATTGCTTCCAGAATGATCTCTTCGCTGGTCTTTCGTTCGGTAATATCAGTGACTATTCCCTGTAAAGCTATAATTTTCCCATATTCATCATAAAACGGTGAGTTTCTCTGATTCACCCATTTGAGCTGACCGGATTTTGTCACAATCTGAAATTCATACTCATCAGGTACAATACCTGCAAGGAGATTCTGCCATGCCGTATCAAAAAAATCCAGACTATCTGGTGCTATTGTTGAACGTAAAAGACCAGGATTTTTATAAAAATCTTCCTGAGTATATCCGGTCAGCACCGTAATTGAAGGACTGATATATTCATAGACTCCCTCAGGAATACGGATCAGAAATATTACATCCCGTGATTTTTCAGCTAAAAGCCGGTATTTTTCTTCACTTTCAAGAAGTGCGTTCTCCATCCGTTTCCGGTCGGTGATATCAATATGGGATCCCACCATGCGGGACGGGTTCCCCTCCTTATCCCATGCGACGACTTTCCCTCTCCCGTGTATATACCGGTAATCACCGGTCTTTGTCCTGATACGAAATTCAACATCAAATCCTTTATCCTTCTGAGAAATGGCATTCTGAATCTCTGTCTCAATCCTTCGGATGTCATCCGGATGGACAAGTGAGCGCCAGTTTTCGTAATTCGCTTCGAATTCTCCTGGTTCATATCCCAGCATCCGGTAATACCAGTCGCTGAAGTATGCCTTATTGGTCTTCAGATTCCAGTCCCAGATACCGTCACTGGTCGCTTCCATCACGAGCCGGTATCGCTCTTCACTCTCCCGTATCTTTTCAGTCTGGTTTGCCAGTTCATCAAGACTCTGTCTGAGTTCTTCTTCGGTGGATGCAAGTTCCTCATTCAGAGAAGCGAGTTCATCATTCTTCTTCTCAATTTCTGTGAGTGCACGTGCGTGATTGACCGCACGTTTTATCATATTGATAAGTTCTATGAAGAGAGCGGCAGGATCTCCGTCTTTTTGTAAATAAAATGATGCTCCTGAATTGAGCGCCTCTATTGCAACATCTTCCCGTCCCCGTCCGGTAAAGATGATAAAGGGTATGATTGCATCGGTTTCACGGACTTTTTTTAAATACTGCAGCCCGTTCATTCCAGGCATCTCATAATCAGAGATGATAACGTCAAATTGCTGGTTCTGCATTGCTTCAAGAGCTTTCATCGCTGAGAGAGCGGTATTAATCCGTATAATTCCGGAATGCTCAAGAAACATCTTTCCTATCTCAAGAAAGGACGGGTCGTCATCGACATACAGCGCTTGTATCATGACCAGGTTATATGGGAATTAGACCCCTGAGCATTTAAGAGTGCCCATCATCAGATCTGTTCGGTTATCAGAAATAGTTCCGGCACCAACCTTTCAACTGCATGTCCGGTCAGAACGTTCTTATCCGTGCAGTCCCTGGTACGGGTCTCTCTGATTCTGTGAATAATTTTATCTCACATTTAAAAGACGATCCCTTTGGAACATGGTTCATTCTCCCGACACGCCGGCTGATTCGGACCGTTCAGAATACGCTCATCAGGGAGAAAATCTCCTTTGTACAGGATCATATCTGCACTCTGGATGAATTTTGTTCATATCTCGCTGACCGGTACGGAGACAAAACTGTTCTTATTACCTCAGATACGTCCCGGCTGCTGCTTGTGGATATCTTACACCGGTTTCAGGACGAGTTCAGTCTGTTTTTTACCCAGAAGAGTCCGTCACCACGGGCAGTGCAGGACCTTCAAATCCTCATGCAGGTCATCATCAGACGGGAGATTGATTATCCCTCCTGCCTGGACCGGCTTCAGTCAGAAAAAAGCGATCAGATATCCCGTCTTATGTCCTTGTATCAGCAGACCTTACAGGAAAAAAACCTCGTCGATAGTGATACCCTGCTTGTGTGGACGATAGGTCTCCTGAAAGAAAACCGGCCGGATATCCGGTCAATCATCCGCCATATCCATATGTATGGACATTTTGAACCAATGCCACTTGAGAAACGGCTTATCTGTACGATTGCTGCGGTGAGTGAAACCATGCACTATACGATCCCGGACGGGAAGGATCCGGATGTATTTTCTGACGCTGGTGACTGGCTCTCATACGACCGGGAGGAGATCATCGCATCCACACCGATGCACCAGGAGATGACACGGATCTTCTGCCATGATCCGTCAGTTGCACAGCATCAGCTCTTGTTTCCTCATATTCGTGGGATGGGCTTTACCGACCCGGCAACAGAGATGCGGGAAGTGGCACGGGAGATAACCCGTCTTGTCCAGTCAGGTGTCTCATATGACGATATCGCTATTGTAACTCCTGATTTTCGCACAACCCGTGGCTATGCCCTGGAGGCATGTGCAGATTATGGTATCCCCCTGTCTCCGTCTCAGGGTCCTCTGCTTTATACATGCCCTATTATTGCATACTATCTCTCGATCTGCGATTTTATAGAAAAGGGGATGCGGTATGAGGAGCTCGTCCGGATAATTCAAAGCCCGTACTGCAGATTCAGATGGGAGGCTGAGGAAGAGGGAGAGTTTGCTGAAGATGATGCGACCGGAAAAGACAGATCGTTTCGTGTCCGCTCTCTCTCATATAAAAATTTTGACCTGATCTGCCGGACGTACGGGCTTGATGGGGGCTATATTGATTGGGAAAGACGGCTTTCTGATATCCGGCACCTGTGTGATGAGCCGGATGAGGAATCCGGGGCATCAGATACAGACGATGTGGAGCAAGGGAAAAAACGGGGCCGTTATAGTCCCAGAAGACCGCTTCCCAGACAGGAGATTGCTGATACCATTGAAGGAATTATCAGGTTCGTCAATATTTTAAAAGGCCTTCGGGATAAACGAACCATTCACGAGCACATCCGTTATGTAAAAGATGTATTAAAAGAGATAGGATCCCCGGTTCCCTGTCTTGTGCATGCAAATCGCCTGAATGCATGGCTTTCTGATGAGGAGTATCTGCATCTCACCTCTTTTGAGGCATTGCTGAACAACCTGCAGAATCTATCAGGATCCGGTGTTATTCCCAACCTGAATCCGGCTGAACCGATCTCGTTTCTGGATTTTATTTCAGCCCTCCGTCATGTCCTGCAGGAGAAGACCAGTATTGAACCGTCAGACAGAAGCGGTGTCCTGCTTACCGGACTTCGTGAGATTGCTCATCAGCAGTTCCCGTATGTATTTTTAGTCTCACTCAATGAAGGTCTGATCCCCCGTCTTACGACACGGCTGCCATTTACAAACTCCAGTGAAAACAGCCGCATGGATACGAGGACGCTTTCAGATATATTAAGACAGGAGAAATACCAGTTTATTGCAGCTCTGGCATCAGGAACAGAGCGGGTATATCTGAGCTGGTATGATCACAAGGATGATCGGACCGTATTATCGTCTGTTTTTATCGATTACCTGAAAACCTCAACACTTGTACCGGAATGGAATGACCGGCCGGATGGAGATAGGACCGATCTGGACAATCAGGACGGATCTGATCTTTTTGGAGAGATGGAATCATCTTTTCAGGCCGGGATATATATTCAGCATGAGCAGTGGGATAAATCCCTTCCACTGATTCCTGAAACAATCTCCCTGGCATCACTGGTTGAACGAATAACTATTGAACGGTCGTATCGCTTCAGATTAAACCGGTCAGAATATGACGGAATCATTGGGGATGATGACCGTATCAGGGCTGATCTTTCAATAAAGTTCGGACCGCAGTATTCCTGGTCGGCGTCGATGTTTGAGACATATGCAAAATGCCCCTTCCGGTTTTATCTTGAGCGGGTCCTCCATATCCGGCCACTTCCCGATATAGGAAGCGACATCCCACCGGAGACAAAAGGAAATCTCATTCATGTCATTATGAGCCGGTTTAAACGGACCATGCATGCACAACAGATGCTTCCCCTGAAAGCGGCTGATTTTGAGACCGCACTCTCCTGTATCAGGGAGATTGCACAGGATGAGTGTGATAAAGTCCCCTATACAACCCCGCTCTGGTTTGCGAAAAGAAAACAGATAATGGGAGGGGATGATATCGGAGTCGGTATTCTTGAACGGTTTATTACCACCGAGATTGACCGCCTCAGTCCTGACACTGACGGACGGATTCCCCATCTGTTCACACCCAGTCTTTTTGAATATTCATTTGGTGCGGTACCTGGCCCGGACGATGATCCGGCATCCCGGCAAGAGCCGGTTGATCTCATAACAATTCAGAAAGAATGGAAGCGGGAGAAGAACCCCGGTATGGATCTCTCACAACCAGATAATTTGGATACATGTATCCGGTTTATCGGAAAGATTGACCGGGTAGATATGACGCCTGACGGGCTGTTTGGAATTATCGATTACAAGACCGGAAAAAATATTCCAGGATCAACAGATCTGAACAGACTGACAGCTCTTCAGCTCCCGCTGTACCTCCTGGCATATCAGCATATCTCGAAGAAAAAACCGGTCTTTGGTTCGTATATCCAGCTTCAGAGAAAAATTGTTCACAAAATCCCTCTGTATGATCCATCCCTCAAACAGACCCTTCCAAAAGGAGATTTTCCACGTTCTGATCCACGGTGGCATGAAATACTGGAGGGTGCACTGGATCGGTCCGTCTCGTATGTGCATGACATCAGGGATGGTATGTTTCAGATTCAGGCAACAACAGAGTGTAAATCCGACTGGTATTGTCCATATAAGACCATCTGCAGGTTCCAGCCGGATCGGGGATCCCAGCTGGGAGAATGGTACCGGTATCCTGCCGGCGTTCAGAAATCAGCATTATCAGAGGAAGGTGAGGCATAATGGCAGCAACTCCCCGTCAGATGGAGGCAATATCCCGTCATGATATCAGCATGGTGGTCACCGCCGGAGCCGGGACCGGAAAGACCTTCGTACTTGTGGAAAAGTACCTGAATCTTATTCAGGATCAGGGGTATCGTATTCGTGATATTCTGGCACTCACCTTCACTGACAAGGCTGCGGCAGAGATGAAGGAGCGGGTGAGAGAGACCGTCGCAGAACGACTGCAGGATGATCCGGAAAACCCAGTATGGAAGCAGGCACATGAGGAACTAGTCATTGCCCCGGTCATGACCTTCCATTCTTTCTGTTCCCAGATACTTCGGGAATTTGCCATCGAAGCAGGTCTTGATCCCGGATTTGTGATCCTTGATGAAGGACAGGCACTTGCAGTGCAGCGGGAGGCATTTGAAACCCTTATCAGACGACCTCCGGATGAGATCCATGACTCACTGATCCGTCTTCTTGCCCAGATTGAGAAGTACCAGGTTCAACAGATCCTGTCAATATTATCTCAGAATACCGATGCATTTGAACAATTTGCAGAGGAACTGGAACGTGATCCGGACAGTATCATCAATACCTGGGAGGTTTTTCTGGAGCAGGTGCGAACCCCGGTAATCCGGCAGTTTTTTGCTGACCCGGATATCAATGACGCGATCTCGGATTTCATCAGGTTTTGTGATATCTATACTGACGAGAATGATCGTGCGGTACAGTATCTTCGCAAGGTCTGCCCGTATCTGCATGAATTAACGCCAGATGCCCCGCCTGAAATTTTACATGCTGCTGCATCGGCATTTTTACAGGTCCGGCCGACTGGAAAACTGGGATCGCAAAAAGTCTGGGATAAGGATGATCTGGAGCAGTTACGTTGTGCGAAGACATGTCTGATTGAAGGCCTGGAATATGCATCTCCCTATTTCTCGCTGTATATTACAAAAGATTCCGGATTTACTGCATCAACGATCCGGTTTTTTCAGGATCTGGCACAGGTTGCAGGAGAGTACTTTGAGATTTTGCGAAATCTGAAACGACAGGCAAATGGGGTGGATTTTAATGATCTTATCCAGCTGACCAGGGAATTTTTAAAATCCCGTCAGGATATTGTCGCCCGGCATATCAGACCACGGTATCAGTATATCCTGGTAGACGAATTTCAGGATACCGACCCTGCACAGTTTGAGATAATTACCTATATCATTGGCGAATTAAAACCCGGTACACGAAGCTTATTCATCGTCGGGGACCCCAAACAGTCAATTTATCTCTTCCGGAACGCCGATGTCACACGGTTTAAGGAGGCACAAAACCGGATTCTATCTGACTGCCGGGGTGATCTCATCAATCTGGATACGAGTTTTCGAAGTTGCCGGCAAGTCATCGGATGTGTCAACTATCTCTTCTCCCGTATCTTTGCATCCACTGAAAAGCCCTGGGAATTTGGATATGAACCAATTCGGGTTTGTGATGACCGGAAAAAAATTTCAGGATCAGTCACGGTACTGCTCCCCGGAAAAGCACCAAAAGGAAGTGCCCGCTCAGAGACCAAAGAGATTGAGGCAGGGATGGTTGCAGATCTCGTCCACCGGATCGTCTCATGCGGGACGTTTCAGATAACCGACCGTGACGGGCTCATTCGACCTGCCGGTTATGGAGACATCGCAATTCTCATTGAGCGACGGACACATTTATCACAATATACCACAGCCCTTTCACGAAAAGAGACTCCCTTTTATGTGCATGGCGGGATCGGGTTTTATTCCCGGCAGGAGATTTATGATCTGTATTCGGTCCTGTCATTTCTGGTACGGCCCTATGATTCTGCCGCACTCTTTGGTGTCCTTCGTTCTCCGTATTTCAGCCTGTCTGATCCCCTCTTATATCATATCCTCCATATTTCAGGAGCGAAACGGGGCTGGAGTCTGTATGAGAAATTACAGGCCTGTGCAGAACGACTTGCGACAACTCTTCCCCTGAAAGATGAAGAGGTCTTTTTCTGTTCTCTCTCTGACCGTGAGAAGATCCTTCGTGCATCAGTTCTGCTTGAATCCTGGAGAAGATGTGCCGGGAGAGAGCCGGTGGTTGAACTGGTCCTGAGAATTATTCGCGAGTCAGGTATTCTGACCATATATGGTGCATTGAAGCAGGGTGAGCAACAGGCTGCGAATCTGACAAAACTTGTGGGAATTATCAGGGGACGATCAGAGGGAGGATATTATGGTTTATTTGATCTGGTCAACGATTTGGAGATATCCATCGCTGATGAGGAACGGGAGGGTGAAGCAGCACTTGACACTCTCTCAAAGACATCGGTGAATATTATGACCGTTCATGCGGCCAAAGGACTTGAGTTTCCAATTGTTATCCTGCCTGACATGGGTTCGTCGAGGGAGGGAAAAACCGGAGCTGTTCTGTCCGGAGATCATCCGCACCTGTATGGTGTCAAAATCCCTGATCCGGATCAGGAGTATGAAATCCGTGAGACACCCGTATATACAGCATTATCCCTCATTCAGAAAGAGAAAGAGGCTGCAGAAAAAAAACGACTCTTTTACGTCGGAACAACCCGTGCCCGCGATCATCTTATTCTCTGCGGGAAACAGCCTGATAAATTTTATGAATCAGTTGAAAAGAGTAATAACCGGATTGACTGGGTATGTACCCTCTTTGGGATAACAAAGGATATCGCTGAGGAAGGTGGCATAATCACCATTGACCCTGGCGATGGAGAAGGACCAATAGAGGTTACTGTTCTGACTGACCCGGATCAGCTGACCCGGATGTGGGCTCATGAAGAGAATCCGCCTCTTCTACTTCCTGATACCTATGCATCCTCATATGGGACAAGAAAACGAATCCAGGCCGGTACGCAACCGGTCAAAGGGATCCTTCAGCCGATACCGGTAACTGATATCCGGATAACCCGAAAAAGGAGTGAATCAGATGATTCTCTTCATCAGGTAGTAATTCCTGATGCCGCTCATCTGCATCCTGATGAAGTGGGAACCCTTCTCCATCAGATATTTTCAGGAAAGGATCCAAAACAGGTTCTCACATCCTATGGGATTGAAGGTTCTGCTGCTGAATCGTTCTGCAGATCGTTGTATGAGCAGTTCATGTCAGTTCCCCTTGTTCGTGATGCGGTCCAATCACTTCAGGAAGTATCATTTGTCACCTACATCGGTGAATATCCGGTAACCGGCCGGATTGACCGGCTGATTCGTGACCACCATCACGGGTGGGCAGTAATTGATTATAAATCAGGCGGGAAGGATGGAGCAGAGCTGCAACTCAATCTCTATCGGATAGCCGCAGAATCGCTGACCGGCCAGCCGGTGAGGATGTACCTGTATTCCATGAAGAGTGGAGAACTCTATGAACCACCTTATCTCTCCAGGGAAGAAGTGGAAGAGCAGGTCAGGAGGTATGTCTCCTCTTCCTGATCTCATCGCCCGTATATGACTGTATATTCACGAAGTTTTTGTGCACGATCAGGAGCAGGGTAGTCGTTCTTTAGTCTCCATCTCCAGTTCCCTTCTTCGGTTCCCGGTATATTCATCCGTGCCGTATGATCGCATCCGAGGATATCCTGCATCGGAATGATTGCGGTATTGGCACTACTCATCATTGCAAGACGGATGAAAATATCTGAAATCTCATGACTCTCCGGTCTTCGTCCAAGATATGCAAATAATCGTTCTTTCTCCTCCGGTGTTGCATCCTGGTCAAACCATCCCCGCACTGGTGTGTTATCATGGGTTCCGGTATAGACGATGCAGTCTTTTGGAATGTTATGCAGGATGTATGGATTATCACCGGTTGGAGAGCTGAATGCAAAGACAAGGACTTTCATACCTGGAATTTCAAACGCTCGCATAATTTCCCTGACATCCGGTGTAATAATACCCAGATCCTCAGCAATGATCGGAAGACAGGGAAATTCTTTTACCAGTGTCCGGATGAGATCCCATACCGGAGCGATAACCCATCTCCCGTCAATTGCAGTCTCTGATCCTGCTTTAATCTCCCAGAATCCGACAAGTCCCCTGAAATGGTCAATACGGACATAATCTGCCAGTGCACTTTCCCGTCGAAGGCGCTGTATCCACCAGGAGAACCCGGTATCCCGTAAAGCATTCCAGTCATACAGCGGGTTATTCCATACCTGACCGGTTGGACTGAAATAATCAGGCGGAACACCTGAGACGACCCGTGGTTTTCTCTCTTCATCCAGCTGAAAAAGATGGGGAAAGGTCCATACATCGGCACTGTCATAATCCAGGTAAATGGGAATATCACCGATGAGACGAATTCCAGCTCTTTTACATCGTGCTCTGAGTGCTTCCCATTGCATTGAGAAGATGTACTGGAGAAATTGTTCCCGTTCGATCACTGATGCATGGCTCTTTTGAAATGTGATCAGAGCCTTTGGGTCCCGGCTCTTTAATTCATCCGGCCATTCTGACCAGAGGGAATCAGGATACTGCTTTCGGATCGCGACAAACAGAGCGTAATCATCCAGCCACCAGGCCTCTTTAGTACAGAATTCTGAAAATCTGAGGTCTGATCCAAAGTAGGCAAACCGGTTGTATGCAATATCAAAGAGCCGTTCTTTGTATGTAATAACCGATGCATAATCAACACGCTCGTCTGAACATGCACTGATTGGTTCAATATCTGACTGATCAAGATATCCGTCTTCAACAAGCAGTTCAGGACTGATCAGGAGTGGATTGCCGGCAAAGGCAGAGATGGCATGGTACGGCGAGTTATCATACCTGATATCGGTCGGATGCACCGGAAGAATCTGCCAGTACCGCTGTCCTGCTGTCTGTAAAAAATCAACAAACCGGTATGCTTCAGGACCTAGATCACCAATACCATACCGGCCCGGAAGCGATGTAATATGAAGCAGAATGCCACTACCGCGGGTTTTCATTCAGAATCTCCTGATAATGTATAACATTTTAGTGCAATCAGGGTTACTGACACCGGACTCCAAGATAGTCTCCAAGGAGTGAATATTCCCGTACCCACTCATGAGCATGTTCATCACCATCACGGAGTTTTTCTCTCATCGTATGGCACATACTCTCCCCAATACGGTAATAGGTATTCTGACATGACCAGAGATCCATGGTGAGGGCGAGTGGTGAGAGAAGATGAAATAACCTGTTCGTATTTGCAATAGATTCAATATTCAGGGGATCTCTGGCAATGGTGCCAAGTAATCCGGTAATTGCCTTTGTCGCATGTACCGCAAGAAGTTTTGTATCAGGATCGAAATTTCCCCGGTTCATATCATTCAAAATCCTCTCAATATTGTCAATATCTGGTATCTGTTCATCAAGAGCAGCAATCAGTTCCCTGTTTAAGGTGTATTGTATCGGAAATTCAAGGGCTACCGGAGTTGGAATATTCAGTTCCTTCATTGCAGTGATAAAAGGGAAATGTCTGCGATATATCTGGTTATATGCGTATTCAACATCCCGGAGTGCATCGGTGAGAAGGGTATACATGACTTTTCGTTTTCCGTCAGGAAAGAGATGCCAGAGTGAGTATGAATGGAGATCAAAATGCCGGTCTATAGACAGAATCATCCCGGGCAGATCACTTTTTGTAAATGCTGACCAAATGCTCTCTTTTATTGCTTCAAAGTCATTTTCATTTGTATATGTCCCAACTCCGCCGATACAGTTATGATCGCCCATATGCAGCGCAATAAACATCATGACTGACTCTTTTAGGGTACTTTTAGATCTGAAAAGGGCGTGACCCATCGCCAGTTTTAAATTACCTGTTTCTGCCCGTTCATATGATTTACAGAAGATATCATACAGCATGAGCGGTGATTCTCCCGGTTTTCCTTCAATCAGGGATGTGATGGCATACTGAAAAGCAACGCGGGTAATATCAAAAACAGCAGTTTTTACATATTTTGTATAGATATCCCCCCCGTTTCCAAGGTGTGGCATATTTGATGATGCTCTCTCCAGTATCCTGATAAATTCCGGTTCAAAATCAGTACCGGTAACGTCCCGTGCAAGCTGCATCGCCCGGCATGCATACATCATGACCTGAACCGTCTCAATCCCGGCAAGATCATCAAAAAACCACCCGCAGGAGGTCTGCATGAACAGGGCATTCTTCTGCATCTCAAGCAGTTTCAGACACCGTGTCACCTCCTGTGTCGAAGGGGTTCGTTTGGCATATGCGGAGAAGAACGCTGCTATTCCCTCCTGTGTCCGGTGAATAACAAGATCCCCATAGACATCCCTTACCTGCCAGGGATCATGAAAGAGTCCTTCCATCTCCCGTTCATACAGGATGGCAAGTTCATTGACAAGCCATGAGATCGCATCCCGAAGCGGACGTCGCCATCGCTGGTTCCATGGCCTGATATTATAGGGTGATACTGCGGAGGTAAAAGAGGCCGGGTAACAGACCGAGGTATCAGATATCAGACATGCATAAAGGGCACGACATCCACAGTCATCCTCCCATCTTTTTACGCCGTGAGAACAGCTCCATGAGGTGTTCTCTGCAACTGCTACTTCATACCGGGGAGGATATTTTTCAAGATACTCTCCATATACAGTGATCTGAGCAAGCTTTTTTGATTCTATCTCATGAAGCGTATAGGCAAGTGCCATGTCTGCAAACCGGTGATGATGTCCGTATGTCTCTCCGTCGGTTGCTATCGAGATGAGGTGTGGATCTGTTGTCGGAGTGGGAAATGCGTCGATGAGCCGTTTTGTGAACTGGTCACCATTATCGAGCAGATTCCCAAATGCGACCTCCCCGGCAATAGCAGCCTCGTAAAAAAATATGGCGATGGTTCGTCCTGAGGGAAGGAAACACTGGTAGGGGCGGGTGATATCAAGGTTATTTTTTATATCAGTCCAGGTATCATCTCCGATCCGTCTGATTCGCAGGGCCTGATGGGGTGCAAGGATGGTAAATCTGATACCATGCAGGGCAAGCAGTTCAAGGGTTTCGGTGTCAACCGCGGTTTCAGAAAGCCACATTCCTTCTGGCATCCTGCCAAACCGGTATACAAAATCCTTTACTCCCCAGAGTACTTCGGTCTGTTTATCCCGGCTGTTTGCAAGAGGCATGATAAGATGGCTATAGATTTGTGCAATTGCCGATCCATGACCTGAAAATGTCTTCATGCTCGTCTTATCTGCCTCAAGGATTGCCTGGTAGACCTCCTGATTATGGATCTCCAGCCATGAAAGGAGGGTTGGGCCGAAATTAAAACTGATTTTTGAGTAATTATTGACAATATCTATAATCTGTCGTTCGGGGCCAAGAATTCGTGACGCTGCATTCGGGGCATAACACTCATTTGTCACCCGTTCATTCCAGTCATGAAACGGGAATGCTGATTCTTCGATCTCAATCTCTTCCAGCCAGGGATTTTCACGTGGAGGCTGGTAAAAATGTCCATGAATGCAGATATACCGGTTCATTTGCTCACCCTGCCATGATCCAGACGAACATGTACTGTATGAAATCGTACAGTTTCATCTTGTATGAAACGTCTCATGGTTTGATAGTTTTGTTTTCATTCAGGTATGACGGGACGAAATTACGATGTGACAAAAAATTGGGGTGGTGTTTCGAAAAAGTGAGACCTCCATCCCTTTTTTCCCGGATGTTGCCAAAAACCATATATATGTATGCCAGTACTCTTTTAATTGGATGTATGAACCCAGATACGCACAATAACCAGGTTCAGACGATCATGGCTACTATCTCCTCGTTCATGGCGAGCAGGAGGATAGAAGATAAACTTCGTGCAGTTTCCTTACTGAATCAATATAAAAATGTCCTTCCCCCCCCGTTTTTCTCCCGGATACTTGAAGAACTCAAAAAGGATTCGCACTCCGAGATCCAGGAGGCAATACAGCCGCTCCTTACGACTGAAGAGGAAGAGACGGTATCTGTTCCGGTCTCAAACAGGGAGATTGTTGCAGGGTACTCAGGATCTCTTGAGAATGCCCTGAAAAAGGCACTGGAGATCGCACATATCTTTGACCTCTCCCATGTCACGGCAAAGGCACTTCGTCAGCAGCTGACAGAGGGGCGGAACGGATCAGATAATGGGGTGTATTCTGATTTCATCCGGCAAAAATCAAAGATGTCGTCAGATTTGGCACTTTTTCCCCAGATATCCCTTAAGGTCTCTCCGATAGGGGCATTGTCCGAAGTCATCAGAATCATTCCCGAATTATCCAGAAAGAATGAAAAGGGGCGGGTGATAACTGACAAAAAGACAATTGAAGCAAAACTGGATGAGATTTTAAAGACCGATCAGGAGATCTCCTTTAACATTGCCGGATATGAACTGCTGTATACTCTTGAACGGATGATGCGGGACCTTATCCAGCAACGGATAATGAAACCTCATATGGATAATCTTCAGACGAAAATTCCTGCAGATGTTCTGGAGGGAATGAAGAAACGAAAGGATGCTGAAGAGAATAATCCGATATCGATCGGGACCTATGAACTGATAGAGTACTGCGATTTTACCGATCTGAAAAAAATTCTTGAAAAGGGTCGGAATCATGAATTTTTCTCTGATATCTTCTCTTTTGAGGAGATAAAAACAGTCTACAGTAAACTTGGCGAGCTGGATCCGATCAGAAAGAAGATTGCACATTCACGTCCCCTGACAAGAAAAGAGTTTGAAAGACTCAGATTATATGCCACCGATATCCTGGATCGGATTCGGAAATAAATTTTCTCAATTATCCGGCGTTTCTTTCATTATCTTTATATGTCACTCTGATATATTCCTGCTATGAACGACAGGACGCCAGGGTCGTCACGAATTGGTATTCTTACCTCCGGTGGTGACGCTCCTGGGATGAATGCAGCAATCAGGGCTGTATATCGTGCCGCACATGAACTTGGCATCGGGGTGGTCGGGATCAGGAGGGGGTTTTCAGGACTGATTGAAGGGGATTTTTTCCTGATGGATCGTTCCCATGTTGCAAATATTATCCATCAGGGAGGAACGGTTCTTGGAACCTCACGATCAGAGGAGTTTAAAACCCCCGGCGGCCGGAAAAAAGCCGCTGAAAATCTGAAGAATGCAGGTATTGATGCCATTCTTGTTATCGGAGGAGAGGGTTCCTTTCGGGTAGCTGACCTGCTTAATGACGAGACCGGTATTCCAACAATTGGTATCCCCGGTTCTATAGATAATGATATTCCTGGCACAGATTTTTCAATCGGGTTTGATACAGCGATCAACACCGCTCTTGAGGCAATTGATAAGATCCGGGATACTGCAATCTCACACGGGCGGCTTTTTTTTGTTGAGGTGATGGGCCGGTCATCGGATCTGATCGCCGTTGAGAGCGGGATAGCCGGAGGGGCTGAATACCTTGTTCTGCCAGGGGATCAGAATGCGATTAATGATCTGTGTGTCCGGCTTACTGATGCCTTTTCTGCAGGAAAGCGATATGCGATTGTGGTAGTTGCTGAAGGTGAACGGCCGGGATACAGCTTTCATATCGCACAAAAAGTATCAGAACAGATTGACGTCGAGTCACGGGTGGTAGTCCTTGGCCATATTCAGCGTGGTGGAAGCCCTACTGCACGTGATCGGGTTCTTGCTGCAAAACTCGGCGTAAGTGCCGTGTATGCTTACACCAAAGGCCATGCAGGGGTGATGGTTGGAGAAGTAAAAAGGAGCGTTGTTCTGACTCCTTTTGATAAAGTCATCATCGGGAGGCAGAAACCTGAACCCAATATTATCCGGCTGGCACAGATTCTGACAAAATAATCTCTCTGTTCAGAGGTACCCTGACTGCCATCCGGTACCCGCAGATAATCTGGATGGTATCTCCAAATACTGCATTCATCTCCGGGTTTCCGGTATCGATATAGAGACTTTTGATATTTTTTAATTTTTCTTCTGTTGCAACCACAATCAGGGCATCCGTTCCGGTTCGTGCAAGAACCCGGTGACTTATCTGCTGGTTTCCTCTTCCCAGAATAAAGCCCTGAGCTCCGATAGGACTGAGGATAATCTTTACCCGTTCATAGGAGTCAAGAAGCTGGAGGATTTGTGATTCATTCAGATCACTGCCGATCACTCTTCCCTGAAATACCGCATCAATACCAAGGAGAGTATGGCTGATTCCAAGACGCTGTGCGACTGCTCCGGTTGTTGTCCCGGCTCCAAGCAGATACAGGGTATCATCCCGCATAATCTCCGTAATAAAAGATGCAATCTCTTCCGGTGCCCGTCCGGCATCACCGCCGGATATCTGTTTACAGGACTGGCAGCGAATCGGTGATGAAGGGATTTTTGCATATCCAAAAAGGTTTGTATTCAGTTGCCCTCTCCTGTACGCTTCCTCATCCACATCCATGACCTCACCGTCTGTACTGGAGGTTGTGTCCCATTGAGACAGCAGACGTGCAGCAGATTCAGGAGATGTTGCAAAAACCCCTGAGTAGATCTTTACCCCGGTGGGGATGCCAAGAATAAGCGTATCACGACCGGTACATGAAAACACATCCCGGGCCGTCCCGTCTCCCCCACAAAAGATTATGAGATTACACTGATTCCTGATGCATTCCCTGCATGTCTGCATGGTATCGGCAGCATTGGTTCTGTTTCCATCGCCAGACGGGTATTCTGGATGATATACGCAGGTATAGGGAAATCCGGCATCCTTGAGTTCAGCTTCACCCATCTCGCCGGCGGCAGTAAAAAAGTGGATATCCTTCCGGGTAATACCGGATAAAAACCGGTTTGCTTTGGCTGGTGATTCTCTGACCGCACCTCTGGCGATTGCTTCATCAATCTTTCCGTCGGTTCCTTTCAGGCCTATGGCTCCTCCCATCCCGGCATAGGGATTGACGATAAACCCGATCTTTATCATGACAGAGCAGGGAGTTTTTTCAGGGACTCTGCAATCAGGTCTGCAGGATATTCATAATCCACGAGTGACCCGGCGAAATATCCCTCATAGCTTGAGAGATCAAAGTGACCATGCCCGCTGTTGTTAAAGACGATTGTCTTTGCCTCCCCGTTCTTTTTGCATTCCAGTGCTTTGTTGATGGCAATCCGGATGGCATGTGCTGACTCTGGTGCAGGAATAATTCCTTCCGCACGGGCAAACAGTACTGCTGCATCAAACACCTCATTCTGGTAGACAGCAGTTGAATCTATCAGTTGATCTGCATGGAGGCGTGATACCAGGGGTGCCATGCCATGGTACCGGAGGCCCCCGGCATGAATCGACGGTGGAATAAAGTCATGACCCAGGGTGAACATCTTCAGAAGGGGGGTCAGTCCGGCTACATCCCCATAATCATAGGCATACATTCCTTTGGTCAGGGACGGGCATGCGGCCGGCTCAGCCGCGATGATCTCAACATCAGGATTCTTCCCGTCAATCTTATCCTTCACAAAGGGAAAAGAAAGACCTGCAAGATTTGATCCTCCTCCGGCGGATGCAATCACAACATCTGCGGTTTCATCCACCATCTCAAGCTGCTTTTGTGTCTCAAGTCCGATGATCGTCTGGTGCAGGCAGACATGGTTGAGGACACTTCCAAGTGAGTAGTTTGTGTTGTCATGGGTTGCCGCATCCTCAACCGCTTCAGAGATGGCAATGCCTAGACTGCCCGGGGTATCAGGGTCCTTTGCAAGAATGGCACGCCCGGAGTTGGTATCCGGTGAGGGTGACGGCACACAGGTGGCACCCCAGGTCTGCATCATCATCTTGCGGTAGGGCTTTTGATCATAGCTGCCTCTTACCATGTAGACTTTGCACTCCAACCCGAAGAGCTGGGTCGCAAAGGCAAGAGATGAGCCCCATTGTCCTGCACCGGTCTCTGTTGCGATCCGCTCAATCCCCTCTTTCATATTGTAGTATGCCTGGGCGATGGCAGTATTTGGTTTATGCGACCCGGGCGGGCTGACCCCTTCATACTTGTAGTAGATCTTCGCCGGTGTCTTCAGTACTTTCTCCAGCCTGAACGCCCGATAAAGTGGGGATGGTCTCCAGAGGGTATAGATATCCCGGACCTCATCCGGAATATCAATGTACCGATCCTGGCACATCTCCTGTTTTATAAGTTCTTTCGGAAAGATTGGCTCAAGATCTGAGGGCCCGACCGGTTTTCTGGTCTGGGGGTGCATTGGCGGATCAAGGGGTGTTTTCAGGTCTGCCTGAATATTATACCATTTTTTTGGTATTTCGTTCTCATCAAGAATGATCTTTGTCTCCATGTATACTTTAGTTTATCAATGAACATATTTATACATTGGTGACCGAACGTGCGGAAGACCTGTCAGATAGAATCCGGGAGGTATGATGGATGAGAAGATCTCCGTTTTTTCAGATACATTCCCCAGATACCGATCAGAATAACCGGCCAGATCATCGCCCATCCGGTAAAACAGAAAATAATCCCGGTAAGTATCAGGGAGATCGCACTGACCAGACTTCCTGCAGGACTGTCTTTCATCAGGACAAGTCCGGCTGCACATCCTGCAAAATAGGTGAGAATAAATGTCGCATTAGGTATCTGAATAAGCACATCAAGCGTGATTATTCCACTGATGTATATTCCCAAAATACTGCAGAAACAGCAGAAAAGAAAGACAAGTCCCCCCACCGGGGTCTGATATATCGTATGGAGGACTGAGAACTGGCGGGGGGCATATCCTGCCTGGGAAATGGCATAGGAGAGACGGGCAGCTGCACCGGTATAGGCAATTGCAGGGGCGGTTGTAATAAATAACGTAATAATTCCTGCGATAAGGACACCAAAGGTTCCAAAGGAGAGTTGTATCAGGTGTATCAGGGATACTTCTGATATATCAGGCCCATAGCTTCCTGTTCCAATGACGGCACATGCGGTCGCAAGATAGAGGATACTGATGATAACCGAGGCGATGATGGTCCCTCTGACAACATCCCGTCCGGGATCTGCAAACTCCTCGGTCACGTGAGAGATGGCCTCCCAACCGAGAAAACACCAGAAGATAAGGGTTGCTGCATGACCCACACTTGTCCATCCGTACGGCATAAACGGAGTAAAGTGTGCAGGGTCGATGGCATGTATGCTCCCGACTACCGCCCCCACAAGGATTGCTATGGTGGCAAGAACCACTGCCATCTGAATCCCGCCGGTCAGTCGCATCCCGAAAAAATTCGCACCGACAGCGATGAGAAGAATCCCGGCTGTAATGATAAGCCGTCCCATCTCCCCAAGTCCGAATGCCGATGCGGCATACCCTGCACCAGTAAGTGCAATAATGGGCACAGCCATGATGGCAGAGAGTAAAAAGAACCAGCCGATGAGCATACCGATATCAGGATTCCATGCTCTGGTCACAAAATATGATACTCCTCCGGCATGGGGATATCTCACAGAGAGAAACCCCATACTAAGCGCCATCGGGATTGCAAGAATACTCATTAATATCCATGCAAGAATGGATGCAGGGCCGGCTGAATCAGCCGTAAGACCAGGCAGGAGGAGTATTCCGGATCCGAGGACCGATCCGATATACAACGGGATGATCTGCGAAAGTGACAGGGACGCTGTTTTTGGAATTGATGGCTGCACGGATATCACGAAGAATGAAAACGGTCTGTGAAACCCTATCTTTGGTGGTTCGAGAAGAAAAGGCAGATCCCTGGTTCAGGGTTTGATCATGTGGGATACAATATGTCATGAAAACCTAAAAAATGAATACAATAAACGGCTTTGGAATTTATAATCATATTTAGTTCCCTTTACGCACTCTTTCCATCCATTCGTTCAGTCGCTGAATAAAGAGAATTCTGATATCCGCAGGTTCATGTATCTCCTGATTCAGGTCTGGTGTTTCGTTGCATACACGGACAGCCGGCAGGGTATCCGATCTCCCGTCCCATGAATGATTCACGAAAAACCCCGCCCTGTGTAAAGCGGGATCCCATGTTGCGTCAACGAGTCTCCATGCACCATGAAGGAGTGCCTCTGTGCAGAGATGAATAGAACAGGAAAGATGGGGGAAGAGATCCCGTATTGAATCAGGATAGTCAAATGGCTGATCCTGCCATCTGAATACGATATATCTGTATCTGACCTGAACACCGGATTGTTCAAACATCCATGAAAGAAGATAATGTTTCGGCCCGCACCATCCTTTATTCCGGGTAACCATCAGACTGATGATGTCATCTGAATTCCTCCATTCCGGAATAATTGCATAGGGGATGTCCCTGATGTGAGTGAATATTGAAATTAGTCTCTCCTCTGCTTTCAGACCGTCTGTCCAGTGGGATACAAGAGAAGAATATGTCTTATATGAATCGTTCATATGCCTGTTTGTCTTCATTGTATCATCCGGGAACATCTGGTTTCGGTATGCACAAAAAGATGTATCTTTTCTGAGATCTCATCTTTCTTGGGAATAGTACTTGCGATCATGCAGGGAGGATTTACACAGGTGTCAGAAGATAATCTGAAGGCAGTCTGTATTTATGCACGAAACCAGAAAGGTGTTCTGAAAGATATTGCAGGAACATTTGCAGATCATAACGCCAATATTGTCATGATTCATCTTGAGACAATTCATGGCAGGAACGAGGATGCATATGATGAGCTCTATATTGAATATGAGGGGGATGTTCATCAGGATAATCTTCTCACAGCCCTGCATGAGTTATCCGGTGTCAGGGATGTAATCCAGCATGTTTCCTTTGGCGATATTTATGGAAAACGGGTCATTATCATTGGTGGCGGAGCCCAGGTCGCACAGGTTGCCATGGGTGCTGTCAATGAAGCAGACCGGCACAATATCAGGGGAGAGCGGATATCTGTGGACACAATACCGCTTGTCGGGGAGAAGACCCTCTCTCAGGCAGTTGATGCGGTAACAAGGCTTCCACGTGTTGAGATCCTGGTTCTTGCAGGGTCTATTATGGGAGGCGCTGTATCTGAGTCAGTTGACCGGGTGAAGGCAGCTGGCATTCCGGTTATCGCACTGAATATGGCCGGAAGTGTGGCTGACCATGCAGACCTCGTTGTGACCGATCCGATTCAGGCCGGAGTATTTGCCGTGATGCATGTATCAACGATAGCAGTTTTTGATGTAAACCGTGTACGGGGGAGAAAATTCTGAATAATTCCATTGAGCGGGCCTTACAGGTTCTGATGCATGACGGGATTGTCGTGTATCCGACCGATACCCTGTATGGGCTGGGAGGAGATGCTCTCTCTGATGAGGCAGTCATGAAGGTCTTTGAGGCAAAGGGTCGTGAATATCATAAACCGATCTCAATTGCGGTATCAGATCCTGAAATGATCAGAGCAGTGGCCTGTGTGGATGAACTGGCTGAGGAGTTTATTGATCAGTTTCTTCCCGGCCCGGTGACTGTCATACTGCCAGCCCGGACTATCCTCTCGTCACAGCTGACTGCAGGAACCAAAAAGATAGGAATCAGGTATCCGAATCATGAGATTGCTCTTGAACTGATCTCCCGGTTTGACAGTCCGATTACTGCAACCAGTGCCAATCTCTCAGGCGGTCCTGATCCGGTCTCATTGGATCTCTGTAATGTTCCTTATGATTGTGCGATAAATGCCGGACCACTCTCCGGTATCCCTTCAACGGTTGTGGACCTTGAATTTCGGGAGATCATCCGTGCCGGTGCAGAGATCGATGCAGTCGCGGCCTTTCTGGCCCGGTGGTCCTGATGAATCCGGTTCGTCTTCGTGATTTTGTCAGGGACATAAATGGATGGTACTATGCCGTTGCAGCCTATGATAATCACACGACGGTCGGATCTGTTCTTAGGTACATCCCTGATCCTGCCGGTGACCGGGTTGATTCCTTGGGAAACCGGTACCGGAAAGTGGAGTTTGAAGAAGCATACCGCCTCATTGCAAAGCATCATCCAGACTGGGCCGGCCTTGTCCACCGGATTCCGCATCATGCGATAACAGCAGTATTAAAACCTGATGAGCAGATAGAAACCATCGCCGCACGATATCCGAAGGTTGCAAAACTGGTCAGGGCACTTCATCTGCCTCCATGCTCCTTTGGCGTGACCGGATCGCTTCTCTGTGGTCTTGGTAGTGAGAGCTCTGATATTGATGGTGTTGTGTATGGTTCTGCCTTCAGACATGCCCAGAAGCAGCTAGTCCGGTCCATTCAGGAAGGAACCGTGGAAGAGCTGGACGAGGCACTCTGGAAGACCGTATATAAAAAACGAAATCCTGATATCTCTTATGATGAGTTCATCCTCCATGAGAAGAGAAAGCTGAACCGGGGACAGGTTGACGGGACCTACTTTGATCTGTTGTATACCCGTGCGTACCATGATCTCCCTGGTTTTACCATGGAAAAGGGAGAGGTCCTTGGAAAACGGGTGATCGAGGCGATGGTGACTGGTGATCAGTTCGCGTTTGACAGTCCGGCGATATATGAAACAGACCACCCGGATATCTCCCGTGTACTCTCATTTACCCATACCTACACCGGTCAGGCCACTGCCGGGGAACAGATCCAGGCGCAGGGGATTGTTGAACAGCACGGGAACGAACAGTGGCTTGTGGTCGGAACGACACGGGAAGCGAAAGGAGAGTTTATCCGTTCACTCACCCTTCTTGAACAGGAAGGATAATCGTCGTGGTGCACCGGATTCACACCGGCCGGTAAACCGGCACCGTGCACAGGGCGGACTCATGGGTCTGGAAGGAATTCCCCCTTTATCGATCTCCCGTATCTGACGAACCAGGTGGAATACTTTTCTTCTATCTTTCGGGGTCGGCTCATACCACCTGATGATTCCGGAGGGAATGTACTCGATGGAAAGCCCTGTTGGTTTTTTCGCGGTGGTCTCCTCAATGCAGAGGAGGAGTGCCGCTGCTCTGACTGCATCCTCCGGCCAGCATCCGTTTTTTGGTGCTGTGGTGCACCGGGTTATGGTATACGCACCGGAAGATGCATCGTATTTGTCAAGGAGTCCATGGATACCTGCTGTATGTGATCGCACTGGAATATCCGTCTCTGTCCATGGCCTGACCGGGGCATGACGCATTGCATTCAGACAGTCGGTAAGGAACGTCCGGTACTCCTCTGGTATATCCGGATGGATCATGCATACCTGACTCCAGAGTCCTTCTTCGTCTGCATTCTTCTCTGCGCAGGAGATCAGTTTACAGATGCTATACCTGAAGGCAGGTGCTCCTTTGCTGTCTGTATAAAATATATACTGGCGGGGGCAATGGAATGCCGTGATAATTGAGGATATTGAAATGCCTTTCTGAAGGGTTCTGGCATACGCGGTTTCGGTCATTTTATTGGAACTGGTATCAAATAAGTGAGAGATGGCATCAAATGAAATTCAGGTAACCATACCGCCCAATGTGGAGCCGGTCTACAGTAATATGATCCAGATTGCCTATAAAGAAGATGAATTTACCTTTATCTTTCTCCACCAGATTCCGGGAATCAATCAGGCACGCGGGAAAGCGGTGGTCAGTATCAGTCCGAATCATGCAAAAAACCTGCTCGCCGTTCTTCAGCGGACCGTCGGGGAATATGAACAGAAATTCAGAACCCTTGAGGCTCCCCAGGAAAAACAACAGAATGTTACTGCAATGACCGGATATTCATAAAAATATTTTTATTTAGTATACACCCTGTGCTTTTACCCGGTATATCTGGTAGAGCAGTCTTCCAACGACCCGGTACATCATATCCAGCTCTTCAAAACTGGGGATACTGTGTGCATGCAGGATATGCCTGCCCCGGTCCATTGACGCTCCTCCAAGAAGGGTCGGGATAATTCTCTTATCTGTTGATTTGGAGAATTTGAGGATCTGGTTTGCGAGTTGCTCGGATGAGAGGATGTTGTTTGGGAATCCGACGATAAAGCACATGTCCCAGAGTGCATCATTCTTCGCAAGTACCTCAAAGGTCTTTTCAAACCGTGCCTCTGTTGCATCACCAAGCAGGTCGATTGGATTTCCACGGTTCCAGAATTCAGGGAGGAATGTATCCATCTCTTTGATGAGGTAATCGGGCAGGTCAATCATCTTAATACCGTACCGTTCGGTATAGTCAGATGAGAGCACCGCAAATCCACCTGCATTGGTGACCACAATGGCGCGACGGCCCTTGGGGTACCGCTTTGGATGGGAGAGCATCTCTGCTGCAAGGAATGCACCGGTCAGGGTGTGGACAAGGAGGACACCGGATTTTCTGAATGCTTCAACGTAGACATCATATGAACCGGAAAGGGACCCGGTATGTGATGCAGCGGCAGCCTGACCACGGGCAGATGAGCCGGCCTTCAGCGCGACAACCGGTTTATGTCTGGAGACCTCACTGACAATCTCCATAAATGCCTTACCGTTCTTGATCTGCTCAATGTACATGATGATGACTTTGGTCTCCGGGTCTGCGGCAGCGGCCCTGAGGTAGTCAAAGAAGTTCAGATCTGCCTGATTTCCGACTGATACCACAAAGGAGAATCCGATATCCTTGGTCAGGGACCAGTCAACAACAGTGTTTACAATGGCACCACTCTGGGAGATAAATGCAATATTTCCAGGGTTTGGAGACTGGGCCACATAGGTTGTGTCAAGCCCGATGGGCGGGATGATAAGGCCAAGACAGTTTGGACCGACGATCCTGGTACCGTACCGGTGAGCGATCTCAACGATGCGTTCCTCAAGCAGGCGTCCTTCCTCACTCATCTCCTTAAAGCCGGCTGTAATGACGACGGCTATCTTGACCCCTTTCTTTCCGCACTCTTCCATAACACCGGGAACATGCCGGGCAGGAACCGTAATTACCGCGAGATCTATCTCATCATCCGGAATGTCCAGAACGGTCGGGTATGCTTTCAGGCCCTGGATGGTGTCACGCTTATTGTTAATGGGATAGACCTTGCCCGGGAAATGGAGCAGGTTATGCATGACCGCGTATCCCATCTTGTTCTTGTCATCAGATGCACCAATGACAGCAACTGATTTTGGTTTGAAGTATTCCGGAGGGACCGGGTCACGTTCGACTACATCAAGCAGACGGATGTCATTGTCCATGATAATCCGTGCATCAACTGCACAGGCACCGGAGTCATAGAGCCGGATAGGATTGATATCAAACTCACGCAGTTCCTTCTGGTCCTCAAACATCTTACAGACGTTCTTGATAATCTGGATCAGGCATTCCTCATCTTTTGGTTTTGATCCCCGGTACCCGGTAATAAGCGGGTACGAGTCAATATCGGTGACCATTTTCCTGATCTCATCCTCATCAATCGGGAGGATACGAAGCGTCACATCTTTCATGAGTTCAACCAGTGTTCCCCCAATACCAAAGGTGATGACTTTGCCAAATGTGGGATCCGTCTTCCCGCCTATGATCAGTTCAAGCCCTGGTGCTGCCTGGTTTTCAACAATGACTCCCTGGATATCAGCATTCTGGTTATAGGCCCGTGCGTTTGCAACAATCTGATTAAATGCTGACTGGGCTGCTTCTTTTGTTCCCACACCGACAATCACACCGCCGGCGTCACTCTTATGGATGATATCCGGTGAGATGATCTTCATTACAACCGGAAACCCGATTGCTTCTGCTGCCGATCCTGCATCCTCTGCCCTGGTTACGATCCGGTACTTCGGAGTCGGGATTCCGTATTTTGAAAGCAGGTCATATCCTTCAGATTCACTGAGCATCCATTCTGTCATGTAGTACCTCTGCGATGTAGTGCCGGTAGAGCGGCTTCAACAAATGACGTATGAAGGTTCGTCAAATTCTGCACTTACGATGTGAACCACCAACCCATATAAAACAACCGTATCTGTCGATCAATGACAATTCAGGAAAATAATAAAGATTTTAAGGAATTGTCCATGATAAATAATGATAATTGGGGTGAATGAATATTTCAGACGAAACGATACAGAAGCCTGAACAGAAAGTATACTATCCGGACCCGTGCTACCGCGAATCGGCGTTAATTCATGATTATAATGAATTATACCATGAATTTGAGAAAGACCCTGATGCGTTCTGGCGCAGGATTGCATCAGATCTCCTCTGGTTCAAGCAATGGGATGCGGTCAAAGTCTGGAACCATCCCTATGCCAGCTGGTTTACCGGCGCTGAACTCAATATCACGTATAACTGCCTGGAACGGCATGTGAATAATGACCGGAGGAATAAGGTTGCAATCTTCTGGGCCGGTGAGAATGGCCGGGAGCGGATACTTACCTACTATCAGCTCTACAAGGACGTCATGAGGATGGGGAATGCCCTGAAATCCCTTGGAGTTCAGAAAGGTGACCGCGTCTGTATTTATCTTCCCGGCATTCCTGAACTTGTGGTCTCAATGCTTGCCTGCGCCCGGATTGGGGCAGTTCATACCGTTGTCTTTGCGGGCTATGGTGCAAAGGCATTAAATGAGCGTATTACCGGTGCAGGTGCAAAGATTGTCATCACCGCAGATGCATCTGTCCGTCGTGGCGGAAGCATTCCCTTAAAACCCATCGTTGAAGAGGCATTGATCAATGCTCCCACAGTGGAACGGGTTATCATCCTGAGAACGCAGGAGCCGAAGGTCGGACTTCTTGATGAATTTGAACTTGATTATGAGGAACTGATCGCAACGGCAGACCGGTATTGTGAGCCGGTCCATGTGCAATCCGAAGATCCCCTCTTTATCCTGTATACCTCAGGTACAACCGGAGCCCCGAAAGGTATCGTTCATGCTGCGGGCGGGTACATGGTAGGTGCCTACTATACAACAAAATATGTCCTCACACTCCGCGAGAATGATGTCTACTGGTGTACAGCCGATCCCGGCTGGATAACCGGGCATACATATGGGATTTATGGTCCGCTTCTTGTCGGTGGGACCATATTCCTCTCCGAATACACTCCTGACTATCCGGATCCCGGTATCTGGTGGAAACTCATCGAGGATTACGGCGTAACCATCTTTTATACTGCCCCGACCGCGATACGGATGTTTATGCGGATGGGTGAGCAATGGCCGGAAAAGTATGATCTCTCTTCCCTCCGGCTTTTAGGTTCTGTCGGAGAGCCGCTTAATCCGGAAGCATTTGAGTGGTTTTATAAACACATCGGAAAGAACAAATGCCCCATCCTTGATACCTGGTGGCAGACCGAGACCGGTATGCATATGATCACGACGATGGTCGGGCTTCCCATGAAACCCGGATATGCAGGAAAACCGATCCCCGGTGTGGTTGCGACTGTTGTCGATGAACAGGGAGAGCCAGTTCCTCCAGGCACGACCGGTTATCTGGCAATCAAGGAGCCCTGGCCTTCCATGATGAAAACGGTCTACCAGAATGATGAGCGGTACCGCCAGTACTGGAGTTTTGGTCGTTATGGGTATTACAGCAGTAATGATCTGGCAGTGATGGATGAAGAGGGATACATCATGCTCCTTGGCAGATCTGATGATATCATCATCGTGGCAGGGCATAATGTCGGAACCGCAGAGATTGAAAGTGCGCTGATCTCCCATAGTGCTGTAGCCGAAGCAGCAGCGATTGGAAAACCGGATCCTTTGAAAGGCAATATTATCAAAGCCTTCGTGATATTACGGAGTGGGGTTGAGCCAACCCAGAAACTGATCCATGATCTGAAATATCATGTCCGTATTATGCTTGGACCGATATCAGTCCCGGCAGAACTTGATTTTGTTGACAGTCTGCCAAAAACCAGAAGTGGTAAGATCATGCGGCGGGTTTTAAAGGCACAGGAAATGGGTATGGATCCGGGAGATATATCTACCCTGGATGAATAATCATCCAACTCTTTATATACTGTTTTAATAGATTTATAACCATGTCTGCAACTCCAGATACTTCGCTCCGGATAGAAAATATCGTTGCGTCAGCGAAGATCTCTGAATCTCTGGACCTTCCTCAGATCGCATCCAGTATAAAGGATGCGGAATATAACAAAAAACGGTTTCCGGGTGTGGTCATCCGGATGCAGAATCCGAAAATTGCGGCATTGGTATTTGGATCAGGAAAAGTGGTCCTGACCGGGGCAAAGAGTGTTGAAAGTCTGAACAGAGGACTTGAGATACTCGGAGATTTACTGCGTTCCCTCAATATTGAGATTACCCATGAGTTGGCGTATAAAATCCAGAACATAGTAACCTCCGCGGATCTTGGATCCGGTATCAACCTGAATAAGATAGCAGTCGGATTTAACCTTGAACGGATTGAGTATGAGCCTGAACAGTTCCCGGGCCTTGTGTACCGGCTGGAGGATCCGAAGGTTGTTGTGCTGCTCTTTGGATCAGGTAAGCTCATTATTACCGGTGGAAAAGAGCCTGAAGATGCGAAAAGGGCCGTTCTTAAGATTGTTGACGATTTGAAGGGACTTGGACTTTTATAATTCAGGGATCATTTATCTGAAATTATATATCCGATTCTATATTTTTTTATATAATAAAATATATTGTACTAAGTACCGTCATCCGGGGGATTATTGTAGCGTCACAATGTGGATACGGTAGTGATACAAAAGAAGGAAACCGGATTATGCTATGATATTTCAATAATCCGGGGACCCTGTTCTTCTCCGACAATTACGGTTGTTTTGCTGACAAATTCGGTAAACAGGCCACAGCTTACCACACCAGGTATATTATTTATTGCCATCTCCAGAGATGCAGGGTCAGGGATGCTGACAGGCATATAATCCAGAACGATATTTCCGTTATCTGAAATGACCGGACCGTCCTTTTTCACTCCATCACGAATCGTGACAACCCCGCCGAGAGCAGTCAGGCGACGGATGACATGACTGAGTGAGAAGGGGATGCACTCTATTGGTATCGGCCCGGTCAGGTGCGAACATAATTTCGACGGGTCAGCGACGATGATAAGTCTGGCTGAAGCATCGGCCAGTATCCGTTCCCGGACATGGGCAGCTCCCCGTCCCTTGATCAGTCTGAGTGCAGGGTCGATCTGATCTGCTCCGTCGATGGTGACATCAATATGTTCTGCCTGTTCAGGACTAATAAGGGGTATCCCCAGTGCAGTCGCCCGCAGGGTTGTCTGAATGGAGGTTGGCACTCCGACAAGAGAAAGCCCCTCGTTTTTCATACGCTCCTGTATCCGTGCCATGGTAAATGCAACGGTTGATCCGGTCCCTAGCCCTACCGTCATACCTGACGTGATATATTCAGCAGCCTTGTATCCTGCTCGCTTTTTTGCCTGTTCCTGGGGTGATAATCCGGTACTCATGATGCTCCTGATAGATATGATTCACAGTTATTCAGTGAGAGAAAAAAAGTGTTCGTAAGTCATCTGTCCCTGCATATGCGGTGCAGTCGAGTGTAATCGGGGTAATAGAAATATTCCCTTTATGGATGGCATGCACATCTGTTCCTTCCGGTGCATCCGTCACGATAGGTCCGTTAATCCAGTAGTATGGCTTTCCTCTGGGGTCCAGCCTCTTCTCCACGCCGGTGACAAATAAATGCTCTGCCAGATGGGTGATCTCATATCCCCCGGTAATAACTGAGGGAATATTGACATTAATCACATGGGTAAAGGAGGGAAATCCGCTCTTAAGGATGCGGGAGATGACATCACGCACAACCCACTTTGATTCTGTAAATCTGTCGGCAAGGTTGCGTGCATCATCAAATTTCTCCTTCTGATCCTCGATCTGCAAAGAAAATGCAACGGCAGGATAGCCGTGGTTTGCTGCTTCCAATGCTGCTCCAACGGTGCCAGATGTGGTAATAGCCTCATATGAGAGATTTTCACCGATATTAATTCCTGATACAACAAGGTCAGGTCTGACTCCCAGTGCAAAAAGTGCCAGGATTACCGAGTCGGTTGGTTTTCCGCCTACTGCATATGCGGTTACCTCTCCCCGGTTTACCGTATTTACCCTGAGTGGCTCAAATATAGAGAGCGAACGCCCGACAGCACTCTGCTGGGTGGCCGGAGCACAAACCACCACATCAGCCAGGTCACGGAGAGCATCATAGGCAGCCCATAATCCCTCTGAATTAACCCCGTCATCATTGGTAAGGAGAATACAGGGTTTTTTCAGGCTCATTTGAGGCTGCGAGGCTGTCGTTTCAGGAGGGGATCCTGATATCATGTATCCCGATTATTTGTTCTCCGGTATTTTTAAGGATGAGCAGAATTGTCAGATTTCTGATCCGGTCCGGGTACTCAGGAACCCGGAATCGGATTATTTTTTTCCTTATCCTGCGAACCAGTAGCGATGAATATACTGCTTGCTGAATATACGGTCAGTCATGATCCAAAGCTGGCTCCAGAAGGTCGCGCCATGCTGGATGTACTGACACGCAGTTTTACCAGGATAGGATATACGGTTTATAGTCCTGAACCTGGGAAAGATTTTTCAGAAGAGATTGCCCGGCTTGGCGCTCTGTGCGATGAGGGACTGGTCATCGCTCCCGATCACCTCCTTGCGAAATATACCAAAAACCTCGAGGATGTGACCCGGAATATCGGATGCAATTCATTCTCTGTTGCAGTCTGTGCAAATAAGAAAAGAACCGGACAGATATTACATGCCCATGGGATTGACGTCCCCCGGGAGGTCTCATCCGGCAGACGAATAGTCAAGCAGATATCCGGGTGCGGGGCGGTCGGAGTCAGGCTGACGGATGAACCAGCCGCAGATGGAGAGTTTGGGCAGGAGTATATTGAAGGTGAACATCTCTCGATGAGTCTTATCGGCGGCCGAGTCGTCGGTGAGGTCTGTCTTTACTATACCGGGAAAGGACCGTTGCTTCTTGCATTAAACCGACAGGATATCAGATTTGGCCCGGATGGCCATGTCACCTATCACGGAGGAGAGACGCCGGTTGATCATCCAGGGAAAGATGAGATGTATGCGGTTGCATCAAAAGTCATCAGCGTCCTGGGGTGTCAGGGCTATGTGGGGGTTGACATGGTAGTCACCTCAGACCGTATCGTCGTTGTTGATGTAAATCCCCGTCCAACAACGAGTATCATCGGAATTGCTGCCTGCATGGAGGAGGAGCTGGCACAGGTAATCCTCGACGCCTCGTATGGGCGTTCTCCAGAATCCGTGCATCTGAACGGTCATGTTTACTTTTCTTCGGATGGTCAGGTCACGTATGATCGGAATTGATATCGGTGGGGCAAACCTGAAGGTTGTCGATGAAAACGGAGCTCATATTCACTACTGCCCGCTCTGGAAGGAAACGCCCATACGGGAGATACTGGAGGGATATTCATCGGCAGACAATGCGGCAGTTGTGATGAGTGGTGAGCTTGCCGACTGTTTTGCATCAAAGCAGGAGGGTATTGAGTTTATCTGTGCGGCGGTCAGGGATATATTTCCTGATGCAATATTTTACGGAACCGACGGACAGTTTCATACCAGACCGGTTCGTGAACTTGCTGCAGCAAACTGGCTCGTGATGGCTGACGTTCTCCGGCACCAATATCCCACTTCCCTGCTGGTTGACATGGGAAGCACGACCACTGATGTTATCCCGCTTAATGCCTGGGAGACCCTGAAAAGACAGACCGATTATACCCGGCTGAAAAATGATCTCCTTCTGTACTACGGGCTGCTCAGGACACCGGTCTCCTCACTGGTGAGGTCGGTTTCTCTTGATGGAGCTGCTGTCAGGGTGAGTACTGAATATTTTGCCTGTGCCGGGGATGCGCACACCCTGCTTGGGTGTATCACCCCTGACCAGTATACAACCGCACCACCAGACCAATGCAGCCCGTCGCGGGATCACTGCATGAGACGGATGGCGAGGATGGTATGCGCTGATGTGGACGAGATCGGAGAAGACCGGATCCTTCAGATTGCGAGGACCTATGTCTCTGAGGAGCAGGAGATTATCACTCAGGCAGTCAGGGCTGTGCAGGACCGATATGGATGTACAGGCATTCTCACCGTCGGTGTGGGATCAGGTCTGCTCGCATCATGGCTGAATGCATATGATCTTGCAAAAGAGATGGGATCGCTCGCTGATGCCATGCCTGCATGGGCCGTACGGGAGGCGGGATTACGAACCGTCTGATCCTCTCCGGACTCCTCCTGGCCGGTTCACTGGGGATTACCCTTCTGTTCTGGGCTTTGGGATATCCGTTCATGTTTTTACTCCTCTTCATCCCGCTCATACCCTTTCTTGGAAGGGCGCGTCCGGTATTCCGCTGTCCGGTCTGTGGATGGGAGACTGCCGGTAATGAGCGGTATTGTCCTTATGACGGCACCAGGCTCGAGATGGAAGAGTAACTCAGACCGGCAATGACTGTTGTCCGTACCGGAGGATTTCTTTTCGGGATGGAGAAGGGCCATCTGACCGGGGGCATTCATGCAGCGTTTTCTGTCCCAAATCCCGTCCCCCTCCTTTTGTCTTCCGTGTCTTATCGGTAAGGATGATGTACCGGTCTGAACGTATGCCGATCTGTTCGATGATCTCATCATGATTGTCGGCAAGGATGACAACCGGGGCATGATGTCGTGCATGCGTTCTGCATGTCTCAGCAAGAACCGGGATACTGGTCTCATACTCCTCAAGATGTTCACGTGAGTACTGGATAAAGAGGAGATGGGACTCATCCTTTCTGATGGCTCCGATAAGTCCGGACATTCCTTCCACTCTTCGAAAACCAATCCTATGTGTCTGATCCGGAGGAAGGCTGAGGAATGGATGCGCATGCCCGAACGTGAGGTAGGTTACCGGTCCGTGCATCATCCTCACCGGTCCGGGGATCAGTGCTTCAGAGAGAACGCGCCCTGGGGCAATATACACCGAGAAGGTATTCTGATTTATCTTACGAAGAATCTCATATCGCCCGGTCATACCATGAGGTTGTGATATGGATATGTAAAGATTATCCATATCGGGTGAAAGTGAAATCTGAAAATACGGATTATGAAGTATTTCCTTTTAAGAGATCCCTCACCCGTTCGATCTCTTTCATCTTCTCTTCATAATCTCCGACGATCTCTGTCTTGAGTTCTTCGAGAATATCATCAAGAGATTTTATCAGGTGATAAATCATGGTGGGTCTGCCTTTTCCTTCCCTGGAGTGCCTGATATCTTTTACCCATTTTCGTTTCATCAGATCAGACAGGGCGATACTTACCTCCGGCTGCCTGAGATCGCATATCCGTTCTATATCCCGCGAGGTCAGATCCGTATCCCGAATCATCAGAACCAGGACCCGGGCAGTATTTTTCTTCAGCCCTATATCCCAGAATAAATCTGCAATTTCCTCTTCCCCCTTTGAAAATTGCAGGAGTGCATTATTACCCACCATAGTACACCTGAGAAAGATATGACTGAATACTATATCACAGAAAAGATATAACTTCTCATTGGTGCCTGAGCGGGGGATAACAGCATTTAAAAATAATTACATATACGGCACAATACCGCCTGAAATGGCATTTATTCTGTTAAAATGCTCTTTTGACTTTCTGGTACTGCTGTCATGAGTGGCATAGAGATGCATCCGTAGTAAGTTCTGAACTGAATGGTCCGAATGGGCATACAACCAGCAGTTGTCATTCATGATGATGCAGACCATCCCTTCGGACTGGTTTCGTATCGGATTTTCTTCATAGTTTATAAGTTCATTCTGGCATTTTCAGAATTATAAGAAATAATTTTTATATGAGTATCTCAATAATTGTTTTAGAATCAATTATGGCAGATTTACCTATCGCAGCCGTAACCCGTGTTGCCAAAAAAGCAGGTGCTGAGCGCGTCGGTGCTGATGCATCGGAAATTCTGGTACAGAAGACGGAAGAATTCCTTGGTGATCTTGTCCGGGAAGCAGTCAAGCTTGCAAACCATGCCGGCCGCAAGACGCTCAAGGAAGAAGACGTTGAGATGGCTGCAGAAAAGTTCGCCTAAAAATTTCTCTTTTTGTTTCTCTTCTGATCTGTCAGATCATTTTAAAAACTATGTAATGTTTCTTGTGAAGCAGTATGTGTCTAAAAGAATCATTCTGATAGTACACGGTAAACTGATTCCTGCATTTAACGTCAAAATAGCTAAATTATATATCTCATAAGAGTGCGAGGAGCCGGATTTGAACCGGCGAACCCCTGCGGGATTAGGCCCTGAACCTAACGCCTTTGACCTGGCTCGGCGATCCTCGCTCAATAAAAGAACGTACTCGTTACAAAACCGCTCTGTTATGATATCAGAGACAATTGTGCTTATACAGATATGTGTTCTTCAATAATAAGGATTCGGAATGAATCCCTGAAATTTTATGATTCCTGGTATCTCCGGAGTTCCCGTTCCCGGAGTTCTCCACGTTTAATCTTCCCGGAAAGCGTTTTTGGAAGCTCTTCCACAAACTCTATGATTCGTGGATACTTGTAGGGGGCAGTCACCTTCTTTACATGCTTCTGGATATCGCGGATGAGCTGGTCAGATGGTTCATATCCTGCTTTCAGAACGATAAATGCCTTAATGACCATTCCCCGTATGGGATCCGGAGATCCGACAACGGCAGACTCCTGCACCGACGGGTGTTCCTGAAGGGCGCTCTCAACTTCAAAAGGACCTATACGGTATCCAGAACTCTTGATGACATCATCATCCCTGCCGACAAACCAGAAATACCCCTCCTCATCCATGTATGCCTTATCACCGGTGTAATAAAACCCGTTTTTAAAGACCTCAGCATTTGCTTCAGGATTGTCAAGGTACTCAACAAAAAGCCCGACAGGCCGGGGGTTTAGGGAGATCGCAATACGCCCTTCAGTTCCCTGAGGCACGGGTCTGCCCTCCTCATCATGAAGCTCAATCTTCCAGCCTGGAGATGGTTTTCCCATGGAACCGGGTTTGTGTTTCATGCAGGGGAAGGTTGCAATACAACAGCAGGTTTCACTCTGCCCGTATCCTTCATAAATGGGAAGATCCGTCTCTTCCTGCCAGATTCGGATAACCTCAGGGTTTAATGGTTCTCCTGCTGAAATACAATGCCGCAAAGACCTGAGATCATACTTGGCCAGATCAGCAATAATAAGCATCCGGTAAATGGTTGGCGGACAACAGAATGTTGAGATCTCATATTTTTCGATGAGCGGGAGCAGCTCTGTTGCCTTGAATTTTCCCCGGGCGTCGTAGACGAACACACAGGCACCAACAATCCACTGACCAAAAATCTTCCCCCAGCCACATTTGGCCCATCCCGTATCTGATGAGGTAAAGTGCAGATCATTGCTGTTTAAATCCTGCCAGAGGCGGGCGGTGACGATATGTCCCAGCGGGTGTGAATGATTGTGCAGGACCATCTTTGGTTCACCGGTCGTTCCGGAAGTGAAATAGATCAGCATGGGGTCAGATGCATGCGTCTTTTGGGTAACGGGCATGCTGATTGTGGATCTGGACACCGGTGCAGGATAGAAGAGTTCATACTGGTAGCTGATCCAGTTGGGCATCTCACCGTCGATAAGCATCCGGTGCTTTAATGTGGGGCAGAACCTGCAGATCTTCTCCACCTTGTCTGCATTCTCGGTGTTAGTAATTATAAACTCAAATTTCCCGGCATTAATCCGGTATTGCAGATCCTTTGAAGTCAGCATCGTCGGTGCCGGACAGAAGACAGCACCAAGTTTGATAAGGGCGATGACAAATATCCACCATTCAGGAACCCGGTGGAGCATGAGCATCACCCGGTCTCCTTTCTTTACTCCGTATTTTATCAGAATATTCGCCGCTTCAACTGAGAGGTTTCGCAGGTCCCGGAAGGTGTATTTCTTCTCCTGCCCGTCCTGACTGACCCAGATCATCGCCAGTTTGTTCCGGTCAGTCTCCGCCCATTTATCTATCACATCAAATCCGAAATTATAGTATTCAGGAACATCAATCCTGAATGATTCATAAAACTCATCATATGATGTCATCTGATGAGGGATCTCATGCTTCATTCGTACCAAAGGTTACGCGTACTGCTTTAATATACCATTGAAGTATGATACCGGAAAAAACCCGTCATTCTACTGATATCGGAGGAACTGATATCTGGCAATTGAGATTCACCCTCAAATTGAGGGAATTGTCCATTAGTATTATGGTATGGAACACCCCATGATATCTGGAATGGTAGATACACGATATGATAGCCTGAAGATTGAAAATATTGTTGCATCAGGGGCTATCGCAGATTCAATAGATTTAGAGACAATTTCCAAAAATATCGAAGGTTGTGAACTGAATACAAAACGATTTCCCGGGGCGGTCTACAGAATGGAAACCCCAAAGATTGCCTCCCTCATTTTTTCATCCGGAAAAGTTGTGCTTACCGGAATTCGGGATACCGAATCACTGGATAAAGGACTTCTTTTAATTATTGACAAGTTGAAAAAAGCCGGGATTCCCTGTTATGACGAACCACGCGTTGCTGTAACAAATATTGTCTGTTCATATGATATCGGCAACAAAATAAACCTCAATAAAATTGTCATGACATTAAATCTTGAAAATATTGAGTATGAACCGGAACAGTTTCCAGGCCTTGTATACCGGATCAGCGATCCCAAGATTGTTGCGTTACTGTTCTCCTCCGGGAAAATCATCCTGACAGGAGGCAAGAACATGGATGATATCAAGAAGGGTCTGAATTTCATCGAGCAGAAGCTCGGAAATATAATGTGATATTTATTGCCAGAACCGGTGGGTTTTTACAAAATTTCGTTCAGCTTTGAGGATCTCCCGCATCAGGGCATCACCGGATGTGTACGTTGCCAGTATCCGGGATGCGGTCTCCGGCCCGACCCCTTTTGCCGAGAGGATCAGGATCGCCTTTTTTCCGCTTGACAAAACCATATTTGCATTCCTCATAAGCTTCTGTTCAATCGCTTTCTCTTCTGCATTTTTTGTCTTTTTATTCGCAACCTGGTAGAGTTCAGCCTCGTAGGGTTTGAGGGCTGCAATAAGACGTGCACCACAATTGCCGCATACCGGCTGATCCGGCACTCTCGCAACCACGGTTCTGGTCTTCCATGTACGGCAGTTCATACATACAAGTACAACCTCCTGCCGGTCCAGCCGGTGCTTTAATGCAGAAATGACCGCCTGATCAGCAGTAGGTGGAGGAATCTGGTCCCGGGAAGAGGTAAGAAGAGCAGCGCCACCGATCATACTTGGCGGACTGATTCGTATCTCAATATCTCCTGCATGAATAGCCTGAACAATCCCGATGGCATGAGCGATATCCATGTACCGGGTAAAGAGTTCACGGTAGGTCTCCTCCTGAATCTGGGGATGAGCAAGGAGATCAGCAAGACGGTGCAGACTCAGCCGTTCATAATCGGCATCTGGATCGATGGCTCCGAATTTTTTGGAGATCTGAACCAATTTCCATTTAAAGAGTGATGTCCTCTTCAGAGCGAGTTCAAGAATTCCCCTGATATGTTCAGGCTGAAGGCTGGTCAGGGTCTCCCTGACATCAGCAACTGATATCTCCCGTGGTATCCGGAGAAGTATCCGGTACGCATCCAGTTCAAGACCGATTGTGGTTCCGAACCTGGCGGAGAGCAGGATAGAAAGCACCCGTCCGATCGCCTCGTTTGTCTGATGTCCTGCACAATTATTCAGGACAATTCCTTCGTCAGAGGATTCAAGTGTCAGGATTTGATCGGTCGGGATAATTGCGTGGTTTTTCTGTACTAGGTCAAGAAAACCGTGTGCAAATGCAATACTTGCTGCATCCGTAGTATATACTTCAAACTCCCGTGTCCGGCGGAGTCTGCCTACTTCCCGTGCGATCTCGAACGGGACAGGTATCTGCTCACCTTCCCATGATGGCAGTTCACCATCAGCATTTCGTGCCGGTTCAACCGTGACCTTTCCGTCCTCAAGATCCAGGACACGCCAGAGCTGACCACGTGCAATGAATACTGCCCCGGTGTGTAGTGACGTAATGATAAATGATTCATCAAGCGTTCCGACTGTCCTTCGTGTGACAATATCATAAACCGGAAATTTCCGCTCATCCGGAATCATGGAGAGGTTTCCGGAGAGATATCTTCGTGCTCTGCCTGTAGTAATTATCCGGTTATTGTCCCGGCGGATGAGATAATGTTCGGTCAGTTGCCCGATGATTGCCTCAAGTGTTTTGATATCCCTGACGCCGACTGAAGACCGTGACAGTATTGAAAAGATGTCCTCAATTGATATTTCTCCGTACTCAACCGCGATGGCTGCAATCTGATTTCCAATAACATCTCCTGCCTGATACGAAGGAATGACATTCTCCACCTCCCCCTTCCTGGCACGTGATGCAATCACCAGTGACTCACACAGGTCATCAAATCCGCTGGTAATGATTGTCCCGGTAGAGACTTTTCCGATCTGATGACCGGCCCGCCCGATACGCTGAACTAGTCTGCTTACTTCCCGGGGTGATCCAAACTGGATGACATGCTCCACATGACCGATGTCAATTCCAAGTTCCATTGATGAGGTGCAGATCAGGGTCTTTACCTCACCACGTTTGAACCGATCCTCTGCTTCTATCCTGACTTCCCGGGAGAGTGATCCATGATGGACATCAACATCACCATCTCTGAGCAGTGCATGACCCAGTGATTCGGCAGTTGATCGGGTATTGACAAATATCAGGGTTGACGGCCCTTTTCTGGTATGCCGGCGGACTGCCTCCACCTGACTCTCGAATTTTTCTCCGGTTATCTCAACCCTGATGTCAAGAAATTTGGCAACCGGAACCTCAACAATGGAGCACGGACGGTTACCGGTAAGAAACCCTGCAATCTCCTGCGGGTTCCCGACGGTTGCAGAAAGACCTATCCGTTGAAATTCTCCTGCATATCTGACAAGCCGTTCCAGAGCGATAACAAGCTGTGCCCCCCGCTTTGTTCCTGCCAGATCATGAATCTCGTCCACAATGACATATCTGACCGACCGGAGATGCTGCCGGAGTCGCTTTCCCATAAAGAGAGCCTGAACCGTCTCCGGAGTAGTAACCAGAAGGTCAGGAGGATGGAGCACCTGTTTTCGTCGCTCTGCCTGTGAGGTATCGCCATGTCTGACACCACTTGTAAGACCCAGGTTCTGACACCACCACTCCATTCTCCGAAGGATGTCCCGGTTTAATGCCCTGAGCGGGGTGATATACAGGGTCGTAAACCCGGTTCCTTTTGCTTTTAGCATACCGTTAAATACCGGAATCATTGCACTTTCCGTCTTTCCTGTCCCGGTTGGTGCAATAAGGAGCAGGTGATTTCCCTCCAGAACCCGGGGTATTGCCTGTTGCTGAACTAAAGAGAGTTCTGAGAACCCCCGGTCACGAATGACCGCACGTATCCGTGAATCAAGATCAGGTAAGCTGGTCATAGGCAAGGTGAGATGTGAGTTCTCCTGCATAAGTTCCGTCCGGAAGCAGGATCTCGGCCGTTTCAATAATCAGTGACCGTGAAAGGGGGGAGAACGGTGATCGGAATGTCTTTTCTATTCCGTATCCGGTCAGTTCATTGCATGAAGGAACCATGAGAACCCGCGTTGATGATTCATTATGTTCATTTGAAAAAATATGAGAATCTATCTCTCCCAGGACATAACATGGGGATTTTAATGCAACACCGACCTGATCGGGTAACGACACCACCGGATGATGGTGACCACATAAAAGAAGATGTCCTGTAAGGTCCGGGTCAGGATAGGTATGGCCATGAAGAATACCCAGTGAGCCGATAAGTGATCCTTCTTTCTTTCGAATCTCGTCAGGTTTTAAAAACTCTTCAATCCCCGGATCATGATTACCAGGGGTAATAATAAAAGGGATCATCTTCCGGAGAGCTGAAAAGAGATGCTGTAATTCAAAGAACTCCTGGTATGATGTTCCTGGAACACGGTGCTTTACATCACCGAGGATAATCAGGAGATCAGGCCCGGCCTCTGTGATAAGATCACATATCCGGGTAATTCGTTCCTGTCCTCTTGAACGTATGTGAAAACCGTATTTTTGCAGTTCATGCTCAATACCCATGTGAATGTCGGCAAGAAAAAGGATTCTCTGTTCCTCTTCAACCAGCACACCCGGACCGGCTGGAAAAAATTCTATGTTCATTCGTGTCAGTCAGAGGAGTTTTATATACCCGGGTGCCGGCTGATACACTTCGTCTTCAGCAACGAGATTTCTGATGGTTTCCCTGACCATATCATCGGCAAGGCCTGCCCGCCGTGTATATTTTTGTATGTCATCAATATGGATGCCTTTTGGTCCTGAATACTCCTGTATGACAGAGAGAATGAACTGTGCCGGTTCTATGGGCGGTCCTGGATCCTTAATAACCGCAAGTGCTTTTTCTGCCTGTTCAGCAAAATGCTTCAGTTGACCGGGCTTCATATGATAATGTTTCTGCACATCACGGAATATTTCCTGCTCATCTCCTGAGAACCATGATGCATGCATTTTTCTCAGGCTTTCTAAAAGTTCACCGGCGGCTGCCAGAATCCAGGTATCACGATCCGATCTGGTTGCAATTCTGCATGTTTCTGCCTGCCATTGAAGTTTACTTCCGTCCGGACCTCTTCTCTGTTCCGGACAGGCTGTAATACTCAGAAATAATGGCGGGATCAGATCTTCCTGCCTGAGAGGATTAAGAGCCTGTGGTTTTATACTACAGCTGACAGCGCCGGTCGGGTCAGCAACACGTATTATCCCTCCCGTGCGGCAGGGTTCATACGATGTCAGTGCTCCAGTCAGCCAGATTTTTCTGATAATCTGACCGCTTGGAGCAATGACCGTTACCGGTTGCTCCCTGCTTAGAATGAAATCGGCCTTCTCTAGCAGGAATGAGAAAACCGGGGTATATACCGGGAGAATATCGGGGGATGGGTGTAATGGTCTGATACTGTCTGTCCGTGTCACGTATGCTCTTTTGTGTTGGTGGTGCTTCCTGATAGATGCATTGGTAATGACCTGCGCTTGCCGGAGAAAGTGTCATGATTCAGATATGGTTCAAAGGCGTGATCTCCGGTCAGAGATTGATCGGACAGATTTATATGATAGATTTAAAAG
>CAZCSN010000006.1:22409-25395 GCA_964501255.1 uncultured Methanospirillum sp. | reverse complement strand
TATTTATCAGTGAAATGAGAAAAAATTCATAATTTATTAATATTTACGATGAGGTATCTGAAAAAAAATATATTGGCGTATGCATCGCAGATCATATACAGAGGGGGATAAATTTCTCCAAATGACCAGAACTTTCGATATGTTTTTAATTCATTGTGAGATATACTAGCGTATACATAATCTTTCGATCGCGGGTAATTTGTATGATGGGGAATGCGAAGACTCTGTGGTGCATTATTCTGGCTATATTCTTATTCTCAGGGACACTCGTAACCGGAGAAGAGAATGGTGGAGAGAATTCAAAAGCACTGCAGGCAACCTTGGCTTCAATGCCCCTTGTTTTTATCCAGAACAACGGGCAGTTTGAAGATAATGTATCGTACCAGACCCGATCAACCGACCAGGTAATCACGGTCTTTGAAGAAGGGATGGAATTTAGTCAGAATCCTGGCAACAGTTCCGTATTCATGCTTTTGAACGGTTCAAATCCTGATAAGAAGATCATCGGTTTAAATCCGCTCAATGGAACGGCAAACTTCTATTATGGAGATGATCCGTCTGCGTGGGTGACCGGAGCGGTCCTGACTTCAGGCGTCATGTATGAGGAGGTCTATCCAGGTATTGATTTCACTGTTTCAGGTACGGAAGGTATCCTGAAAAGTGAGTTTATTCTGGACGCTGGAGCAGATCCGTCCCAGATAATGCTTGTATACCAGGGGCATACCGGCATATCACTCAATGAGACAACCGGCGATCTGGTTATTGAGACTCCTGCACGACAGATAGTGGATGAAGCCCCGGTCGCCTATCAGGAGATAAACGGGACACGAAAAGAGGTTGATTGTTCGTATGTATTAGGTCCTGATGCAACCGTAACCTTTAAGCTGGGTGCATATGACACAGCATATCCATTGGTGATTGACCCGATCCTGCGTTATTCACTGTACTTTGGTGGTGACGGCCGTGATCAGGGAAACTCAATCAAGGTCGATAAGGAAGGATATGCATACTTTATCGGGACCTCATGGTCTGATCACCTGAAATATTTCAAGAATAATGACAAGGATCCACTCGCAAATCACAATCCGCCTGCAACCCAAAGTGCATTAAGTGCCGGTGATGTTTCAACGGAAGGACTTGCTCCAGGCAGTATTCAGCCATACTTTGGTGGAGGAGAGAAGGATGCGTTTGTTGTCAAGGTAAACCCTGACGGTACTGACCTTGTTTATATCTCCTACATCGGAGGAAGTGGAACTGATGAAGGGACCGGTCTGGTCATTGACGAAAGCGGAAATGCCTACCTTACCGGAGGAACGAACTCTCCAAACTTCCCGGTGAAGAATGCGTACCGGAATGCCCTGGCCGGCGGATATGATGCCTGGATGGCAAAGCTTGACCCAACCGGAAAGGAACTCCTCTTCTCCACATACTTTGGCGGGGAACATGATGACTTTGGGTTTGATATTGACATTGACAAACACCACAATGTCTTTGTTACCGGTCAGACTGCATCATGGAACTTCCCGGTTGTAAACAGGTACCAGCTCTCACCGTACGGTGGACTGCCGGATGCATTTATCACGAAGTTTACCGCAGAAGGCAATTCAATTGTGTATTCCAACTTTATCGGTGGCTCTGCATTTGATGCGGGTACAGCGGTTTCGGTTGATGCAAACGGGTATGCCTGTATTGTCGGTCAGACAGAGTCGCCAAACTTCCTCACTATCAAACCATATCAGGATAAGTTACGTGGCCCCTTCGATGCCTTTGTTACCAAGTTTGATCCTGAAGGGAAATATCCGGCAATGTACTCGACTTATCTTGGCGGTTCAGGTGCAGATGATGCACGGGATATCATTACCCTGCCAGATGGAAGTCTGATTGTTGTAGGAATAACAAAGTCTAAGGATTTCCCAACCGTCAATGCGATTCAGAGTGAACTGAAAGGATTGCAGGATGGTTTTATTACAACCCTGAATGCAGACGGCTCCGCTCTTACCCAGTCAACCTACTTTGGTGGTTCCCTTATCGATTCAATAACCGGTGCAGCCCGTGATATCGAAGGCAATATTTACGTTGTCGGAACAACCAACTCCCCGGATCTTCCGGTTACCCTAGCATATCAGTCCAAACCAGGTGGCAGCTCTGATGTACTGATCGCCAAGTTCACCCCGAATATCAGTCAGATTGGGTATGTAACCTATCTTGGAGGGAGTGGTATAGATGAAGGCCGGGCAATTGATGTGCTGCCGGAAGGAGAGGCATACCTGACAGGATATACGGAATCCAAGAATTTCCCAAAGGTCTGGCCATATCAGCAGAACTTTGGTGACGGAGACCGTGATGCGTTTATTGTCTCGCTCTCTGAACATGATATGATCCCGGTTGTAGACTTTGAAGGGGTCCCGACCGAAGGAGACGCCCCACTGAGTGTTCAGTTCACCGACAAGTCACATGGTGTTCCAACGTCATGGGCATGGGAGTTTGGTGACGGCGGAACCTCAACTGAGAAGAACCCGCTCCATGTGTATGAGAAACCCGGTGTCTATACGGTCTCACTGACAGCAAAGAACATTGTGTCCAGTCAGAAGAAGACCAAGCCTGACTACATCCATGTCTTTGAGCCGGTAAAACCCCCGATTGCAGACTTTTCCGCAAACCCGACCGAAGGAATGGTTCCCCTGACAGTCACCTTTACCGATCTCTCTCAGAATGAACCAGACAATTGGTCATGGGTCTTTGGTGACGGTGGTACTTCAACAGAGAGGAACCCGGTCTATACCTACAATAATCCGGGAACGTACACGGTGAATCTGACGGTAAGCAACCGTGCAGGTGTATCCTCAAAGGAAAAACCGGAACTTATCCATGCAAAGCCGGCGGTCATTCCACCGGTTGCAGACTTTACTGCCAATCCGACAAGTGGTATGGTTCCGCTTCAGGTCACCTTTACGGATACCTCAAAGAACGGCCCGACTGCCTGGAA
>CAZCSN010000006.1:0-22309 GCA_964501255.1 uncultured Methanospirillum sp. | reverse complement strand
TCAAAGAACGGCCCGACTGCCTGGAAATGGACGTTTGGAGATCGTGGATCATCAAATGAACAAAACCCGGTTCATACATACACCGAACCCGGTATCTATAATGTCACGCTGAACTGCAGCAACAGTGCCGGTTCAGATGAGATCACCAAACCGGAATTCATTCATGCCCAGCCTGCTGTGATAGCACCGAAAGCAAAATTCATCGGAGAACCACGGACCGGTACTGCACCGCTCCGGGTAACCTTTACCGATCTTTCGGAGAACGGCCCGACCAGCTGGGAATGGAACTTTGGTGACAGTCAGGTTTCCAGTGAGCAGAATCCGGTTCATGTGTATGAGAAGGCAGGAAAATACACGGTTTCCCTTACGGTGAAAAATTCAGCCGGATCTGATACGCTGGTCGAGCAGAATTATATCATCGTAAATGAACCGGTCCTTCCGCCATGTGCAGACTTCTCAGGTGCTCCACGGGAAGGAAAGGCTCCCCTTACGGTAACGTTCCTTGACCTTTCAAAGAACAATCCGAAACAGTGGTTCTGGAAGTTTGGTGATAATACCACATCAGAAGAGAGAAACCCGGTCCATACCTATGCTGCGGAAGGGAAGTACACGGTTGAACTGACCGTCAGTAATGAAGGTGGAGCGGATACCAAGATTGCTCCTGATTATATCACGGTCACCGCTCCCGGATTCCCGCCGGATGCACAGTTTAAAGGATTCCCGACCTCCGGAACAGCACCACTCACGGTCAGTTTCACCGATCTCTCAACCGGTGATCCGACAAAGTGGAACTGGGACTTTGGTGACGGTTCAGTCTCCAATGAGAAGCATCCTGAGCACACCTACAATACTCCGGGAGAATATTCTGTAACTCTGACCGTTGAGAATCCGTTTGGAATGTCAACTGAGCTTCGGGAGAAGTACATCCGCGTATACGAAAAACCGGTTCCACTCAAAGCATCATTCATGGGAGAACCAACCTCCGGAATGGAGCCATTGACCGTCCAGTTTACTGACCTCTCAACCGGAAATCCGGAGACCTGGATGTGGAACTTCGGTGATGATCAGACCTCTACTGAAAAGAACCCCGTCCACGTGTATACGAAGGCTGGTGTGTATACCGTATTCCTTACGGTAACGAGAGGAGAGGACCGGTCCAGTGAGATCAGGTACCAGTATATCACTGTACTGCCGGCAGGAAAACCACCGGTTCCTGACTTTGTGGCTTCCCCGACAACCGGATATGCGCCGCTTGATGTCCAGTTCACTGATCTCTCAACTGACAAACCAACTGCCTGGAGATGGGACTTTGGTGATGGTGGTTCATCCACAGAACAGAATCCGGTCCATCGGTATATGACTCCTGGAACCTACACGGTCTGTCTGGAAGCATCGAATCAGTTCGGCTCTGCAGCAACCTGTAAGGATAATCTTATCAAAGTGACCGAGGCTCCGCCTGCTCCTGCTGAATTCTTCGGCAGTATCACTGTTGACGGAAGTCCGGCCTGTATCGGAGCCGTTGTTGAGGCCAGAGGAAACGGTGTTGATACCGGCATATTTGGTAACCCGGTCACTACGACCATTGAAGGTGCATACGGAACTCCTGACCCGCTGACGGTAAAAGGCACCATTAAGAATGGCGATCCGATCACCTTCTGGATAAAACCGCAGGGTGCAAAGGACTTTGTCCAGGCTGAATGCTTTGATGTGTACGCCGGAAAGGAGTGGCAGAAGTCATATCCGTTTAAGAGCGGTTCAAAGACCCGTCTGGATCTCCGGGTAGGAGAGGCACCGATTCCGCCAATGCCGGTTCTGCCTCATGAGTTCTATGGAGAAGTGACCTCGAATGGAATGCCGATGCCGGTAGGAACCATGATCCTGGTAAAAGGAGACAATGTGGTTGAAGGCCACCGGGGCAATCCGCTTGCCGTCACCTCACCTGGTGTCTATGGATTTAATGAACTCAACAAACTGGTTGCACAGGGAGATCTGAAAGCCGGGCAGCCGCTAACCTTCTGGGTCATCCCGGCAGGTTCAGGAGAGCCCATCATGGCACAGGTCAGGGACGTTGATGCTGGTGGCGAGTGGGCAAGTTCATATCCATACATTGAGGGAGGTCTGACAAGACTTGACATCCGGATAGATGGGGGAACTCCTCCAATTCCGGTTGTTCCGATGACGGTTTCCGGAACTGCCACGGTTGATGGAAAACCCATCACCGTAGGTTCCATGATTACTGCTGACGGAAAGAATGTCCGGGTAGGGATTGATGGAAATCCTGTTCCTGTAGGAAATAACGGACGCTTTGGCGATGGCAAAAAACTGACCATTCAGGGAGATATACAGACCGGAAGCCCAATCACATTCCTCATGTATGATGCAGCATGCGGCAACCAGTATGTGGCAGAGGTCAAGGATCCACAGACCGGGGTCTGGGTTGCATCGATTCCCTTTAAACCAGGTGCAGATCTGGAGCTTGAGATACGATCCAGCTCTATCATTCCTGCCGAGAAGAAACAGAATGATACACCCGTAATTACTGCGTCAGTTCCTGAAGATGATCAGGTACAGGCTCAATAAATCTTTTTTTACGTATCATTCAGGTTTTTTAAAAATTCTGACTGTTTTGTTCATATTTTTTGAACTCATTTCATACGCTTCAAATAGGACCTGAACTAACAATCCATATGGGTATTTCATCACGACCACTCAAAAAAGACTATATTTCAATTATTATTGCCATATCGCTTGCAATATTCATGGCATCCCTGGATGGAACCATTGTAAATATTGCTCTTCCAACAATCTCTGAAGCATTCTCCCTCTCGTCCGGTTCTGTATCCTGGGTAGCAACCATATATCTGCTGGTGATGGCAGGATGCGTCCTCATTTTTGGAAAAATTTCAGATATAATCGGGTATAAAAAGATATTTTTAACCGGTTTTATTATCTTCACGCTTGGCTCTTTTACCTGTGGTTTTCTTCCTGACCTGACCGGTTCGTTTCTTACTCTCATCGGTTCGCGGGCCTTTCAGGGCATTGGTGGAGCGATGATTACCGCGATCGCTCCTGCCATGGTGACTGCATTTATCCCGACGGAAATGAGAGGAAAGGCAATGGGCATTATTATGACCATGGCAGGTCTTGGAACTGCGATAGGTCCAACAATAGGTGGTTTTTTAACACAATACCTCTCCTGGCACTGGATATTTTATATTAATGTACCGGTTGGAATCATTGCGATCATTCTTGCGTCACATGTAATCCCGGTTCAAAAAACCTGCGGTGGTATGGAGAAGTTTGATAAGACTGGTGCAGCCCTAATCTTACTTGGCCTTGCTTTTTTGCTGTATGGTTTTTCAGAAGGAACAACGCTTGGATGGATGTCCCCGATTATTCTCAGCTCCCTTGGAATCGCAGTCATACTTCTTCTCATGTTTGTACGGCATGAACTCCGGATACACTATCCAATCCTTGAGATACGTTTATTTCAGGAAAAAACATTTCTGCTCATGAATATCATCCCGGTGCTTGTCTTCTTCAGTTTTTCAGGAATCAGCTATCTGCTTCCCTTTTATCTTGAGTATGTCAGTGGATATTCCACATCACAGGCAGGGCTTATCCTGACCGCTCTGTCCGTTGCGATGATGGTTGCAGGAATAGTTGCTGGAATGCTATTCAATCGTCTGGGAGGAAGAATCCTTTCAATTATCGCAGCGGCTGTCCTGACAGGCGGATACTTTTTCATTACCCATCTCCAGGTTGACACTCCTTGGGTTTTTATTACGATTTGTCTGCTCTGTATCGGGTCAGGGCTTGGTCTTATCATCAGTCCGGTTTTTAACATGATTATGACCTCTGCCCCGAAACAATATCAGGGAATGGTATCTTCGCTGACGAGCCTTGAACGGTTTGCACCGATGACAATCGGGATTGCACTATACAATGTAATCTTCGTTCAGGGAATGAAGGCAATCGCAACACATTATGATGTTACACAGAATGCACCGAAACTTATTCAGTTAAAGGTCCTGACCGCAGGGTTTGACCTGACATTTTTCATTTCCTTTCTTTTTGGCATTCTGATTCTTGTATGCACGATACTCGTACGATATAGGATTCACCCGGATTATCTTGATTCGGATGTGAATGAGACATCTGGGGGTTTCCTATAACAAAGAAGGGAGATAATGCAGAGGATTACTGTAAAAATGTTCTTTAGAAAAAATTCAGGTAATCGGAATGGTATGTACCTGCTCTTTTGCCTTCGGTTCCTTTTTTGGGACTTTCAATTCTAATATTCCGTCCTTCATTGAACCTTCAGCTTTGTCAGGATACACATCCTCCGGGAATTGCAGTTCACGTTTCCATGTTGAGTAATACCGCTCACGGTGGAGGTAATTTGTATCTGATTTTTCGTTAACCGTCTCCTTTTGTGCCTTTATGATAAGACGGCCATCATAAATCTGGACCTCAACGTCGTCTTTTGTCATCCCGGGAAGTTCAACCTGGACTTTGAAATGATCTCCTTCATCGATGAGATCAAGCGGAGCATAATGCTCACGTCCAAGTTCTGTCACATCCCTGGGAAGATAATCGAACGGGAAATATGGTCTCATCAGATTGTCAAATGACCTCCTGAACTCCTCGAATATTGAGTCAAAGTCATCAATGAATCCTGTCCGAGTCCCCCTCATGACACGGGAAGATCCAGGTGTTGAGGGAGTAATTTCTGTTCCTTTTTCTTTTTTGAAGAGGCTCATACTTCATCCCTCCTATACAAACCTTAAGTTAGTCTTTCATTATATTTATAATTTTCTTCGACAGATTCATTTCTCAACAGATTTTTAAGCTCCTGCAGGAGTGAACCTTTGTTCAGCACCTCAACCTCTTCCTTTCTGATGGCTCCATATCGTAGTAATAACAAAAGCGCAATGAAAAGAACGGAGACGGCGATGATGGTAATTGGATTAATCTCCAGTATGCCATGGAGGATGATCTCCCTCATAATTGAGACAATTCCAACTTCTATCATGATATCAACCGCTATCCGGTGTTCACGAATATAGATGATAAGGAGCCGGTATATCTCTACGAGCACCAGGATGTAAATCAGTTCAGATGCCACATACTGAAATTCGAACGGCCCTGCTAATGACAGGTACATGGAAGCGAGTGTTTTTACCATAAGGGCAAATAGTAACCCGCAAGTACCAATGATGATGATGTCCTGAATATTTTCTAGCAACCGTCTGAAAAGATCATGAATATGATGATATGATCCTCCGGACATATCTGACACCTCACATGTTTTCCTATTTTATCCGTATGTACTACATATTTATCCTTTTGTAATGCAAACTTTACTTTGTATCGGACATCTCCTGACAATCGTGGATTCATTTGTCCGGATTACCTTTCAGGAGTATATTTCAATGAATGCAGAAATTCAATCATTAACCAATCAGGCAAAAGAGTGCGCAGACCTCTTGATCCCTCTCCAGCATGAGATTCATCAGGTCATAGCCGGTCAGAAGAACATCCTTGAACGACTCATTATTGCGTTAATAGCCGATGGTCATGTACTTCTTGAGGGTGTCCCGGGTATAGCGAAGACATTGATGATAAAAACCCTGGCCCAATGTATCGACACCGGATTTTGCCGGATCCAGTTTACTCCGGATCTCCTTCCTGCAGATATTACCGGAACTAAAATATTTAATCAGCAGGATTGTACATTTAAGACTGTAAAAGGACCGGTATTCACACAGTTCCTCCTCGCCGATGAGATTAACCGGGCACCCCCGAAGGTTCAGTCGGCACTGCTTGAGGCAATGCAGGAGCGGCAGGTCACAATCCAGGGTGAAACGTATGCTCTCCCGGATCCGTTTTTTGTCCTGGCAACAGAGAACCCGATTGAGCATGAAGGAACCTACCCGCTCCCTGAAGCCCAGATGGACCGGTTTATGTTCAAAGTACTGATGGGATATCCCTCAAAGACTGAAGAACTCCTCATTCTGGATCGGTTCACCGAAGGAGTACAGTATCAGCCAAAGCCGGTTATTACCACACATGATATTCAAAAGATACAAAAGGTTGTTCCATCGATATATGCTGACCAGGAGATCAAGAAATACGTCACCTCCCTTGTTGATGCAACCCGGAATCCGTCGGCTTATCAAATCCCTCTGGCATCATACATCAGGTACGGTGCATCTCCCCGTGCATCCATTTATATGATGCTTGGGGCAAAGGCCCATGCACTGCTCCGGGGAAGAGGGTTTGTGCTTCCTGACGATGTGAAGGCCGTCGCTCACGACGTTCTTCGTCACCGGATCATGCTTTCATATCTGGCCGAAGCCGAAGATGTGACCGTAGACTCAATTATTGATCAGATCATCAGAACCGTTCCTGTCCCCTGATCATGGTGAACTATGCCGGATAATGAAAAGTATTCGGATTTGATTCAGAATGTCAGGCTGATTGATATACTGACGCGTGCACGGGTGACCGGACAGCAGGCCGGTGTTCACATCTCACTTTTTAAAGGCCAGGGTGTCGAATTTTCTGATATCAGGGAATACCTGCCAGGTGATGATATTCGTGCCATCGACTGGAAGATAACCGCCCGGTATGCAATCCCCTATATCAAGGAGTTTGTGGAAGAACGGGATCATACAATCTACCTCATTGCTGATATTTCAGGTTCCGGCTCATTCGGTCATATGGTATCGAAATTCAGCACTGTCCTTTCCATTATCGCAACCATTGCATTGTCTGCTGTGCATTATCACGACCGCGTCGGTCTTATACTGGTCTCTGATACAGTTGAACTGTTCATTCCAGCCAGAAGCGGGAGAAATCATATTATTCATCTCATCCAGTCTGTCATCACACATCCACCGCAGGATGGCGGATCTGATCTCCGTCCGGCCCTTTCCATGATTGTGCAACGGGTCAGAAGAATGTCCACCGTCATACTTGTATCAGATTTTTTCACGCCAAATTGTTCAAAAGAACTCTCAATGGTAAAACGGCATCACGATCTTCTGGCAATCCGTGTATCAGATCCCCGTGAGGAAGAGTTACCTGATGTCGGTCTCATCGAACTGGAGGATGCTGAGACTGGTGAACAGATACTTGTTGACACATCTGATCCGGTGATCAGGGATGAATATCACAAAGCAACGCTCCGTCATCACGAGGGTGTGTCTCTCATGATGAGAAAACACAGAATTCCTTTTGTTCAGATCCGGACCGGTGATGATTGTATCCCAATTCTGAAACATCTGATGAAGGTTCGGCCGGGAGGTGAGTTATGACCGGATTTTATCACCCGGAATGGCTGATAGCACTTGTCATTCTCCCTTGTTTATATTATTACTATGATTATCAGACAAAACGAAAGAAGCAGGAAGCAATAGTATTTTCACACATTGGGTTTTTAAAAAGTGCCCTTCATGGGAGTAGACAGTCTGCACGACCACGAACCCTTCTGTTAATCTCACTTGCAGCTCTCGGATGCATCATTATCGGACTAGCTGATCCTCACATTCCCCTGGAACAGACAAAAGAAGGGGTAAGTGTGGTGTTAGTTCTCGATGTATCAGGAAGTATGCAGGCTACTGATTATCAGCCGACAAGACTTGAGTCTTCCAAACGATCTGCGGAAATTCTTCTCAAATCTCTTGATCCGAAAGATTATGCAGGTATTGTCACGTTTGAATCAGGAGCCACGAGTGCTGCCTATCTCTCTCCTGATAAGGATCGGGTTATCAGAAAACTGCATGCAATAGAGCCCAAAGAAGGAGCTACTGCGATCGGTGATGGTCTGGCTCTCGGTATTGATATGGCTGAATCCATACCAAACCGGAAAAAGGTGGTTATCCTCCTCTCTGATGGTGTCAATAATGCCGGTGTTATTCCCCCGGAGCAGGCCGCAGGATTTGCACGGGATAAGGGAATTCAGGTATTTACCATCGGTATGGGTTCTGAAACCCCGGTCGTCCTTGGGTATGACTGGTTTGGAAATCCGCAGTATGCAACACTTGATGAGGCACAGTTACAACAGATTGCAGATGCAACAAATGGCCGGTACTATAAATCGGTGGATGATCGGACCCTTTCTGAGATCTATGCAAATCTGAATAAGGAGATTGTTCGTGAGAAAGAGGATACCAGTATCCGCGACGTGTTCTATATTACAGCACTTGCTCTGTTGTCAGGAGAGATTTTACTACGATATGGTCGGAGGAGGATTATTCAATGAAAGCGAAGATATGTATGCTGATTCTAACCGGATGGCTGCTTCTATCCGTGTTTCCTGTGATAGCAGATGAGATCACGATGTCATCTGCGCAACCGGAATATTATTTTCAGGTAGGTTCTGATGCGCAGGTACCATTTACCATAGAGAGTTCCTTTCCCAATACGCTGGTCGGAACACTCCAGTATAGTCTGACCCGGCATCAGAATGATGGTGGTTTTTCCCTTTCACAGACCAGTACCCAATCCCAGTCGTTTCCGGTAGGTCCAGGCAGATCCAGTCATGCACTGACACTCACATCAGAGACGGAGACTGATTATGATCTCTCCCTCCTTCTCATGTATGAGAGTAATGGGAAGGATTACGCGGTTGTTCTCCCTCCTCTGTCGGTTCATTTCGTTCGTGATACAAATAAAACGGCACCACAGCAGAAGACGGTCCGTTCGACAACATCTGAAGCGACGAAAACACCTTCCTCCTCCCGGATGGATCCTTTTGAAGAGATGGAACAGCAGATGCAGCAGATGAGACAGGAACAGCAACAACTGATGCAGAATTTTATGTCTCAGAGCATGTCCGGGATAAACCAGCGTCCGGTCTCTCCATCCCAAAACCCCTCACAAGCCTTACAGAATAATCAGATGGCATCCTCATCTTCTGCCCTTCAGCAGCAGATGATGCAGGAGAGTCAGCAGAATGAAGAGAATAAAAGAAAATTAGCCGACGCTCTTGAAAAAGACCCCCTCATCCGTGAACAGGCATCTGATTTGAAAAGAGCGGGATACAATCAGACTTCAGGAAGAATAGTCCCCAAAGGGCCTGACAGCGGAGAGGTGTCCGTCAGTTTTGAAAATGAGAACGGGGAGAAGATCTCCGTCAACGGTACAGCAGAAGAGAATCAAATCACCTCACTGACCGCAGAGAAGAGTGGTGAAATACCCGTACCACCGGCACTCAGTTCCAATACAACCTGGAATGCTTCAAAGGAACAGCTCAGTTCCCATTCGATGACTCCGACATCCGGGAAGGTTACGAGGACTCCAAACGGGACGGTGGTTGAGCAGCAGTTCCAAAGCCCGGACGGGAGAAATGCAACGTTATCAGCACGGCTGGTAAACGGAACCGTACAGGAAGTAACACTAAAACAGGATGAGGAATTCCCGATATTCTGGCTGATAGGAATATTTTTATTCATACTTCTAATTATCCTCTGTGCCGGTGTTGCCTGGTGGTATTTTTCCACACGTCCTGAAACTAAAACCGAAGAAGCGATCCCGGTTTCCACCCGGAATGTGAAAGAAGAGGTCAGGGAGATGCTTGAAAAGGCTGAACAGGCATATCATGCGGGAATGAAGAAAGAAGGATATGGACTCCTTGGTCAGGCTGTCCGGCTCCATATCTCTTATACCTTTGGAAACGGAGATGCCTTAACCAATGAAGAGATCATATCACGCACATCCGGATTGTCTCTTCCTGCTGATTCTGACGTGACAGATATGTTACGCTCATGTTCACTTGTGGAATATGCAAAGGAAGAACCCCAGGATGAGCAGTTCTTCTCTTTCCTGTCCAAAGCAAAGGAGATCATTGGCAGGGAATAATCCGGCATCTCCTGATCAAAGCATCCATATATTTTCAGGGTTCAGGAATAGTATGGGGATATCGCCCGGTGATGAGACCATATGCCAGGTGTGTGGAAAACCTGCAATCGGTCTTGAAATTCTTGGATGCTGTAAGGTTGTGGTATGTGAGGACCATGCAAGTTCATTCCTGCGAAATCTCCCTTCGGGCGAGAGGTTTGAATCAGGCGCCTGTTATTATGTCAGGTACTGACAGCCTGACTGTAGGGATGCTGTATTCATAAAATGAGGGTATATATGCAGGATGAAAAAAAGGATCTGATATTACTGCTCCTGATTACTGCCGGAATATCTGTATGCGGATTTTTCCTCTTCTCTCTGGCACAATCCATATTTGTTCCTGACCTGACTATAGATTCATATGAAGCATCCTTCTCCTGGAATGGATCATTGCAGGAGTCGTATACCTATCATGTCCACACCTCGTATCAGTTCCGCAGTTTAAACCGGAAATTTGATGCTCCTGTCTACCGGACAGAACAGAGCGGTTCATACATCCGTTTTCTCTCAATAAGAACTCCTCCGGATACTATCGGGTATCTGAAAGAAGCTGATGAAACAGTAACTCTTACCCGTGATGATCCGACAATCCGATCAGTCATTACCTCAAGGGCAGGAAGAAATGAGGCTGGAGCGTTTCAACCATGGTATTACCAGCCTGGAACGTATGAGGTATCATATGTGTGGGATATTACTCCCCCGGTGCAACGAGGTACTGATGGTGATCACCTCAACATCGATCTTGCAACAACACATATTCCCTATAAATCTGTCAGAATTCAGATACCTGCATCAGGAGTATCTGCCCTCTATCCGCATCCTGCTGACCTGTCGGTAACCAGATCTGGTGGATCATACATCCTGACCGGAAGTGTTGCAGAGGATATTCCTCTTGGTTTTGAGGTTCTCATTGATCCTTCGGTCACAGATTCCCTGAACGGACAGGTCAGAACCATCTCCGGTTCAGTGCGGGAAAAAACAGAAGCGGCAAATCCATGGTATCTTTCAATAGCAAATCCCCTGTACCGGATAATATCACTTCTCTCAAATGTGTTTCTCTTTTGCATTCCAATCCTCCTCCTTGCAATCTGGTACCGGTACGGCCGGGAAAAACCCTATGCGGTCCCAGATCACCTGAGTTTTGTTCCGGATCCAAACCTCAAGCCCTGGCTTGTCGCTCTTATATTTTCCGGAGATCCAGGAAAGTTTCAGGAGGAAGGACTGCATGCAACATTATTGGATCTGCACCGTCGGGGTTTTATTTCAATCGAACAGCCTTCAGATAAAACATTCTCAATCCGAATATTACAGCAAAATACCGGTGATGCATATGAGGAACAGGTAATCCGGACATTATCTCTTCTCTCTGAAAACGGAGTTGTTACACATGAAACCTTTGCCCGGTTAGCGGCTGATGCGAATGCACATGAATCCATGAGAAGTCTGGTGGTTCAATATCAGCAGTCATTTCGCGAGTTACCATCAGGACTGGCAGATCAGATGACATCATCATACATCCGGGATGGTCATGCCCATCTTGTCCCCCTGCTGATCCTGGCAGTCGGGTTCTTTTTCATATCTTTGGCTTTGATACTGATCGGTCCGGGTGATCGTCTTATCCTGGGTCAGGCAGTATATAATGCCTCTCTTGGTATCCTTCAGATTATTATCGCTCTTGTATTTCCGATCTCTCTCTTTGGCACCTGGAAGGGTGATTATTATCGCAACCGGCTTGAGTGGGAGGCATTTAAAAGATTCCTTTCAGACTCGGTGATGATGCAGCGATATGCTCCGGCGGACATCTCTATCTGGGGAGACTGGATGGTCTTTGGCACCGCTCTCGGCGTTGGTGATACGGTCTCGCACACGCTTCGTTCGTTAAATATCCATGTTCCTGATCTACCTTCAGGCGGAAGGATTTCCCCTGCCCTCATGCATACCGGTTTTTCACCCCTGCTTGCTTATTCACCACCGTCATCCGGTTCCGGCGGATCCTTTGGAGGAGGAGGTTTTGGTGGTGGCGGCGGGTTTGGAGGCGGAGGCGCCGGCGGGTGGTAGGTAAGAAACACCTATCTCCCGGTGGAGCCAATAATATACGGAATTTTTGAGGAAATATTGTGCGAGAGGTTACCAGCAGTTTTACACCCCGGGAGATAGAAGCCTCTGTTCAGAAATTCTGGACACAGGAGAATATTTATGCCCGGGTACAGGAGCAGAACCGGGATGGGAAGACATGGTTTTTTGTGGATGGTCCGCCATATACCACCGGTCATATCCATCTTGGAACGGCCTGGAATAAGATCCTCAAGGACAGCATTCTTCGATATAAACGAATGCACGGGCTGCATGTCATCGACCGTGCCGGGTATGATATGCACGGTCTGCCGATTGAAGTCAGGGTTGAACATGAACTTGGCTTTGAAAATAAGAAAGATATCGAGGCATATGGTATAGGCGCATTCATTGAGCGGTGCAAACAGTTTGCATTAAGTCATAAGGACATCATGTCAGAGCAGTTCCAGGCTCTTGGGGTCTGGATGAACTTTGATGATCCCTATCAGACCATTATGCCTGAATATATCGAGGCAGCATGGTGGACCTTACAACAGGCAGACGAGAAAGGTCTGCTTGAACGTGGTCACCGGGTTGTCAACTGGTGTCCCCGGTGCGAGACTGCTATCGCCGACTCAGAGGTTGAATACTGGGATGAACAGGATCCCTCAATATTTGTAAAATTTCCGATACGGGGTCTGGATAATGAATATCTTGTTATCTGGACCACAACGCCGTGGACTCTTCCGGCAAATGTTGCTGTTGCGGTAGATAAGGATTTCATATATGCCCGGGTAGAGGCGATCAGGGACACAAAGAAGGAGATTTTGTGGATTGCAAAGGACCTTGTTGAACCGGTATTGAAAAGGGGAAAGTACCAGGATTATTCCATCCTGTCAGAAAAGACCGGTGAGGAACTTGCAGGAACCGTTTATGACTCACCGCTTGCACATCTGATACCCCGTCAGAAGGAGATTGTTCATACCGTTGTAACCGCCGGTTTTGTTGAGATGGATAATACCGGTATGGTCCATATTGCACCTGGTCATGGATGGGATGACTACCTGCTGGGTGTTGAGAAAGGACTTGATGTGTTCTGTCCGGTCGATGGTGCAGGGTATTACACGGCAGATGGAGGGTCATATGCCGGTCAGTTCGTCCGTGATGCAAATGAGAAGATCCTTGAGGATCTTGGAAGTCATCTCCTTGCACGGCAGAAGATTACCCACCGGTATGGGCATTGCTGGCGGTGCAAGACTCCGATCATCTACCGGGCTACATCACAATGGTTCATTACAGTTCCAAAGATAAAAGAGAAGATGCTATCAGAGATAAAGGCGACATCCTGGTACCCGGACTGGGCCGGAAGTGCCAGATTTTATGATTTTGTCTCTGATGCACGGGACTGGTGCATCTCACGGCAGCGGTACTGGGGTATTCCGATTCCGGTATGGCAGTGTTCATCATGTCATGCCTACCGGGTCTTTGGAACGGTGGCTGAACTGAATGCAGCCGCAGGAAGTAATCTTACTGATCCTCACCGGCCATATGTGGATGAAATAACAGTACCATGTGCCTGTGGTGGTACCATGAAACGGGTTGAGGACATCTTCGATGTCTGGTTTGACTCGGCGATGGCATCATGGGCAACACTCGGATTTCCCCGGAATGATGCACTGTTTCATGAGATGTGGCCGGCTGACTTTATCACCGAAGGACAGGACCAGACCCGTGGATGGTTCTATTCCCAGCTTGGGGCATCAACCATCGCATTTAACCGTTCTCCGTATAAGAGCGTCCTGATGCACGGATTTGCCCTTGATGCAGAGGGGCGGAAGATGAGCAAAAGTCTTGGAAATGTGGTCACTCCTGAAGAAGTTGTACAGAAATTCGGGGTTGATGTGCTCCGTCTCTATATCCTCTCATCAAACGCACCGTGGGAAGATCTGAAATTTAACTGGGACGGTGTTTCAACCGTAAACCGGACGATGAATATTTTATGGAATGTGTACCGGTTCCCGCTTCCGTATATGATTCTCGATGGATTTTCCCCTGCCCGGACATCAGGTGGGATGTATGATGAGGAGTATATCATCAGATCCTACCGGGAGATGCCGGAGATTGACCGCTGGATTATTTCTCGGATGAATTCCCTTGCACGACAGGTCTCTGCTGATATGAATGAGTACCAGCTCCACAGAGTTACCCGGCTTTTGATGAATTTCATCCTTGAGGATCTCTCCCGCTGGTATGTGCAGATTGTCAGGCCGAGAATGTGGCTTGAGGAGGACTCACCTGACAAACGGTTTGCCTATGAGACGATCGCGTACTGTCTCAGAACCCTCTGCCGGCTTCTTGCCCCCTTTACTCCACATATTACCGAGGCAATGTACGAAAATCTCAGGCTGAATGCAGATCCGATCTCCGTTCATATGCTTTCCTGGCCTGCAGGAGATGTCAGACTGATTGATGAGCATCTTGAAAAGCGGATGGATGTTATCCGTTCATTTGATGAGGCCGTGGCGAATGCACGACAGGCTGGTAAGAGAAAACTTCGCTGGCCGGTCCGGAATGTGATCGTTGTGACATCGAGTGAATCAGTTGCAGAAGCTTTTCAAACCATGGAAGATCTGGCAAAAGAACGCGCCAATACCCGGAATATTGAGGTTATCATGGGGAGCTGGGACCGGATGCGATACAATGCCGAACCGGTGATGAAAAAGATTGGGCCGGCTTTTGGGAAGAAAGGACCGGTTGTGAAAGGACTTATTGAGGCTGCGGACGGGACAGCCCTGAGGAGACAGCTCGAGGAGACGGGTTCGGTAACGCTGAGCGATGGTTCTGAAGAGTTTGTCCTGACCGCTGAACATATGACCTTCAGTCAGCATCTCCCGGATCAGGTGTTTGGTGCAGAGATGTCCGATGCATCGGTGTATGTGGATACCACCCTGACAGAGGACCTTGAGGCGGAAGGGTACAGCCGTGAGATAATCCGACGGCTTCAGGAGATGAGAAAACAGCTTGATCTGAATGTTGATGATAATATTGTGATCGATGCTGTTATTGGTGATAAGCATCTGCGGGGGTTACTCTCAGATGCCTGGCAGGATCTCATTAAGCAGGAGGTTCGGGGAAAAACACTGAAGATACATGCATCTGTTGATGACCGGGACGGATCTGTGTTGTTCCAGCTGGACAGGGAATGGGATATTGAAGGAGTGAATGTTACGCTCGGGATATCGCTGGCAGAGTAACAATCACGTTCTGTTTTTTAAATATTTTTTATTTGTGCTAAACATTCAGGGAACGTACCGGTGATTCTATGGTTTTTATTCTAGATTTTTACGAATAATCCCCTCGATCAGGTTTCTCCCCTCTGGTTTCCCAAATAACGGAATATCCTTATCAATCGTCACGATCATTCTCGTTGTTATCGTCTTTTCATCCGTCTTCGGATTATACCCTTCCTTCCCGACAATAGTCCGGTAGACGAGAATGCCCCGCCGTTGCCAGGCCGGAGTCATAGCAAGATTTACTCCCCGCTGAAAGCAGTATTCGTGCAGTTCTGCTGCTTTCATCGCATGAAGTACAGAAGCCGCCTCCGCTGATGTATACCCTTCATCTTTGAGCAACTTCTGACTCCAGCCATTCATGTGGTTCCGCCAGGCTTCCTGCTGTCTCCAGGAGAGGTACGGAAGAACATGATCCGGAGTGACCGGGATGATCCGTGCATCAAATGAGATGGGCTCTTTGAGTTCCAATGCTATGGTAAGGCAACTTGATGCAAATGATGCAAGTACCGAATCAATCTTTTCAACCCGCCCAAGAAAGATATTTTCAGTAAAATAGAGACTTATTTCATCTGAGAAGGTATATCCGAACACCGGTGCAAAGCCTGCATCGGTAATCAGTGCCCGGGTAACATAGGCCATCGCATCAGCAAACCGTTCATCAAACGGTTCGGATAATTGTAATGTCCGTGTCACCTGGTGAAAAGACCGCCCGTCAAGACGAACGATGATCGGAGAGAGGGTTCGCAGGTCAGCATAGATCTCCCTCTCCTTCATGCGATCCGGAATTACAGTTCCCCTTCGTTTCTGAACATGTGGGGGATATGTCTGATCACAATAACATCAGATATACTTTTCACCAGACGGTATGGGATTTTTATTCCTTTATGGGTCTTTAATTCCATAACTTCCGGATTTAATTTTCCGACAGCTAGTGCATCAATCCGTTTTGAATCAATATCCAGGATAATATCATCAACTTCTCCGATAAACATCCCATTTTCAGAGTATATTTTTAGTCCGATCAGGTCAGTAATCTGATTCTTCATACTGCATTGACATTGCAACCGGATAGATAAAAAATGTTATCTTATTATTCGTTCAATCTGCAGCCTTTCTGTTGACCAATACCTGTGCATCAGTTACGGACAGTTTCCCAACATTTTTGTATGAGAATGAATGCATACTTCATTATGGAGACTATTACACAGTACACAATAGGTACTATATTGGTTTTTTGCCTGGTTTTCTCAGGCATTTCTGTGTATGCAGAACAGAATTTATCCGGATCGTTCGTCGTCACCGAGATACGAAATGAAGCAGGAGCCTTGATACAACACTCTGATATCTCCAGAATCTCGGCTAGCTTTGACGGAATGAATGTCTCAGGAAGCGCAGGCTGCAATCAGTACCAGGCTCCTATTATTGAGAAAGACGGGGCTATTACCATATCAGCACCGATAACTACTCTTCTGTCCTGTCAGCCGGAAGTGATGGAGGAAGAATCACAGTTTTTAAAAAATCTAAAGCAGGTTGTGCATTATAAGTTGAATGAGGATACCCTCCTCTTATTTGATGCAGAAAACCATCCTATCATTACGCTTCGCAAGTCAGAAGAAACCGGGAGGATACCATTCCCGTACGACACCCCCTTTATCCTTACAAAAATTCTCAAAGATGATAAACTCACCTATGCGTTCCTTGCCTTAAAAACCATGATTGAATTCCATCCTGATGGGACAATATCCGGAAACGGGGGCTGTAATAATTTTTCAAGCACATATAACCTGACCGCTACAGAGATAACCTTTGAACCAGTCCGGATTACAAAGAAAGCATGTAACAAAAGCCGGTTAAATCAGGAAAAAGCCTTGTTAGATGTTCTGAAAGGAACCATCGGGTATGAAGTAAGGAATGATCAGCTGATTATGACAAATGATGCCGGAGTTGTAGTTGCTGAGTGGAAGAAGTACATTCCTCAGTAACTCCATCATCTTTTCATTTCTGTGGATATTTTTCGATAGGTATACCGGGCATAACAGCTATTGATATGATACAATGGATGGTGCATTTAAACTCGGACGATTGTTTGGTATCCCGGTCCTGATCCATTTTACCTTTCTTCTGATCATCCCGCTCTTTGCCTGGGTTATCGGTTCAGATATTCAGTTTACGGTCGAAATGGTCAGAAGTACATTCCACGTGCAGATTGATGACCGGTTTATCATTTCCGGGTATATGCCTTATTTTCTCGGTGGTCTCATTGCAATCGGTCTTTTTATTGGGGTATTAATTCACGAACTTGCCCATTCACTCATCGCTCTTCGTTCAGGCATACGGATTGACAGCATAACACTTCTGTTTTTTGGAGGTGTGGCCGCCATTGAAGAGCAGGAACCAGAACCAAAAACCGAATTTATCATGGCACTTGCAGGTCCCTTAACCAGTCTTGCCATCGGACTTATATCTGTTGTACTGGTGTATGTGGTTCATCTGCTGGTGCAATCATCAGCACTAGCCGGTGTTCTGATGTACATATTCGGGTATCTTGCCATCCTGAACATCCTCCTGTTTGCTTTTAACCTCCTTCCTGCATTTCCTATGGACGGTGGTCGTGTCCTGCGTGCCTATCTGGCAACCCGGATGCCGCTTCATAAGGCAACTGCCATTGCATCTTCAATTGGAAAGGGATTTGCCATAGTCTTTGGCCTGGTTGGCCTGATCCTTTTCTCGCCCATTCTTATCCTGATTGCCTTTTTTATTTACATCGGGGCCGGGCAGGAGTCAACGGTGTCACGATATAATTTCCTGCTTCGTGATGTTACCGTGGGGCAGATTATGTCACATCCTGTTGTGGAGGTATCACCCCGGATGCCTCTTACCGATGTCCTCTCTCTGATGTATCAGACAAAACATCTCGGATTTCCGGTAACTGACCGGGGCAGTCTGATTGGAATCATTACGCTTACGGATCTGGCCAGAACTCCGGTCCTTGACCGTGATGCCATGCAGGTTCGTGATGTCATGACGCGGGATGTTATCGTTCTTCCACCCCATGCACCTGTCATGGAAGCCCTCCGGATTATGACCAGATCTGATATCGGGAGAATTCCGGTTATGGATGGTGATAAAATCGTCGGTATTGTGACAAAGTCTGATATCTTTACTGTGATTGAACTTCGGGAAGTGTAAAATCAAGGATTCCTTTGGGGAGAGAAAGTCCCGTTTTTTTCCGGATCTCTTCCTCTGTTTTGAACGGACGTTTTGCAAGAATGGATACCGCAGTCTTTTTTGAAACCCCGGGAATCCAGCTGAGGGCTTTATGAGGCAGGATATTAATCGGGATCGGATAGGGAAGTGCAGTCAGTGATCGCATGCCATGATCCACGACGATTCCGTCAAGTACGGTGCGGCTTTGCAGATGAAGAGGAATTCCGACAAGAATCGGGTATGACCCCATCTGCCGTCCGAACGAGATCTCTCCTTCCTGTTCGATGATTATCGAGCGGAGAATGGTATACCGGGGAAAGACCTTCTGAAGCATCGGAAGATCAAAATGCCGTCGTGTCCATTCTTTAAATGCGAAAAACGCCTTATCTGCCACAGGAAGTGCGTTATGTTTATATGCTTTTGTCCCCTCAAAGGGCATCAGCTGGCGGATATTTACTCTTCTAATGAGATATCCTTCAGATAGGACAGTCTGAAGAAACTGCCGGTTCAGATCATAGGTCTTGTCTGTCTCTCCTGCAAGACCCGCGATAAAATTAAGTCCAGGCAGAAGTTCCGGGATTCCGTCTCTTCTCATACTGCCTGCGGTATGAACGATCCGTATCGCTTCCATCACCATATCCGGTGTGGCTTTGAGGTTATTTTCTTCAATGACGACCGGATCGGCTGTTTCCATGCCAAAGGCCGCAATATCACCGGCAGTATGGTGTCGGATGATGGCACAGAGCGCCTCATATGCCTCATCCGGATGCCGTGCGATTGTTCCGGGGTTGACATTGTCGATATGGAGGGTTTTCAGGAACGGGGCAGAATTTCTGATCCCTGAAAATAATTGTTCGATGAGATCAGGCTGTGGTTTGGGAAATTCTCCTCTTCCGGCCTGCCATGTCAGAATGTCAGGCTGTCTTCCAATCCGAAAGTGCATGGCTCCGGCACGTGCAAGAGCAGATATCTCTGCCTGTATACCGTCATGCGTCCGGTATTGCGGTTTTCCATAGAAGGGTTCGGTGCAGAAGGAACAACCGCCTGATATTTCCCTGCTGCATCCCCGTGCAGTCTCTATCTCACACATCACATGAGGAAAGCAGGGATGCTGTGTAATAATCCTGGCGCCAGTCACTGCCCAGGGATCTTCCTTTTCATAGGAGAATGGAGATACGGGTTTGTTTCCTTTAAACCATCGGTCCAAAGCACCTGCCGGTGATCCATGAAGAACTGTGTCAACATGGAATTCATCTTTTTTTGGGGCAGCCTGACCTCCTGCTTTGCCTGTTCCAAAGAGAACAGGACCACCGAGAAAAGTATGCGGATCTCTCAGGGCTGATCCTATCTGCTCAATCTCCTGAAAAGTAGCCGGTGTCCCTCCCAGATATTTTCCCGGAACGGTCATTCCGGCTATCATGACTACATAATCTGCCCTATGAGCGTCCTGCAACAGCCCCGGATCAGTCCGAATCTGATCGATGGTATGGTAGGTGACCGGAATATCCCTTGACAGGAAGACACCGGCGATGGTCCGTACATAGGGTGATATGTACGGTGGTACACCAAGACATGCGGGTTCATCAACATACCCGTCAAGAATCCATGCCCTAGATGTCATGCCCGCAGACAGAGAGCAGACGTCGTGCCCATAGTAATTTTCCTCTCTTCATCGGTGGTACATCCGGATCATCAAGGTCAAAGCCGACAAGGCGGACGTCGGATGCCTGCATCTCATGAGCCAGGAATACTGCCCGGTCTCCATCGGTAAAACCGCCAAAATTGTATACATGGCCAAATGGTCTGCCCTGAGTGGTTAAAATGAGAGGGCCATGTATCCTGGGGACCCAGGACTTCATCCTCGGTATATTGTCCCCATGAGCATGAACGACTAATACCGTCCCTTTATTATTCAACTCCAGCGCATCGTCCTCTATTCCATCCAGATCGGTTACAATGACATCCGGGGTGATACCTGACCGCACAAGAACTCCTGATGCAGCATCAGCAGCAATAATTACTCCATGGATTGCAGAAAGTTCTGTCTTCAGGGACGGGGCATTCCCACATACAGTAACTGGTTTTCCGGCAATGAGGTCATTTAACTGAGCGGATGCATCCGCACCGGTCAGATCTGCCAGGATGTGCGCTGCCCGGTCATCTTCTGCCGGATCAAACGAGAAGTAATCGCATATTTCCCGGTAGAGAGGTTCCCAGTCCTCATACTTCACTCTCCTCATCCTCCAGGAGACCGACAAGACGGTAAAAATTCTGTAAGACCGGGTCGATAACAAGATGGAGGAGATCTTCTTTCTCTCGTACATGAGAGAAGACGTGAAGAGGGATACTCGCCGCCGCCATCGTGGCATGACCTCCGGCATCTCCAAGTTCAGAGAAGGCCTCGCTCATCACATTCCCCAGATTCAGCCTGAGATCACGGTTCCGGCCAGACATGATGATCGCTTCATCGGTGATGCCATAGACAAGCGCGGTGCTGATTCCCTCCAGATTGATAAGAAGATCTGCGGCCTGGGGAAGGGCATCGCGGTTCCGCACATATCCGACATTGGTGAAAAGGTATCCGTTCCTGGTCTTCCGGTTCCGGATAGCAGCCCCGATTATATCCATGGTCTCATGCGAGTACTGGGGTGACATGATCTTTTCGAGAAGATCAGCATCACTATATTGAAGGAGAAATGCCGAGTATTCAAGATCACTCGGGGAGACATTTCTTCTGAACTGTTTTGTGTCAGCCCTGATACCATACAGGAGCGCTGTTGCAACCTTTTCATCAGGCTCAATATTCAGCTCTTTCAGATATTCGGTCAGTATTGTCGCACAGGCACCCACATTCTGTCTGATGTCGATGAAATGAGCCCGATCAAGGTTGGAGATATCCTCCTGGTGGTGATCGATGATAATATCAACCGGCATTGAATGAATAAGACCATTATTGGCTCCTGGTCCTTTGCTGTCAACAAGAGCGATATGTGTACATTCATTCAATGTTTCCGGTTTCAGTTTCTCCATTCTGATATCAAGGAGGTTTACTAACGTCCGGTTCTCCTGGTGCCCGATGATACCATCATAGATGATCCTGGTCTCCAGATTTGGATTTGCCCGTTTCGCAATCGCTGCAAGGGCCATCGCACTTGCAATGGCATCCGGGTCCGGATTGGTATGCGTCACAATACCAAAGACTCCTGACCAGGATGCAAGAAGGGCATAAAGATCACGGGATAAGTGATGTTTTTCAAGCCGGTGCAAATGTTCGATGGCAGCCCGTGCAACCACATGTTGCGGGTAGAGAACAAGGTCCGCGCCCTCCTGCATCAGAAGTTTTTCATTGATGGGATCCTGCGCACGGGCTACAATGTGAACTCGGGGATAGAGTCGCCTGACCGTTCTCAGACCGGTAATATTTGCCTCATGATTATCACTGACCACAAAGGCGATATCAAACGGGTCTATTCCCTGAAGCATGTCAGGATCGGTGAGATCCCGGAGAAATGCTTCAATCTTCTGCTCCCGTAGTTCCTGAACACGTTCAGGATTGCTGTCCATACAGAGCAGTCTGCCACCTTCTTTTTTCAGTTCTTCAAGGATCAGATATCCTACACTCCCACAGCCGCATATCAGGTAGGTTCTGATCCCCGGTGACGCTGCCGGGCTGAATCCAGGCATATTCAGGTATAGGTTGGATTATGGAGGTATAAAGGGGCGCAAGAAAACTATATATGCTGAAATTACTAACATGTTATGGCACAACGGGTCTGTAGCTTAGTCGGTAGAGCGGCGGACTCTTAATCCGCAGGCCAGGGGTTCGAGTCCCTTCAGGCCCGCTCGTTGTT
>CAZCSN010000005.1:60764-79804 GCA_964501255.1 uncultured Methanospirillum sp. | reverse complement strand
TCTGGATGTATTTTCCAATTTATGTTATCGGACCGATTGTTGGAGCAGTGATCGCTGTATTCCTCTATTCCTGGATATCACAGGAGTAGGTACTATTTTTTGAATGGTGTTCCAAGAATACATGACCTGCCCATTTTGATACCCGGTATCCAGAGATTACAAATCATCTCCGGATCAATCTGCTAGTGGTGAACCCCAATGGACACCAGAATTGAACAGATAAAGGCCCGTGAAATTCTTGACTCTCGGGGAAATCCAACTGTTGAGGTTGACGTAACCCTCAAAAACGGGATAACCGGCAGGGCAGCCTGTCCCTCTGGTGCATCCACCGGAATTCATGAAGCGGTTGAGCGCCGTGACGGTGAGAAGCGCTTTGGCGGGAAGGGAGTGCGTGGTGCGGTTCATGCGGTAAATGATATCATCTCACCGAAACTTATCGGCAGGGATGCACTTGATCAGCGGTCTGTCGATTCCATAATGATTGATCTTGATGGCACACCCAACAAAGCAAAACTGGGTGCAAATGCTATTCTCACCGTATCAATGGCGGTTGCACGTACTGCAGCAACCTCAGAAGGTATCCTTCTTGCACAATATCTGAACCCTGACTCCTATCTTATGCCTGTTCCCTGTATGAATATCATGAACGGGGGGGCTCATGCAAACTGGCAGGGCTCAGACTTTCAGGAGTACATGATCGCCCCGGTTGGCGCTCCTGACTTTCCTGAAGCGCTCAGATGGGGATGTGAAGTCTATCATTCGTTAAAATCGGTCCTGAAAAAGAAGGGTCTTTCCACCGGTGTTGGTGATGAGGGAGGATTTGCCCCTCAGGTCCCGTCAAATCAGGAACCGGCATCACTCATTGTTCATGCCATTGAAGAGGCAGGATTTAAGCCGGGTAGAGAGATTTCCCTTGTTCTTGATCCGGCATCAAGCGGGTTTTATGAAGACGGAAAATATACTCTTCGAACCGAACAGAAAGTCCTGACTTCAGGAGAACTGATCGATTACTACGAGGACATGATTCGAACCTATCCGATCATCTCTATTGAAGACGGGCATGCTGAAGATGACTGGGAAGGATTTGCTGAAATGACAAAGAGACTTGGGGATTCTATCCAGATCGTCGGAGATGATATCTTTGTTACAAACCCGGAGCGGATTTCACGGGGACTCTCAGAAAAAACTGCAAATGCAGTCCTCATCAAACTCAATCAGATCGGATCGGTGAGTGAGACCATCGATGCAGTCCGGCTTGCACAGAAGGCAAAGTGGGGTACGATGGTATCACATCGGAGCGGGGAGACCTGCGACTCATTCATCGCTGACCTGACTGTTGCACTCGGCTGTGGTCAGCTCAAAACTGGTGCTCCCTGTCGTGGCGAACGGGTTGAGAAGTATAACCAGCTCCTCCGTATTGGCGAAGTGCTTGGGAATAAGGCGAAATATGCGGGCAAAGAAATCTTCAAATCCTCATAACCGGATATTCAGGTGATGGGGTTCACCTTAAACCGCAGATGCTGATGACCCCTGCTGCATTGGGTGAAACGATTATCGTTTTCTTCCCATTTTTACTTCATGGGTGATAACCAGCCCATGCTCAACCAGTTCTTCGACTTCGTCAACGATACCCATAATCTTCTCTTTCGTATCCACAACGTCGATAACGATCGGAAGATCCATGGAAAAGTTCAGAACATCGACGGTATGAATAACCTTTTCATGTCCATACCCAATCATCCCCCTGAATACCGTACAACCAGGAAACCCTCGTGCCTGAAACATCTCAACAAGATGTTTGTATGCCGGTTTTTTCCCAATTTTCGCTGACTCTGCAATATAAACCCGTAACAACATGCCGTCTGATAACATCATACACCTGCTGATAGTATTGTAACAAGAAGAAAACTGAGCAGAACGCCTCCAAGACTTCCTCCAAGATTTATTCCGATATTCAGAAACATCGATCTGAAATCGTGCTCTTCAAGCATCCTGAACGTCTCAAACGTGAAGGTCGAGAAGGTTGTAAACCCGCCAAGTAATCCGATATCAATGAGATAATATAAGTCCCCGGGAGAATGGGAGAACACTACCCAGGCAAAACAGAAACTACCGATACTGTTTACCAAAGCTGTTCCAAGCGGTATACTCCGGACCGGTTTGAGCTTTGAGAGTTCAAACCGCAGCATGGAACCAACCATGCCACCAAGCCCGACCAGAATCAGAGGTTCCATGTGGACCTCACCCCAAGAATGAAATACCGGCCAAAAAGCACACCCAGGAGACCACAGATGATATTTGCACTAATAAAGATGCTTCCAAGTACCGGTCCTGCCTCAAAAGTCTGGGTTGCAAACGCTGAGAAGGTAGTAAATGAACCGATCATCCCTGCACCAAGCATGAGTCGTGTATTCCGGCTGAATGCACCAAAATAGATCGATTCGTACATAAGAATGCCAATAGCGACACAACCAAGAACATTCACCATAAACGTTCCAGGAAGAGAGGAGACCCACTCATTGAGCTGATACCGTGCAATAGATCCGATGCATCCGCCAATGCCCACAATACCGGTTTCTGATGGAGTAAATTTCACTCTGATTCACCAATGACTGTTCGAAATTCCATATGTGAATAAAACCGAATCAATCGCCACTCCCAAGGAAAACGTACCTTACATCATACTTCAGGAGGTATAGTACACCTGAATTGATACTAGTATAGTATTTTGATAGTGATAAGAATGAATCTTATTGACTGAATAGATACAATAATACAATGATCTGGACTGAAACGCACCTGAAGATCATTCAGTTGTTAATCAAATCAGATCCCCGCTCCAGAAATGAGATTGCCCTGGAGATAGGATTTTCAAATCCCAGGAACATCGTAAAACACCTGGAATATCTTCAGCGATCAAAAAATGTCGGTCCTGCTACCGGTCCCTCTTCAGATCCGCTCTATCTGTTAAACCGGGATGTAGAATCCATACTCCATCTGTATAATAACCGCCATTACAAAAGCATCCAGGAGGATATACGTGCAATGGACTGGTTTTTGACTGCCCTTACGACAGGATACCGGGGGTTGCCTGAACAGATATATGGAATTCTTCTGGAAATGGCCCGGAAGTCACCTACATTTTTCGATAATCTGGTAGTCAGTAGAAATCCTGCTGATTTCAGGGAACGATTCCGGTTTATGCTCTATCCGTTTACATTTATTCAGGGTATGCAGGATGACTGGGAGATCCCGCTTCTTATGCATCAGCTGTATGCCGAAGCAATAGCCCGGGACATGAAAGGTGGCCGGCTTGCAGACGGGTTTTGTGAACCACTCAAAGATATCCGCAGAGTGTTGAAAGAGATCATGGGATGAAATTATTAAAATAATGAGATTCCTGAAATCCAGACCTGAACTCTCCAAAGAGGCCATTCTCTTATGAGAATGTCAATTTTCCCTTTGATATGATAAAACCACTTAAATATCCCCAACAAATATACTATGAGTACAGGCGATGAGGTCCGCCGTGAACTGTCCACAGGGCTGATGACTTCTATCACGAGACCCAGGTACATGAAATGACCAGCCCCCCACCAGATAAACCTCTCTTCTCATTCAGCCATGCAAACCGGCTTCGCATCGGATGTGAACACATTGACAAACTTCTTGGAGAGATCGAGGGAATAATGCATGAAAGTTCTTTGAATACTGCATTCCCCCGGTATCTGTCAGATCTCACGCCCAGCCAGTCCACGTGCATAGAGGATCACATCTCGCTCATCCGAAGCCGCCTGCTTAGTATCATCGAATGTTCAGGCATCAAGCCGGATAAACCGGATATTCCGGCATCCCGTGCAGTTCGGGTCAGACTTGCATCTGTTCAGGTATCAGTGGATGAACTCCGGCCACAGGCGATGCGATCATATGGACACATGGAAGAAGAGGGTGAGATCTACCTGTCCGGAGTCGTCAATGAACTCCGTATTCTGGTAAAACAGGCAGAACAGTTCCTCACCGGCACTGCCGGACAAAATATCCGAATGCGACTGCTCTTCCTTGAACAGGGAGCATATGATACCAGTCTTCTGAATACAATAGAAAACCTCATCAGCGAGAATGGCCTGGTTGAATTTCGCCCGGCTCTGGCTTCAATACTGGATCAGATAGAAGACCAGACCTTTGAGATAGCGGTTTTTGGCAGGGTCAGCTCAGGAAAATCATCCCTGCTCAACGCTATTATCGGTGAGGATATCCTGCCGGTCGGGGTAACCCCGGTAACCGCACTCCCCATTCATATCCGGTGGGGGGAAGATAAAGCCATTGAAGTATCGTTTGCCGATAAAAAACCCCTTACCGGCAATATCACTGATCTTCCTCTCTATGCAACCGAGCAACAAAACCCTGCCAACAGACTTCATGTGACCAGAATAACAGTATCCATACCGGGTGAACGGTTGCGAAATGGAATCGGATTTGCAGACACTCCGGGGCTTGGTTCACTTGCCACCACAGGTGCTGCCGAGACATATGCATACCTTCCGAGCTGTGATCTTGGTATCGTACTCGTTGATGCCGGATCCACTCTGACAACAGAGGACATTCATACCGTAATTGCACTCCAGCAGGCAGCAATTCCAGTCCAGATACTGGTGAGTAAAGCTGATATCCTCTCTGAATCAGATCAGTCATCGCTCACGCAATACATATCAGCACAGATCCATGCCAGGTGTAATGAATGGTATCCCGTCCGCCCGGTCAGCATAAAGGATACTCACCGGTATCTCCTTGACAGATGGTATGAATCAGATGTTCTGCCTCTGGTTATGCAGGCCCGTGAAATGAAAGAACGATCACTGAGGAGAAAGGTTGCGCTTCTCCACGAGTCTGTACAGGGTGCTCTGGATGAACGGAAAGGCGAACAGGCAACGGTATCTCCTGAACGTCGTGAAGAATTCCGGAAGATAGAGACAATTCTTAGGAATGGATCAGCCCGCATTGAACAGTTCCGAAACCGGTGGAGCGGAACATATGCCATACAAGCCCCAGACCTCGCACCACTCTGGATCGTACTTGCAAAAATCATGGCCGGGCATATCCTCGAAGCGAACGGGCAGAAAGATGATTGCAATCGTCTCATGAGAGATACTGTCATTCAATACATCCATGCAGGGATGAAACCCCGGTATGAGGAGATTTCAGCCCTTGCATCCGATTTGCGCCAGATTCTGATAACCTGTGCTGCTATCCTGAATACTTCAGAGATCCCGGATACTGATGACCTCAGTGAACTGATCAGGGATATGCCGATATTTGATCCTGGCCCGCTTGAATTCTCTTTTTCCCTGCCAATCCTGTCATCGGTTCTTGGAAAACAATATCTTGAAAACACGCTGAAAAAGGAGATCCGCGATCATCTGAAATCACCCCTGAAAGACAGGACTGAGCTCTATGCACGAATGTATGGAGCATGGCTGGCAGATACCATTTCTGATCTGGAAAAGGTGTACGAGAGTAAAGCCGGACAATACCGGGCGACTATCGGAAGACGGACAGTAGTTACAGAATAATCTGTCGGTACAAATGTTGCTGCACCCCATAGGAAGGGCCTTTTTCGAAAGAATAAACCTGTTTCCAAACAAATGGACAGAAAATCTATTAAATATTCAGGTTCAATATGAAATCAGGTGATGGGGATCACCTTAAACTGCTCTTTTCAGCTGATGACCCCTATGAGCATATTATGAGGTTATCATGCTAACAAACGTGATGTTAGACGGATATCCCATTCAGTTCATATGTGCAGTTCTGAAGTGATGGTGACGGATAGTCTTTACTGAGGAATCTGTCTCTGGTCAGTCAGAATAGCTGGATTCGGATACATCCGACAGAATAAGTATCGGAATATTACCCGATGTCGTATTGAACCAGTGATCTGCAGCGATGAAGTCCGCTCCGGAATTGCCAGTATGGCTAATGACTTCTGATGTAAAAAGGTGTTACTTTGCTATCTGCAGAAGAGAGGAATACTGGTCATGATGAGATAAGTACTCCGCAAATAGAGCTGAAAAATGTATCAAAATATTACCACTACCCATTTGGTGATGTCATTGCACTCAATTCAGTGAGCATCACAATACATGAAGGTGAATTTGTTGCCGTCATTGGACCGCGGGGATCTGGTAAAACCACCCTTATCAATATCATCGGATGCATTGATCATCCTACATCCGGATCGGTAAAGGTCCTCCATACCTCCCTGATTGATCTTCAGGAAAAGGAATTAGATCGGTTCAGAGTGGAACATGTTAGTCTGGTGTCTCCGTTGTTACGGTTGGATCCAAACAAAAGTATCAGGCAGATCCTTCAGGATCGTCTCATCTTTAAAGTACACACAATAAGTACTGAAAAGAAGCCTGAAAAAGCGATGGAACTTGCAGGGATCCCTCACATGTACTGGGAAATTCCTACAGAGGAAGTACCAGATGATATCCAGCTTCGTGGTTCAATTGCACGGGCATTAGTCACCGAACCGAAAATTCTCGTACTTGATGAACCTTTGAAAAAATTTGATCTTTCAGTAATGGGAGACATTCTCATGTTACTTAAACGATTACATGATCAAGGGATTACGGTACTTGTTGCCACAGAAGATCCGACTATTGCAAAAAGAACTTCACGACAGATCTGGCTTCATGAAGGTTGCTTAATGGAGGATAAACGGGTAACAAAGACAGGGCACTTTATTAGTGATGATGTGATTCTTCAAAGAAATGCAGATGTGTATGCACAGATACCAACTGATGCATTCCAGAGAGGAAAAAAATATTCTTTGTAGATTAATACGGGATTCTCACCTCATCATCATCAAGGTCCCGGTATTTTTCACCTGTTCCGGTCCATTTACACCAGGGGCAACAGGCAACCCCTGTACTTTTTCCCCGATTCAACCGGTCATACGGTCGTTCATACCCATATAATTGAGACCCGCAACAGGGACATGTGGCCATTTTTATTCACCCCTGATACAACGCTTCCCGCTCCTTGATATACTCAAGCGTTCGTTTGCATTCTGCAAGTCGATCAGCTGTCTTCTCTGCATGTTCACTTCTGAATCTGAGTGTTGTATCAACCGCTCCCTCGGTTGCTTCAATAATACGGTTCATATCAGATTCAAACTCACTATTGAACCGAAGAAATGTCATGTTGATATTTTGCAGCGTCGCCCACCTGATATTCTCGGTATTGTGAAGGATCAGCCGGTTTATGTTTGATTTTATCTCAGCCTGAATCTTCCCTTTCCTTATTGACAAAGGAAGTAATTTTCCGGTAACTCCTTCAGCAATAGCACCGACGAGCGTCTGCCATCCTTTACGTGCCACCCAGTACGGCTCATGTTCCAATGCCCAGACCTTTTTATCCCCGGTCTCATGAAGCGGAATATCAAAGAGATTGGAGGCAGCCAGCCGAATAGACCGGATGAGCTCGTCCACATCTTTCTGGTGTTCGTTTAACAGCAGACTGACCGTCTGTTCGGTGGTATTTGATATCACCCGAAGTTCATGTTCAAAGAAATCAGGGATCTCATCTGCAACCTGATCATAGGCTTCATCGATACGATACCCATTCTTCTCCAGGATTGAGACCGCCTGTTCGTAAAAGTGCTCATTTGCTTTTTTCCTGAGCTGCTCGATGGTATCTTCAAGCCAGCTTACAATCCGGTTCTGATCTCCCGTGAGAACATCCCTGGTTCTGACCTGCCTGAGCCTGGCCTCATCAACTTTCGCCCTGAATAATTCCAGTTGATGTTCAAGATCTGATAAGGGAAGTTCCAGTGATCTGACTTCGAGTGCTTTTCGCATAAGAACTTCACGAATGACCCCGGCTGCCTTTTTCCGGATCGCTGCTTCAAGAACTGCAGTCTTCTCTTCGGCCAGAAAGGTTACGAGGTGATCTGATACCTCTGCCAGACCACTCCGTTCCCATAACACAGGGTCCTTATCAATTGCTGCAGAAAGACCCTGCTTTGCAGAGATGGGATATATCCGGGTATCTGGATCAATTCCACCTTTTTCAATCAGTGTCCGCATACAAAAATTACAGACCACCGATATGTCATCTTCACTCAAATAGTCAATCTTATTGAGCAGGAAGAAAATACGCGGGATCGCCTCTGTAATCTGGTGAAGGAACTCAAGTTCAGTCTCAGTAATCGGAGGATCTGAGGAGACCAGAAAGAGTGCGGCATCACACTGCGACAGGAAATTAACCGTCATCTCAGTGTTGTGGGTATGGGTTGAACCAACACCGGGAGTATCTATCAGTACAACTCCTTTTGCCAGAATGTCAGCAGGCCACATCAGTTCAACCTGAAGAACCTGGAGCAAGTTTTTGGGATTAGACTCTTCCGAAACATATGTTTCGATATACTTTCTAATTAACCCGGTATTATCTGAAGAGAAGACACTATCCTCCTTCCCTTCAAGATATCTGACGCGAACCGTCTTTTCCTGTCCATAACTGATGAGTGTCGGAACTGCCGTCAGGGGGATGACTGAACTTGGAAGCACCGCATCGCCTAGCAGGGCATTTAAAAACGTACTTTTTCCCCGCTTAAACTGGCCAAGTATAGCGAGATGGAACCGACCGGAATCAAGACGTGAAATAAGATCAGATAACTGGACCTGATATACAGCATAATCCGGACCAAGGTTCTGTAAGAATTCGTTATCCTGGCCGAGCAGATGGGAAAGTGGATGTCCGTCTTTTTGCATATTATGTGACTCCAGATCTGACAACACATGAAAGGTTGCCAGAGTATCGGTAGTAGGAGTTATCAGCCAAAACGGCGATTGTGGTGAACTCCATCACCAGTCATTATGATATGTGCTCTACCTGTCTATGGTTGTACTGTTTTAGTTCTTTGGCAGGGCGGTTTGAATGATGCACCACAAGGGGGGCATACAGGAGTATCATTCTGTCTTTTCTGCCAGCATGATGAACAATAATACATTACCCTATCTGTCACCTCATTCTGTGAGATTTCGCATTTTTTCTGATATTTGGCATAAAATCCCTCATATAATCAGAGAGGGGAGGATTCATATCACCAGCTCCATACCCGGGATCCAAAGAGACGGGATAAAGACCTGATTGCATACCAGGTATATTCAAGGGTAGCATTCCCCCCGTATCCGGATCGTGCATACCCGCCGTTCTCTTTCCGGCAGTTCTGCAGATATCGCACACAGAGAGAGTGGTTCGGAACCGGGATTTCAAGCAGGGATGCAAGTGCGATTCCGGCATCCAGGTGTTCCAAATACCCCGGATGGGACGAGGGAACATTCACAAAACCGGACTGAGGATCCACACACCGGGTCAGAAATGAAACATACAAATTTGTGTCAATGGGGATATCCAGTGCTTTACAGATGGCTGCTGCATGCCAGGTCTCAACAAGTGTCCCTTCCTCCCGGCCAAATCCTCCTGAGGGATGATGCCATTCATGTACCGCTGCCATAATCTCCGTACGATAGCTGTCAGGTTTTTTTATCCCGGCCTCTGCCTGAAGAATAACATACAAATAAAGAGACTCAAATATCGAAGACGACTCAATCGTGCCTGTTTTATACAGGACCGGTGACGGACAGTCTGACAGATTCCTCATGAGATCATCAGGAACTGATCCGGTCAGGAACCGGTATGACCAGAAGAGGTACCATAGACGGTATAATCCGGATATCCCTCTCGTTTGATCATGAAAAAGACGAAGGTATCTGACCGTGTCCGGATCAGGACTTCCTTTTTTCAAGGTATGAAGACAGCCAAGAGCATACCAGGTATCTGAAAGGTTTGGTTCATCCAGCTGGTAAAAGCAATATCCCCCGCCAGGACAACGACGATCGGAGATATACTGAATTGTTCTGGTAATTTCACCTTCGGATAACATTATCCCTTCCGGGTAGAAGTCATTAGCAAGAGCAATTGACGGTGGACTTCATCACCGGCAGTATCATGAAGGCGGAACTGCTGTAGAATACTATTTGTCCGGACGATATTAATGTTCATCGGTACCTTCATCATTGTTTACAATACTCCTGTTAGTGGACAAAATGCCCTTGAGACCGGATATTTCCTGATGGTACCTATCATGCCAAAATAATCGAGAATGCTCTGTTCCCTTATCCTGATGAATGGGAGCATACCTGGTCAGAAAGATATAATTTCACAGACAGACGCAGTTACACAAACTCCACGGGTTCTGACTGATGAAATGGTCGCGGCGTCTCATCAAATACCCGAACATAGAGGTCTTCAGCATAACTTGTTCTCAGAGGTTTTCCTTCTTTTATCTGGTATGTCCGATCACCACCAGGTAATCTCTCGGCCCGAAGGAACAGTGCATTAGCCATATTTTTATCGTACATACCTTTTGAAAACTCATACAGATGTGTGACAAAAAATACTTTGATATGGTTATCCAACAGTGCCGAGACGATCTGAAGAGAGATTTCAGACCCTTCCCGTTCATTTGTCGCCGCAAAGGATTCATTAAAGATGATCAATGAATCTTTTCTGAGATGATCTACGAGTGCATTCATTCTGCTCAGCTCTTCATCAAATTTCCCGCTTCTCATAGTATGATCTTCTTCGCGTTTAAAGTGAGTAAAAATCCCTGTACACATATTTGAAGAGAATGACTTTGCAGGGACAAACATCCCGCTCTGCATCATCAGTTGAGCAAGTCCGATACTCCTGACAAATGTGGATTTGCCACCACGATTCGCACCAGTAATTATAAAGAGATCCCTGTCATTCCCATTCACATCATTTCCAACCACTTTCTGATTCATATGCAAGGCAAGACAGACATCATACAGTCCCTTGCAGGTGAGCACACGGGTGTTGGAAGGGGCCGGGATGGGGAAAGAGACTGGCTCATCAATGCTTGTAAGCTTTTCCTCAAGGTTTAAACAACCGATATAAAATGCCAGTTCTCTTTTCAATACTGAAAAAAAATTATGAATGGTATCAGCTGACTGGCCCAGGGTATTGACAACGGCATTCATACTCTTTGCCCGTAATTCTGCCAGGGCCTTAAACCCGTTATAATCACGATCCGCGATGAAAAACGAATACTGGGAGGAATTTTCTTTGGTAAATAGCCGGTCGATAATACCTTTCCTTTGTGGTTTCTGATTCCGGTGAAGGGTATATCCAATCCCCTTATTCCCTTTTCCAAGCCTGGCACTCATGAGCTGGCCATACGGAAACTGTAACTCCCCGATTAATTCCTGAAGACTGGCTGTATATTCATCTGAGTATTCGGAATCGATCATTTTGAAAAAGTTTCTGAATCCTTCCGAAGAAAATTTCGAACCATGAAGATGGGAGAGTTCCCGGATCTTCTTTGTTGTGGCTATGAAATGATCCAGGATCTGAAGTGATGTCCTGCGGACAGAATCTATCGACTGGCTCGAGTATCTCCCTAATTTTGCATGTTCTTCGATTGATTCAACTGCTATCTGATACAGAATCCTGACAACCTCACGATTTTGGATACAATCTCTCAGGATCTCCTGCCGGTACCGAATAGTATCCTGATCGATAACACTTGCGAGGATTACATTCTTGACTACTTCATAGACAAACGTATCATCCCCGGCCATCGTACGAAAGAGAACCTCAAGCTCCAGATCCTGCGTGAGTTGTTGTTTATGCAAGGGGAGGCTTTTCCACAGTTCATCAAAATCCCTCTCTCTCCACCAGGTCGGATAAGGAGATTTGAGGAGCATCCCCCACTGGGGGATAAAATCCTGATCTCTGTACAGAAGAAATGACCTCATGATACAATCCTCTCCATGATGTCATCATAGGTCACATGATTCTTTTTCGCAATTGCTACTGCATACGACAGACCATCAGCAGGTCGTCTCTCTATCTTATATGTTCTTACATCCGGATCTGCCGGATGAACAGTACTGACCAGACTGACCGTTTTGTTCAGGTGCGTAAGTTCATCAAGGAAGGTTACATAAATACAGAGAAGATCCAGATCTGATGCCTTTCCAAGGACTTTCTTTCCTAAAAACAATGCATCCTGAACCGTGGTTGAAGTAAACATCTCGTTAATAATAATGATACTCCGGGATGTACTCTGCTCAAAGATTGCATGAATTCTGACCAGATCATCCTCAAATTTACTTCGCATATTTTCAATATCCTCTTCACGTTCAAAATGGGTAAACAACTTATCAAACAGGAATAAACGTGCACTTGTACCAGGGACCTTAAGGCCCAGACTTGCCAGATAATGGAGCTGACCAAAGGTTCTGGCAAAAGTAGTTTTTCCTCCCTGGTTTGGCCCGGTGATAACAAAGATCCTCTCACCATCCTTCAGATAAAAATCATTACAGACGATTGATTTACCTTCATGAATCAGTGTATGTGCGAGAGCAAGATCAAATCCTCCGATGTCTGATATCTCTTTTTCAATCGTAATGTGGGGGATACAAAATGAAAGACCATTTTTTTGAAGCGGAGAAATAAATTCTAGATATGCGATATAAAACTGAATTTCCCGGTCAAATCGGGTGATGATCTCATCAGGGAAGTCTGCATTTTTTTCATAAAAAAGATCAAGATGGCTGAACACTTCAGGAAATAATTTCGCAACCAGTTCAAGAATTTTTGCTTCAACATGGTTCATGTCAGGATAATCAGAAAAATGTTCATGGTAATACTTTTTTACATCACTCGTAAACTTTTCACACCTTCTCCCGACTTCATAATGAAAATCCTCTTCATCCTGATATCTTCTGACAGTTACCTCTTTTCCCTTTAGTAAAACACAATATCTGACTTGAGACAATTCTGTTTTGAGCAGATCAATTTCATTACAGAGATTGGTAAATGACAGAGAAGCGATGTACTGAGTCAGATACTGAAGGAATGATGATAACCCACGCGAATGGATATTCAGATCTGATAAATCCTGTGCAAATTCCTGAACCGATCTGCAGTAAAGGTCCACGGCATCCAAAAACCAGCTCTCCTTTTGATACTGGTAATAGAGTTTATTTGCCTGCGTGAGATCCTTTCTCATCTGTCTCATCTTTTCTGAAAATGACCGGATAGATTCATAAACATGAGGATTTTCAAGATCCCGCAAAATTTCATGACGATAGGTAATGGAATTCAGGGATTGCAGTGGATCATAAAAGAAAGGTTTTAAATTATACTCCTCAAATCCTGTTGTAATAGCCAGAACAACCTGGTCAAGATTGAGATCTTCAAAACAATCAGGTTCGTGGATTTTTTCCTCATTGATGTCTTCCTGTACATTCTCATAGAGGATACTAAAAAATGTCATAGTATCATCTCACATTATAAACCTGAAGCAGGTACGGAATCGTTTGATACCATCCTATTCGTACCGATAGACTCATCTGGCGATCATGACTTGTTTGGGATAGAGATGGGAATATCCCAAAAAAACCCCGATGCAGTTACACGGCAGACTTAATCAATGAAAGTGCTATAAGTTGCCCGGACAAAAGTTGGTTGGGCAGAGGAGGTTGTTATAATTTTAGGGTTTACCCTGTCAAAAAAACTAACCGCTGAATTGCTTTCGCAGGCTGAATTGTGTCTTTGAACACGGATAGGAAATTGGCCTGTCAGGCTATTCATCTGCCCACTTCCTACAATTATGACTTCAAATGTAAATATAGCCGCCGGGCTGGATATCCATAATAAATTTGTCCTTGTAACAATCTTATGGAGTACCGGCAAAATACTTCAGGAACGTTTTGAGCGAACAAAAGAGGGTTTACTTCTCTTTAAATCATGGATCATACTCCATAAGTGTGAAGTAGTTGCCTGTGAATCAACCAGTGATTTTTGGGTGCCCATTTATGAACTTATTAACGATACTATCCCCGTAATTGTTGGTAATGCCCGGGATATCAAGGCCTTATCTCACAAAAAGACTGATAAAGTCGATTCGGAAATGATTGCCCGTCTTGCTTTGCATGGAATGATCCAGCCATCACGGGTTTTTTGTGGCAATCATCGGGAGTTCCGAAAAATCTTGCGCTTAAGGCATAGATTGGTTGAGAAAAGAACCAGTTTTAAGTATCAGATTAAGGGTATTCTTAATACTGAAATGATTCGGCTTTCTTCTGTCTTGTCAGACATATTCGGGAAATCAGGGATGATGATTCTAACTGGGATAATAAATGGAATGCACATAAATGATATCATCCCAACATTACCTCAGAAGGCGCAGGAGAAAAAGGACAAGATCATTGAAGTACTTAAGACTAATATATCGAAGGATGCTCTATTCCAAATTAAGATCCTGTTAGATATTATCAGGTGTCTTGATGAACAAGAGCTTCTTTTAAAGAACTCGGCTTTACATTTTGCTTACAAGAATTATCCCAAAGAGATGGAAATTTTAATGTCTATTCCAGGGATCGGAGAGATTGGGGCTGCTACACTAATTGCAGAAATTGGTGACATTAATGATTTTCCATCTGGCGATAAACTTGCTGGATGGCTGGGTATGGTTCCAAGTGTCTACCAGTCGGCAGGTAAACTTCGGACCGGGGGCATAACAAAACGTGGATCTGTCCATGCAAGATGGATATTGACACAAATTGCACATGCAGCAGCAAGATGCAAATGCAATTCACTCCGAATGTTTTACGAAAGAAAAAGTGCACTCATTGGCAAAGCAAAAGCCACCATTGCTTTGGCCCGGAAGATAGTGACAATTATTTGGCACCTTCTAAAAAATGACGAACTCTACGTCGACCCATTATTTCCAATGAAGAAGGCTCCTACTATGAATAAGGTATTGATACCAAAGGAAGTCTCTTTAGAGCAACTACTGGAAATAATTGCAAAAGCGGACATTCTCATCAAGGCGCCAGATCCTGATATTTTATGAATTATAAAAAAACCAATTTGAAGAGGTATTTCTAACAAACATACAGGTTTTCATAGGAAATTGCATAAAGCTTGAACTAGTACACCTTCTCTTGTCATACAGAACTCCCGGGTAGAAGTCATTAGCAATAGCAATTGACGGTGGACTTCATCACCGGCAGTATCATGAAGGCGGAACTGCTGTAGAATAATATTTGTCCGGACGATATTAATGTTCATCGAAAATTCAGACAGAGATGAACTGTGAAGCGTTACAATCAAAGATTCCGCCATTCGTATACATTATCACGATACGAAGCCCGGGCTGATAATACAAGGAAAGTGCTAATGAACAGAGATATCATAAACCTCACTCCAACGTGAAAATACTCTTTTAAAGAACTTTCATTCCTCTGGTTCAATTGATTCTGATTACGTATATCACATCATGAATACTCATCCATAAAGAAAATACCAGAGGGATATGCACAATCCCAGAGCAACAATTATCCATCTGAATGATTCAGGATGAACCATTTCAACCAGCGTTCCTCCAGCCAGTCCTCCCATAATGGATCCTGTACTCATGAGAAGGACAATCACTCCGTCAAATGTACCGGTGAAGAGAAAGTATACTGCAGCGGTCACATTTACACTAAAAGAGAAAATTAATTTGAGAATATTCAGACTGACAAGTGAGTCATCATAGAGCAGACCCAGGACTGCGATAATGATCACACTAACTCCGGCTCCGAAATACCCCCCATATACAGAGGCCAGAAAAAGCAGAAAAAAACCTCCAACAATAATCAGTCGGGGATGGGTGGTATGATGGGAACCGGCCACGAACCATCGCTTTAAAGGAACCTGAACTGCAAGGAGCAGGGTCGCGAAAAGAATGAGATAGGGGATAAGAATACGAAACGCCATCTCATCGGAATGAATCAGGAGATATCCCCCGGTCAGACCACCGATGATACTGATAGGAAGGATCTGCCTTATTCGTTCCTTCTGATATGCAAACTCCCTCCTCTGGGCTATCATTCCGCCAAAATAACCAGGGCAGAGAGCCAGGGTATTGGTTATATTTGCAGTAACCGGAGGGATACCAAGAGCAAGGAGTGTGGGGAAACTGACAAGGGTTCCTCCCCCCGCGAGTGCATTGATAAGGCCGGCTGAAAAAGCCGCAATAAATATTATAAGTTCATTCATCGATGGATCCAATGAGTCATTCAGGCCAGTTCTACCTGTCTGGGTACATGTTCACGGAGTTGTCATTATTCGCCAATTGGTCTTATCATTACAGGTGCAGGCCATTTTGTAAATACAAACCATGATCCAAGTAAATATGTTGAACATCAATTAATAGACCTCATTTTCACTTTCACCCTGCATATGAAGGATTCATATACCCGGTGACAATACTGATACTGAGCATAAAAAGGGAGTAATCCTGTGTACCATATGAGTAATGGAGTAAACCATGATAAAATATAGTTCAATAGTTCTGTTATGTTCTGATATCGCGATATCCAGACAATTCTACCAGGACCTGTTCAATCTTCCAATTGAACTCGATATTGGAGGACTCGTTTCATTTGCCGGAGGAATATCACTCTGGGATAAGAACACTGCATTACATCTTCTCTACCCGGGAACAGAATCGATAACCAATCCGGAAAAACCTGCACAGGAGCTCTATTTTGAGACCGATGAGATCGTAGCATTTGCATCAGCGCTGGCAGAGAAAAAAGTCCGTCTCCTGCATGAGATACAACGCATGCCATGGAACCAGCGTACAATCAGGTTCTTTGATCCTGATGGAAACCTTATCGAAGTGGGTGAATCAATGGAACATGTGATCAGACAGATGGAAAAGGAAGGTCTGCCTCCAGAGAAGATTTCAGAAAAGACCTGGATGCCAATTGAATACATTACCATGGTACTACAAAAGTAAGAAACCTGAAACAAGGTGGAGAAGAGCATGACAGATCCGGAGCCCCGAACGTATATCTCTATGGCCTTGATATGCATTTTTCTCCTTATTATTCCAGGAACTGCCCTGCCCTCTCCGCAAGAATGGAGGGAATCGGCACGGAATCACTTCGAGGCCATGACAAAGGAAGAAGTTGACCCGTTTATCAGTCCTCTCATTGCATATAATGTAAGTAACGGAATTGTCGTTGTGCTTGTGGATGAACATGGTTATTCCACGTATACATACGGTACCCTGCAAACACGAGCCGGAGACATCCCCGGTAATGAAACACTGTTCGATATTGGATCGGTGTCAAAAATCATGACCGGATTATTAATGGCTGTTGGTGAACAGGAGGGAATGTATACGATAGCGGGGCCTATACAGACCCGGTTTGGTGATACCTGCCCGATTCCTGATTACGAAGGAGAGGAGATCACGGGACTGGATCTTGCCACCCATCACTCGGGGCTTCCTTCGACCCCTGATGCTTTTTCAGAGAATAATCCTGATGCGTCATATGCTGACCGGATTGAGCAGTCCATGACCCATTTTCTGACATTATCATTCAATGATACCTGCCGTTGGCTGGGAAAAACAGAACTTCTTGCTCCTCCCGGATACCAGTATCTGTACTCAAATCTTGGTGCGGCAATTGCAGGAGCCAGTATTGCTCAGGCATATGGATTATCTTATCCTGAACTCCTCGAAGATAAAATCCTGAATCCGCTTGGGATGACACATACCGGGGCAACATGGACAATGGAGGATCTGGACCGACGAGCAACAGGCTATAGGGGATATGAGTACCCGGCTGATGAAGCCATCCTTATCAGGTTCAATGACTTCTGGACTGCTACCGGCGGAGTTCATTCAAACGCAGATGACATGGCAGTATTCCTCGCTGCTGAACTTGGTCTGATTGACACACCATTCTCCGATGCAATCGCGATGACTCATAAGCCGTATGCAATCATTACCGAAGGACCGCCGCTCATGAAAAGCGGGCTGTTCTGGGAGATAATGAATAACCGGGATGGAACCACCATTCTCAGAAAGGCTGGAGAAACCAATGCACACCAGGCAGCGATAGCTATGAATCCGGAATTACGGGTTGGGGTGGTGATCCTATCAGATACGGCGACCATCACCGGGACTCATATCATCGACACTGCTATCGCACTTCTTGAACGAATGCAGGTCAAGCATAAAAACTCAAGTGGTCTGAGTGATAATAATGATGAATGATTCAAAGATTCTCCCCCTTTTGTCTGCTTATGGTCCTCATTCTCATCCATGGGGTATCCGGGGCTGTGTACGGAGATGTACCAAACACATCAGCTCCTCTCTATCAGGCAGGTTCATTTGCAATATTTGAAAAAGGAGCTTATTCAGAGATATTATCAGTCGATGATATGAACGGGCTTGGGGATCAGGGAATTGGCGGATTTGAGGATTTGAACGGTGAACTCCTTCAGGTTGACGGGACGATATACCAAATCACCAATGACGGAGTTGTCCATACACCACCTGGAGAAACCGGGATATGTTTTGCAAACACTGTCAAATTTAAACCGGAAATAACCTATACAGTAAACAACACGTCCTCACTGGATGAGTTATATACTACCATACATGAATCAGTTCCGGATCCTGAAATGATATATGCCGTGCGAATCGACGGATCATTTCACAATGTCTCCTTTCGAAGCATTCCTGCCCAGAATGAACCATATCCTCCACTGTCAGATGTGATCAAAAACCAAAGTGTTTTTTACCGTGAAGCCGCAAACGGGACTTTGGTAGGATTTTATTACCCTGAATGGATGAATGGAGTTAATTATGCAGGATTTCATCTTCATTTCATTACCGACTCACATGATGCCGGGGGACATATTCTCAAGGCTGAACCAAAAGAGGTAGTGGTGTCATTAGAGAAGGTATCAGAATTACATCTCTATCTTGAGAATAAAAAAGAAGGGATCTAAAGGATAGGAATGTCTCCCCCTGACTCTTTTCCTGATTTTTTTAACCTGACCTCCAGTACTCCGTTCTCAAAGGTTGCTGATGCGCCTTCTTCAGTCACCTCTGCAGGGAGTGGAACACTGCGGCTGACTGAACCATAAAACCG
>CAZCSN010000005.1:0-60664 GCA_964501255.1 uncultured Methanospirillum sp. | reverse complement strand
CTTCAGTCACCTCTGCAGGGAGTGGAACACTGCGGCTGACTGAACCATAAAACCGCTCCCGGATAAAATAATCTTTTTCTTCCTGCTCTTTTTCATCCTTCCGTTCACAGGATATCTGAAGAAGGTTCGGTCTGATCAGTCTGATTTTCACATTTTCCTTATTACAACCCGGCAGATCGGCTTTTGCAATGACCTGATCATCCTTTTGTGTGACATCTACCGTAAATCCCCCGGAAAAAACCGGGGCCAGTTCACGCCCGCTCTGGGAATAAGCCGGGAAGGCCGGGAGATATGACTGGAACCTGTTCTCCATCTCTGCAAACATATTGTCCAGTTCATTTCGGAAAATATTGAATGGGTCACGTCTCATGAGTGCCATGTTCTTCCCCCTTGTCTGTGTGTCAGACAAAACCGTATATCGATGTACCTGAAAATAAATGTTATTTTACCCGAAAGGGTATGTGAATATCTTCAAAAATTGTTACACATCTTAAATTCCTATTCGTATTATCAGAAATGGGTATCATATGATAGTTGTACACACAAAACAGGTGCCATTGTGACCTGTTCAGAACATCCCCTTATGGAAAATACTTCTGATTCTGCGATCCTGATATATCAGAAGAAGAGGCTGTGCGGATGCTAAAAAGCCAGATAGAGAATGAAATACGAAGAAAGAGAGAAATGAAGAGCCCTGACAAGTCTTGTGTATCGCTCTTTGTCGAACAAATCTTCGTTAATTATATAACTCCTCTCCTTCAAAGTGTACTGGCATGGAATCGGGACTTCGTCATCGACTCGCGGAGAAGATGGCGGGGGAGATAACACTCTCTGATTCTCCGGGAAAAACCCTGAAGAAATGGCGACTCAGCTTTGACATCTCTCAGGGACAGCTCTCCGAGTACTTAGGTGTATCGCCGTCAGTCATTAGTGACTATGAAAGCGGAAGGAGAAAAAGTCCGGGTACTGCCATTATCGGACGCATTGTTGACAGCATCCTTGCCATTGATGAATCAAAGGGTGGCAAGTATATCCACAAATATGCATCGCTGCTCTTTGCCGAGATGGGGGACGGGGTTATTTATGACCTGCATGATTACAAAAGCCCCATCAGCCTGTCGACATTTGCGGATGCTATCGGGGCCGAGATCATTACCGGACCGGTTCATCTCAGTATTTACGGATACACGGTAATTGACAGCCTCCGGGCGATTATGAACCTGACCGCAAGCGAGTTTAACCGGATATATGGCTGGAGTACTGAACGGGCGCTCATTTTTACCGGAGTTTCAAACGGAAAGTCGCCGATGGTGGCAATCCGGGTTACTCCCTTCAAGCCCCGGTGCGTAGTACTCCACGGTATCAGCCTTGGTGATGTGCATCCCATCGTCCCGAAAATGGCAGAGAAGGATAACATCACCCTGATGTGTACAACATTGGGCATCGAGGATATTGTGGAGAGACTGAGGGAAGAAAAATGGTAGGAATCATCTCGTACGGTGCATATATCCCACGGTACCGTATAAAAGTGGAAGAGATTGCCCGGGTCTGGGGTGCAAACGGCACCGAGATCTCCCGGGGCCTTGGTGTCTTTGAAAAGGCACTGCCGGATATGGATGAAGACACGATTACGATCTCCGTCGAGGCTGCACGGGCAGCAATGGCACGAAGAAACATCAATCCTGCAGATATCGGAGCGGTATATGTCGGATCAGAGTCGCATCCTTACGCGGTGAAACCTACGGCAGTTACTGTCGGAGAAGCAATCGGGGCTACCCCGGTCATGACCGCTGCAGATTACGAATTTGCCTGTAAGGCAGGAACAGCTGCAATTCAGACCTCAATGGGGCTTGTAAAATCCGGTATGGTGAAGTATTCTGTTGCAGTTGGTGCTGATGTAGCTCAGGGAGAACCTGGAGATGCACTAGAATACACCGCTGCAGCCGGTGGAGCGGCCATGATTATTGGAAACGATGATCCTATCGCTGAAATTAATCATACCTGCTCTTTTTCCACCGACACTCCTGACTTCTGGAGGCGTGAGAACAAACCATATCCACGTCATGGTGGCCGGTTCACTGGTGAACCTGCATATTTTAAGCATGTCATCGGTGCCTCAAAAATGATGCTTGAAAAGATGGGAACAAAACCATCTGACTATACGTATGCAGTCTTTCACCAGCCAAACGGGAAATTCCCGGTCCAGGCAGCATCAATGCTCGGATTTACGATGGATCAGATAAAGCCCGGTCTTGCAGTCACCTACCTTGGAAATACCTACTCCGGGGCATCCATGGTTGGACTTTCAGCCGTTCTCGATATTGCAAAACCAGGAGACAGGATATTTATGACCTCATATGGATCCGGTTCTGGCAGTGACTCTTTTGATATCACCGTTACTGATGTCATCAATTCTGACCTCTTTAACCGTGATGCAGCACCATCGGTTTCTGCTCTTCTGGCAGACAAAAAAATCGTAGACTATGCGGTCTATGCAAAACACAAAGGCAAAGTGGTGATGATGGAATGAGAGAAGTTGCAGTAATCGGTGTAGGCTGTACAAAGTTCGGAGAGAAATGGGAGTCATCATTCCGTAACCTCTTTGTCGAGGCCGGAGCTCTTGCCCTTGAGGATGCAAACCTTTCCGGAGAACAGATTGACGAGATTTTTGTCGGTAACATGAGTGCAGGCAGATTTGTTGAGCAGGAACATATCGGAGCCCTTATTGCGGATTATGCAGGTCTTGCAACCGACAACATCCCGGCAACCCGTGTTGAGGCAGCCTGTGCATCCGGAGGACTCTCATTCAGGCAGGCATATACTGCGGTTGCATCGGGGATGTCAGACATCGTAGTCGCTGCCGGTGTTGAGAAGATGACCGATGTCGGCACTGAAGTAACGACTGATGTTCTTGCGGCAGCGGCAGATCGGGAATGGGAAGGGATCGCAGGAATTACATTCCCCGGTCTGTACGCCATGATCGCAACCGACTATATGCACCGGTACGGGCTGACCAGAGAACAGCTTGCCCAGGTCGCAGTTAAAAACCATGAAAATGGTGCTAAAAACCCAAACGCCCAGTTCAGAAAACCGATCACCCTTGAAACGGTCATCACCTCCACACTGGTTGCTGATCCCCTCCGTCTCTTTGATTGTTCACCGGTAACCGACGGGGCAGCAGCAGTCATCCTTGCTCCACTCGACCGGGCACGGGAGTTTACCGATACCCCGATTAAGGTTCTTGGAGCAGGACAAGCCTCAAGCACGATCGCCCTCCATGACAGAAAGGATATCTGTACCCTGGATGCAACCGTTGCTGCCGGAAACCGGGCATTTCAGATGGCCAAAGTTGAGCGGAAGGACATCGGATTTGTGGAAGTGCATGACTGTTTCACCATTGCCGAGATCTGCGCAATAGAGGATCTTGGATTCTGCAAGAAAGGCGAGGCTGGAAGACTGACCGAAGAGGGAGAGACGGCTATTGGCGGAAAAATTCCAATCAATCCAAGCGGAGGTCTGAAAGCCTGTGGTCACCCGGTCGGGGCAACAGGTGTCAAGCAGGTCTATGAGACCGTCAAGCAGCTTCGGGGTGACGCTAAGGGAAGACAGATCGATGCCGAGATTGGAATGACTCATAACGTTGGTGGAACCGGAGCGACGGTTGTCTGTCATATCTTCGGGAGGGTATAAGATGTCAGTTGCACGTTTCTGGAGAAAACAGCAGAACCGGTACAATCTGATTGGAACCCGGTGTACAACCTGTGGAAAATATTTCTATCCGCCGAGGGGATTTTGTCCTGATTGCAGACGGGAAGGAAAGATCGTTGAGCATCAGTTTAAAGGAACCGGAAAAGTGGTCACCTACTCGATCATCAGAAGTTCTTCCGGCAACTTCAAACTCTTAACTCCCTATGTTCTTGCAATTGTCGAGCTGGATGAAGGGACACGACTCACTACACACCTGGTCTGTGATATCGATAAGGTATACATTGGTATGCCAGTCAGACGGGTCTTCAGAAAGCTGGGGGAGGATGGATCCAGCGGCGCAATCTTCTACGGAACGAAATTTGTTCCTGCCTGAGCATTTTAGACCAATATTTCTTTTTCCTTTTTTCAGTGACCATTGTCTATAAAGGGTATTTATAGGCACATTCGTGATGTGTCGATAATAGCTACGTTAATTATATAACCTCGGGGAGTGTAGTATTACATATCACACCGCCATCCCCCCGGATGGCAGGAGAGAGATCCGGTTTGGTCGCCGGATGTACTAACTCCGAACTGAGGCGTTCATTATCGCTTTCCTCCTCCGTACCGGGGTATCCCCCCCGGTTTTTCTCACAATTTTTTTCGGTTCAAAAAAACTTCATTCCTTTTGGGATCACAAACGGGTATGTGCATATCTAATGAAAAGTAATAACATCAATCCATGAATATAGATTATCTATATGTCAACCAGGACCCTCAATGTTGATCCATTTGAGATAATTCAGTCGATCGATGAACCTCTTTTTGTGTTAAATGAGAAATTTGCTGTTGTCTTCGCTAATCGGGCTTTCGATCAGACATTCGGGGTAAGCAGGGCAGATATTGAAGGCAGATCAGTCTATGAGATAGGGAATGGGGTTCTCAATATACCTGTTTTCAGACAGACACTGGAAAGTCTGAAAAACGCCGGAACCGAAGTCAAACATTTTGAAGCAGAAATTTCGATTCCACAAGGGAAAAAGACCTTCATTGTGAAGGCTGGTGTCATGAGACGATATGGATCTTCAAATGAGGATCAGATTCTGGTCAGGTTTGAAGATATCAGTGAACAACTGGCAGCTGAACTCTCCATACGGGAGAAAAACGCTGCAATTCTTGAACTCTCAACACCGATTACCAAAATTTGGGATGAAATTCTTGTCCTTCCCATGATTGGAACGCTTGATGCTGAACGGGCAAATAAGATGATTGAGCAGCTTCTTGATGCCATCAGCCGTGAACGTGCCAGATCAATTATCATGGACGGGACAGGGATCACGCATATTGACGAGACTGTTGCGACCCATATTATTAAAGCAACCACAGCAGTCAAACTCCTTGGTTCACAGGTGATTATGACGGGAGTCAAACCGGAAGTTGCCATGATGATGGTAAAACTTGGAATTGACCTCAAAGATATTGTAACCCGCGCAACACTCCAGGAAGGGGTTCAGTATGCCCTTGATTCCCGGGGATATATGGTTGTCAGCAAGTCCAGTATCATGTCAGAGGAACAGACATTCCAGACCGCTCCACCCCGCCAGAACGGACAGGGTTCAAAGCCAACAATCAGGATTGTAAATCCGTACCGTGAACCCTGATTTTCTTTTTTTACAATTCCAAACATTGATATCCAACCAATGATACTCTCATTTCATGGATATTGATCGTGAGGAGATCGCACAGAAATCTCTGGCACTTCACCTGGAACACCAGGGCAAACTCGCAGTTCAGTCAAAGGTTCCAGTACAGACCAGAGAGGATCTCTCACTTGCCTATACCCCGGGTGTTGCACATGTCTGCAGGTATATTGCAGAAGATGAAAAGCGGGCCTTTTCCTGTACACTCAAAAGAAACACCATTGCCATTATCACAGACGGAACGGCAGTCCTGGGACTTGGAAATATCGGCCCGACAGCGGCAATTCCGGTTATGGAAGGGAAAGCAATTCTCTTTAAAGAGTTTGCCGGAATTGATGCCTTCCCTGTCTGTATCACCGGTGACCACGATGATCTGATCAGTCATATACGCAGTATTGCACCGGTTTTCGGGGGAATAAACCTTGAGGATATCGCGGCTCCCCGGTGTTTCGAGATTGAAGAGGAACTTCAGAACCTGGGTATTCCGGTGATGCATGATGATCAGCATGGTGCAGCTATCGCCGTACTTGCAGCTCTTATCAACGCCTGTAAAGTCACCGGAAAAAAATTCCGGGAACTTACCGTCGTGGTCTCAGGGGCAGGTGCTGCAGGATATGCAATCTGCCGCCTTCTGAAATGTATCGGGTATGAAGGAAAAACATGTACTGCAGTAAAGGAACTGATCGTCTGTGACCGTGAAGGGATTATCTACCGTGGGAGACCAGGGCTTTACCATAATATCTATAAATATCTCCTCGGTGATGAGACAAATCGGATGCTCAGGACCGGCACACTCTCTGATGCATTACGGGGGGCGGATGTGTTTGTGGGTGTGTCTGCAGGAAACCTCGTTACTGCTGACATGATCAGACTGATGAATCCTGATCCGATTGTCCTTGCCCTTGCGAATCCTACTCCGGAAATAATGCCAGATGAAGCGAAAGCTGGAGGTGCAGCAGTAATCGGAACCGGCCGGTCAGACTTCCCGAATCAGGTAAATAATGTGCTCGTGTTTCCGGGAGTGTTCCGGGGAGCTCTGGATGCAGGAGCAACAAAGATAAGCGAGGAGATGAAGATTGCAGCGGCTCATGCCATCGCATCATATGTGAAAGATCCGACTCCTGAAAAAATCCTTCCGGATCCCTTGGACCGGGGGGTGGCAAAGGTGGTGGCAGAAGCAGTTGCAGCGATGGCAAAGAAATGCGGGTGTGTGAGATAGAACCAAATAGCCCTTTGATTCCATAACCTTCTCTTCAGAAAAGGATTTCTTTGCGGTAATTACACAAGAGTTACCCAAGAGAAATATATGAGTTGAGACAGGCTGAAAAAGTATTGTTCGTCACTCACCAGATATTCTCCAATCACTCTCATAAATTTTTAATTCGCCTGTCAGCCCGAAATCAGAAAGTAAGAGATTTAATAAATACCGTGGATTACATATCTTGATTTTCCTGATATATTAACACAAACGGTTCAAACACCAGCCGGATTGATTTATTCCCTTCTATCCCTGCAGGACCAACAAAAGCGGTCGGTGCAAGGAGATTGTCCTGGTGATACTTCTTCATGTATGTTTCAAATAGCAGTTTATTGGTCGTGTTCCCATGAAGATCATAATACACAATGGGTATTTCCGGGTAGAGCTGCTCAAACTTCCTGAAATAATCCATGGCATCCTGACAGGACTGACAAATGAGATCATGAAACACTATTACCGGTCCTTTTTCAGGATTTTTTTCAAATTGTTCGAGTATGTCATCTTTAGAGAATGATGAATTGTATACAGTGCCATCAGAGAAGAATACACGCTCTGCAGGTACCGGTGCAATCATGCAAAGAATGACACAAAGGATTAGAATCATTCGTGAGAGAAAAAACCTCTTCTCTTTCAGAATATTAGAGAGAAATATCGGATCATCCATAAACGAAAATCACCTCACACTCAGTTAATGGTCTTATATATATGGAGATAACCCTTGTCAAGTAACGAGATTACATGACCAGCCAGGCAGTGCTGTACGAACATCTGGCCTATGTATATTATCGATATAATACTTTTTTCAGGGAAAATTCACAATAGTACCTGTATCACGAGCAACAATATCCCCTTTCCTGTTTGGAACTCAAAAAATATCATATCAAAGCATGCATTGACCATACATGCTGTTCAACCATTTTCAGGATAAACCTATCCCGTCACAAAACCATATCTCCCCCTCATCTGAAATGATTTCAGAATCAGGCAACGTGTGACATGCCACAACAATGATGAAACCTCAATACCATTCGTATATATGACACAAAAACCTGCACTGCTCATCATCGATATGCAGAATGATTTTGCATCAGCAGAGGCGGCTCTTCCTGTTGCGGGAGCACAGGCAGTCATCACCCCTCTTACTCAGCTGCTTTCCCTGTTTCGCGAAAAACATCTTCCGGTTTTTCATATCGTCAGGATTCATGAACCGGATGGTTCAGATGTTGAATGGTTCAGAGCTGACCTTTTCAGAACCAAACCATTTGCCGTCAGAGGGACACATGGTGCTGCAGTTATTGATGAACTCAGTCCGGTGCATGGTGAATACCTGATCGAAAAGATACGGATGAGTGCATTTATCGGAACCCCCCTTGACCTCATACTCCGAACCCTTGGGGTAACTAACGTTGTTGTGGGAGGAATTCAGACCCCGAATTGTATCCGGACCACAGTGTTTGATGCGATGGCATATAACTACGAAACAGTCCTCGTTCAGGATGCCACCGCGGCACAGACAAAGGACATCCATGAGGCTAATGTGCTGGATATGAAAAATATCGGAGTACGGATTCTCAATACTGCAGATATTGCCTCATGGCTGGACTTATGATGATAAATTATTCTGTCCGGTACCCGTGCTTCTCAAAATACCGGGCAAGCCATTCATCCCGTTCCTGATCCTCTTTGGGAATCTGTGAGGCACATGACTCATACAGGGATCGCAAGGCCTGATCATCAGAATGAAGTGCACCCATCCCGGTGATATATCCCACTTGTTGTTCACCGGAATAAATTCTCACCGCCACGCACCGGTATATCTTACACTGTGCAGGACTGGTCTCGTGAATGGTGCAGACGATCCGCCCGTCATCTGCCGGCCTTAGAAAAGGGCAGGCATGAGGATGCTGACGTGAAAACCATTCCCTGTCGAAAATCTCCCGTTTATCCTCATCAACTACTGCAAGAAAATGCGTGTTTGTCGAGACACAGGAGCATGAAAAGGAATATGGTCCGGTCTTTGTATCTATGACAATATAGTCTCCCAAATACATACAGCACTGACCACATTGAGCACAGGTAAATACCATACCAAAGTATTGTCTCCCAAATGATATGCACCATGCGGTCGATAAAATGACCGGCAAAGTGGTGCAACAACAGATATGTTTTGCACCAACAACCGCTCCTTTATCTTGTGTCGTCTCCTATCTGTTCATGAGTATTATGCGGAGTGATGATGTCAAGGCAGGATATGCCCGTGCTCCGAATCGTTCCCTCATCCGTTCGCTCGGGATAGATGAGAGTGAGATGCACCAGCCATTTATTGGTATCGCGAACTCCTGGAACACTATCGTCCCGGGTCATACCCACCTGAAAATGCTTGGAGAACGGGTACGGGAGGGTATTGCTGCAGGAGGAGGAACTCCTTTTGAGTTTAATACCATCGGTATCTGTGACGGGATTGCCATGGGTCATGAAGGAATGCGATACTCCCTCCCCTCACGGGAAAATATTGCTGATTCGGTCGAACTCATGATACAGGCCCATAAATTCGACGGAATTGTCTGCATTTGTACCTGTGACAAGATTGTTCCCGGCATGCTGATGGCAGCAGGACGATGTAATATCCCGGCAATTGTTCTTACCGGCGGTAATATGCTTCCCGGAAACCTCCATGGCTGTGAACTTTCCCTCACAGATATCTTCGAAGGGGTTGGAAAGGTGGCCGGAGGAACCATGACTGAAGATGAACTTCTGGAACTTGAGACTGCTGCCATGCCGGGATGCGGATCATGCCAGGGCCTGTATACCGCGAATACCATGGCATGTATGACAGAAGCTCTTGGAATGTCACTTCCCGGCTGTGCTGCAACTCCTGCGGTTTATGCTGAAAAACTCCGTCTGGCATACCGTTCAGGAAAGAGAATTGTGGATCTTGTCCGAAAGCAGATTCTCCCCCGCGATATCATCACCCCTGCCAGTCTTCGAAATGCAATCCGGGTTGACATGGCCCTTGGCGGCTCTACCAACACCGTTCTGCACCTGATGGCAATTGCTACCGAAGCAGGGATTCCTTTTGATCTTCAGGAGTTTAACAGAATATCAGAACAGGTCCCCCATATCGCCTCAATGATGCCGGCCGGGCCCCATTCCATGCAGGCTCTCCATCATGCAGGAGGAATTCCTGCAGTCTTCAGGCAGATCCGAAGCTATCTCGAAAATTGTCAGACGGTTTCAGGCAAAGATGTGTATTCCATAGCCGATTCAGTCAGGTATGTGGATGAATCGGTTATCAGGCCGGTGCATACACCGATCCATAAGACAGGAGGACTGATGATTCTAACCGGCAGTCTTGCACCTGACGGGGCGGTCATTAAAAGTGGTGCCGTTCAGGATGAAATGTGGAGACATACCGGACCTGCACGGGTATTTGACGGTGAGGAACCGGCCATGAAGGCAATTCTTGCACGGGAGATCAAAGAAGGGGATGTTGTGATCATCAGGTATGAAGGTCCGAAAGGTGGTCCGGGTATGCCAGAGATGCTCTCTCCTACCTCCGCCCTTGTCGGACTTGGCTATTCCAGGGTCGCACTCATCACAGACGGCAGGTTCTCCGGAGGAACCCGTGGACCATGTATCGGTCATGTAGCACCTGAAGCAGCAGCTGGCGGCCCGCTTGCATTTGTCGTGGATGGTGACCCGATCTCTATCGATCTCTTTGCAAAGACAATACATCTTGATGTGCCGGCTGATGTGATAGAAAAGCGGAAGACGGTGTGGAAACCGGCAGTAAAGCCACTATCAGGAGTTCTGGCCAGATATGCTGCAGCGGTCGGCCCGGCAGATCGTGGTGCAGTACTTCGGTAATATTTTTCTTTTTTTCACCAAAGGAAAACTAAATCTATAACTCCTATTATCTCCAATCAGGTAGACATTATGGAAAAGTCCATCGATGAGATCAACCGGCGAATTCGTGATGGGTCAGCCCGGGTGGTCACTGCCGATGAGATGCCGGACATCGTCAGCGAACTTGGAGAAGAAGGAGCACTTCGGGAGGTGGATGTCGTAACCACCGGTACCTTTGGAGCCATGTGTTCCTCAGGAGCATTCTTAAACTTTGGTCATGCAGAACCGCCAATAAAGATGGAGCGGATCTGGCTGAATGATGTCGAAGCGTATGGCGGTATTGCAGCAGTGGATACCTACATCGGTGCGACAAACAAGTCAGTTACCAGGATGGAAAGTTATGGCGGTGCCCATGTAATTGAGGATTTTATATCGGGCAAGGCTATTGAACTTCGTGCCCAGTCTTCCGGTTCAGACTGCTACCCACGACGGAGTATCACCACCGAGGTACGACTGGAAGATCTGAACCAGGCCATCATGGTTAATCCGCGGAATGCATATCAGCGGTATGATGCCGCAGTCAATACTTCGGAAGATACCCTCTATACCTATATGGGGACTCTGCTTCCTCATAATGCAAATGTCACCTTCTCAGGTGCAGGAACATTAAATCCGATATGCAATGACCCAAATCTTCGGTTAATCGGGAGCGGAGTGCCCATCCTGCTCGGAGGAGCAGCAGGGATGGTGGTCGGTGAAGGAACCCAGCATTCATCGGCCGGGAATTTTGCAACTTTGATGACCACGGCTGACATGAATGACATGAACACCGATTTTCTCAGGGCCGCATATATGTACCGGTACGGACCGACCCTGTACCTCGGTGTCGGTATTCCCCTTCCGGTCCTGGATATTGAAACCGTCCGTCGGACGGCGGTCAGGGATGAGGACATTATGGTGAGTATCAGAGACTATGGCGTTCCTTCCCGGAGCAGACCGGTCCTTGGCCAGGTAAGCTATGCTGATCTGAAGTCAGGGTCCATTGAGCTCAATAACGAGGAGATCAAAACATCCTCCCTGTCCTCATACCGCCGGGCAAAAATGGTGGCGAACACCTTAAAAAGATGGATCGAGGACGGCCAGATGACTCTGTGTCTTCCCACACGATATCTTGATCCCTCTAAGCAGGCAAAACCGATGCGGGAGACGAGAAAGGTGGTGTTAGTCCAGGAGATTATGCAGCGGAAAGTTGTCACCATAAAGGAAGATCAGGAGATCACTGAAGCTGCAAAGAAACTGCTCAGAGGAGAGACAAATCATCTGCCAGTACTGAATGATCAGGGGCGGCTGACTGGTGTTGTCACCACATTTGATATTGCAAAGGCAGTGGCCAGACCGGAACGGAAAATCAGGGTTCAGGACGTTATGACACGGAATGTCATTACTACTATGGCAGATGAACCGATTGATATCGCAGCACAAAAGATGGAACATCACCGTATTAGTGCTCTTCCGGTTGTCGATGCACAAAACCAGTGTATTGCCATTCTTCACGCAAGCGACCTTGGAAAATTGTTTAAACCTGGTGGGGGGAGACCATGAAGCTCTTAGTCCGTCTGATCCATGACAGCAGACCGATTATTGCCCAGGTCGTAAAAGATACCGGCGTTCTCATCAATGTAGACCGGGCACGATCCGATGCCCATGAAGGAGAAGAGGCTCTGGTTGATGTTCCGGACGAAAGCTGCATCCTGGTCAGTGAACGAATGAGAGCACTGGGTGCTGAAGTGAGGATCCTGGAAGAAGGGATCAGGCATGATGAAGAGGAATGTGTCGATTGTGGTGCCTGTATCTCAATCTGTCCAAAAAGAGTTTTTTCATTTGATGATGAATGGAAATTACAGGTAGAGACGAAGAATTGTATCCTGTGCGGACGATGTATCATCAGTTGCCCTCATGCTGCATTATCCATGAGTTATTAACCTGAATGCCCCTTCGTCATCATTTTGAACTCAGGGAAACAATTGCCACAATCCTTGCAGATGACCAGTCCGTGATCGATGCAGCCTGTGAAGGAATCCGAACAGCCCGGCATGAAATCGAGCGATATATCCTGTCTGATCCTTTTTTTGAAATGAGTTATGAACCCGTGGTTGTAAAAGAGGCCCCGGATATTATTCAGAAGATGGCAGATGCGGCAGAAAAAGCAAAGGTAGGTCCGATGGCAGCAGTTGCAGGGGCTGTTGCGTATGCAGGAGTACGCGCAGCACAGAATGCCGGAGCATTGTATTGCATTATTGATAACGGAGGAGATATTGCAATGATCTCCGACCGGCCGGTTCGTGTGGGTCTGTATGCAGGAAGATCACCGTTATCCGGGAGATATGCATTCTCTATACCCCCTATGGAAGAAATGTACGGCATATGTACATCCTCCGCAACCGTCGGTCATTCTTTTTCTTTTGGAACTGCTGATAGTGTTACTGTCTTCTCACCTGATCCCATTCTCGCAGATGCAACGGCAACAGCAATATGTAATGAACTGACCATCACCGATCAGTCCTGTCTTGAACGGATCAATCCAAAAATTGATGGTATTTTTGCAGTATTTGGTGAACAAAGCATAATATGGGGCGACATTCCCACAATAGTCAGAGCTGAAAGCCGTGAGGAACTCATTACCTCCGGGGGATTAGGTTTTATTTCAGGCTCACTGATATGAGGTATGATCTAAATGGCAGATATTTCCTCACTCGTTGTGACTCTTGATTTTCTGGAATTCCCAAATGCATATACCTGCAGGGGAGAGGATAAAAGTCCGGCACTCAATATAAAAAACCTGAGTGCTGTATCAGTTGCGATCATGGTTTTTAATCCATTCATCAAATCATGCTGCTCCTTTACTCCCTGGATTATCTGGAACCTGCCACCCCTGTCCAGAATTCCTGAAGGCATTCCAAAAGATCCGCAGGTATCATACCCGGTTCAGGCAGTACAGGGGAGAAATGATTATGGCACCATCGGATATCATGGGCCATGCCCTCCGGATGGTGAGATGCACCGGTATCAGTTCAGAGTATATGGTCTGGATACCATGCTGCAACTGCCACCAGGATCAACAAAAGATGAACTTATTCAGGCAATGAAAGAGCATGTCATCCAGTATGGAGAGACGGTGGCCTTAGCAAGATAATGGGGGGGTGGACCGTCCTTTCACATTACATGTTCACTGATATAGTGGCTCTGTCAGATACCTCGGAAACCACATCAGATCCTTTCACCTGTATAGCAGCTGGCTGATGCTCTCTCACCGGGCATTTCCAGAATGGATATGGGCACAGCCGGTTGCTTTTCTCCTCAGAGCATACCGGCATCCCGTGAAGAAACCACAGGTACAGACAATGGGGACGGTTCGGATGTTTTTCAGTGTTGGTACTCACGCTGCACCGACTTCCTGCTTTTATCACTAGTACCTTTACTGCCCGAAGCTTTAGAAGTTTTCGAAAAAATGTATGCTGATCATGAACCAAAAGACCGTTTTCTGACCATACACAGGGCACACAATATGACCGCAATACAGGTCAGACCACTCCATATTCCGGATTTGGTTGGTACCGGCGCAGGGCTCTCTACAGAAGATGTAACAGGAATCTGAGTTCTGGGCACCTCTACCGGGCTTAATACTGCAGATATGCTGACAGTCTGTTTATCCGGGATAAGGACCCTGGAGACATAATCAGTAAATCCCTCTTTTCGCACAAGAAGGGTATGTTCTGCTGCAGATATTCCGCTTAAAACTACGGGTGAAATCCCACGGTATTCATTATCCAGATATATGCTTGCCCCGGAGGGTTCAGACTGGAGAGAGAGGGTGCCTGCTTTCTGATATCTCTCCCCTGTCCGTACCATATCAGCATCGACATAGGTTGTCCGTCCCCGTGACACATATACATCCTCTGAATAATCGTAATAACCAGGATATTTCAGACGAACCGTATAGGTACCGGGCCTGATATTCTCAAGAGTCAGATAGCCGGAATACGGAGTATACCCTCTGAACCGGTTATGCAGGTAGACCTCTGCCTGATACGGAGTGCTTGAAACCTTCAAAATGCCGTCAGCATACGAGTAAGAATCCCATCTGTGATCCCAGGGATCATACCATGACGGACGATAGTACCGGTCATCGTACCGCTTGTAGATTACAACCGGTTCCTGATACCGGGGTGATGAATGATAATCCGGACAGGTATAGGTTCCATGGGAAATATACGGAGTTGGTTCTGGCTCAGGAGGGTTTTGCGGATAATAGGGGATCGCAACACCCGGATCAGGATATTGTGTTGGAACCGGGAGAATCTCTACTGGCTCCTCATAGGTAGCCGGACCTGGTGAAGGAGGGATTGCGGGATAAAAAGGTTCGGCAACGGCAGGATCCTGAAACGATGGACCGACAGGATCATATGAAAAAACAGGCACGGATGATGCCGGCACATCCGATGAAGCGGGATCAGACACGAGTGATGGGAGAGGAGATACAAATGCATTATCAGCAGGCATTGTACCTTCCGATACCGGGACCGGTGTCTGGTATCCATCAGGTGATGGAATATATGCCGGATAAAAAGGTTCAGCAATACCGTTCCCCTGCTGATCAGAATATATGAGATTTCCTTCATCTGCATACCCGGTGCATGAAATACCATAAACAAAACCGATGATAATCAGTAACATCCATTTCCTGTATTTATTTTTTTCCATTCCGCTCCCCCCTGCAGATCAAACGTTGCTACTTCGAAGATCCGTACAGATAGCAATATACCTGGAAGGGTATAATGATCTCCTCTTCTATACAAACCTGAACTAAACAGTGCATTATCTATACTGACTTTCTCATAATCAGTATAACACACGATCACCATGGCCAATGAAAAGAAACAAAAAAACCAGGACCTTATACAAAAAACGCTGGATATAATTAAAAAATCTGAAGAGTTTCCAAAAATACGGTTTATCGCTCTGTATGGTTCTGTCGCTACTGAAAACGATACTGTATTCTCGGATATCGATATTGCCATATCCTGCAAAATGAGCCGTTTTGAGGCTGAATTGTTCCGGATGAAACTATTATCCCAACTTCCTGATGTAATTGATCTTCATATTTTCGAAAATCTTCCTCTTTATATTAAAAAATCTGTGCTTGGAGGAGTGTTTCTGTATATGCAGGATGAAGATGAGGTTTATAATCTGGCTTATGATATTATTAGAGAATATAATTTATTCAAACCACATCTCGATGATTATACCGGAGAGCGTTTCCTTGCATGAAAAAAAATTAAGAATTGAGCAAATACGGATCCGTTTGCGTGAAATCGAGGACTCTATAGAGATAATTAAGGAAAACTTCTCTCCGGACTGTGAATATACCCGGTTTTTAAGTATGGGTATTGTAAAGGATGGAATTTATAAAAGATTAGAATACGCTATACAGACTGCCTTTGATATTTGTGCTATTATAAACAGGGATTTGCGATGTGGAGTTCCTGAGGATGAGGAGGACATTATTGAGAAACTTTGCACAAAAGGGATTATTGATCCTGATTTTTCTGAAACGATCAAAAAAATGAAGAGTTTTAGAAATATTCTTGTCCATAGATATGGAAAAATAGATGACCAGACAGGATTCTATATTTTAAAAAACCATCTGGGGGATCTGTACGATTTTTGTGATCAAATAGAGTTATACATTCAGAATATTCAGAAAAAATAGAGAGATTATTTTTTCATGATCATCTCAAGGTCTTCAAGAAGACTTTGGAGATCCTCCTCATGCTCAACTTCCTGTGTGATAATGGTAAGGATCATATTATAGGTAACCGGGTCTTTCCCCTCCACCATCTTCATCAGTTTGTCATATGTCTTGATGGCACATTGTTCTCCCTTGATGTTCTGCTCAAGCACGGCCTTTACATAGGGATCCACCGGTGCATCATATCCGCAGTTCGTCAGAGTGTACCAGTCTTTTGGTTCAAGAACAGGAGTTCCACCAAGTTGGACTATCCGCAGGGCTATCATATCCGCATGAGAGAGCTCTTCAGTGGCATGCTGAACGAGTTCGGCGATGACGGCATCCTTTGTTGGTCCTTTTACTACCTTTGACCCAACCCAGTACTGGTAATATGCGAGCCATTCGTCTGCCAGCGCCTTATTGAGGAGCGATATCAGCTCATCAACATCCATGCCAACAATTTTACGTCCTTGTGATCCCATAGATCTTCCCTGATTGGGATGTTCTCATCAGGGCTATAAGTATTCATCGATCCAGCATTGGGAATATCTGATGAGGAGGAGAAATCGTGAGGTATTGTACGGGAAAAGGCAAACCGGTTCTTATTGGAATTATCCTCACCGTTCTTTTCAGTCATGCATCAGGATTACATGATCACTCCGGGGATTCTGTCTCTGCAATACAACCAGGAGTTATATTCCCTTTAACACCGGAGGCTGTTGACGAAGAGGTATCTGCTGCCCTTTTCAATGCAGAACAACAGATCGCTTCACTGCTTTCTATCCCGGTACATAAACGAAATGAGACGAATACGATCATCAGACTTGAGGAGATACTGACCGGATTTGATCTTCATCTTCGAAAATATCAGATCCTTGCCCAGCTCTATCCTGACCAGACCCTCCGCAATGCAGCAATAAAAGCAGCAGAACAACGGGATACATTTCTGAGAAATATCGCAGCAAGAGATGATCTCTTCCTGCACATCAGAGAGACAAAACCGGAATCAGCCTATGGACAGTGGCTGTATGAGCAGGAAATCAGATTTTTTCAATCAGGAGGAGCTGGAAGATCGGATGAGGAAAAAAACCAACTCGCACACCTCTATCAGGAACTTGGATCCCTGAACAATCAATACATAACAAATATCAGGGAAAACGTATCGCTCTTAGAAAATCTTGCAATATTACAAAAGACTGCAACTATCAGGCAGAAAATTGCATCACTTCAGGGGTATGCAACATGGACTGACCTGCAGGCTGATGAATATGGATGGATGACAAACGGGACTGGTATCTCATTCACACTTGATGAAATCTCACCACTTGTGCGGGAATTTGTTCAGCCGGTAGTAACCGGTCTTATAGCAGGAAGGAACACTACAAACCACCAGCCATCAGAGATCTCTGATTATGAGATAGAATCATTGCTTGCCCGATCGCAGAAAGAGGAAACACGGTTTAAGGAGGGGGAGTATAGAATGCCTTTGTACCGGACCCTCTGGCGATCACTCTCTCTCATCTCCTGCCTGCTTCATGTCACGACAGAGTATATTCCCGATGCCCGGTCATATGCTCCGGAAGTACTCCTCTTTCGGGTGTCGGATGAGAAAACTGACAAAACACTGGGATGGTTTTATCTTGATCTGACAGAGCGGCCTGGAAAGACCAGAGAATGGATGACGGTACTCATCGCAGGGGGTGAGAGCGGTGAGAGAAAGGAAGAGAGCACATTAGCTCCCGTTTTCATCGTATCCGGAATAATCAGTACTCCGTCTCATGATGGAAATATTACAGATGAAGAGTATACTCTTCTTTTTCACGAATTAGGCCATCTGTATACCCGGATTCTAACGGCCTCGTCAGGGTCGTCACCTGTACCGGTCATTCTGCCGGTTGAACTGACCGAAGCATCGTCACATCTGTTCGAATACCTGGCCTGGACACCTGATATCAGGGGGATTATTCTGGCACCTGATGCTGGTCCGTACAATCAGACAGGATCCCTGAAGATCACGACATCAAATACCCATGATCCTTTCTCACCTGTCAGCCGGTGGAATGTAGGGAGGGATCTGGGAGTTGGCATTTTGGAACACTGGTTTACCCAATCACCTGAATCAACATCATTTGGAGAGGCGTATGCTGACATCATGATGAATATCACAGGAGTTCAGATTACCGACCAGGGAGGATATCTGTTGCGTCACCCCCATCTTATCGGGGATACTGCAGGAACATACTGGATATATCCGGTCGGTAGGCTGTATTCAACCATTCTTTTCTCAAGATTTGTAGAGACCGGAGTACTTAACAGGACTACATGGAGTGATTTTGTAAACAGCATACTCATTCCTGAAGATGAACACATCAGACCGGAACAAAGACTTGCAAAATTCCTGAAGAAAGAGAGAATCGATATCGCTTCTGTGATGAAACAGGGAACCAACATATCGTATGGAAAAAACTGGTCATTTGTCCCCGGGTGTATTACCAGGATGCTCACCAGTACGGTGCCACTTTCATCAGTATTCAAGATTGTGAAATGAGATGACCCCTTTATTTCCACTGGAGCGCGAACTGAATTAATTGTATTTTACAATTTTAGTCACCATCACAAAGATTTCTTCCGACTCAAAACGAATTATTTATTTCGTGTATCCCCGTTCCGTGCGGGTGCCTGAACCAGCCGGACCCTCCCCCCATATATGAAGTGGGTTTTTTACTAATCAGCAATCTGAATCTGAAATTTGAAAGTACTGGATTATTATGGATATTCTCATTGCGCGTTCTGACATATATCTTCAGTCCATAGCATCTGCCTGCTCACTAACTTCAGGTAAATGCATGGTGCAAAATTAATATCGTTAAATAACATTTATTTTAGATATTTGTGATAGATATGCGGTTTTTAGAGATTAGGATGATGATACATTCAAGATATCCATGTGAGTAAGGGCACGCAACATATATATAGAACCACATTGCAACAATTATGGTGAACCTCTATGAACGACTCCGCAGATACGCAGCATGAGAAGAAATCAGAAATGGATCAGGAAGAAGAGGAGGGCCTGATTCCGGAAGGGTCACCTCCGGAAGAAGAGAAAAGTCCTCTGGAACTACTCCGGGCAGAGTATGATGAGCTCAATGACAAATATTTGCGGTTAGCAGCTGACTTTGAAAATTTCAGAAAACGTTCCGTCCGTGAGACAGAGCAACGGATAGCACAGTCAATCGGGCAATTTGCCCGTGACATGCTTGAAGTTGCGGACAGTCTTGATCGTGCTATACAGACAGAGGGCGGAGCACACGAAGGGCTTGTTCAGATACAGAAACTGCTGATTCAGGTCATGAAGAGACAGGGGATCGAATCATTTGAATCAGTCGGTCAGAAATTTGATCCAACCCGCCATGAAGCGATCGCGATGATCCCGTCATCTGAAGAGGAAGGGACGATCTGTGATCAGGTCTGCAAAGGATACTGCCTGCAGGACAAAGTGATCCGTCCTGCCCAGGTTGTTGTCTCGCAGGGTACAGCACCAGTCGAACAAAAGTAATCAATCAAATATAGGTAATCATTATGGCAAGCGAAAAAGTCCTTGGAATTGATCTTGGAACTACAAACTCCTGTATGGCTATCATGGAGGGAGGAAAACCGGTCGTCATCCCCAATGCGGAAGGAGGCAGAACCACTCCGTCTGTCGTGGCATTTACAAAAGAAGGGGAACGTCTGGTCGGAAGCCTTGCAAAACGTCAGGCAATTACCAATCACCAGAATACTGTCATTTCAGTAAAACGTGAAATGGGGACGTCCAAAAAGATTGAACTGAACGGCAAGACCTTTACTCCCCAGGAGATCTCGGCAATGATTCTGCAGAAGATGAAGGCAGACGCAGAAGCATACCTTGGGGAAGAGATCAAGAAAGCAGTCATCACCGTTCCGGCGTACTTTAACGATGCCCAGCGGCAGGCAACCAAGGATGCCGGTACAATTGCAGGGCTTGAAGTCCTCCGTATCATCAACGAACCGACCGCATCAGCGCTCGCATACGGAATTGACAAGGAAGAGGATCACACGGTGCTCGTCTATGACCTTGGTGGCGGTACCTTTGATGTCTCAATCCTGACCCTTGGTGATGGTGTCTTTGAGGTCAAGGCCACATCAGGAAACAACCACCTTGGCGGTGATGACTTTGACAAGCGAATCATCGACTACCTTGTGGCCGAATTTAAGAAGAAAGAAGGGATAGACCTTTCAAAGGACCCCATGGCAATGCAGCGTCTTCGTGATGCGGCAGAGAACGCAAAGATTGAACTCTCCCAGAAGCAGAAGACGAACGTCAATCTGCCCTATATCACCACAGACTCAACAGGGCCGAAATTCCTGGACATTGATCTGACCCGTGCCCAGTTTGAACAGCTCATCTCTGACCTTGTTGACAGCACCATCGGACCGGTGAAGCAGGCTCTCTCCGATGCAGGGCTTAAACCTTCGGATATCGACCGTGTTCTGCTTGTCGGCGGATCAACCCGTGTTCCGATCGTTCAGCAGAAGGTAAAAGAGCTTCTTGGCAAGGAGCCTGATAAAGGTATCAACCCGGATGAGTGTGTCGCAATCGGTGCTGCAATCCAGGGTGGAGTACTTGCCGGTGAAACCAGTGATATCGTGCTCCTTGATGTCACCCCGCTGACGCTCTCCATTGAGACACTGGGGGGTATTGCTACCCCGATCATCGACAGAAATACCACAATTCCGACCAAAAAGAGTCAGATATTCTCAACCGCAGCCGATAATCAGACCTCGGTTGAGATTCACGTCGTGCAGGGAGAACGCAAACTTGCAAATGACAACTTCACCCTTGGTCGGTTCATGTTAACCGGCATTCCCCCGGCACCACGAGGTATTCCGCAGATTGAGGTGACATTTGATATTGATGCCAATGGTATCATCCACGTAACGGCAAAAGATCTCGGCACCGGAAACGAGCAGGCTATCACCATAAAAGGCAGCAAGAAACTCTCTGATGATGAGATCAAACGGATGGTTGATGATGCAAAGAAGTATGAAGAGGAGGACAACAAGAAGAAGCAGGAGATCGAACTGCGTAACAACGCAGATATGGCAGTCTTCTCTGCAGAAAAACTCCTGAAAGAGAATGAGGATAAGATCGAAGAAGAGGATAAAACCAATATCAGGGATCATATTGCAAAGATGAAGACCGCCCTTGAAGGAACAGACTCTGACGCCATACAAAAGCAGATGGAAGAACTGACTGAAGCGGTCTTTAAAGTTACCACCAAAATCTATCAGAAAGTCCAGGCAGAGCAGGCAGCCCAGAAAGGAGAGAGCGGCTCCTCCTCTGCTTCTGATGACAATGTCGTGGATGCTGACTTCACTGAAAAGAAGGAGTGAGTATAAAGAATGGCTGCGGGAGATTACTACGATATCCTTGGCGTGTCCCGCAATGCCGACGATACCGAGATAAAAAAGGCATACCGGGGCCTTGCCCGAAAATATCACCCTGATGTAAACAAAGATCCCGGGGCAGAGGATAAATTCAAAGAGATAAATGAGGCATACAGCGTCCTGTCAGATCCCCAGAAACGGGCTCAGTATGACCGGATGGGGCATGAAGCCTTTACCAATGCCTCGAAGGGATCGTATGGCGGAGGTGGATATGGCGGAGGATTCAATGCAGACTTCTCCGGGTTTGGTGATATCTTTGACTTTGCCGGAGATATTTTCGGAGGATTCGGACGTCAGCGGGGCCCGAGACGTGGTGACGATCTGCTCATGCGGTTTGAAGTCACCCTTCGGGATGCCGTATTCGGTGCAGACCGTGATATTGAAGTCATGCATGCTGAGTCCTGTTCCACCTGTGACGGGACAGGTTCTGAGACAAAAAAGACCAAGAACTGTCCAAAATGTGGTGGGACAGGTCAGGTCAGACAGGCAACCCAGACCCCGTTCGGGAACTTTATCAGGCAGTCTACCTGTGATCTCTGTCATGGTAAGGGAAAGGTCGCTGAAAGGCCATGCTCAAGGTGCAGAGGGACCGGTCATGAAAAAGTCAGACGAAAGGTATCAGTCCACATCCCGCCGGGGGTTGATACCGGCATGCGGCTCCGTCTGGAAGGGTATGGAGAAGCCGGCGATCATGGGGCACCAAATGGTGATCTCTATATAGAAATCCATATCAAACCTGACCCGCGGTTCCAACGCGACGGAGACACCCTCCTGACAAAGATTCAGATAACACCGGCACAGGCAGTGCTCGGAACGACGGTTGAAGTAACTACCATAGACAACAGACACCTTGAGGTAAAGGTCCCTCCGGGAACTCAGGGAGGGAGAAAGCTTCGTATTTCCGGAGAAGGTGTCAGGAAGCGGGGCAGACCTGGTGACCTTCTGGTTGAGGTCGAAGTGGTTATACCCAAGCATGTAAGCGGAGAACTCAAAGAACTCTATGAAAGGATACTCGAACTTGAGGGCAAAAAAAAACCGGCTAGTCCTGGAAATGAGAAGAAAGGGTTCTTTGAATCTATTCTTGGAGGATAAACCCGCTCCCTTTTCTTATCCTCACCTATCACAACACTTAAACGTTTCTGCAGGAAAAGTACAAAGTACATGGCGCGGATCCTCCTTGTTGATGATGCAGGATACATGAGGCGGCTTGTTGGTATCATGGCTACAAAAGGGGGACATGAGATTGTTGGAGAGGCAGAAACAGGTCAGATCGCAATAGAACTTTATGAGAAAGTAAAACCTGACCTGGTAATACTTGATATCCTGATGCCAGATATGAATGGCCTTGAAGCACTGAGGAGGATCCGTGAGATCGACCCTGATGCCCGCGTTCTGATGTGCACAGCATCCGAACAGTCATCTCATGTACAGGAAGCATTATCTCTTGGCGCCAAGGGGTATATCGTAAAACCCTTCACAAAAGAGGTCATCCTTTCTACCATCGAAAATGCATTTGCGTCCTGAAATTTTTTCAATACAAAAGGAGTATGAGTGAGACTCATCCTTGAATTATCCGGGGAGCACCCGGCAATCCCTTTCGAAGAAGTAAAAGCGATTCTTCCGGTGTTCGATCAAAACACCCAGGTTCTGATTGCCGAGGCACCCTCAATAGAGATCCTTGACAGGTTTGCCTATACGCACAGTGCAATGATCTATCATGCGACCTGTGCCGCAGATCGAAAATCCTTCATTACTATGCTCAGGGACCTGGATATTACCTCACATGAGCCGTTTTGTGGCAGGGTCAAAAAAATGGCAGATCATGGCATGAATGTACCTTCCGGAGAACTGGAGCGACTGATCGGATACCATATACACGGAAAGGTATCGGTATCCTCACCGAAGCGGATATTCAGAGCCATCATTGCCGGAGGGATCTGTTATTTCGGGGAACTGGTATGGGAGCTGGACAGGACTCCGTACCATACCCGAAAACCCGGAAAACGGCCATTCTTTCATCCGGGAGTCATGATGCCACGAATGATACGGGCGCTCATAAATATGTCCGGGGCCCTGCCAGGAGAATGGATTCTTGATCCGTTCTGCGGCACCGGAGGAACCCTAATTGAAGCCGCACTCATCGGATGCAGGGAGGCAGGTACTGATGCAGACCTGGAGATGATTGCAGGGAGCAGAAAAAATCTTCCTGCCGCCATGGCCGCTATTGCAGATGCCCGCCATCTTCCATTCCCTGATCAATCCATCGATCATGTTGTATCTGATCTTCCCTACGGTCAGTCGGTTACCATTATAGGAAACGGGCTCAATGATCTCTATCAGCTGGCACTCTCAGAAATAAAACGGGTAGTAAAAAAAGGAAACCATTCGGTCCTGGTAACACACCAGGATATCAGACCGCTTGCCGGGCAGTACTGTGAGATCATCGGATATTACGAGCAACGAGTACATAAAAGTCTTACCCGCCGGATTCTTGTTATCAGGTAATCCGATTCTCAGGGTTTTGTAAATCAAATATACTCATTCAGGTAAAAATATGGCATTTACGTTCTTCTTTCGTGATGCACAGACCTTAAATCTGGCTATAGATCATTTTCTGCCTTTTGTGCAAAGCAGACGGTCAATCACCATCTGGAGTGCGGGGTGTGCCATGGGTCAGGAGCCGTATACCTTTGCCATCCTGCTTCGTGAGCGAATGGGACCGTATCTTTTCAGGAATGTCAAGATATATGCAACCGATATTGATACCTACAATCAGTATGTCCAGATAATCGGGACCGGAAGATATCCTGAAAAAGACCTCCAGCGAATACCTCCGGAAATATTCCAGGCATATTTCAGAACCGATCCCCAGGATCCCGGATATGTGTATATCGCTGATGAGATACGCAATGCTGTTGAGTTTAAAAAACATGACCTCCTGACCTTTGAGCCGATCAGAACAGGCATCCATATGATCATATGCAAAAATGTCCTGCTCCATTTCTCTGCCGAAGAGCGGCTTTCGGTCTGGAAGATGTTTTGGAATGCTCTTGAATACGGGGGTTTTATGCTTCATGAGCACACACAAAAACTTCCTGAGGAACTGAGCGGGCTCTTTGATCAGATCGTAATGAACGCACAGATATTCAGAAAAAAAGAGAATCATGCTGGTGAGAAACCTTACTGAAAAGAGTGAGTATTACACCTCAAATGTGTGGCATATCTGTGGTACATATCATGCATTATCAGACCTGAATACGCTCATTGACGTCGGTCGTGACCCAGGGATTATGGAATCACTAGAGACGATCCGGTGCGGGCTTGGGAAACGTCCGGTAGAGCAGGTAATTCTGACACATTCTCATTTTGATCATGCTGGAATGCTGCCAAAAATCAGAGAGAAATATAGCCCGCATACGTATGCCCATCCCTTAAGCAGAAATGACGAAACCACACCGCTTGCCGACCGGCAGAAGATCCGGATCGGAGATCAGGACTGTATGGTTGTCTATGCACCTGGTCATAGTGAGGACTCATTATGCATTCTGTGTGAAGAAGAACATCTGCTCTTTTCCGGAGATGTGCCGATGAGAATCTATTCACATGACGGAGAATTTTCATCGCAATTTCTGGATGCCTATGAACTCTTTGTATCGGTGGGGATCCAAACCATATACCCCGGTCATGGAGACCAGATCACCTACAAGGTCCCCCATCTCATGGAAGAATCACTGAAAAACATCCGCAGCAGCAGGATTGTGTAGAAGATGGATATTCAAAACCTTACCCGGCAGAGTACCATATATACATCCAATGTATGGTTCTGCTCCTGTAATGGTACCAGTGAGGTGGGAGTTCTTATCGACACCGGATGTGATCCGGGTATCCTTGAATATCTGCATGAAAAAAAAAAGAGATTAGGCAGAAGTCCGGTCAGTCAGATAATTCTCACCCATAACCACTATGATCATGCACGACTGTTAAAGGAGATCAAAAAAGAGTACGGTACCACGGTATATGCTTCCTCACCATATGCAACAGGAATCGACAGGATTCTGACTGACGGTGATGTTATCAGATGTGGCAGTTACCATTTTGAGATTATTGCAATACCTGGCCACACATCTGATTCAATCTGTATATACTGTCCGGAAGAAGAGATTTTGTTTTCCGGTGACACCCCGATGATGATATGGGGCACTGATAACACCTATGAACAGGCATTTGTTCGTGGATTTGAAGAACTTGCAACGAAAAAAATCCATACGATCTATCCCGGACATGGCGAGATAATCGCCACAGGTGTTCCTGACCTTATCAGGCATTCGCTCATGAACCTGCATAAGAGCAGAATTATCGGATAACAAGCCATTGAAAAGATATCGTAAGCGATGAACAGACCGGAGGGGTTACTTCGAACATCCGGGGCAGGCCCGATCTCTGGCAGTCTTTTTTGTATTATCCGTCCTACATGTATTGGCATATTGTAGATATGATATTATGATCCTGCGAATAATGCACCGTTTTGAAAATATTTTCTTTCGAATTCTGAATTTATGAAGACACTCATACTCGGGGGGGGCCTGTGCGGCGTAACCCTGGCACGAATCCTCTCCCAAAAAGGCGAGGATGTCACCGTTCTGGAGCAGGAAGCGGTGCCGGGAGGACTGTGCAGGTCTCAACAGAAAAATGGTTTTACCTTTGATATTGGAGGGTCGCATATTATCTTTTCCAGAGATACTGAAGTCCTCCGGTTTATTCATGATGTTCTTGGTGCAAACAGGGCAGAACGTGTCAGAAATACCAAGATCTTCTATAAAGGAAGATATGTGAAGTACCCGTTTGAGAATGCTCTCTATGAGCTTCCGAAAGAGGACTGCTATATCTGTCTTCATGAGTTCATCAAGGCTCTTATTGCGTCTGAGAAAGGAGAAATGCGTCCCCCCCGCAACTTTGAGGAATGGATACTTCAGACATTCGGGAAAGGTATTGCGGATGCATATCTGATACCATATAATACAAAGATCTGGAATTATCCGCCACATCTCATGTCCGCTCACTGGATGGAAGGAAGAGTTCCCCGTCCGCCGGTTGAGGATATCATCAAATCTGCAGTCGGAATTGAGACTGAAGGCTATACGCACCAGGCAGTCTTTTCATATCCAATTACCGGCGGGATTGAGGCTCTGATTCATGCGATCGCTGCTCCGGTCAGGGACAGGATTCTGACAGGGTTTCAGGTTGTACAGATAACCGAAAAAACAGGCGGGTATGAGGTATCTGACGGGGTGAGAACCATAACTGCTGATCGGATTATCAGTACAATTCCGCTTCAGAATCTGATCTCCTGCCTGAGCTGTATACCGGATGACGTGAGGCAGGCAGTTGCTGCTTTGAAATATAACTCTGTCATGGCAATCGGGATTGGAATAAATGGAGAGTTGCCGCCATATTCCTGGACCTATATTCCTGATGCAAATGCCTCTCTTGCCAACCGTATATCATTCCCTTCAAACTTTTCAAAAGCCACAGCACCTGACGGGTGCTCGTCTGTACTTGCCGAGATCACGTATAATGAGGGGGATGAGACATCATGCATGACGGATGATGAGGTCACGAGCCATATCATCTCGTCACTCTCCTCTCTCGGCCTCTTTACTCCGGATCAGGTTGTGAGCACACAGATTACCAGAAATAAGTTTGCATACGTTGTATACGACCTTGATTATATCCGGAATATTACAACAGTCCGGCAGTACTTTACATGCCGCGGTATTCCGCTCGTCGGACGGTTTTCGCAGTTTGAATACCTGAATATGGACGGTATCATCCGTTCAGTCCTGAATTTTGTGAATGAACTGGCATGAAGATCAATTTTGTCGTTGAAGACATGTTTGTGTTCAAGTATATCGGTTGCTCAACGGTAGCGCGGACACTCTATCGCAGCCTGAAGAAGCAGAACGGGATCGATCTGACCTGGAAGCGGTACAGATTTCATGCAGATATCTCGCATTACCATACCTTCGGGCCAATTGCCCTCTTAAACCGCCGGCTGGCATCAGGAAAGAAGATCCTGACCGCTCATTCAACTCCCCGGGTAAATATCGGAAATCTGGCTCTGACAAAAACAATTAACAAGCGGTACCCTGAAATTTACCGCAAGTTTGATCATATCATTACCATATCTGAAGCATGTGAGAAAGAGGTGCGGGAGATGGTCCCTGATGTTCCGGTTACACGGATTCCGAACGGGATAGACCGGGAGTACTTCTCCCCTTCATCTGAAAAGCGGGACGCATTCAGGGATTTTTGGAGCATTGCACGTGAAGAGCGGGTTGTCCTGACGGTCGCCCAAATCAGTCCGAGAAAAGGATTTTATGACTTTATGAAACTTGCATTAATGAATCCGGATACACGATTTATATGGGTAGGAGGATTCCCGTACGGGCTGATGTCAAAGGATTATCTGAAAATTAAGACCATGATCCAGAGAAAGCCGGAGAATGTCCTCTTCACAGGGTTTGTCAGGGATATTGCAGAGGCATATTGCGCAGCTGATGTTTTTCTGATGCCAACATATGCTGAAACTTTCGGGCTTGCAGTACTTGAAGCACAGGCGTGTGGTCTCCCGGTCATAGCACGGGATATCCCTGAATTTCATGAAATTTATAAAGACTCGATACGCTATTTCAAAACCCCTGATGATGCCCATGAAGAGCTTTCAGATGATCGGCATCTGCACGAATGTGCTGCACGGGCCCGTGATTACTCATCGCAGTACGACATCCGAAAGGTCTGCCACGATCATCTTTGCCTGTATGAAGAACTGGTTCCAACATGATATCTGTAGTAATTCCCTCGTTTAATGAAGAAGAACGCATAGAGCGGTGTCTGACATCCTTACGAAACCAGGATTTTCCACGTGATGCGTATGAGATCATTGTGGTTGATGGCGGATCAAAAGATAAGACCCGTGAAATCGCAGAAAAGTATGCTGATCTTGTCTTTATCCAGACCAGCCCAAAGGTGGGAGGAGCGCGAAATGACGGAGCATTACGCTCAAGAGGGGATATTATCGCAACAACCGATGCTGATACCATTCTTCCGTCAGACTGGCTTTCCCGAATACAAAAGGGATTTGAAGATCCTAAGGTGGTCATGCTCTACGGTCCGGTAAAGCCGATTGAAGCAACCATAAAGAACAGGTTTTATCTCTTCCTTGCCAATGGATTTGCCCATATCGGGTACCTGACCGGAACAGTACTCTTTACCCTTGGATGTAACAGCGCATTCAGGGCAGAATCATTTAAAAAAGCCGGGATGTACCGGGTGTCAGATGCAGGAGATGATCTTGAGATCGCCCATCGGATGAGACGGATTGGTACGGTAAAATTTGACCGGAAACTGTTCGTCAGCTTCTCTATGAGAAGATATGACCAGTTTGGCGCTCTGAAGTCTTTGTATGAATGGTTTTACATTGTATTTCATGGTGGTGACGCTGAAAAATACCAGTATACCAAACGCGAATACCGGTGAATAAGCAAAAACACGAGAATTAATAAAGTGGGATACACAACTGATAATAATAGTTCCCACCATACTCCTTCCAACCTGGCAGGCACTCCATGTTTGATACAAAAAAAGGTCCCCTGACAGAGATTCTCGTTGTTGAAGACGATGAAATCATCGCTTCCCTTATCGAGAGATTTCTCCTTCAGCGTGAGTACGTTGTTTGTGCCAAGGTTGCTTCAGGAGAAGATGCAATCTATAAGGCTGCCGAACATCTTCCTGATCTGGTCCTCATGGATATCAATCTTGCAGGAAAGATCGACGGAATTACGGCGACGAAGTTTATTACCGCCATATTTCATATCCCGGTTATCTTTTTGTCTGGTCAGGATGATGAGACCACGCTTGAACGGGCAACTCTGGCTGAACCGGCCAGTTTCATCATCAAGCCATTTAATGCGAAGGATCTCTACTCAAATATTGAGATCGCGCTTCACAATGATCGCATCCTCAAGCGGTCAAAGAATTACCAGGGAGGAAAGATCAGACGAATTGCACGTGCAGCCTTATCAGAGCTGGATGCGTATTTCATCCTTGACAAACGCGGGCGGATTATCTTTATCAATCCCTATGGCGAGCACCTCCTGAATGTTCACCGAAACGACGTTATCTTAAAACCGATCGGAAAATATCTCACCTTTTATGACACCAGACAGAATACCGTATTTACCGATACCTTTCAGGATGTCATCAGGGAAAGCCTGGTTCTTGGCGTCAGGCAGCATATAGCAGTTAAGATGAGTGATAATACATTCCGGCATGTTGTGCTGCAATCAACCTCTATCAGGGATTCAGAGAATGAGACTATCGGGATGATCGTCAGGATGCATATGAAGACGAAAAGTGAGATATGAATATCTTCATATCAGATGAACTGTAACATATACTGGCACTTCTGGTCCCGGTAGGGTAGTGGATATCCTAGAAGCCTGCGGAGCTTTTGACCTGGGTTCAAGTCCCAGCCGGGACGTAAATTTCTATTTTGAAGTTTAATTTTGTCAGAACGTAAACCTAAAAAAACAGAAAAATTTATTTATTTAGTTTTTTCCGAACCATTCTCGCCTGAAGGCCGTAATACATCGAATACCCGATGGCATCCGTCTGGTCAATCGTTGTCGAATCAAATGATGCAACATCTATCGAATAAAACGAATCCGGGGATGAACGACCAAGCACGGTGACCGATCCCTTGTATAATCGGACATCAACCGTTCCATTCACACGTTTCTGGGTTGTATCAATGAAGGCATTTAATGCATCCCAGAGCGGTTCATAAATCAGACCATAATAAGCAAGTTGTGCCCATTTTGCATCAACACTCTGTTTGAATGCATACTCTTCACGGGTCAGTACCAGACGCTCAAGGTCTGCATGTGCTGTCAAAAGCACATTCGCAGCAGGATGCTCATATATCTCGCGTGCCTTAATCCCAAGCACCCGGTTCTCCATCATGTCATTCCGGCCAATACCATGACGGCCTGCAATCCGGCCCACCGTACGGATAAGATCCGCACCTTTCATCCGTTTCCCGTTAAGAGCCACCGGAATACCGGTTTCAAAGGTTATTGTAAGGATCTCGGGTTCATCAGGTGCCTTCAGCGGGGAAACCGTCCATGCATAGATCTCCTCTGGCGGATGGAACGCAGGATCTTCAAGTCTGCCACCCTCAATAGAACGGCTCCAGAGATTTTCATCAACAGACCAGGGCTTCTCCCTGTCAACCGGAACCGGGATACCATGCTCTGCCGCATACCCAATCTCCCATTCACGGGTCATATTCCGTTCACGGATAGGTGCAATCACTTCAAGACCGGCTGCACGGAAGACAACATCAAATCTGAGCTGATCATTTCCCTTTCCGGTACATCCATGTGCAACCGCAGTTGCCCTTTCCTTTTTTGCAATCTCAACAACTGCCTCGGCAATAACCGGACGGGCAAGGGAGGTTCCCATCGGGTACCCTTCATAAAGACCGTTGGCCTTAATGGACGGCATCAGACACCGGTCGACAAACTCGTCGATCAGATCCACGGTATAATGCCGGTCTGCAAATTTATTCCCCTTCTCTTCGGCAACGGCAATCTCTTCCTTCCGCTGACCAACATCAGCGGCTACCGTTACCACCCGGTCATACCCATACTCCTCTTTTAAAAGAGGGATGCAGATAGATGTATCAAGACCACCGGAATATGCCTGTACTACTGTTCCTTTTCCCATGGATATTTCACCGGTTTATCTCCTACATATGAGTGTCAATAGAAGAAAAAACCGCACGTAAAAATTAAAAAAGAAGAAGTATTCAGCGACCGATATAATGCTGAAGCGGTTCAATCGTCAGGTTTTCTTCGCGGACTGATTGTATCGCCTCTGCTGCTGCAACCGCTGCCTGGAGCGTGGTAATATACGGGGTCCCGTAATCGACTGCCAGCCGCATTATCTGCTGATGATCATGCCGTGACTTCTTGTCAGCAAAGTTATTGATAATAAGACTTATCTCACCTGCTCTCAGCATATCAAGGACATTGGGGGAACCTTCTGCAATTTTTCTGACAAGATTTGCGGTAATGCCATGTTCAGCGAAATAATCAACTGTCCCTGCAGTTGCGTAAATCGAAAGGCCGTTCTCAACAAATGTCTTTGCAACCGGGAGAATCTGATCCTTCAGGTCATCAGTAACAGAAATAAAGACATTTCCTGATTTTGGGAGCCTGTTATGGGCCGCAATGCTTGCCTTATAATATGCCCGGCCAAAATCGTAATCAATTCCCATAACCTCGCCGGTGGATTTCATCTCCGGTCCGAGGACCGTATCAACACCGGGAAGCTTATTGAAGGGTAACAGGACCTCCTTGACGGCAACATGGCGGATCTCCGCTTCCTTGTAGGGCATATCTGCAAGTCTGGCACCCATCATAACACGCGCAGCAATTTTTGCAAGAGGAATCCCGACGGCTTTTGCCACAAAAGGAACGGTACGGCTGGCCCGGGGATTTGCCTCGAGAACATAGACTGTGGTTCCCTGCACTGCAAACTGAATATTCACAAGGCCGACTACCCCGAGACCAAGGGCAATCTTTCTGGTATAATCACGTACATCAGCCAGAATTTGCGGAGAGAGTGACTGTGGCGGAATCACACAGGCAGAATCACCGGAGTGAACACCGGCGGTCTCAATGTGCTCCATAATACCACCGATGATAACATCAGTGCCATCACAGACTGCATCCACATCAAGCTCGATAGCATTCTGCAGGAACCGGTCAATGAGAACCGGATGGCTCTTTGATACACGAACCGCTTCACGCATGTACGTTGCAAGTTCCGTATCATCATGCACAATCTCCATCGCTCTCCCCCCCAGAACATAGGAGGGGCGAACGAGGACCGGATATCCGATCCGTTCAGCTGTTGCATATGCCTCCTGCTCACTGTATGCTGATCCGTTCGGCGGCGTTGGAATGCCGAGAGAATCCAGTAATACACTAAAGCGATCACGATCCTCTGCCATATCCATCGCGTCAGGGGTGGTCCCGAGAATCCGGGTCTTAAGGCGTAACCGTTCGATCTCATTCTTGAGGGGAACGGCAAGATTTACTGCATTCTGTCCTCCGAACTGAACCATAACCCCATAATAATCATCTTTTTGAAGAATATGGGATACATCCTCAAGGGTCATCGGTTCAAAGAAGAGCCGGTCAGAGGTATCAAAATCCGTTGAGACCGTTTCAGGGTTGTTGTTCACCACATGAACCTCATACCCGTCTTCTCTGAGTGCACTGACGGCGTGCACAGTGCAGTAATCAAACTCAATTCCCTGCCCGATACGGATCGGCCCTGATCCCAGGATCATGACTTTCTTACGATCTGAATGAGTAATTTCGCAGACATGATCACCATATGTCGAATAAAAATACGGGGTCCGTGCCGGAAATTCTGCAGCACAGGTATCAACCATCTTGTATACCGGAAGACCGGTCTTTGATTCGATGAAAGATACCTCTTTTCCGGAGTGATGTGCTATTTCAGAATCTGAAAAACCCAACTGCTTCGCTTTCTGAATGGTTTCATCATCAGCGGATACTGCAAGGGCACGCTCCATCTCAACAATATTGTGAATCTTTTCAAGCCAGAACGGAGTTATCCGGGTGATCTCCGCGATCTCTTCCAGGGTCATACCCTGGCGCATGGCATCAAACAGGGCACCAAACCGTTCATCAGTCGGCCGGGACAGAATCATCCGAAGTTCTGATAGCACACTATGATGCTCAACATCGGTATCAAGTGAGCGAAGGGCTTTTAAAAATGCCTCTTCGACGCACCGGCCGATCGCCATCACTTCACCGGTACTCTTCATCGCCGTCGTCAGGGTCCGGTCTGCGGTCTTGAACTTGTCAAAGGGCCACCGGGGAACCTTTACCACAACATAGTCGATCGAGGGTTCAAAGGATGCAGGTGTTATTCCAGTCACCGTATTCAGTATCTCGTCAAGACGAAGTCCGATTGCAATCTTTGAAGCCACCCGTGCTATTGGGTATCCGGTTGCCTTTGATGCCAGGGCAGATGACCGTGAAACACGGGGATTGACCTCGATAACCCGGTACTCGGAATCTCCTTTGAATGCAAACTGAATGTTGCACCCTCCCTGGACATCAAGTGCACGAATAATCTTAAGGGCTGCATTTCTCAGGAGATGGAATTCGTCATCACGCAGGGTAAGAATAGGTGCCACAACGACACTCTCGCCGGTATGGATACCCATCGGGTCAACATTTTCCATCCCGCAGATGGTAATACAGGTATCATTCGCATCCCGCATGACCTCAAACTCGATCTCTTTCCATCCGGCAACACTCTCTTCAATGAGCACCTGATGGATACGGGATTTGCCAAGCCCCAGTTCCACTATCCGCCGGAGATCATCCGGATTATATGCTATCCCCCCTCCTGCACCCCCAAGAGTATAGGCAGGCCGGATGATAGCCGGAAAGCCGACAACGGACGCTGCATGCTCGAGCTGATCCATCGAACTGACAATAACAGAACGGGGAACCGGTTCACCAATCCGGTTCATAAGGTCACGGAATTTTTCCCGGTCTTCTCCCTCATAGATAGCCTTAAGCGGGGTTCCAAGGATTTTCACACCCTCAAGAGCGCCCATCTCTGCCAGTTCTGCCGTAAGATTCAGACCGGTCTGGCCACCCATACCGGAGAGAATACCATCTGGTTTCTCTTTTTTGATAATTTTGGCGATAATGTCTGCCTGAAGCGGTTCAACATAGGTCACATCGGCCATGTCAGGGTCCGTCTGGATGGTCGCCGGATTGGAGTTTACCAGAACAACCGAAACCCCTTCTTCCCGAAGGGCACGACATGCCTGTGATCCGGAAAAGTCAAACTCCGCCGCCTGACCGATCTGGATCGGCCCTGAACCGATAAGAAGGACTTTTTTAATAGATGGATCACGCGGCATCAGACCATCCTCCGGAACATGGTATCAAAATAATGTTCTTCGGTATCATGCGGCCCGGCGTGCGCTTCAGGATGGAACTGGACACAGTAGATGCCGAGTGAAGGATCCTCAAACCCTTCAAGGGATCCATCATTACAGTTGACAAAGGTAATTCTGCATCCTTCCGGAAGGCTCTCCCCGTCAACAACATACCCGTGATTCTGGGACGTAATCGAGATGGCTCCGTCACTGTGCCTGACCGGCTGGTTTGCTCCCCGGTGACCAAACTTCATCTTCGTGCACTCTGCACCAAGAGCAAGCCCACATATCTGATTCCCCATGCATATCCCAAACACTGGCAGTTCGCCAATCAGTTCACGGACGGTTGCTATGGTTTTTTGTGCCTGCTTCGGATCCCCGGGGCCATTACTAATAAACAGTCCATCGGGGCGACAGGCTAAAATCTCGTCTGGTCGTGCATCATGCGGAAAGACATACAGATCACCGTCCCGTTGAGCAAGTGATGTCAGCATATTTTTCTTTATCCCAAGATCCAGAACCGCAACCCGTGGCCCGTTTCCAGGATGATGCCAGGGTTCTTTGCAACTGACATCAGGAATGAGGGACTGGGTACTGATATCCGGCGTTTTTTGTGCCATCTCAACCGCTGCCTGCCAGTCGTCACTCCCTGTCAGCAGGGCTGCCCGAACCGTCCCCTGCTCACGGATACTGATGGTCAGATGGCGGGTATCAATTCCGGATATTCCAAAAAGACCTTGTTCTTCAAAAAAAGAGTGGAGTGGAGGTGATTGCGCGGGTTTGCGGCAGAGTTCATGGATAACACATCCCCCTGCCCACACCCGCTTGCTTTGAAAGTTATCTGCATCAACACCGTAATTTCCAATTAACGGATAGGTAAAAAGAAGTATCTGGCCATGATAACTCGGATCAGTGAGAGCTTCCATGTATCCGGTCATCTGGGTTGTAAACACGAGTTCGCCTCCTGTTTCACCCTCAACTCCAAAGCCCTCTCCGAAGAAATATCGTCCATTCTCGAGTCCGAGCACTGCCTTCATGGTGAATATCCCATATGTGTTAGCCTGATGAGATTATAAGTGTGCGATCGGAACGAATCATCTGACCAGATCAGTTCCTTTCAGGCAGATCATCTGATACCGTGAGGCTGTAGTATTTTCACCCGTTTTTTACCATATGCTGACGGATTTTTTTATGGCCAAGGAGAGCTCATGAGTACCTGATGATGGTTCCGCGGAGAGTCTTCTTTACCGGAGGGGTTGGAGTTCATAAGGACAGGCTTGCATCGTTTGAGGCCGCACTGCGATCAGCAGGGATTGAGATGTTTAACATTGTGAATGTCTCAAGCATATATCCTCCCAACTGTATCGAGATATCCCGTGAAGAAGGTCTGAGCATGCTGAAACCGGGTGAGATCGTCTACACAGTCATGGCAAGGAACGATACAAATGAGCCAAACCGTCTCATGAGTGCAGCTATCGGGCTTGCAGTCCCTGAAGAGAAGAACCATTACGGATATCTTTCAGAGCATCATTCGTATGGTGAAACCCAGATCCAGGCCGGAGAATATGCTGAGGATCTTGCAGCAACCATGCTTGCGACGACTCTTGGTATTGAATTTGATCCTGATACCGCATGGCAGGAACGCGAGCAGATATACAAGGCAAGTGGGAAGATCATCAAGACCTCTCATATCTGCACGTCAGAAAAAGGCGATCCTGATGGGAAATGGACAACCGTCCTTGCCGCAGCAGTATTTGTCATGTAAATACTATCAGAGAGTGCCTGTGAGCAATGTATATAATCTATACACAGAAAATTCTACTATCAGCCTGAATGCCCGGTAATTTTTCCGGGGAGATAAATTCATTGATTATTATGGATGCCGCACTACGCCGGGAGGTCAAAAATCTGCTCCGCATGGGTGAATCTGCCCTTGAGAGAAAAGACTATGATCAGGCATCATTTTTATTCAGAAAAGCATTTACTCAGGATCCGGACAATATTGCGGCGATAATTAATCTCGGGTATACCTATGTCCGGATGGGAAGATTCTCCCATGCAAGAAAATGCTTTACTACAGCACTGGATATCGACCCTGAAAACCCGGTTGCCCGCAAGAACCTGGCCCTCCTCATGCGGCCCGGACAAAAAACAGACCAATACCGTCCAAAATACCGGTCCAGACCTGAAGAGGATATTTACATCAGGTACATGCAATGGGGCAATCTTCTGATGGACCAGAAAAATTACTATGCCGCGATCCAGTATTTTGAATCCGCAAGCACTATTCATCCTGACTTTATTGAACCATTTTTAAAAATCGGACTGTGTTATGAGGAACTTGGAGAGTATTCACTTGCCTGCCAGGCATTTGAAGAAGCCCTCGCGATCTATCCTGCTGATCCGGTAGCAAAAGAGCACCTTAAGCGATGTCAGAACTTTGAGGGACTGCCAAAACAGGCACCGAAAGAAGATGTCCCTGGAGAATTAAAGCCCAAAGAAACCAAACAGGTCTCACAACTCCATGATGAGGACCTGTATGAAGAGCAACCGGTTTCAACGAAGGAAGTAGCTGCTCAGAAGGAAAGTGAACCGCAGAAACCGCAGTCTGAAGCAGATATTGTGATGTCCATCCTTGCCCAATACTCCTCTGACCAGGATGAGACCCAGGCACAGGAGAGCGATAGAGCCGAAGAGAAACCACAAACACCAGCCGCTCCCCAGCTGTCTGTTGATGATCCGGTTATGAGCATCCTGATGCAGTATAAAGATGAGATTCCGGATGACGGCCCGGTTGAAAACGAACAAAACCAGTCAGAGGAAGTAATTCCAAAGACCGGTACAGCACCTCTGACAATAACCATGAAAGATAAATCAATCAATGATTTCCGGGTAGAACTGAATGATAATCAAAAAGATGCACTTAGGGAACTGGGAAATATTGGTGCATCACATGCGGCAACTACTCTTTCTACGATGCTGAATACACCTATCATGCTGAATGTTCCGGAAATCAGTATCGTTGACCTGCATGAGATTAACCGGCAGATAGAGCAGGGAATGTCAGCCATGGTCGTATTTACCATGGAAGGGCAGATGTCAAAAGCCGGCTATGTCATCCTCCATGTTCCCCAGGAATCGGTCATTCAGATGACAAGCATCATGCTTGGTCTGCCCCCTGAACCAGACCGGCCGTTAAATGAGATGGACGAAAGCGCTATCAATGAGATCGGTAATATCATGGTATCCGCGTTTCTTGATGGAACTGCAGAACTGCTTGGGATCATTATGCTCCCGTCACCACCCAGAACCATATTTGATCTTCCAAAGAACGTCTTTGATCTGGTTATAAAAGAGAGTAATATTCTCTATGATAATGTCGTATTTTTCAAGACCGAACTTATCTGCGACGAACATGAACTCAGTCTGAATATTTTTATGCTTCCAAACCCGCCGGTTCTGCTTGATATAGTAAAAATGCTCGAAAAGATTATTGAAGATTCTGCGGCTGGAGCGTGAATAGTTAAATTTCCCGTGTTGTGCCGTCAGCCTGACGGATTACCAGCCGGCCGTTCTCTTTGGGATAATAGGTTACCGTCCGCCCAATCGTTCCACCAAGATCCTCGCGGACAATCGGGATGGAGAACTCTTTCAGGATTGCCCTGAGGGCCTCTGCATTCCGTTCACCAATATTAAGGTTCCCGGAAAAATTCTGAAACATCGAGGCACCCCCGGCAAGCTTGGCCTTCAGGTTGGCAACCTTGCTCCCTTTCTGCACCAGTTCCTTAATCAGGACTTCAACCGCTGTATCAGCATACTTACCGGCCCGCTCATTTGGTTTTCCGGTGGATTTTGGGAGCATGACATGGGCAAGACCCCCGATCTTTCTGGTCTCATCATGGATAACAAGGCCAATGCAGGAGCCAAGACCTATCGATGTCATGACAGAATCTCCGGTACTCCATTCACCAATACCGATAATGATAACCTCACGCGGGTCATTGTTGCCGGTAGTCGTCTCGCTCATTCAATTCAGCCTGATGTAGCTATGACGTTCTCCATTCGGGCAAAGATTTCTGTAAGCAGTGACCGGCTTGGAAGCAGGATGATATTTGCCTTTATCTCATGGGTTGCACAGGTCAGTTCGGTTCTAAACAGCACCACCTCATCAACATTTTCCTTAATCTCCTGGGTTGCAATAATGGACTCAAGGGCAGCATGAGGCATGTCAATGACCATGGATGGGGGAGACGGGATCATGATAATACCAAGAAGGGTTGCACATGCATCAAGGAACGATGAGGTCATGATGTTCCCTATCTCGTTGATGGCACTTCGATCCATATCATCAATCTCCCGGTTCAGTTCGGTCGTCCCAATCATGATATTGGTAAGCCTGATGATAGAATCCTCTGGAATATGGAGAATAAGGTATCCTTCCCCTTTTATCTGACCCTGGATTTGAAAGACCGTCAGTGCGGCCATTACATCATCGAGATAATTTCGCAGATTTGCCAGATTGACCAGGATAATCTCAGGAACCCTGATCTGAATCATGGTGCTCAGAATGGTTGACAACGTTGTTGCTGCATGGGCAGCACCGATATTTCCCAGTTCCCGAAGCTCATCTGCCTGTTGTTCGCTGATAACCAGATCTCCGTCAGTCACCACGTTTTTTATCATCTTTTTCACCCTTCTCCCGCCGGATTTCCGGGCTGATTTCTGTCCTCCCTCACGAAGTATTGCCTTTACATCAAGGACCGGAACCACTTCGCCATCTCCCGGAATGGTAACCCCGCTGACCCCTTCACATGCTCCGACAAATTTTGAGAGCGGTTTTATGACCACTTCCTGCTGTCCTTCTATCAGATCTGCAATAATAGCCCCTTTGCGGTTTCCATTCTGGAGAACGACGATGACTTCCTCGGATTTTGACCGGCCAAACATATCATCGAGCCGGTAGAGAACGATGATCTCATCCCGCATCAGAAGTCCTTCGCCGTTTCCGATATTCTGTATGGGAAATGCAGCAAGACTCGCTACCTCGGCAACATTGGTGATGGGTATGGCACACCGCCTGCCATTGATCCGGATCATCATCACCATCACAATTGCCATCGTCGGCGGCAGAACCAGTTCAAATCTGCTCCCCTGACCAGGCACGGACTCCAGTTTTATTGTTCCCTGTAATGAGGCAATGGTGGTTTTGACGACATCAAGGCCTACACCACGCCCACTGATATCGGTAATCCTGTCTGCCGTCGAGAAACCAGGTTGGAAGAGGAGATCATATGCATCCTGATCACTCATGGATGCCGCGATCTCTTCGGTTATCAGACCCCGTTCAAGTGCTTTCTTCTTGATCTTCTCAACATTTACGCCGCCCCCGTCATCTTCAATGACAATGACAACATTATCCTTGTCTCTGGAAGCGGAGAGTTTCAGCCTGCCTTTTGGGTTTTTCCCATTTGCTATTCTGACATCAGGGGGCTCAATCCCATGATCAAGCGCGTTCCGGATAAGGTGGAGAAGCGGATCGTTCAGGCCGTCCATGACCGACCGGTCAAGCTCGGTATCACCACCCTCAACCACAAAGTCGACCTCCTTTCCTTCTTTGGCAGCAATATCACGGACAGTACGGGGGAACCGGTTAAAAATGTGATTCAGAGGTATCATCCGGATATCCATCATCATGACCTGCAGATCCGAGACCGACCTGCCAACCATGTTGAGCGTCTCATCCAGTTCCTTAATTTTGTACTGCTGGGCGATCTGCTCAAGTCTTCCTCGGTTTATGACCAAATCCTCGACCAGGTTCATCATATGGTCAAGACGATCGATATCAACCCGTATGTTCTTGACTTCACGTTTCTTCTCTGCCTTATCTGCGGATGGCGTACGAAGACCTGCAAACGAGGTGCCTTCAGGAGTTTCCTGACCGCTTCCTGGCACCGGTGCTCCTTTTGGCTCTTCTATTCTGACCGTATGGGATTTGATATCTGAACCTTTCAGGAGGGCATGGATCTTCTCCTGCGGCTCTGATGTTAAGAGGAGAATATCCATGACGCCGTTAAATGTCTCACTATCCTCAATGATCTCCCGTTTTGGAGAGATTTGAACAATAGTCCCAAGACCTTCAAGATTTTGCAGAAGGAGCATTGAACGGAGATTTCGGGAATCAACTGAAGGAGAGATTTCTACATGGATCTCATACCGGAGACCTGCATCTGTGGACACCGGAGACTGAGGAAATGCAGGTTCAGGGATTTTTGGCTGGACCGGAAGTTTTCCGGCAGGGATTATCCGTTCGGTAATAACCCTGGATTTGATATCCGATACACCAAGGATGGTTTCTATTGCACCAACTCCGGCATTGGTCCTGAACTCCAGGGTCACATCACCGGAAAAATTCTCATCATCCTCGATAACTGTCCGGTCAGGAGAGCAGGTTATGATCTCTCCAATGGATTCGAGGTTTTGAAGGATGAGCATCCCACGAAGATTTTTGTTATCAACATTATCTGCAAGAGAAAAGATGAGTGAATACGTCTGATATCCTGACCCGTAATCCTGATCATATGCCGGACCTTCATACATATCGCCTGGCGGTTCTGGTGTGGCAGACTCAGCTGCAACCGGAGCAGGGGCAGGCGGTTTTGCAACCACTGGTGCGGCATCACCTACTTCCAGCCAGCGTTTCAGGCTTTTAACGCGCTGATCCTTGTGTTCCAGGGTGCCGTCACCGCCAGCCTCGATATCATCGATCATAAGCTCGATATCATCTGCACCACCAAGGAGATCATCGACCAGTGACTGAGTGACCTCGAGTTTGCCGCTCCGAATCTGTGAGAAGACATCCTCAAGGGCATGACAGATCTCTTCCATGTGCAAAAATCCCATGGATGCAGACATGCCCTTCAGGGAATGAGCAGACCGGAAGATCTCGTCTATTGCATGAGAATCAGTACCTTTCTCCAGGATCAGAAGATTGCTGACGATACCCTCAAGGTTTTCACGCGATTCGGCAACATAAAGACTCCGGTATGCATCAAGATCAGACATAATTCACCCGTTCATGGTCCTGATAGTCTCAATTATCTTCTCGGGAATCGCCTGTAATGCAAGCACATGATCGACGCAGTTCCGGGACAATGCTGAACGCGCCATCCCGTAAACAAGACAGTCTTCTTCCCTGCACACGATAGTGACTCCTCCGGCTTTCTTGACTGCCTCGGTTCCTTCACCGCCATCGTTGCCCATTCCTGACAGAATAGCAGTGACGCAATGACTGCCAAAAACCTGAGCCGCAGAGATGAATGTCTTATCCACTGCGGGTTTGACATTATGAACCGGCGGAGAGTCGGTCAGAATGATCTTCCCACTCTGACTGCCTCCTTTGTCAAGAACGGATGATATCACCGTATGAAAACCTGCTTTGGAAACGAGAACTGTGCCGTTCTTTAAAATATCCCCGTTCTCAGTTTCACGTATCTGAAGTGGCGAGATCCGGTTCAGACGTGCTGCCAGCGCAGCAGTAAATCCGCCTTTTGGCATATGCTGGGTGATAATGACCGCTGCATTCAGGTCAGAAGGAAGTTTGGATACGATGGTATCAAGCATCGGGGGTCCGCCGGCGGATGACCCGATCAGTACTACATTCCTCGCATTACTATCCTTTAATGCAGGTTTTGCAGTGACATATGCAATCGTACAGATATTTTTTATCTTATGTTTCAGCTCGCCACCAATCTCGCGGATATTCTTGATTCCCCTGGGCTTGAGCATGAAATCATCGGCACCAAGAGCGATCGCCCGTTTTGTCATCTCCGCCCCTTCGGACGTGAGAGAACTGAGAACCAGCGTTTTGGGAAAACGGTCGATCTCTTTTTTCCGCTCAAGCATTGACAGTCCGTCAAGCCTGGGCATCTCAATGTCCAAGGTAATGAGATCAGGCTTTAGTTCCCTGATTTTATCCAGCGCTTCAAGGCCGTCAGAGGCAACACCGACGATCTGAATATCCGGATCATCAGACAGCATGTCCTGTACAACAGTTCTGATAAAGAGTGAATCGTCGATGACGAGAACCCTGATCATGTGTTAAGCACCAAGGACATTTCCTATTTCTTCCAGAACCTTTGGAGCCTGGAACGGCTTTACAATATATCCCCTTGCTCCACTTTTGATCGCCAGTTTTACCATCTGTTCCTGACCGACTGCAGTGCACATGATGACCTTCGCATTTGCATCAAGTGCCTTAATGGCTTTGAGTGCCTCAATTCCATTCATCTTTGGCATGACGACATCCATCGTCACAAGGTCAGGCTTCAGTTCTTTATACTTGGTAACGCCGATATCACCATCTTCAGCTTCCCCGACAATCTCGTGTCCCCCGGAGCTGAGTATGTTCTTGAGCAAGGTCCGCATAAACAATGTATCATCGACAATCAGGATTCGTCCCATGGGTGAACGGTTCCTCCTATGAATTAAACGATATTTACTGGTAAAAGGATTGTGGAATATCTGGTCTTATGAGGGGGGCTTGAGGGCATCGGTGATATACCTGACACCCTTTGGAGTCAGCTGCACCTCTTTTCTGACCATGACGACATCCACAAGTTTTAATTTTAAAAGAGTCTCGTATATTGCGTTCAGTTCTTCTGGCTGGAGATTTAACATGTTCTCTATGGATTTTGTATCCATACCGCTATAGATCAGCATGGCAACCTGGGCAGTCTGGGCATCGAGCTGATCCAGTTCGGATCCTTTCATGTCCATATCTTTGGTTGCATCCCGAAGGAAGTTGTAGAGAACCTGTAAGGTCGAGAGGGGACAGAGAATGAAACTGGTTACAACCTCACCGCCCTCAAGATGGTCAATCTTGATAACGTCAAGCTTCTTTTTCTGCAGTTCCCGTTTTGTGAGTTCAAGGCTTGCCACTTCCTTGAGCGGAACGCTGATCTGCTTCTCCTGACTTACAAACCAGATACCGGTTTTCAAAACCGCAATAGCCCCCTTCTCCCACTTTGCATCAGTCACCAGAACACCGCCCCGGATAGCCGGAGACATGAAATGGGCCATGATCCTGTACGCATTACAGGCCATGATGATCTTTTTGGTAAGAATTGTGAGGACTTTCTCAACCGATGCGATCTTATACGGCCGCTCGGTCTTATCCGGCATCGTGACAATGAGCGTGATCATCTGCCCGCGTTTCTGAAGATCAACAATACTCCGGTAACTTACTGTGACATTCCATGGATCTTTCAGAACGATACCGTCATTTCCGATATCAATTCGTGAGGTCACCCATGACCCGCCTTTTTCCAGTTTTGCCGGAACCTCTGCCATACTTCCCTTTCTGATCTCTTTTCGTGGTATTTATCTTCTTTTTATTCTTCGGTTGATGATGGTCATTATCTCCTGAAGTTCTTCAGCAAGTTCCTCGGCTGTCACATGCACATCCTTCAAATCCCGCAGAAGTACATCATCATCCTTTTTCTTCAGGTCTTCGATATCAGCCTTCAGTGACGCGATAAGATCATCATCGCCACCGCCTTTCATCTGACTCAGTTCAAACTGTTCTTCACCGCCGGAGTCTTCCTCCTGACCATACATGTAGGGCGTGTCTTCAGATGAACTGTAGGTAGAGAGATCAGATGAACTGATCGTATCCCCGCCTTCAAGGTTTGAGATCACATCCCCGCCGGAGTCTGAGCCGATATCAATCGTGCTTGAGTAGATAGCATCAATCTCATCCGGTCCCTGATCATCATCCAGAATAATCTCTTCTTCCTCGTCATGGGTTGCGATGTCCATCTTCTTTACATCAGAATCAGATGGAATCTCCGGCATTACCTCCCCTTCCCCATACGGTGTCCGGATATTATCAAACTCCGGGTTTACCGAGTCCAGTTCAGCGTCAATATCAAGGCTGTCATCAAGGTCCAGACCCTCAAGGAGATCTGCATCAAAGGTTGCATCATCAGCCTTCCCTTTTTCGGCACCTGACCCGGGCTCCTCCATGACCTCTTCTTCATCACCGGCCTTTTCAGTCTTTTGAGCGGCTTTCTTCTCCTTCCCCTTCTTCTCTTCCCGCCCTTTCTTCTTCTCATCACGTGGTTTTTCTGACCGTGACGGCAACTTAATCGCAGGCAGGGAGATGGAGGGCATCTTTATCTTTCCGGATAATGACGAGAATATGCCCGCTCCTTTTGCTTTCTCTTTCCCCTTCTCTTTTGGAGGTTTTTCTTTCTTTGGTTTTTTCGGCCGGTTTTTCAGCCAGTACTTGATATCCCGGATTAACTCAGACAGGATGATGGTACCGGTGATGACAAGCAGGATGATGGCAATCCCGATAACACCCATCATCAGATACAGAACAGGAATATCAAAGATAAGAAGAATTGAACCCCCAAGAACAATTGCCACAAATATGACGAGCCGCCGGGTAGAGTCTGAGAGTTCAATCATCGCTTATACACCTTCAAAGACGGGAATCATAAAGAATATTCCGGTTATGATGGGAGCCACTATGTAAAGGAGTCCGGATACAGAACAGATAAGACTTGTATAAAAATATATTAATGCATTATCCCCGCCTGAAACAATCTTCCCGGCAATAACATTGGAGATCGTTAGCATCGTGATGATAATGATTACATAAAACCCGATTGCATCCTTGTCAAAATTCGAAAAGACAAACATACTTCCGCCCAATGCTCCTGCAATGGAGGCACCCTGACCGGATGTTAATGCTGCTCCGGCCTCTCCCAGTGAGGACATTTTTTCAGCGATGGCATCTGCCATAACGACGAGGATATTATAGAGAAAAAGGAAAATCGCAACCATCATCGCATGCATCGGGACAAGGAGCGTCATAAAACCCATTGAAATGGTATGCCGGTGATCACGGAGCAGGACCTGATCCAGCATGGATGAACTGACGATCTGACCGATCGCATCAGCCTTCCCACCCAGCTTGAGCGCATCCCGGTAAATATTCAGGTACTTATAAATCAGGTAGCTCCCGCCATCATTGATGAACCGCTGCCAGGTCCTGTCTTCGTCAAGTCCAAGGTTTAATTTTGAAAAAACAGCGTTAATGAGAGGTTCAAGATAGGGGAGGGATTTTTTATCGATATCCTGTATCGCAGGGGCGATGGTTGTACCTTTTCCTCCCTGAACCGCGCCAACACCTTTGATAAACGTGGGAAACTCGGTATCCCGAAGGGTGATATTTCCATCATCAATAAAGGCAATCACTCCAAGCGGAAAGAGGAGCATACCAATAAGCATCAGGACAAGGCCGAAATTCATCCCAAGCAGCAGCAGTAAAATGACAATGATACAAAGGATTGGAACAACCTTCTTCTCCATCCGGTGGATCATATTCTGCTCCGGAGATCCCTGCGGGAGGCGGTGGGTCTTCGGGTCGGCCGGGACTGCCTTATACATGGTAATGATGCCCAGTACAGAAATCCCGCCGATCAGAATGTAGGAGGTCATCAGGGTACCCTGGATATTATCAGGCGCATAAATTGCGATAGACACCATGATAATGATACCAACAAGAGCACCGGAAAAGAGCATTGAGATATACGCATCTCCCCATTTCTTCAGCATCTCAATGCCCTGCTCATACGTTGATTTATAGATATTCCGTATGGTCTCAAGTTCACGCGTCAGGTAATCACTGTCAGGAACCCCGGACTCGATCGCATTTGCGTACCGGTTGATCATCGAAAACAGCATCTCGTTCTCGATTTTTTTCGCTACGTTGGAAAGGGCCTCCACATAACTGTACCCCCATCTCTTCACAAGCAGATCAGCGCGGCGGATATACTTTGTTGATACATATTCAGACCGGGAGCCGGTGTATGCAAAAATCTCAGGCCGTGACGCATCTGCGGTGATGATCGCAGCCATATAGGTCAGCATGAAGAGGAGATCTGACCCCATATACTTGTCTTCAATGAAAAATTTGTAGAGGCGTGCATGTATCGATGCATACAAATCCTCAAACGGTAATTTACCCTGATTTGATGCACGGAGTTTATCCAGAATGCCTTCAAGTGCCATGAGTTCAGACTTCGATATTGAGGAGACCCTGTTTTTTCAGCTTCGTAATCATGTTGAAAAGTTCAATAAAATCAGTATATCCCGCTTTATGAAGTCGTTCCAGGATCTTTGCCCGTTTCTCGACCTCCATGTACATCTGGGCCTTTTTGTGTTCAGGAATACCGAGCATGGTGGCAATCTTGTTTTCAAGCAGAAAACTTGACCCTTTACCGGTAAACTCGTGCGTGTCAGTGACCGGGTCCCAGGTAAACACTTCGACAAAGGAGAAACCACCGCTTTGTGCATCATACCCGACCAGTTCTGAAACATTCAGCTGACGCCGGACCATCGCCCCATCAGGACGGCGGACTGCACTCTGAATGACGACGAGGTTGAGGTTATCCACGAATGTCTTGGGGATGAGAATCGGATCTCCGGTCAGTCGCTGAATAAGCTTTTCCACCGTTGCAGCGTGGAATGTACTCATGACCGGGTGACCGGTCTGCATCGCACCAAATGCGACCGCTCCTTCAACTCCACGAATCTCACCGACCATGATCATGTTTGGACGCTGACGAAGCGCTGCACGAAGCAGGTCAAACATGGTCACATCCGATCCTTCACCTTCCCCTTTTCCCTTTCCTTTCGAAACTTCACGGGTCCAGTTTTTGTGGGGGATGATAAGTTCAGGGGTATCCTCAATACTGACGATCTTCGACTCAGGGGAGATAAACGTGGTAAGAGCATTCATGGAGGTTGTCTTACCGGATGCGGTCTCACCTGACATGAACAGTGACATCCCGTTCTCAATACAGATCCAGAGATATGCAGCAAGTGCATAGCTGCAGGTCCCAAACTCGACCAGTTTGGTGATGGAGATGACATCATCCATCGCTTTTCGTATGGTGAAGTTACTTCCCTTACGGCTGATCTCAGTTGAATACACGATGTTGATACGTGACCCGTCCGGAAGCGTTGCATCAACGATCGGATTTCTGTACGTGATCGGCCGGCGTGATTTTTCAGCTAGCTTGATGCAGAAATCGTCAAGGGCAGCTTCCTGATCAAACCCGACGACTGATTTCAGTCCTTTAAAGATCTTGTGTTCAATAAAGATGGGGCCAAGACCGTCGCAGGTGATATCCTCGATAAAATTGTCTGAAATAAACGGGTAGAGGAGTCCGACATCGATCTTGTCCCGGATCATCTGGTATTCAATTGCTTCAAACTCCTGGGGAGTGACAATGATACGTCCGTCGGCAAGATGAGGAACATCTGCAAATAATCGTTCCGCACCCGGCTCCTCTTTGGCGGTGAGATCGGTGGTAAGAAATGTCTTAATCTTATCACCAAACCCTTTCGGCCCTTCAATCTTAAGGAGGGCAGGATCGATGGCTTCCCCTGGCTTTTTGATATACATCACCTGTCTCAGCAGGCGTTTTAATACCGAGGTTCGCTCTTCAGGGGTAACCGGATCTTCTTCGAGCGCATCAAGCAGATCAACAAGGCGGTACTCAATCGCCGGAAGTAACCGCCCGATGTTATGCATGAATGAGGGTTCAATGGGGATGTAAAAATTCCTCACATCATTGGGATCAAAGAATATATGAATGAAGATGGGAGGTTTGGCCGGATAGATGAGGTTGGGATCCTTGATTCCCTTTAAATCACGTTTGAGCTCAGAGAAAAAGAGAGGAATTCCGAATTCATCCACCGGAAAGATATGCAGGTACTCAAGAAGGTGCGGATAATTCCGGGCATATTCTTTGGCATTTGCAGGAAGCATCCGGTACAGTGCGCAGGATTCAGGATTGAGGATACACTCTTCAGTATCATGACTTTCAGCCTCCTGGAAAGGTATTTTCCCCTGGATCTGCAGACGTGGCATACTCAGACTTTTGCGACTGATACCGGAATAATCTTCATCCCATACCCGGGATGGACTTCAAAGCTGACAAGGTTACCAGTGGTCTTTCTGGCACCTCTGACCTTGACCACTTCAAGAACCATGACATATTTATCACCCATGAGTTTTCTCATCAGGAGAAGATGTGCATCACAGATGGACCTGACCCGGGTGAGGACCTCATCGGTAAATGCATAACTATGCATGGTGATCAGAATTGTCTTTCCCTGATCGCAGATGTTTTTTGCCTGGGTCAGGAATGAAAGGACTGCCTCATTTGTTGTATATTCCGTAAATATTGTTAATGAATCAATAATGGCAACATCAGTATTACTGAACTTGACATGCGTGATAATCCGGTCAAGGATATCATTCATGGCATCAGGAGTCCATTTGAACTCTACCAGGTGGCAGTGAAAGAGGCGGATATATCCCCAGGCAAAGAAGTCGGATATATCAAGGGACATCGACTCCATCTGGGTCAGAAAACTTTTCGTTGTTAATTCTGTCGAGAAGAGATCAACACGGAGGTTGTTGTGCATACTTCCCCAGATAAACTGCTGAGTTAGGACTGACTTGCCGGTATCGTTCTCTCCCTCAATGAGTGTCAATGAGCCGAGCGGAAGACCATCAGCTATTTTTTTATCGATTTCTGCATTTCCCGTTGTGAGGATCTTTCGTTCTTCCTTCCCTAGAAGGTCAGCTATGTCCCCCCGAGCTTCCTCGCCACCTGTGAGATCTAATTCTGCCATGTGATGAATGCCCCCATAATTAATTTATGATAAAAGATAATAGGTGTTCTCCAAATAATTCCAGATTTTAATTATTAAGATGTTCTTTATACTTGCATCCGATATTCATTATTTAGTCAGAATTTTTAATGAAAAACAACACTGATTGTTAATCAAGGCTCAATATTTGTTGATGCCCCTATACCATTTGAAGCAATAAATTTCGCCCAATTCGGTGTATATGGTAATGTTATGTTTATCTCTAATATTTCTGATGGATCCCAAAAACCTTTATTTGTTACATCATTTGGTATTCGGGTAGTAACATCAGACAATGAATATCGTATTGTTTTATTATCTGATGAATCGCCAATAAATAAATCGATTCCAGAATCCAGCCGTTTAAATGAGACAGCACCATCATTCTGAAAATACAAAGACAATCTTTTATCGGAATCTGACCATATATAATTACTTACGGAGATTCTGGTTTGCTCAATATTTGCATATATTGCAGACATCTCTGTTTGTGCAATAATTGTGGTCTCTGCGATTGTTAATATCCCCGTTGCAATGATATATCCTGCAATGATTATTAATAAAAGACTTACTGCTCCTGTTATAAGAGAAGAGGCCATAAATTAATTATTCGTAGAGAACGTCACTGTTCGCCTGACACTGTTCGGTAATGCAAAGGAGAAGTAGATTTGATCACCTGATGAAATGCCGGTAGGTTCTGTCAGTGTAATTTCAAGCGTTTCACCAATGTCCCAATATCCATCACTTGATCCTTTTAATTCATATGTAAATCCTGTCGAATAACTTCTCATCGATACCTGATTATTCACCCCAAAAAAAACATCTGACTTCTGAATTTCATAAATTGAGATCCGAACCGCACCGACATTCTTTAACCAGACTTTTACCACATCTGGTGAATTATCATAGGCATACGTATTTACTATCCGAAAGTCTGTTTTAAGTTTCTGTTCAGCCGATGACGATACGGTCCCGAAGGTATCTCCAGCCGAAAAAATCGCTGGAAGTATAGCGGTGATGAGGACAGCGGCCCCGAGGACCGCCCCTATTATCATGATTGACGATGAGATAGCTTCGCTTGCCATACCGGCAGTTACTCACGGGAGGGAATATACTCAAACTCTGAGTCATCCTCTATCAGGTTATCTGTCTCCTCTATCCGGCCGGACGGCATTGCCATCTTTCTCTTCTCAATCAAGACATCCAGCATGTCACGGTCAAGACCAGGATCATCAGGCTGCAATATCCGGTTCAGTTCATAAAGTGCCAGGACGAACTCATCGGCCTTCATCTCATGGACCTCGCCAATGGACGGGGCCATGAGACGGGCAATATCCTTTACCTGTTTGCAGTGTTCCTCGGAGATATGACCCATCTCCTTGTATGACTCAAGCATGAGATCAACACGGTCATGGCCATATCGTTTGACATTATTCGCCGTCCATTCAAACAGGCTGTATACTTTCTGTATCTTCACCTTCTCACGTGGCTTTTTCTGTTTTACTGGTTCTGCAGCCGGTGACGGCTGGGCAAACAACTGATTCCGAAGTGCTTCAAGCATCCCTTTCTCCGCTGCAAGAGAAGATAACGCAGATGAGACACTGGCTGCTCCCCCACCAAGACCTGCAGTCATTCCCACATCCGGCTGTCCGACCGGTTCAATCGCTTCTGGTTCTTCTGACACTGACATCGATCCCCCTTCCTCTGAAAAACCCCCACCTGATGGCTCTTCATCATAATCATCAATATACCCCTCCATCGGAGTCGGAGCTGTGGTATGCTGCCCCACAAACTCCACCGGGTTCCCCTTTAACGCCTGAACAAGCGGGTTTTCCGCATCATTCATTCGTTCCCGGATATCAATGAGCAGGCGTTTAATAGAGGTCTTCAGCAGCTCAACCTCATCTCTGAGCTTAAGCAGTTGGATCTCTGGATCTTCGGCAGATGCCGAAGAAATGATGCTGTCGACCTGCGCCTGGTTGACTGGCATAATGATGTAATGATTGCAGTCAGAAGTATAAATACATTTTTTGGTTATCCATATTGGAGCGGATTTCCTGAAATATCCACATAATGCAATTTAAACGGATTGTGAGAAGAGATCAGGAATGAAAAAAATCATGAGGAAATCAATACCGCCCATTCCAGCATGGAGCAGTCTGGTTCTGCAACCGTCGAAGGAAACGAATCATTCATTTCATACCTCTCTATATCCTCACTTTTCACAGAGCCACAACCCTTATTTCATTCTGTTCCAACCGTGTACTGAATGAATGGCATTATTCCTGTTATCACTCTTTTCGCAATTCTTATCCTGATTCCGATAACCTGTGCAGAGACTGATGAAATGACAGCTGATGAGCATTACCTGATGGGAAACGCGTTGTCTTCCTTCGGACAGTATGAAAATGCCACAAAAGAGTATCAGCTTGCACTGAAAATTCGTCCCGGTTTTACGGATGCACTGAATAATCTTGGCATCGTCCTGAACAGGCTGGGAAGATACGAAGAAGCTTTATCAGTTGCTGATGATGCTGTACGGTTCAGCCCGCAGGATCCGGATGTTTGGTATAACAGGGGAGTGACCCTTGGAAAACTGGGACGGTATGAGGAAGAGGTTGAATCATACCGGCAGGCTGTAAATATACGTCCGAATTTTTCAAGTGCCTGGGAAAATATGGGGGCATCGTATTTTGATCAGGGAAAATACAAAGAGGCAATCGCTGCATACCTGAACGCAACAACCTATGATCCCAAAAATGCAGTCGGATGGTATTACATCGGAACAATATATGAAAAGATGGGACAGAACAATGAGGCAGTAAAAGCATTTGAAAAAGCGATTGAGACCGATCCGAATCTCACCGTTGTCCGGTCACGTCTTGAGTCGGTAAAGAGTAACCTCTCTTCTGCCGGTTCTGATACCATGAATTCAACCGGTAATACACCGGGGAATAACTCTTCCGAACTCTTATCAGGATTTCTGAATATTCTCAAATAGAACTTTTTTATAAACCACCCATTTTTGAGAATGTCAAAATCAGCAGGAATAAAACCGGCTGATGAATCAGGTATATCGCGAGTGAATGCCTTCCAAAAAAGGCAAGACATCTTACCGGCTTTTCAGGAAGTTTGAGGGAATAGCGGGGATATCCGGATGGAAACAAAATTCTGCCGGTTGATAATCCAATCATGAAAACTGAAAGCCAGGGGATCAGGGGAGTATAGTCTACGGAGTAGAAATCCTCCGGGCAGATACCAATCCATGCAAGCCACAAAGGTCCGGGAGGAAGGCCAAAAACCCCAATCAATATCAGTCCTCCAGCCGGAATGAGGCCATAATATCCAAGGCGGTAGAGAAAGGGAGCCAGAATGAGGGCGGTGCCGATAAGGTGAAGGATGCCAAAAACCACATACCCTTCGCCCTGCATGACCCACCAGGTGACAAGGGATATCCCGGCACCGATCAGAAGAAGTTCTCCACCGCGCTTTAAAAACGCACGGATCTGTCTCCAAAACCCACGATTTTTTTCTGATTTCAGATGTGCTGACATGCCTGCAATACCGATGAATGATATCGTGGTGAGAAAACCAAAATATTTCAGAGGACCGGAGAACGGATTCGGACCTGGTATGCCGATAAAGTCGAGATCAACAAAAAGATGGTACGATACCATCATGAGAATTGCGATCCCACGGCATGCATCCAGACCCGGATATCTGCCATGGTGCAGCTCCATGAATAATTAGCTCTGGTTTTTCCCGCAGACAGGACAAAATTTTGCCACAGACGAAACTCTGGAGCCGCAGTGCATGCAATACCGGCTCTTTCCACCACTCCCTCCGACAGGTATCATGCTTCTTCGTTTAAACCTGACCGGAGCAACGGATGGTTTCTCGATGGAGATCAGTATTGAATCTGAACCTGGCGGGGGAACTGGGATGTGTTTTGTGCTCTTTTCTGTGATCGTCGGGGATTTTTCAGGTGAGACTTGCCGGGGTGCCGGTTCGATACCTGGTGCTGCTGGTACGGACGATATTGCCATAGGAACATCCGGTCCTGCGGTCACCACCGGCGGGGGAACTGGTACCGGTTCCGGTTTCACCTGTTCAGCAACGGATTCCTGAACGGGTACTTCTTTTCGGACGGATGATACAGCCTCCGCATCAATTATCGGTGACGGAGATACCTGCTTTGGTTCAGGTTGTGGCTTTGCAGGAGGGGATACCTGCACCGCTGGCTCAGGTTCCGGCTCCTTTTGTACCTCCGGTTCAGGGGGATATCCATTAATCGCAGCAAACCACTCGCGACATTCAGTCTCCGGCTCAGCAATCAGTCCGGTAAAAACGAGTTTCATAAGACGGGTCTGCCCGCCGACCTCCATGGATATGGCAAGTGCAGGGCGGTTCTTTTCATCCCGCTCCATGACAGCACCCTGAATCATGGAAACCGGGATCTCCTTTGCAATGGTTCCCGCACTCTGCTGGGCACTCTCGATGAGGACCAGACGATCACTGGTCAGAATGGCCAGGAAATTGTAATTCTTGATCCTGATACCATCACAGTACCGGACCATGCTCTCCCCGATCTCAAGAATACGGAACGGATTATACTTCCCGCCAGAAGATTCCTCACCATCTCCCCGGCCCCGGAGATTTTCTATAAGTGACATCAGAGCACCTCTCTGATGAGCGCAGGGATCTCACTCAGCCGATCTGCAACCGGTACACCAATATCACGGAGCCGGGCAATCTTGGCATTTGCGTCCCCTTCACCACCGGTGACAATGGCCCCGGCATGACCCATCCGTTTCTCAGCCGGTGCAGTCGTTCCGGCAATAAAAGCAACAACGGGTATATCCGCGGATCGTGCCCCTTCTTCCTCAAGGTTCCCGCCAAGTTCTCCAAGAATGACAACAGCCTTTGTCTGTGGATCATCTGCAAACCGGTCGAGCGCATCTGCAAACGTCTGCCCAATGATGGGATCACCCCCGATGCCCACGATAGTACTCTGACCAATCCCTGCACGGGTAAGTTCGTGCACCACTTCATATGTCAGAGTCCCGCTGCGGGAGATGACACCAACCGGACCTTGGGTTGCCAGATGAGCAGGCATAATGCCCATACTGATCTCCCCTGGAGAGAGAAGTCCCGGACAATTGGGGCCAATTATGGTGCAGTCCCGAATCTGTGCATAGGTCACCGCACGCATGACATCATGGACGGGTATATGCTCCGTTATCGTAACCGCAAGATCAAGCCCGGCATCTGCTGCCTCCATGATCGAGTCGCCGGCTGCAGATCCAGGAACAAAAAGTACTGCTGCCTGCGCATTCTGTTCCTCTGCTGCCTCAAGAACAGAGTTATAGACCGGGACGCCATGCACCTCCTGTCCACCCTTTCCTGGTGTGACTCCGGCCACAACCCCCCGGCCACCGACAGAACGGGCGTACTGATTCATCCGGTCGATATGAAATGAACCCTGGTTCCCGGTAGCACCACAGACGATGACCCCGGTATTTTTATCAGCGTAAATCATGATGATGCCTCCACCGCAGCAGTCACCGCTTCCTCCATCGTATCCAGCATGAGGTATCCTTTTGAAGAAAGAAGGGCTTTTCCTTCGGCCTCATTTGTCCCGGCCAGACGAACAATAATTTTCTGACTGACACCGGCTTCTATAATCCCTGCGGCTACCTCATCACACCGGGTAATGCCACCAAGAAGATTGACAATGATGACCGTTACATCAGGCATGGAACCGAGCAGCCGGACTGCATGAGCGACACGGACCCGGTCAGCACCACCACCGACATCAAGAAAATTTGCGGGTCTTCCTCCGATGCGGTTGATGAGGTCAACGGTAGCCATCGTAAGCCCGGCCCCGTTTCCGATAACACCAATATTCCCGTCAAGTTCCACAAATGAGAATCCATGAGCGGCAGCCTGACGTTCACGTTCTGAAAGATCACGATTCTCCCTGATGCCATGACGGGCCAGGGCATTATCATCCAGGATAAGTTTTGCATCAGCTGCAAAAAGACCGTTCGGAGTCATAACAAGCGGATTAATCTCTGCAAGAAGAGCATCCTGTGCCATGAAAACCGTATACAGTTTCTGGATGATAGGACCAATCTCTTTGGGAGCGTCATGAAGCAGGTACCGGATGGTATATCCCGGAACAGTGGTCAGAAGAGGGAACACGGTCGCTTTTCGTATTGCTGCCGGGTTTTTCCGTGCAACTTCCTCTATATCAACACCACCTTCGGACGTGAACAGGATAACCGGTGCCTTTTGTGATCGATCAATCGTTATGGAGAGATAGTACTCATGCTGAATCTGCAGTTTCTCCTCGATGAGGATCGCTTCAACCGGTATACCCTTGATTGTGGTCTGAAAGAGCTGGTCAACGGTCTTCCTGATGCCTGCTTGATCTGCCATGAGAATACCGCCGGCTTTCCCCCGTCCGGCTACCTCAACCTGTGCTTTTACGGCCGCCTCCCTGATATCCGGACTGACCAGATAGTCTGCTCCCTTCTGTACGACTACACCACGGGGGATAGGTATGCCTGCCTTCTGCAAAATCTCCTTTGCTTCATATTCTTTCAGTTTCATGATGTATCACCCTCTGTGCCAAGCTCCTGACCACGCTTCATCGCCCTGATATTCAGGTCCTCGGTTCCTTTCGGAACGCTGTCAAGTATTGCCTTTTCAAGGGCCGGACCGGATACAACGGTTGTCGCGGTGGTTAATGCACCAAGCATGATAATATTTGCAACAATCTCCCGTCCAAGCTCTTTTTTTGCCGCAAGGGTTGCAGGAATACCAACCCACCTGCATGCAGGACGATCATGAACAAGACCTGTATCCAGAAGCATCACTGCATCATTCCGGGGGTTTCGCCCGTATTTTTCAAATCCCTGCTGACTCATGATGACGTAGGTGTCCGGATCCCGGACCTTTGGGTAGAGTATTGGTTCATCATCAATGATCACAGCACTCATTGATGCACCACCCCGTGCCTCAGGCCCGTATACCTGGGTCTGAACCACGTACTTCTCATCATAGAGTGCTGCTGCCCGGCCAAGGATAACAGCAGAGAGAATGATTCCCTGTCCTCCAAATCCGGAGAATCTGACTTCATGTCTCATCAGGCACCCCCATAACCGGTCGGTTCCTCCGTATAAACTCACCGACCAGGAATGAGTCAGGCGGAAGTTCATCACGTGGCCCGGCTGTCCGCTCCCACTTCTCTTTCAGGATCGCATGGGTCTTCAGATAGGTCATGTAATCCACCGGTTCGCGGTACTTATTCCGTCTTCCATATGACGTCGGACATTGACACCGGACCTCAATAAGAGAGAATCCGGGGGTCATAAGGCCTGTCAGTACCGCATCAGTCAGTTGTTTGACGTGAAATGAGGTCCATCGGGCGACATAATTTGCTCCGGCAGCGATAGCAAGATCGACAAGGTCAAAGGGTGATTCCTCTGCACCGTAAGGAGTCGTCGTTGAGGTCTTTCCAATCGGTGTGGTCGGACTTCCCTGCCCGCCGGTCATTCCATAGATATGATTATTCATGCAGACAACGGTAATGTCGATATTTCTTCTGCATGCATGAATGAAATGATTCCCGCCAATCGCTGCCAGATCCCCGTCTCCGGTAAATACTACCACATGAAGGGACGGGTTTGCCATCTTCACGCCGGTTGCAAATGCGATTGCCCGGCCATGGGTGGTGTGCAGGGAATCGGTCAGGATATATCCGGGTGCCCGTGATGAACACCCGATACCTGAAAGGAATATGGTATCGTTCTTCTCCCATCCGATCCTCTCCACAGCTTCAAGAACACAATTGATAATAGTCCCGTTCCCGCATCCGGCACAGTAGATATGGGGGAGCCGGTCCTCTCTCAGCCAGTCCTCTCTCATCAGATCCCTCCGGCATCTCGAACTGCCTGCACCAGCTCTTCCGGAGTATGCAGATCGCCACCAAGCCTGCTCACAGAAATGACCGGAATTCGTACATGCCGTCCGATCTCCCGTGCCATCATGCCAAGGTTCATTTCAGGGACTATAAATGCCCGGACATTGGTGAAGCGGGAAAGAAGGTTTTCAGGAAACGGCCAGACGATACGTAATTGCAGATAACCGGTTCCCGGTATCTTCTGCCGCTCAACAACCTCCCTGACCGTTCTCACCGGAGCTCCATAGCAGACAAAAACATACGCTGCATCTTCATTGACAATAGTATAATCAGCGATCTCATGACGTGCATCTTCAATCTTTGAGACCAGCCGCCTGACCAGTGATTCATGCCGTGCCGGATTTGTGGTGTCTGGATACCCCCGCTCGTCATGGGTAAGGCCGGTAACATGGACATGCCGGCCCGAACCGAAGGGTGCAAATCCGGGAACGCCATCCGGACCAGGAGCAAAGGGGAGTGCACCATCCGCTAGCGGTCTGGGTCTGATAATCTCAACCCTGTCAGGTATCTCAATCTTCTCACGCATATGACCAATGACCTCATCGGCCATCAGAAAAACCGGAGTTCTGAAGCGATCTGCCAGATTGAATGCCTTTGCAGTCAGATCAAAACATTCCTGAACACTTGAGGGGCAGAGAGCGATGGCACTGTAATCACCGTGGGAGCCAAAGCGGACCTGCATGATGTCACCCTGGGCTGCCATGGTAGGCTGCCCGGTAGAAGGGCCACCCCGCTGGATATTTACAAGCACGCAGGGAGTTTCGGTCATGAAGGCATACCCGATGTTCTCCATCATCAGGGAAAAACCGGGCCCGGAGGTTGCAGTCATGGAACGTGCACCGGTCCATGCAGCCCCGATGATGGCGGCCATTGAGGCGATCTCATCCTCCATCTGGATATAGCAGGTCCCCTTGATCTTGGGCATCCGGCTTGCCATATGCTCTGCAACCTCGGTTGAGGGGGTGATGGGATATCCGGCAAAGAAGGTACATCCGGCTGCAAGCGCCCCTTCAGCACTTGCAATATTTCCCTGCATAAACGCGATCCTGCTAATACTCAATCACCACCTTCATCGGTTCAAAGGGTTTTTCAGCGACCCACCGGATTGCCTGATCCGGACAGATTAATGCACACACACCGCATAACCGTCGTCCGTACAGTCCCTGAAGCCGGCAGTTCGGGCACCGTTCCGGCTGATCCAGTTCAGGAACGTATATCCCCCTGCGGTTTGGACGACTCCCCGGCCTGTAAATCTTATACGGGCAGACCATGGTACACAGGTTACAACCTTTGCACCGGGACTCGTCAATCTCAAGTCTCATAATCTGGTTGTACTGGTTGGATACATACCCTGAAATACTTCATGTGCGTGACTCTCAACGACGGCAAAGAGATCTCCGCCATGAGCATCCATGGCAACCGTGAGCGGGAGCTTATCAAGCTCAATCACCCAAACCGCTTCTGCCATCCCAAGATCCGGATAATGAACCCCGGTCAGTCTCATCCTGGCAGCAGCAAGATTTGCACAGCCACCGGTAAAGGCAAAATACACTGCTCTGCCCTTCAGCTGTTCCCTGACTTCTGATGACATACCCCCTTTTCCAATAATTCCCCGAATCCCTGCATCCAGCATAAACCGGGTCAGCCGGTTCATCCGTGCTGAAGTTGTCGGTCCTGCAACAACAATCCGGTTATCAGACACAACCGGACCACAGTGATAGATAACGGCACCTTTCGGATCAAACGGAAATCCTTCCTCCATGATCTTCAGGTGTGCCTCATCACGTGCTGTATAGACCGTTCCGGACAGCGTTACCATCTCCCCGGCTTTGAGCGTGAGGACTTCATCGCCAAGGGGAGCGTGTAAATGTTTCACAGGGATACCTCCACGGTCGCCCGTCGGGCAGCCCAGCACTGAATATTTACCGCAACCGGCAGTGAGGCGGTATGGCATCCGGCAGTCTTTATTTTGACTGCAAGACATGTTGTATCGCCGCCAAGTCCCATCGGCCCGATGCCCAGATGATTGACCCGGTCACATATCTCCTGCTCGTACGGGGTCATCGTATCTATGGGTTCCAGCAATGCCTCCTTTGCAAGGGTGGCCGCACCATCAAAAGTTCCTCCAACACCAACCCCGAGAATGACCGGAGGGCAGGGTCGTCCCCCGGCTTTCAGCATGGTCTCAACCACATACCGTGGAATATTCTCCTTATCAGAAGGGTTCATCATGGTAATACCGGATACATTCTCTGACCCTGCTCCCTTCGGAAAGGCTGTAATAGTAAACCGATCACCGGATTTTACATGAACAGGAGGCATGGACAGGCCGGTGTTTGTCAGGGTATTTTCCCGGCTGAAGGGGTCCACAAGATTGGGACGAAGCGGTATTTGCTCCGTGGCGTTTTGAATTCCAATCAGGACTGCCTGCTTCATTTCAGATGTCCAGATCATGCCATCAGGGAGTGTCACATATATGACAGGAATTCCGGTATCCTGACAGAGCGGGGTGAATCGTTCTTCTGCAAGAGCGATGTTTTCCAGGATATTTGAAAGCTCCTGCTTTGCAATCAGAACAGATTCACTTTCCAAAGCCTTTTTCAGCCGTGCCTTTACATCATCAGGAAGATAGATTTCTGCATCCCGGACTGCTTTCTCTGTTGCGGCAGTTATCCGTTTCAGAAGGTCAGGATCACCGGATATGGACATACCAGTAATATCTGTATGAAAGAAGGTATAGACCTGATCCAGAATGCGGAAAAAATAGATTTGCAGAAAAAATTTCAGGATTCCTGTTTCATCTCAATAACAAGATGAGTCGGAGAGGGGAGCTTGTGACCGCCGTGGCGGAGGGCGTCCTTGACCTTTTCAATACTTGCCGGGTTTGAAAATACCGTAAATATCTTCTGATTCTGCTGGACACGGGCTGCGGTTCCGACTGCCTTACCAAATGCAAGACGCATACCCTGCGACACACGGTCTGCACCTGCACCGGTTGCCTGCTTATTTTCACGCAGGACATGGTGCGGATATGTCCGCAGTTTGAGGTGATAGTTCATACGCCCCAGTTCCTTGTTCAACTTTCTGTTAATGCTCATACGGGCTGCTTCCAGAGCGGAGTGCCGAATCTGACAGCTCT
>CAZCSN010000004.1:0-83842 GCA_964501255.1 uncultured Methanospirillum sp. | reverse complement strand
GGTTGAGGGCCTTGTCGCGAAGGCGTTCGAGCGTTCAAATCGCTTCCCTCGCATTTTAACTTTTTGTTTAAACCGTATTATTTATTACAACCGGAAGTTACCGTTCGGGATCATCATCTCAAATCGGACACCTTCTCCATATACTCCGCACTCCCGGATCCTGATCCCGGTAATATCCAGAATCTCCCGAATCAGAAATAACCCAAGACCGGAGTTCTTCCCATATCCCTGCCTGAACACGATCTCTTTCTCGCCATCTGGAATACCATCCCCGTTATCCTCATACACAAGGCAGTACTCCTCACCGACCGAATATCCGGAGACACACACTCTTGTTACTCCATTTCCATGCCTGAGGGAATTGTCAAGGAGATTGTAAAACACCCGGGAGAACATCAGATCAGCATAGATCATAAGCCCTGTCACATTCAGAGAAAAAATGACTTCTTTTTTAAGATGAGTAATATCCGGTTCGTTGAATACGGATTCTATTCGGATCCACCCGGGTGCTTCGGTTCCCATGTCTTCATACACACTGGTAAAGGAGATGATCTCCCCTATGGTTTCACCTGCATGCACAATCTTATCAAGTGACTCAGTATCCGGCTCTCCTCCTGATTCCTGGATAATCCGTGCATACCCGTTCACGACGGTTACCCAGTTTAAGACATCATGCCGGGTAATGCTCGTGAGCAGGTTTAGTTTCTTATTTGCAAGACGAAGACTTGTCTCGGCTGCCCGGCGTTCAGATACTTCATGAGACAGCTGGTGATTCATGAGTTCCAGTTCAGCATTCCGTTTTGATACTTCCAGTTTTGATAGCTCGCGATCGGTCACGTCAATGCAAAGAAGAAGCATCCCAGATCCTTTAGCAGGAATCATCTTCCGGTTAACCGGGGAGATCCTAAACTCAATCCACCGGTCACCAATCAGCGAAATTCGGTTTTTCATACCTGAACAATTAGTCAGGTCATCCAGGCAGCCAGGGAATAATGGTGAAAGGGCTGAAATATGCCTCCCCACCATGGACAATGTGACCGCGAGTAATCGTTGTGCAGCAGGATTTATCTCAACGATCCGGTTCTGCTCATCTATTACAATCACTCCTTCCTGCATATCGGTTATAATCTGTTCATGTGCAATCGGTATCAGATCAAAGAGCTGATACCGGGTAATTGCATAGATGAGGACCAGACTGGTCAGGGTGAAGGATATAGGGGTGAAATCAATCCCCCGAAATACTGGTGCTGCAAAAGCATAGAGCAGGGTTGAGATGAATGGAAAAAGTGAACTGACAAACACCATCCACAACTGGATGGCATAGACCGGGGCTGATCTGGTGACGGAATACAGAAGTACTCCGGCAGCGGTGAAATAAAGCATAAGGCTATAGATAACCTCTACCCAGTACCAGGCCCCATGAACATATATCAGAGAGATTCCGGCAAGGACGGTATCGGTCAGGTAGATTCTTGGCCATATCAGACCATGCATAGGAAAGGTTGCAGATAAGAAGATGCTTATGACCGGAATTATCAGGAGCAGGTATATTGCTTTTTCAGGAATGCGATCACCATTCCTGGTAAACTGAAGGACAAAACAGAGGAAGAGAACCGGTACGATAAGATCGATCACTGAGACAACTGACCAGAATACCTTAAACCCGATAGAAGTTGAGATCGCCTCAAGAAAATATGTGAAAGACCAGGAAAATACCCCCAGCATGAGGTATAAAAACGAACGCATGACTGTATCGGATGGGCGGTGTAAAGAATATCCGGCCAAAGCAACCGATATCAGGGAGGATACGAGAAGAAGACCGGCATAAAGTGAGAATTGCATAGGATGTCCAAAATAATTCAAAGTAAGAGCTGATGACTTCTCTATCTGTCGTCTAAATATATTTGTGGTTATGTGTCTAGTATGTTATTTCCAGTACATTAAAAAAACCAGGTGTTTTAATGTACTAAATCCGTGTTGGGAATCAGTCGGAGGAGGCGCTGGCTGCCAGATAACCCCTCTTATGAAAAAGGATACGGTTTATCCAAAGAATTCTCCGATAAACTCTGATAATTTTTTCGTCAGTTTTCCTTTTGTCTTCCCCTTCTTTCCTTTCTTCGTTTTTGATGCAGGTTGTTTTTTTGGTACTTCAAAATATCCGGGGAGTATCATCACGGAGATGGTTTTCCGGACATACTGACGCCGTTCCTTTCTGATGCGAATCAACCGTGGGAATAATGTCCCTTTCATCTGTTCAAGTGCAGAAATCCATCGCATCTCATCAATCAGTGAGATATCAAACCGTGCACGTATCATTGCCTCAAGTGAGAACACTGGCGCAATACAGACAAGAGCGGTTATTGGCCGGGGCAGACACACCGGAAGATTCCGGATACGGCATACGGGCAGAAGATTGGCATCACTGGTGCGGGCTGGAAGAGATAGTACCTGAGAGCCGGAAATCCGTGGCACCATAAAAAGCGGGAAAGAAAGGCAGATGACAGGAACCCCTGTTCTTTCTTTTTGTATACGCCTTCGTTTCAGGTATCTGACCGTATGAAGCGGAGGGGGCAGGAATAACACCTTTTGTCCAGGTAAAAAGAAGCGTTCCGGCTGAAGGGGCAGAATCCGAAGCATGTGATCAGGATGACAAAACGGACAGACTCCGGGGACTATACAGTACCAGTGATTGGAATCCATATGACAGGAGATGAGCGACGAGAAGGCCAGGTCTGCCCGTGTAAACCAGTCCGTGAGGACATCTTCGATTGATTCGGATATATCTGCATGATCTGAAAAGATCCTCCTCATCGGATACGGAATCCGGTCTGGTGAGGGAACATACCGTGGAAATATCCTATAGGACCGTTCTGCAACCTGACAAGGATTGCATCCGTCCATCATCATCATGCTCAGGAGAATTCTCACCTCTGAGATCTGAGAAATCCGCTCCTCTCTCTCTGGTTTTTCATCATCTGCCAAAGCTGCAATGATCCGGACTGAACTGTCAGGCCCGATGAAGACGGATCTTGGTGAAAGGCAATAGGGGTGCAGTCCAGCCCTGTGGATAGAGAGAAGAGCGGAGAGGAGATTTCTGCATGCTGCAACCCGATGCCTGAATGAAAATTTTCGTATCCATGATCTGCAGCCTGATGGGTCGGCTGCAACATGCCAGTGAACATACCGGGAGAGATCGATCATTGGGATACGATAATACCATCTCTCATGCCCCGGAATCTGCCGGGAGGCTGGGTTCTGTGCAGGGCTGATAATGGAATCAGGAATAATGACTGATGGGGGGACCTGACTGGCCGGGAGATTTGGAACCTTAAAAAGACGTTTCATTCCGATCAGGATCTGATATCCGGATCGGTCTGTTTCCCGAATCTCTCCATGGGATATCCGGATCAGCCGCCGCCCTATTAAAACCTGATGACCATCACCATCGACATAGGGCGGGCAGAAAGGCTCTGTTGCATCAGGTTTTACCGCGGTTTTCTGTTCTGGATTACTGGTTATCAGGACCAGCTGCGGTGACACACATGCCTGAGCATCCGGTCGCATGCCCAGAACTTCTGTCCATCTGAGCGGGTCCGGACGGGCCGCAGGGTGCTGATGACCGGTGACAAATGCCTCATGAAAGAGAGCACGGACTGGTGCCGGAATCCGGTCATATGGCGGGGCGTACTCCGGAGGATAGAGCCCTGGAATCTTCCCCTCATACGCAAAAAGGCCACGGATAATCTTATCCGGAGTGGTCGGTGCATCCTCAATCAGCGGTCCGCGACCCTGATACGGATGAGCCCCCTGCATCAAAAACCTGAAAATCAGGACGGCAAGGGCAAAGCGATCAGAAAAGAGCCTATCGATATCCTGTCTCTCAAATGCTCCGTCGATCAGTTCGGGAGGGAGATACTCTCCGGTTCCAACCCGGCAGAACCATGTCTTTGATGATGACGGGTCGGTAATCTGAAATGAATCGGTATCGATAAGACATATCTCACCACTGGTACTGATAAACACATTATTCTCCCGAAGATCCCCGACGCAGTGGCCGTTCATATGAACTGCATGCACAAGACCTGCGAGTCGTGCAGCGGCCTTTAATGCAAAAGAAAAATCCTGATCCGGTGCGTCATACCAGGCATGTACCGGCATATAACTGCTGCCTAAGCGTGTCATCAGGTATCCAAGAAACCGTTGTGGAGAGGCTGTTGAAACAACAATTCCTGAAGGCCAGCATATTCCGGTTCCGGGAGGTGTCTGAAGGGGGCTTTTTTGCATGACCCGTATCTTCTCTTCCATCTCCGGGCTGCTCCGGTGCGGATGGAAAATTTTCACGCATCTTGAGTCGTCACCTTCAATATACCATATCTCACCTTCTCCGCCGGATTTACCGGATGATATGATCTGGAGCTGACTGCCCTGCTGGTCAAGTACAATCATTCGTGACCTGGTTCTGATCCTCGGGAGGCGGGTCCTTGCTTTTACCTGTGCCTGATATGAACGGCTAATCTCAATATTGAGAGTAAACAGCCCGGTGTTTGTGATGATCACAAGTGGCACTGATGCAGGAAGGTTCCCCGTCAGCAGGCGGGTGTCAACCCTGATGGTAATAATCGTACTCTCCGTGACTGAGAAGATGGATGGAACAGCGGTTATCCAGGGATATTTTGATGGAATCGTACCCCGGAGGGTTCCGGATCCCATATTTTTCACGATAAGGCGTTCCTCGATGATGCCCCGGACCGTCCATGATATACGAAGCGATGATGGAATAAACCGGGCGACAGGACCTTTCTCTTCAGACCGGTGAATGGAGACCTCAACGGTCTCTTCCCCGCCATTCGTTTTTATATGAATCCTGCCGACCGGATGCCGGGCCCGCGGGGCTTTTGAGGGGAGTATTCTGACCGGAATTACCTGCACCGTCCGGGTCCAGATACCACGGACAGGTATCTCAATCCAGTCAGACAGCGGAACCGCGGTACCTGATAAAAACCCTGACCCTGCATTTCTGACCGTCAGGGAGAATGAAACAGGCTCGTCCTTTGTAATGCCACAAAACTGAAAGACCTTCTCATCCAGACGGAGTGAAGATACCGGTGCAGGGGTTCGCCGGAGTTCTATCTTGACCCTCCCAATCCCGCCGGTTGAGAGGATATGCACCCATGACTCCCCGCTGGCCGGGGCTTTATCAGGCCGTATCTCAAGTATTACGCGTTGAATAAAAGTAGTATTCAGAGTCGTGTCAAGAACAGTGACCCAGGCTGCATCAGAGCGGATATTTCCATAGAGCCGGCCTTTCCCCTCATTCATGATCACCAGTTCCTCCCGGATCGGGCCTGAAGACAGGGGCGAGACCAGGATACCGGAACGGTCTATCCGGATTTTTGGTTCAGATCCGGACGACCCGTTCATCAGACAAGCTCACCAGGAAGAGAGAATCCGACTGCAAGAGTCATATCATCAGACGATAATGCCCGCATCCGGGAGGAGACGAGCAGGTCAGTAAGCTCTGCGTTTAAATCACGTTTTTCAAAGCAATACTGCGCAAGAGATCGTACGAGCGGCACAATGAACGGTTCATACGGAACATATACCCCGTCTTCACGCCTGATAAGTGCCCCCTGACATCCGTCCGTTGCACACAAAACAGCATCACCTCTGCCGGATGTGATCCGAAGATGCGACTCCCAGTCTGTGTTAGTCAGGACAGCCGTCTCATTCACATACTCTGTCCGGCCAGGGACTGAGAGCAGGGATGCTTTCCCGTCAGAGAGGGTAACACAGGCACCATCACCAATATGACCACAGACAACCTCATCAGGAGTGAGTACTGCCATCAGCAGGGTAGTTGCATATGAGGATATGTCTGTCCCCTCCGACCGTGCATGGGTCTCGATATGCTCTCTCCCTACCCGGACGGCCTCCCTGATACTAAAAGCAATATCGGGATACTGCTCTGCCTTCAGTATGTCAGCGGCAGTGCTGATACCTGATGAGACCGCAATTGCTGCTCCTGCTCCACCATATTCTGCCGATGAAAGGCCGTCTGCAACAGCAAGTATCAGTGCACCAGGGAGGATGACCCCGCCCCAGGCATCTTCACAGGGTATCTGATCACGAATATGCCTGGTACCTGCGACCGATGCTCCACAGGTGATATAGGATCCTGCATTTTTATGCTGCATTGGATCAGAGCGTAATTACTCCCCAGCCTTCCGGACCGACCGGGTTTTCAAGTGAGATTTGCTCACCGATTCGCGAGTCTGATATCTGAGAGAGACTCTTTGAGAGCCAGAGAAACATATCGGCCCATTTTGCTTCCTTGAGCATCAGTGGTGTCCTCCCGGGAGGCGAGATTTCACGAAGGAGGGTCATGTTTGCCTGGTCAACACCAAGGGCCCAGAAGAGAAACTTGTGATCCTTTTCTCCTCCATGCACTGCTGCAATAACTTTTTCCCATGTTTCATCCCCTTTGCGCATATCAGTCGGCTGCCCATCGGTGATTAAAAAAATCCAGGGTCGGTAGTAATCTGTTCCAAGGTTACGGTACTCTGCTTTCCGCTCTTCAACAAGCCGGACTGCCTCCAGGATAGCCTGACCCATCGGGGTATATCCGCCGGCGGTCAGCTCAGGGGGATCAAATACTGATATTCCGGTAAAAGGTCTGACGATCTCAACTCCCTTCCCAAAGGTTATCACCGCAAGATCAATCCGCTTTACTGCCAGATCATCCTCCTTCAGTTCATCGGTAAGAATACGAAGCCCTTCATTCAGTTCTGCAATCTTATTGCCTGACATGGATGCTGATGTATCAAGGACCAGAACCGTAGCACAGTGAGGATGTTGCGGATAGGGAATATCAACGATGTCTTCCAGTTTTTCTACGCCCATTTATTGAAAATTGTCCGGTAACTTATAAAATAATTATCACATCATACCGGTTGGTTGAAGTGAGGAAAGAAAGGAACAGTACTGTGGATCTGCTCATTGGTATCGGAAATGATATGCTTGGGGATGACGGGGTCGGTCCGTATATTGCAGACAACCTCCTTGGTTCAGACTGGTCGGTTATCAATGCAGGGATAGTTCCGGAAAATTTTACGCGTACGATACGGGAAATGAGGCCGGATCAGATTGTGATCGTTGATGCCGTACATATGGATCTGCCCCCGGGTTCTGTCCGGATCATTCCTCCTGATGTGATCAGGGATTATGGGGTTGGAACTCATCAAATCCCTCTTACCTTTTTTATCGAACATTGTACATCAGTATCACCGGTAGTTCTCATTGGAATCCAGCCGGGATGCCTGGATCCTGATACGGTACTTACCCCCCCGGTTTTGTGTGCTGCAACAGAACTCATCGATCTTTTAAAAGAACACCGCCTTGAGGATCTTCCGGTTCTTGGTACGATGTAGAAGAAGGAATAAGATTGATTTCAGCTGCAGGGTATACGTATACAGGAAGGGGATTTTGTATGCAATATGAGAATATCGATAGCGCTGAGATGGCCGAGATGGCTCTGTCACAGGCCGTTGATGAACATATTGAAAAGAGCAAAGAGGCAATAGACCGGATATCAGAACTTGAGCGACACATCCTGCAGTGGAATCAGGAGGACATCAGGGTTCTCCGCAATAACATCCAGGAGATGCGGGAACTGCTGAAAAAGAACTTTCAGGTTCAGATTGAGAATTTTATCAATATGCGGTCGATCCCCGGCATGCGGGTACCGGAAGAGATGAGACAGATCTATAAGATCATCTCGGTGGATAAGAAAGGATTTGCTTTGTTTGGGAATGAGATGGATAAAATTGCACATATCTCAAAAATAACCGACCACTACCGGAAGAAAAAGGAAGCGGCTGCCGCACAGGCAAAGGCAAAAGATAAGAAATAATCCTCCTTTTCATCAGGTCATCCCCGCAAGATGCATAAGAAGCGCAATACACCCTTTTTTATCAAGTGGCTGATTATCATTTCCGCATTTCGGAGAGTAGATGCAGGCAGGGCACCCGTCTTTACATCTGCATTCCGCAACCATCGTTCCGGCAGAGGCACAGAGGTCTTCATAAATATGATACGCACGTTCGGCAAGACCAATTCCCCCTTCATAGCCGTCATAAATAAATATGACCGGTTTACCCCTGACCTCTGCAGAACCTGCTGATGAGAGTCCCCCAAGATCCCACCGGTCACAGAGGACATGATAGGGCATCATGGCGATCAGGGCGTGTTCAGCACCATGAAGTGAGCCTCCGGTATCCCGGTCCGGTGATAATGCACTCATCCCTTCGAAGGAAAACTCAATCCAGACCGAGATCGTCTCAAAGGTAATCGGTTCAAGAGAGAGTGGTTCAGTTGAGATGGTCTTTTCATCAATGAGCCGGCGGTACCCGTGATAGCACTCAGATACCATCACTCTTCCAAGACAGAGGGTTCCGGATCGAATCTCCCTGCTCATCAGCCGTTCCCGGATCTCAATCCCGGTCTGGTAGTTCACCCTGGTATAGTACCCTGGATCCTCCTGTACAGCAAGAATCCGGTGTCGTTCATAATCCCAGGAACTGACAAGATACTGCTCACCCTGGTGTATGAGGACCGCCCCCGGATGTGCCTCCCTGCACGCCTGTCTGATATCCAGTGTCTCGATGACCCGGTTTCTGACCTCCACGGTCCAGACTTCACTAATCTGGGACAATGATACCAGTTCGCTCGCCCGTTTTCTCCCGGTATAGACATATCCCCGCGGGGTCTGTGCAAGAAGACCGCTTCCGTTGAGTGCCTCAAGGTGCCCGGTGATTCCGTTTCCAAACCAGCGGATATCGCATTCAGGCCTGACTGGAAGTTCCGAAGCGGCACAGAGGAGCTGGCCGGAGAGGATATAGGGGTTTTTCGTATCGATAATCGCATGTTCATGCGGGCGTGCGAAGAAATCTTCCGGATGCCTCATAAAGAACTGATCCAGCGGGTTTTGCATTGCAATCAGAATTGCAAGGGCATCTGATGCTGACCGGCCGGCCCGTCCTGCCTGCTGCCAGACCGACATCATGGTTCCGGGATACCCGGTCATTACCACGGCATCAAGCGATCCGATATCAATACCAAGCTCCAGTGCATTTGTTGATACGAGCCCACGCATTATCCCTGCTTTCAGATTCTGCTCAAGTTCCTGCCGTTCTTTGGGGAGGTATCCTGCCCGGTATGCGGCAATGGCCTTTGCTTTTTCAGGGAAACTTCGTGCAAGATTTTTTTTTGCCCACAGTGAGACCAGCTCTGTCATCCGCCGTGACCCGGTAAAACAGAGGGACTGAAGGCCCGCTTCGACCAGAAGGGAGAGGAGCTCCGCACTCTCTGAATAGACCGAGCGGGGCTGTGCCATCTCCTGGTACGGGTTATAGAGGATAAAGTACCGTTCTCCGGCCGGTGCACCGCTGGTATCAATAATCGTCATCTCCCGTCCGGTCAGCTGGCCGGCAAAAACAGCCGGGTTTGCAAGGGTTGCTGATGAGAGGAAAAACTGTGGGGATGAACCATAGTGGTCACAGACTCTGAGCAGGCGTCTGATAAGGAGGGACATACTGCTTCCATACACTCCCCGGTACTGGTGTGCCTCATCCAAGATCACATATCTGAGCCTTGTAAAGAAGGAGGACCACTGGCGGTGCCAGGGGAGGATCTGATGCAGTTCATACGGGTTAGTCAGAACAAGTCCTGCCCGCTCTCTGATAAGAGGCTGATCATGTGACGGGGTATCACCATCATAGATCGCCGGATCTATCGGCATTCCTGTTGCCTTTTCTAGTTCCTGCATCGTCTTGTGCTGGTCACGGGTAAGTGCCTTTGCAGGATAGATGGCAAGAGCGGTTGCATCCCGTTCCTTCTGCCTGAGCGTCAGAAATGGCAGTAAAAATGAGAGTGTTTTACCAGATGCTGTCGGCGTGCAGAGTATGACATCCTCTCCTGCCGCAATCGCCTCAATCGCCAAAGCCTGGTGGGAGTAGAGAGATATTCCTTCCCTTTCCAGCCACTCCCGCACCCGTCCGGGGAGAACATCCGGAACCGGGGAGAGTACTGCCTCCTTTCCGGGTATCTTTTGAATATGTGCGATATATCCGGAGTACCGCCGGTTCTCCAGGAGAAACTCAAGAAATGCGGAGACGCTCATACCATTCACAAACCAGTCGCTCAAGGAGGAAGGCAAGACTTACCACATCCTGCCTGTTATGGTCGACAATCGGGATCAGCGGGCCGGGGTTTTTTGTCTCCATGTATGTGCAGTACCATTCAGGCACGAGTGCACCCGGAAGATCCTCATCCCGTACAATATTCAGAATCCGTGTTTCAAGAGTACTCAGTCTGCAATCCGGTACCACCTGTTTCCAGAGTCGCCTGGCCGGATGGAGCAGATCAAAATGGGGCGTATCCGGCAGGGAGGGAAGTCCGTAGTAGAAAAGCCGGTCTGCAATATACGGGATATCAAAACTTCTGCCATTGAAAGTTACAAGGACAGCGTCCTTTGGGATCTCCTGCATAAACGCATATAATGCGGCAGCCTCCTCACTGATATCGCGAAGAAGATACTGTTTCACATACAGTTCTCCTTCCCGTATATATCCAAGACCGATAAGGATGACCGGCCGGCCAAAGATCCCAAGTGTCTCGATATCAACAAATCTGAATGATTCAGGAGAGAAGAGACAGGATGTCAGAAGGGTAAGCGGATGGGATGACCCTTTCCGTGCAGTACTCAGCCGGCAGATATCAGCCGGATCACGTGCAAGGGTCTCAAGCACATGAAGGGCAGACTGCCTGAACTTTCTCATCCTGGCAAGATCCTGTACGCTCCTGCACCCCCGGCATCGTAACCGTGAAAAAACCGCAGGGCCGATTCCCCGGACAAGCGTCAGATCATGATCAACCAGGGCATGAATATCCTTTCTGTCAGGTTTCATCACCGGTGCAGGGAACCGGGAGCTGATACAATAATACTCACCCTCCTGGTTTATCCTCTCCTCGCCGGAAAAGCACTCCTCAAGATATGTATCAGCATACTCCCGGCACAATCCGGATAATGCCTGCTGTCTCTCAAGAAATACAGACTCTCTGACCGGATAGCGGTTCAGACCAAGTCTGAACACATTATCATGGGGGACGACAGTATACTCAGGAGATGCAGCAATCTTTTCCTGCCATCTCCTCCCGATACCTGCAAGATCTGCCCCTGCCATACACGAAGGTCAATGGACAGGCATATAAAGGGTGAACCCCGCGGGGTGAAAGTGAAAAAAAGTTCAGACTATCGTTTAACCCGCTCCTGACAGGGGATACCGTCCCTGATTCCGAAAACGGCCTCATGACCGAGCCGGTATGCATCGGACAGTGCTGTCGGATGTCCGGTAATACCACCATATCCGTCCATATTCCGGGCAAGGACTCCGATACAGTGGGTAAATCCCAGGATGTTAAACAATGCCCTGAGCATAGGAAATGCGGTATCAAAGACATCCTCCTGATCCATTCCTGCGGTCGAGAGAAAATAGCCACGCCGAAGTCTCTTCTCTTCAGGGCTGATGACATGAGTTCCAAGAACAAAATGCCTGACCCAGAGATAGTGGGCACGATCGATAAAGGACTTGACCTCAGTCGTGACTCCCATGGTATAGATGGGTGAACTGATGACAATACAGTCAGCGGCAAGCATCCTGTCAAAAAGCTCTCTTGCAGCATCATCCATGATGCATATACCTGATTTATGACATGCATTGCACCCTTTACAGGATGAGTATTCAACTGAAGAGAGGATCACCTTCTCACATACTCCTCCGGCATCCGATGCCCCTTCCAGGAACTTGTCCAGGAGCTGTTCAGTATTCCCTCTCCGACGCGGGCTTCCTAAAAGACCGATGACCGTGACCGTTTCCTTCATGCCAGCCGCTCCTTCATAACCTCAAGTACTGACCGGGAAAGAGATAATGCATCCTTTCTGGCGGTCGGGTGAGATTCGATAGCTCCTTTCTCATCAACATGCCGGATCATCAGGTACGAGATATCCCGGTTTTTTACCTCAATGACATGGAAAAAACATTTCACTACCGGAATTGCCGCATCAAAGACATAATCCCAGTCCTGACCTGCTGTTGAGAGAAATATGCCAAAACGTTTTCCAATCCGTTCGGGAGGGACGACTGGAAGTCTGAGCACATACTTACGTGATCTGAACACCTGTGCCCGATCCACAAGTGCCTTGGCCTGGGCACAGATACTCATACAATAGATTGGAGCGGACAAAATGATACAGTCAGCCGAGAGGATCTGATCATGCAGGATATCCATCCCGTCATGGTTGACACAGGCGTTGAGTTTTTCACAGGCATTACACCCGCGACATGGGGCAATATCTGCATCATTCAGGATCACTTTTGTCATACTGACCTTTGGATCCGTCATCATCTCTCCGATAACCCAGTCAAGGAGGATCTCTGAGTTGCCATGCCTTCGCGGGCTTCCTGCTATGGCAAGTACTCGGATCTGGTTCATAAAAATTAGAGATTTTTAAAGCAGAGGTACCAGTCTTTGCACTCATATCCCTGAGCGAGACGGGCCTTTGCATCTTCAGCGGTTGCCGGTGCGGGAACTACGACTTTATCACCCGGCTGCCAGTTTGCCGGTGTTGCAACCCCGGCCTTGTCAGTTGTCTGGAGTGCTTTGACCAGTCTGATGATCTCAGGGATATACCTGCCATTACTGAGCGGGTAATAGATCATCGCCCGGAGAATTCCCTTGTCATCAATAAAGAACACAGCCCTGACCGCTGCAGTTGAGCTCTGACCCGGATGGATCATCCCGTACCGGGAGGCGATACTCATATCCAGATCGGCGATGATCGGGAACGGGATCTCAACCCCCATCTTCTCTTTCACATTCATGACCCATGCCAGATGGGAATGGACGCTGTCTATGGAAAGGCCGATCAGCTGGACATTGAGTGCCTTAAACTCTGGTTCAGCCTGTGAAAAGGCAATAAATTCTGTTGTACAGACCGGGGTAAAGTCGGCAGGGTGAGAGAAGAGAACAACCCATTTTCCCTTCAGATCGGAGAGTTTTATCTTTCCATGGGTGGTCACTGCTTCAAACTCAGGTGCAGGCTCGCCCAGAATCGGGAATCCGGCACAGTTGCACTCTTCATCTTCATAACACATGTGGCATCACATAATCTCTTCTTCGATTACCTTTCCGTTTACATAGGCAGGCATCCCGGCAAGAAGATAGGCAACACGAAGTGCTTCCTCGACCTCGTCTTTTGTCACCCCAAGGTTTTTTGCTCCTGCCATCTGTGCCTTGATCGCGTGCTGATCCCTCATGGAAGCAGCAATCGCTATCGCAATGAGTTTTTTCGTCTTTCGGGATAATGCCCCGTCATCCCAGATATACTGGTCAAGGCGGAGAATCATCTCATGTATGTCAGGATCGGTCTCAGCCAGTTTTTTAAAAATTTTGGGAACCTTTCCGATCTTCTTCTCAAGATCATCCATCCCTGAACACATGGCATCTCACCCCTGCAGGACCATCGGTTCGCCGCAGCAGACGAGTTCTCCGCCACCGACTTCCAGGACTTTTACGACATTTCCACAGATTTCGCACTCAAAAACCTGTCCTTCGTCAGATACATTTACCATCGAAATCTCCTCCATCAAAGCATATTCAGCAGGCAGTACACGGCATCAGGCCGGATTTGGGAAAAAAGAAAATTACCGTTTTGGTGGATTGATTGCATCCTCTGGCGTCTTCACATCTGAACGGATGTGCGTCATGGGGAAACAATCATACATCTCACAGGCACAGGCCGGACATTTTCGCAGATCCTGCTCTGCATCGGTAAATTCAAATGCGTGTCCGCAATCAATACAAACGTATTTTCCCGGGCCGACCTTATCGCCAGCCTTGACCTTTTTTGCTTCGGTCACGGTTGTCACCATATCAGTAATCATCCTTGATCTTTATAACTGATTCGAAACCGTACATTCCGGTTTTGACCCGTTTCATGAGAATAATCCGGCAACCTTTTATCTGATCATATGATAGTCCGGATATTGTGTACAGTGACTTTAAGAGTGATGATATGGACAGTATAGTATGAAACCACAAATCCTCGCGCTTCTGGGAAGTCCCCTTCCTGAAGGGAACACGGCGAAACTTTTAAAGAAGGCAATCGCCGGGGCTGAAAAGGCAGGATGCGAGGTCACTCTGATTGATGTGCCATCACTTGAGTTCTCATCATGCAGGGAGATGTATTACTGTAAGGAGCAGTCCTCCTGCATTATGGAGGATGATATGGGGCAGATATACCCGCTGCTCAGGAATATGGATAGTCTCATCATTGCAACACCGGTAATGACCATGGGCATTCCCGGCCATCTGAAGTCATTTATGGACCGGTGCCAGGTGTTTTATTGTGCAAAATATGAGCGAAAAGCCCCCCTCATACCGAAAGAGAAGAGAAAAACGAGAAAAACACTGCTGCTCTCAATTAGTGGTATGAACCTTCCCAATAATTTTGATGGAATCAAAATATCCACCCTTGCATTCTGTGATATTCTTGACTGCAGGCTTGCCGATGAACTGCTTGTCAGGGATATGGATAATAAGGTGGATCTTGACCGGTACCCTGATATTCTGCAGCAGGCGTTTGAGAAAGGATTTGCACTCGGAGCGGCCCTGACCCATGGATCATGACGACCGGCATGACCGGTACCATCTTCCCTCTCATTTATGAGAGATACCCAAGACTTCGAAGTGATGTTACCGCTCCTTTGGTGATAATAAGATGATCAAGAAGGCTGATACCGAGGATGGTCCCGGCCTGTGAGAGTTGTCTGGTTACCGCAATGTCTTCTGAGCTTGGGTCAGGGTTTCCGGACGGATGGTTATGAATACAGATGATGGCAGCCGCCCGGTCGGTGATTGCATCGGCAAAAACCTCCCGTGGATGAACCAGACTGTGATTGAGCAGACCCATTGTTACGGTGCGGGTGGTGATGACCTCCGACGCCCCGTTCAGGGTCGTGACAAGAAAATGTTCCTGTGACCGGAAGGCAAGATCTGCAACCTCTTTTATCTGACGGATATGATCCGGTTCAGTTATTCTGATCCGCTCCCGCTCCGCAGGGGTCCCGTACCGGTTTGCAAGCTCAAAGCAGGCCATAAGGACCGATGCCTTGGACGGGCCAATCCCCTCTATCTGTAGTAATGTATCATATGACGGAAGGTTATTTTTCTCAAGGAGTTTCGCAACCTGTTTTGATATGGTGAGAACATCGTTATTTTTGGTACCCTTTCCCAGAATAGCAGCGATTAGTTCACTATCGGTGAGAGCAGACGCACCTTTTCTCTCAATCTTTTCTCTCGGGCGATCAAGGGGATCAATCTCGGTTATCCGCTTGGCAGGCATAGATGTGCCTTCACAGATTATCCGGGCACAGGGATGAGATTACTGTTCATGCCATCCCGAAACACTTATCCTTATCCATCCCGATCTGATCAGTATGGCAACGAAGGAGAATCTGATGGCCGGTTTTGCCGGCGAGTCACAGGCCAACAGAAAATATGCATCATTTTCAGAGAAAGCAGCGGAGGAGGGGTTTTTAAAAGTTGCAACACTCTTTAAGGCTGCTTCACAGGCAGAAGAGATCCATGCACGCCGGCATCTGCAGGTATATGGAATTCCTCCGACGGCTGACAATCTGAAAGCAGCAATTGAGGGTGAGACTGAAGAATTTACTCATATGTACCCCGGGTTCATCAAAGAATCACAGGCTGAAGGAAATGAGGATGCAACCCGTTCATTTACCTATGCAATGAAGGCAGAACAGGTCCATGCAGGCCTGTATGAAAAGGCCCTGAAAGCCGTCAGTGCAGGAAAGGATCTTGACGTCTCAAAGGTATTTCTCTGCCCGGTCTGCGGAAATATTGCCCTTGATGCTGCACCAGGGGCCTGCCCCATCTGTGGTGTTCCAGGAAAGAAATTTCAGGAAATTACGCTCTGATATCGCATAAAGGAACAGGGACTTGCGCATCACCAGGGCATGATATGGTCCTTTGCATGGCATATCTCTAAATAGAGAAAACCCACGACAGTATATTCAAGATTTAATGGATAGGTATTCGCCAGAACTGGATCGGGTAAAACAGATGCTGCGGCAGTCTCCGAGAGGGATGACCGTTATCGAGTTGTCACGTGCACTGAATATTAACCGGAACTCCATGGCAAAATACCTGGATGTACTGGTAATATCCGGAGAAGTGGAATTTGACCGGATAGGGCCAGCAAAACATTTTTTTCTCTCGCAAAGGATGCCCCTTTATGAGATGCTCAGTGTCACTTCAGACTGCATTCTCATCCTGGATACCCATCATGTGGTGACTTTTGCCAATACTGCTTTTTTTGAAGCAGAAGGGAAAATTCCTCAGGATATTATCGGTAAAAAGATCTTCACCCTCAAGCTGAGGATGGTAAGCGATGAGATTTTATGCGGACTTGAGCAGGCAGGTCCAGGTATCACCCTTCAAAAGGAACTGGTAATTCAGACTCAGGATCAGATCCGGATATTCAGGGTAAAGATGATTGGAACCGTTCTCCATGGGGGGATAAACGGCATCACCCTCTTTTATGAAGATATTACCAAAAAACGTCTCTGCCAGGAACGACTTAAATCAAGTGAGAAACTGTACCGGGCTGTTGTTGAGGATCAGACCGAGTTTATCATCCGGTATCTTCCAGACCGGACGGTTATCTTTGCAAATGAAGCATATTGCCGGGCATTTGGTGTAGATAGGGAGAACATTATTGGAAAACGGTTTACACCACCCATTCCTCCCCGTGATCTGAAACGGGTGCGAGCCCAGTTTGAGGATATTACGGTCAATAACCCCATCGTGACAACTGAAAACCCCGTAATTATGCCTGATATGACTATCGCCTGGCACAAGTGGACAAACAGGGGCTTTTTCAATGATGATGGAACGATCATTGAGTATCAGTCAGTCGGTCGTGATATCACCCATCAGGTCCGTGGTGAGAAAGCAAAGATGGATCTTATCTTTGAGATCACCCTTCTTTCTGATTTTACCACCGGACTGCTTTCCATTTACAGCTTTGATCATTTATTTGAGTTCCTTGGTTCATATCTGAAAAAGACCGGCCCACATTCATGCATTATTATTCTCTCCTTTACTCCGACACAGGGCTTTATTCGTACAGTAACTCCCGGAACATACTGGAGAAATAAAAAGTGGACCGATTATTTCGAGGAGCATCTGAACAAACCATTCCCGTGTATACCCAGTGTCCGGGCTTCACTAACCCCGAACCTGCTCTCGCCCGTTCCGGCATATATATTCGATTATCCGGGGATATCCGGAACGCCGTTCTCCTGCCTTTCCAGATACCTTCGCCAGTATGAGATTCATTGTATGGGAATCGGCAACGAGGATGAGTGTATCGGATCAGTCCTTTTTATGTCCCGTGCAGGTAATCCTCCCGGACCGAACCGGCTTGTTGAGACTCTTTTAAAGCAGACCGGTGCGTTTATTCCAAGAATCAGCGGATGAAAAAAATACGGGTGTGTGGTTTTTTCGCTTGGAATCAGCCCGTGATGTGTATATTGTTCAGGATACTGGTTTTTAAGCCAAAGAGAGTTTCTCTCCCTGAGTGCCTGAATTATGATCGGATTTTTTTTAGTGCTTCTTCTGCTGCAATGCGAACAAAGCAGTTATCGTACTGGCATACCTGTTCCAGTGGTGTGATGGCATCTTTGGATCCAATATTTCCAAGCGCCTCTGCAACGATGAAACGGACCATTTGATCATCATCCTTGAGAAGCGGAACAAGATGAGGAACAACGTTTTCATCTCCGATTGTTCCCAAGGCTTCAGCCATAAACATCCTGACCCATTCGTTTTCGTGTATCAGTGACTGGACCATGTATTGATACGCGGGTTTGCCCATTTTGGCAAGCTCCAGTGCAATTGTGCATTTTTCTTCGTTGCTGCTGGATAACAGTTTCTTATAATGAATTTCAGGCATGCGTACACCTTGTAAGAGCATCCGGATGGTGCCATCAGGACTGAAAGGACTCTTACAATCCTTCGTTCTTATGCGATGTCCCTTAAACCTACGCCATGCGAATATGAATTGCACAGGAGCAGATCGAGCGGACAAATCAATAGTATATACTTTAATTTTGACAAAGGTATATGAAAACCGTTCACCTTTTCTGGATGATATCATATCATTGATTCCTGAGAGCGATCTCGGGGTCATGTACGGATCTGATGGAGATGGTCTGATCTGGTGCGTGGATGATGAAAGAAATTGTGTGCACACTACTGACTCATATATAAAAAAAGTTCTACAGGAGTCCAATTTACAATGTATTTATTGGAAATAACGCCTCCATACCTGTATGACAGAAGTGTCAGCACTCTCTCATGAAAAAACCGGTTTTTTTCAGGATACGTTACCCGCACACCAGCCATTTCATACTACGAAAAAAAGAGATGAGAGACGTGCAGTCCAGGCGGAGTCAGAAACACCCGCTGATGCGGTACTCATACTTGATGCTCACCTGACAATATCATATTGTAATCAGCAGTTTCTTGACCTTGAGCAGGGAATGGATCATTCAGTTATTGGAAAAAACCTTCTGCAATGTATTTTCAAAATCATTCCGCCAGGACTCTATGAACATATTGAGATGACTGTTCCGGGAATGGTAATAAAACGGACGTGTATAATTCCAAAAGAGCATCGAAGAGTTCTTTATCAGTACCAGATACTCGGAATCCTGCATGGAGATGGCAGTCCGGGTGTCATTATTCTTATCCAGACTGACACACCGGAAGTATTCCCCGGTACGTAAAAAATTACTTTTCTCACAAAGGAAAAGAGTTTTTTTTATTAGGAGACTCTGCTTCTTTGTATTTATCGCCTGATCTTATCGAGTGCTTCTTCTGCACTGACACGGACAAAGCAGTTATCCTCCCTGCATACTTCTTCCAGATATGGAATTGCATCCTTGGATCCAATATTTCCAAGAGCTTCTGCTGCCATAAATCTGACCATCTGATCCTTATCTTTCAGAAGAGGAAGCAGATTTGGGATAGACTGGGCATCACCAATATTCCCGAGTGCTTCGGCCATGAACATACGCACCCATTCATTTTCATCTGCAAGAGACTGTATGATATATTGATAGGCGGGTTTTCCAATTTTTACAAGGTCCAGTGCTGCATTGCATTTTTCCTGCTTGTCACATGAAACAAGGCGCTTATAATGTGTTTCCGGCATCAGTATCACCTGGATTATAAGAGAGAGAACGAATGTCCTGAACATTATCAGAAGAATCCATTCTGACTCTTTCCAATCAAACCTTACCAAAGCGGTTATTTAAGGATACGCCATGCGAATGTGAGATGCGTTTGTGCATATCAGAATGGTTCTGATAATTAGTTTCATTGGTACTTTTGGTGAAAGTTCACATTTTTCATTGTACGTGTTGCTGTGGATGTCACCCGCGATCCCGGACCTGTATGATCTCTTCTCCAAGAGCAGTACCCACAGTCACCTCATTATCAGTGCGCCCAATCTGCCCATGATCTTATACATGTGTATGATCATGTTGTCCGGTCACCCTATTTCGAGTATACTGCGTGTACCACGGATATACTAATAAAAATATCGTATATGGTCACCAGACTCTGTTTTTATTTATCCGCATACATCCAAGAATGTGTGTTCTTTCGTGACATCCGGGTGCTGATGACACGGGGAACAGAGGAAAACGTGAATCCATGAACAGACTTATCGTATCAGGGCTTCGGACCTGTGATCGAAAGGACATTGTCTCTCATGAAATCTCCAAATATATCCTCGAGATTGGGGGAGTTGATGAGATTGTGTCCGGCGGATCAGAGGGCGTGGACCGGTTTGCGAAAGAGTATGCACTGGAGCAGGGGATAAAGTATGTGGAGTTTATCCCTGACTGGCAGAGCCATATCAATGCAGCAGGTTTTATCAGGGATGCACGGATGGCTGAATATGGGACCCATCTGCTTGTCCTATCAAACGGAATAAGTAAGGAATCGTTAAACCTTATCGAAGAAGCACGAAAAAACCGTCTGACAATCAAAACGATCGGTGTGTTCAAAGCAACACCGGAACATGACTCCGGGTACGCCGGTGCATACCCGGGAACTTTTTACTAAATCCAGTTGGGATATACTCCGTTTCTTTGGTACTATACCAATATGTGACATGGGCCCCTCCTCTCATGTCCTGCTTTCCTGAGTTATCTCCTAAAGGATATTGATTGTCATACGGGAATTCAGCATAGCTTTATTTAATTAAGAGCACTTTTTTTTTAAAAAAAATGGATCTTTTGAACCAATCTGTGTTTCTTTGTTGTGTTCATCCTGAACAAATTTAGTATATATATGTAATGAATATGGACTCTAAATAAAATACTTCTATTTATAGAGAAAATCAAGGATGTTTATTCACGTGTGACATCGGGTACGATGACACATGCGAACCTTGTGGAGAGAGTAGTCATGAAGAAACTCATTGTTACAGGACTTCGGACCTGCGAACGAAAAGACCTTGTATACGCAGAGATCAGCAAATACATCTCCGAAATTGGCGGAGTGGACGAGATTGTATCCGGAGGAGCATCCGGTGTTGACACATACACAAAACAGTATGCACAGGAGCATGGGATCAAGTACAAAGAGTTCGCTCCGGATTTCCAAAGCCATATTAATGCAGCCACCTTCATCCGTGACTCTGAAATGGCCGAATATGCAACTCACCTGCTTGTCCTCTCAAATGGTATAAGCAAGGAATCCAAGAACCTCATTGCAGAGGCACGGGCAAACAAACTCCAGATAAAGAGTGTCGGAGGATTTGAAGGCCGTTCAGAGACTGAGACCTACAAACCTGGTTTCGTACCATCCCTCTATTAATCACCATAAACAGTCATATATCGGGATCTCAAACACCTCCATGAGAGATACCCTCCTTTTCTCTCATGTTTTCCGAAAGGGAAAGCATGCTATTTATCATCCTGCAGCATATTCCTGATGACATGGATCCGATTGGACCTGATAATTCCTCTCCAGGTCTTCAGGAAACAGGCACGCATGAACTGAAAAGATGGCTGGACGGATTTCAGGCAAGTGCGTTCTTTTTACAGTTATCTTTGGATGAGCAGTCATTATCAACCGAGATAATAGATGATTTCTCATATTATCTGTGGTATTATCATGACCGGTTCCCCGGACAATGGACCATTCATGATTGTGAGCAGGTACTGCTGGTCGATTATCCCCGTTCCCTTGTTCACTCAGAATCATACATCTGTGCAGTCCCTCATGTACTGTCACACTTTTTTGCTTATCTCCGGTCAGCCGGAATTTGTCAGGGAGAGGGGTCATTCCCTGAGAGGATGCGGGATATTGCGGAGATTTTTTATTGCCGCATGGATGAAACAAAGCGATGGGGTCCGAGAAAAGCATTCATCTATCTGGCGCTTGCTGCAGGAGTGGACGGCTCGGAGGATGGTGCTCTCTCTTCATTCATATACCGGTTTATTCAGAATCAGGTGCCCGGAAAGGATGAACAGACCATCCTCTCCCTCAGCCATATCCTGTATGACTGGCTCTTTCCGTTCTCAGACTCCAGACAGTTCGCTGCGATGGATCCTCGTGCATACCGTCATGCGGCACCTGTCATCAGTTCCATGATGCGATCTCTTGTTGTTCAGTCAGGAATATCACCTGATGAATGGACACCAGCAGACATCAGAGCACTTCTGTCAGATTCTCTGGGGCCGGACTCACGGGAGAGCGGGTATGCATCATATATTATTCCTGTTTTGATCTCGTTCTTTAGTTTTCTTGCAGAAGATAATCTGCAACCGCATGCACGGGAGATATGTGCACTCCTCACTGCGATGGATGCCGGAGATGGTGTATCTGGTGCATCAGCGGAGTCCGGGAGGGTGGATACTTCTCAAATCTTCTGTAAATGAGGGTAATATGTGCAATCGCAAACCCTGACAAGAGGAAAATTGTGCGAAACATAAACAGGTATATAAGTATTAAATAAATGGACTCCTGAAAAAATATCTTTTCTATATGTCAAGCATAAGGTTGTTTGTTCACTCGTGGCATCATGGTGCTGATGACACACGAACACAAGGAGAGAATGACCATGAAGAAACTCATCGTTACCGGCCTTCGGACCTGCGAACGGAAAGACCTCGTATATGCAGAGATCAACAAGTATATCTCCGAGATTGGGGGAGTTGATGAGATCGTATCCGGTGGTTCTGCCGGTGTTGACAGATTCACAAAAGAATACGCACAGGAACACGGAATAAAGTTCAAGGAATTTGTCCCTGACTTCCAGAGCCATATCAATGCAGCCACCTTTATCCGTGACGCTGAAATGGCAGAGTACGCAACCCATCTGCTCGTTCTTTCAAACGGAATCAGCAAGGAGTCAAAGAACCTCATTGCCGAAGCAAAGGCGAACAACCTCCAGGTAAAGAGTGTTGGCGGATTTGAGGGACGCCCCGATGCAGAACATTATCACACCGGTGCATTTCCAACACCCTACTAAACCATACCTGTCTATCGATTCCTCACTGACACCTATCCCATGAGAAATAAAAATTTCTCATTTTCATATTACCCTGATTTTGTGCGTATTCTGATGTCGTTTCCTTTTCTGCGCCGGGATCAGACCATCAAATCATTATCTTCATCTGTGATCACAACATGATGGTACAAAAAAAGCATGCAGGTATTTTTCGTCTATGAAAACAGGTCCTGACAGATCATTACAGATCCTCATTGTGGAGGACAACCGGACTCAGGCAGAATATCTCCGTCACCTTCTTGAGAAGAAAGGGCATCAGGTCACGGTATCGAATAATGGGTATGAAGCTCTTGAAAAGCTAGAACTGGCAAGACCGGATATCATCCTCACTGATGTGATGATGCCGGACATGGACGGATTTACCCTGTGCAAGACGATTAAGAGTAACGAAATATTCCGCGACATCCCGGTCATTCTGGTGACACACCTGTACAGCCCGGTTGATGTGATCAAGGGACTTGAGGCAGGTGCAGATAATTTCATCATCAAACCGTATGATCCGGAGTATATCTTCTCACGTATCGCGGGCATCATGCAGGCGAAAGAGCACCCCGGCCCGGAAGAGTCAAACCCGCCGCTTGATGTCGTATTCTCAAGTGAGGTTCATACCATCGCATCCAGCCGGATGCAGATCCTCAACATTCTGCTCTCCACGTACGAGACTGCGGTAAAGAACAATAGCGAACTTCAGGTTGCTCATGAGCGGCTCCACTATACCAATGCACAGCTTCAGAAACTGGTTGAAGATCTTGAGCAGACAAATGAATCGCTCCATCTGAAAAACCTTGAGCGGGGCAGGCTTGAGACGGCACTTAACGCCGCCCAGCAGAAAATTGAGACGCTCTCCGAAGCGCTCAGGCTTGTCTGTCAGACCCGGCTGCACCCTGCAGAAGAACTCCTCCTGCACCAGATATCGTCATCGACTGCCAGTCAGGAGATCACTGATGCTGTATCACATCTGCATGCAGGACTGGTTGCACTGACCAACAGCAGGCAGTATCTCAAAGCAGCAACCGGGCCCCGAACCTGGCTGGGTATCAGAAATGGTATCAATGCGGCAGTTGAACCGGTGCGCAGGCAGACAATCCGGTATGAAAACCTCATCCCTGAAGATATTGAGATATACGCTGACCCGTGCCTTGAACAGGTACTCCGCGACATCGTCATCGCTCTGCAGGATGGAGGTGGCGGAACCTCTGAGATACGATTCTCATTTCATGTGAAAGAGAACGGGTATGTGATCATCTGTGAGAATAATGACCGTGGTGTTGCAGAGACCGACAAGGAGGACATTTTCTCAATCCGGACAGGACTGAATTCATATCCGTCTCTTTGCTTTGTCAGGGAGATGCTGGCACTCTCAGGTCTGGATATATCTGAGACCGGAATAGAAGGATATCGGACACGGTTTGAGATCGCATGTCCTGAACCGTCGATCCGGTTTGGATCTGATATCCAGGTGATATGACGGTGATATGATAATGTACTGTACAGTTTTTTTTCAAGATAAAGAATAATTCAGAAAAAACAGGAGTATCGGAGAAAGGAAGAATCATCCCAGGATGATTGCCATGTCCGGTGGAAGGTGATATATTGACTCCTGTTTGTATGTGTGTGTGTGATTTTGCGTTCAGAGCAGACTCCGGCTCACAAGCGTGAAGGCATGTCGGCCTCACATATGAGCATACCAGTTTCTTCGTGCATGAATTAATAGATGGACAAACAGGTGTCCGAAAGAATAAATCTTATTAACAAAAACATAAAACCGTGGAATCCGGCAGTTCACAAATCAATCAGGATATTCTCGATACATTTTCAAAAGGAAAGAAGGCCCTTAGTATATCAGACATTTCACGTCTGTCCGGTCATCACCGGCATACCGTCGCCAGGTACCTTGATAATCTGGTCTCATCTGGTAAACTTGAGATGCGCCGGCATGGCCAGAAGAAGAAGTATTACCTCCCCGATATCCAGCCGGAATCCTCCATTCTCAACTTTTCACCCCATATGCTCATCATCCTGAACATGGATCTCTCCATCAGATGGGCAAATGACTCGTTTTTGCGGATGATGAACACCACAATTGAGGCAATATCCAACCTGAGTATCGAAGCCCTGCATCTGGATTCCCTGTTCGGGCCGGATCTTGTCACCGCCATAAGGATGGTACGGCCCGGTGAGACGAGGTCTGAAGAGGCGCGAATAGTCCGTGATGAGAAAGAGACCCTGTACCTGTTTACGATATCAGCCGTCTCCTTCTTTCAGGAACGCCCGGCACTTGTCATAACCGGCGAGGACATCACCGAGAAGAAAGCACTCCAGGATGCCATCAGGAGAAGTGAGTCTAACCTGCGGCTAATAACAGAATCGGTGCACGACATGATCATCCGGTGGGAGACCGACGGGAGTATCTCCTATGTCTCACCTGCCTGTGAGCTCCTGACCGGCTATGTCTCTCAGGAGCTCATGGGAAAGACCATCTCGGATTTCATCCATCCGGAAGATCTACCGCGGTTTCACAACGGGAGTGAGCGGGAGAGTGTAAACTGGTCCCGTCTCCCGTCGTCATTCAGGTTTCGGACGCTGAAAGGGAAATGGATATGGTTTGAAACCACCACAACTCCCCGTTTGTCAGAAACCGGTGAGATACTGGATTATATCTCGGTCTGGCGGGATATTACGGCATGGCTTGAGGCAGAGACCAAGCTTGCCCTGAGTGAAGAGAAGTACCGCCGGCTCTTTGAGGGTGCAAAAGATGCCATCATCCTGATGGAACTGACTGAAAATTTAAAGCATGCACGGTTTCGTGAGGTCAATAATCTGACCTGCCAGTTGACCGGGTATACGTATCAGGAATTTCTGACCCTCTCATTATCTGACATCATACCTGAATCCATGAAAGACTATTTTGATGAGGTATCAGGAAAATTTATGGAAAATGAGCAGGGATTTTTTGAGATCGATCTTGTCAGGAAAGACGGGACACTGGTGCCCGTTGAGGTAAATGCCCATCTCTTTTATCTGCAGGGAAAACCTGTCGTCCTTGCCATCACCCGTGATATCACCGAACGGAGAAAGAATGAAGCTGCCATCAGGGAAGCACACCAGCGTCTTGAAGATATTCTGGAATTCCTCCCTGATCCGGTCTTTGTACTGGATACTGAAGGGAAGGTGACTGCATGGAACCGGGCAATGGAGGAACTGACAGGCACACAGAAGGAGGAGATAATCGGGAAAGGAGACTATGCCTGTGCGGTTGCGTTTTATCACCAGAAACGGCCAGTCCTTGCTGATTATATCCTCCATCGTGATGAGACAGTACTGCTACGGTATAATAATCCGGTAATCGACGGTGATCGGGTGACGGTTGATGTGCAGACCCTGCATCCGGTTACAAAAAACCGCGTCTGGCTGTGGATTAAGGCTGCACCCATCTATAATCTAACCGGTGAGATCATCGGGGTCATCGAGACACTTCGGGATATCAGTGACCGAAAAAGTATGGAACTGGAAATTCGAAAGCAGAATGCGATCTTTGAAGCCCTGAGCCGGGCTGCATCGGATATTCTTCAGTCTGCAACATTTGAGGATGCTGCCCTCCGGACCATCAGGCTGATCGGCGAGGCGACCTCTGTGAGCCGTGTCTGTCTGCTGGAGAAAGCCCCGGTATCCAGCCTCCAGCTGATCAAGAGTGAACTTGAATGGAATGCGAAAACCGGGGCCGCCGGCAGGACCCGATCCCCTCTCTCCATGAGGTTGAAGAACGAACAGGACGGGTCGGTCATAGAGGATGTGTTCAATCAGGAGAAGACGATCTACAGCCTGGTCAGGGATCTGCGGGAGGGTGACCGGAGGATTCTGGAACCGGAGGGAGTAAAATCTGTCCTTTTCGTCCCAATCAAGATAAAAGATGATATCTGGGGCGTTGTCGGCTTCCTGGAATCAAATGGTGAACGCATCTGGAGCAGAAAAGAGATCAATGCCCTTGAGATCGGCTCATCACTTATCGGAAGCGCTCTTATGCGGTTTAAGGCAGGAGAAAACCTGGAAAGGAGTGAGAAACAGTTCAGGACCCTGGCTCAGAATATTCCTGGTATCGTATTCCGTGTCTCTCTTGCCGGGTCTGATATGGAATTTTACAATGATCATCTTGAGTCGGTGACAGGCTATTCTGCAAAAGAACTTGCCAGTGGTCAGATAACCTCTCTTATCCCCCTCATTTTCCCTGACGATAAGCAACGGGTTGTCCAGGCGAAAAAGGAATCTATCAAAACAGGGGAGCCATACGAGATTGAGTACCGGATTATTGACAAGTTTGGTCATATCAGGGTCATGAGCGAACGGGGGAGACCTGTCGCTGATGAGACCGGGCTTGTTGTCAGTATTGATGGTATTATTCAGGAGGTAAAGACCGGATAATCAGCAGATCGGTGTATCGTATGATATGACAGTCTTTCTCATTGTATCCGGGAAAACAGGATAATAATACGAAATAATCTGTGTTATTCCCCAAATGCCTCCTGAAAAGGCATCTGATGAAGAGAATACCGAAAATGTCTTCGGATAGCAACACTCCTGCTAATGGGGTTAATCCACGGTGGGTTGCCGGTTTTTAGCGATGTCGCATGATAAATGAAATAGTTCCCGCTTCTGGTTTTATACATAAACGTTCCGCCTTCTTTTCGTTCTCCAATCAGAAGAGAGGATTCTGTGTCATAGATATGACCATTCATAATTTCTTTCACGTGTATCTGCGCATAAATGCGCCTGATAAAAAGGCACCATGACCTGATAATGGTTATGGAGAAGAGGGATGGTATCGATTCAGGAAATTCCGGCACGTTTCATTGATGGAACGTATTTCTGGTCTATTGTGGAGAGATGTTCATTAAGCCAGAATGTTAAAAATATAGTCACTTCTGCTGAGAGCGCTTCATCATTCTGATTATATTTATACAGAAAGTCGTTCACTTTTGAGAGAAATGCGTCATGAAAAATTCTGTGCTCTGCAAGGTCAGGATATCCTGCCTTCTCCATGAGCCCTTCCTCGGTATGGAAATGATACTCTGCATACCTGCTCATCTCTTCAATCACATATGATACCTCTTCCTTTCCTTTTTTCTGACCCAATGCCTCGAGCATCCGGTTTAGAACTGATACAAGATGCTTGTGCTGTTCGTCAAGTGAGGATATTCCTGTTGCATATAACTCGTCCCATACAATAAATGCCATGCACGATTCTCTCATTCAAATAATATGAAGCCTGTGATATCGCGTTCTGTCTGATCAGCAGGATCATGCCTGACAAAACACAGGGATATTTCAGGGGAAGGTCCTGGCAATAACAGGGTTCCATGGAAAAGAAAAAAAGAAAATTACATTACACCCTTGCATGAAGTACGGTCTGGTCCAACTGACTCCTGAGATCGGCGATTCTCATCTCATACCGGTAAATAGCCCGTTCCAGAATCTCTTTTTTTATCCGTTCAATATCCGGTTCCTCGTTCATGATAATACCCCTGCTGCATCGTGAGCATTCTATCTTCTGCTCTACATAGGTATATGAGCATTTGCCATGCAATAGTGCCTGACAATATACATGTATCATGGATACATAGCGAAGATCAGCCAAGGATTACCGATAGTCCCTCTCTCTGACCGAAAACCATTTCCCTGCACAGGGTAACACCCCGGTTATGAACACCCTGTCTTGTCTTTTGCTCTTCGTAATGGGAATTCTCATATGTGCCTTTCTTCCCGGTTCAGTATGTGCAGATGAGGAGGGCATACCCTCCCCGTTCATTGATCCGGAGGATGGTCCAATGCCATTCCCGACGGTTATTCCTGCCCCTGATTCAGAACCAATTCCTGGTCCAATCGGGGGAGATACCGGATGGTTTCTGATTCGTTCAACCCCATCAGGTGCCTCGGTCATTTTTGATGGTTCAGATGTGGGATATACCCCGGTAACGGTAAAGGTCTACTCAACCGGAAGTCCTTATCATACTATCAGGGTTGAAAAAGCCGGGTATATGGCATGGACCAGGGAACTGAACGAAAATCCTGCATCTGGTGAGACGAGAGAGATCCTTGCCACGCTCAGACCTGATCCCTGCTGCAGAAGTCTTCGGATTACATCCGCCCCCTCCGGAGCACAGATCATCCTGAATGGTGTATATCAGGGAAAAACCCCAAAGACCATTGACAATCTTATCACCGGAACCTATCAGGTTACCCTGACAAGGAGCGGATATGAGACCTGGAGTGGCTCTGTTGATGTCCGTCCTGATGCTGACAACGTCATCTACGTCGTATTAGAACCGATGTTTGCCCCGATCACCTCAGGAACCCTCATGATTGAGTCGTATCCGGAGGGTGCCGAGATCGTCCTTGATCGGACCAGCAGAGGGACCACGCCACGAACCCTCACCCTTCCGGAGGGGTCGCATACCCTTGTTCTCCGGATGGCCGGGTATCAGGACTATACAACGTCTGTATTTACCAGAGACAGGGAGAATGCACGTATCACAGCATATCTGGTCCCTCTTGGGACAATACCGGCCAATACTCAGGCTCCGGTCATCGTTGCCTCACCTGAGAGCCCGTCTTCACCATACGAACGTCTGTATCAGATGGGAGAGGAGGCAGCAGCGTTCCGTAATAAATATGGCACGTCCGCCCTCCTGGCTGCGGTAATGGAACCTGGGAGTGAATTTAACCAGGATACGGATTTTATCAGTATCATAGACCGGAATGGAACACTTCGTGCAGATCCCACTACAGAATCCTGGATTGGTGAGGATATCACCTCATATACCGATCAGAACACCGTTCCCTTTGGACTTGCACGGCGGATCCTGGCAGAGCACGGTGGCGGACTGCTCTATGAGAATTGTATCACGAACAATTCATCATCTGGAGATTTATGCATATCAGCAGTCTTACCTGAATCGGATGGAATAATTATCACCGCATCCCGCCATACAAATGAAGAAATTCCCTCATTTTCCGATATGACCCTCGCGTCACTGCTCTCTCCGTCATCAATCCCATCACCGGCAGAACCAGCGCCAGACGGGACTGCATACCAGGAGGCTGTCATTCCTGCGTGGACCAGTGATTCTGTTGATGATACTGCCGGAGATATGGATGAAAAAACCCGGCAGTTTAATACGGATCCACATGGGATTTCACTGCTTCCCGTGATATATGCCCTCGCTCCTGAAGGTGGCGGGCTGTGTTACGGGATTGAACCAGGGGGTACTAAAATAACTCTCTTTTCTGTCTCGCCTGTATCAGACGGACAGATCACCGTCAGATGGATATCCGGGACCGGCAGGGAGCAGCGGGAAGAGGCCGTCGTTCACTCGTAAACCTAAAAAATCATTCATCAGGGGTAAAACCAGAAACCGGGCAGAGATACTCTTCCCGGAAAGTTCTTCCCGTTTTGGATCAAAGGCTGCCATATGTATGGCCGTCTGGTATTGTTCGTACTATTGTGCATGACACTCTGCATTCCGGTTCTTGCAGGTCCGGTTATTGTTCCATTGGGCGGAGAGGTCTATCTTGGAGAGGAGGGGCTTGATATCCGGTTTGCCGTTCCCTATCCCTATACATCCATTGCCTATTTTCCGCCAGGATCATCTCCCGGACGTGACCAGCCGCTTGATATCATGCAGGTCAGTCAGGGAAGGCTCAATGTCATTCCTGACCTGTTCTATGACCGGACCGGCGCATGGTATCAATGGGACCAGGTACGGGGAATTGCCGGCCAGGTTGCATTCATTGTCAGAAACCCGCGAATCTCCTTAAAGGTCATGGACCGGAACACGATGGGTGACCGGTCATACGCAACCGTCTCGAGGGGAACACCACTGGTCATTCAGGTTGAGACAAACCTTGCCGGGATTACCAGAAGGCCTGATTATTCCTATACTGATGGCCCGGTGAAGATTCAGATACGCACGCCCGGAGGAGGGACCCTTGCCGGTGTGATGACACCTGGTGGCGGGCAGTACTCATTCAGCTCGTTCATCCCGACCGGTGAGATCGGGTATGCCCCGCCGGTTGAGAGTGGGGGCTGGGATACCGGATGGAGGGGATATGAGTCAGGCCTTTATCACATAGAGCCCCGGTTTGCCGTGAACAGGATGGAGGAGAATCTTCGTTCATTGAACGGAGGGTATACGCTCCGTGGGACGGAAGTCACCCTGGGAACCGAACGTGCCGGGCTATATCTCTCACAGGAGACGGTGGTCCGGGGAGATCCGTTCGGGGGGACCATCACCGGAGCTCCTGATTCACCCTACCTCCTCTGGGTAGAAGGGGGAGGCAGGACCGGATCCCCGGGGGATCAGCCACCCATGATCTTCAGCTCACAGGAGGGAGTCAGGCAGGATCATCCTGAAGGCCCGTATCGTATCGGGTCATACACCCCGTCCGGAAGACGCACTACCATCCGGGATCTTGTTCCCTCATATCCCTTCGGCGGGGTATATTATTATGCAGAGGTCACGATGGACCGGACCGGACGAAGAACGATTGAGTTTCGCACAACACAGGAGACCGGTGACAAACGATATACCATCCATGTTGAAGGGCCGGCAGGATCGGCAGCTCCAAAGTCAGACTCAGTTACTGTGCAGATTGTAAAAGGATCAGTATCAGTCTTTACCGGTGGTGACAGTTTTACCATTGGTGATGAAATACGTCTTTTTGGAACGAATAGCGGTTCATGTGAGACGTATCTCTTTATCACCGGCCCAAACCTCCCGTCAGCCGGAGGAAGGCTGGATGCGCCACGAAGACAGGTCATTGACGGAAATCCGTCCAGTTTTACATCAGCGTCCGGTGATTGTACGACCTGGGATTACCGGCTCTATACCGGAGATCTCGGTCTTGATACCGGGACCTATACCATCTATGCTGTCTCGGCACCCCGCGACCGGTACCACCTGGAAAGCACCTCCTGGCAGGCGATTCCGATAACTTTGAAACGGCCGTATCTCTCGGTATCAGACCGGAGGATGTCTGTTGCTCAGGGCGATGACCTGACGATTACCGGTTCGGTCGGCGGCAGGACTGATGCCGGGGTTGCTGTCTGGATATTTGGCAGGAATTACTTCTGGTATGACACGGCTTCGACTGAGCGGGGCGGATGGTTCTCGTATGATCTCTCCGGATCAAAAACCAGTACCATGGCTCCTGGTGAATATACGGTCATTATTCAGCATCCCATGGCAAATGGTAACTTTGACATCTGGCCTGACCGGAACCGGGAGATGGTCCTCGGAACAACACCGTGGTATGGTGCTCCGGTATTCAGAATTGGCGGTCCTGGTGCCCTTATGGGTCCGTCTGCCGCGGCGGCATTGATTTCAGCACTGAAAAGCCAGTTTATTGATGACTCCTACACCGAATACTCCGTCATCATCCAGAACCCGAAGATAACCATTACATCAGCATCCCTGAACGGGACTATCGGAATGCCGGTGGTTGTGTCAGGAACGACGAACCTTGCCCCGGGATCCCGCCTCCTCGTTGAGGTAACCGAAGAGCGGTTTTTGCCCACCCAAAAGGGCGGATCAGGGGGCTGGTCCGGATATTCAGGCACGACAACAACGGTATCCGGACCTGGAGGGGAGCAGGAGTTTATGTTTGAGATTCCTGCGGATGCACTCAAAGAAGGCAGATATCAGGTACTTATTCAGGCAATCTCATCTCCGGCAACTGCATCCGGTATTCTGACCATCTCCCGGCCGGTGGTTGTATCCCCTGTTCCAGCCATTCAGGTGAATCAGACCGGAGAGGTCCTGGTGAATCAGACTCCTATACCGGAGACGCTGACACCAGAGCCAACAACGCCTGCACAAACCCTCCCGTCCCCTGAACCCGCTCCCGAAACGCCGGTCCCCATGCCTCCGGGTCTTCTTTCAGATCTCTCCCGCCTGATTCGGGAACCCCCTTTCCTGCTTGGTTTTGGAATTATCTTCGGATTATGCGTTGCAGGGCTGATTACCGCACTGATTGCATGGCACCGGAAAGAAGAGGAAGAAAAAGGTGAAACGGACAGGAATGAAGAAAACCTCACATCAGATCAAGGAGATCCGGATGTGGATGAGGATGGAACAGATCCATCCCTGGAGTAACCGGGGATCCAATCAGGGGAGTGCCCGACAGAGCAGATCGGAACTGCGGCAGTACCCGGACTGATCCCATCCTCCGGGTATTGCTTCCCTGGTTTTTCCCGCCTTTATGTCCGGTGAATAGCATAACATCCATCAGATATTCCGCGCTTTGAAGAAGAGGTATATCAGGTACGTTCTGACAAACAGGGAGTGCCGGGCACCACTATATAAAGTATTACCTGTGTTGCAGGGATGCACAGTCACGGTACCTTATTATGTTCAAGTATATACCGGTAATCAGGTGGGGAGGCACATGACCGAAGAAGATCCTCTATCAATAGTGCAGGTGCGGTATGCACGGGGAGAGATTGATACTGCAGAGTATGAAGAATTTCTCTCCTGGTTTTTGAAAAATATCTCATTTCAGCAGGTCCCGTCCCTGAAGATTGCATCAGAGCGGTATGCAAACGGGGAGATCTCCATCGGGCAGTATAAGGAGATCATCTCCCATCTGCTCAACGATATCAGCAATTACCAGCAGAGTGCCCCTCTTCGGGTCATTCATCTCCGGTATGCGGAAGGGGTAATCGACACCGCCGAGTTTGAGGAGAAGGTCGGGGTTTTGATGAAGGACATCCCTGCATATCCGTACAGTCCGCCGCTTGCGGTGCTGTTCATGCGGTATGCGAAAGGTGAGATTGACAACCTGCGGTACCAGGAGATGCTCAGTCATCTTGCAACGTACTGCACACCACATCTCCCACCCTCCTCACAGGAAGCAACCCCCTCCCCTGAACCACAGAAAACCACAGTATCTCCCCCAAAAGCTGCAGCACCCCCGTCCGGTCAGAAACCCCCCGGTCCTTCCCCGAATCCTGCCTCAAAACCACCGGAAGCACCGCAGACACCGGATCCCTACCGTCTGAACTTTGCAGCAGTACAAAATCCATCCCCGGCACCGGCAGGTGAGGCCCAGACGGTTCATCCGGATATCAATGATGCAATACCCGCAGGAATTGAAGCAGGTCTTGGAGCTGCTCCCGGCGTCATACCAGAACAGCCGGTCCTGGTGGAACCTGTGACGGATATTACGGCAGAACGGGGCTCATACCACATCACTGACATTAGTGCGCCTGCCGCTCCGGTTACGGTCCTCGTAAAACCGGATTCGGAACCTGTGAAAAAAGAGACAACCATCTCATTCAGGCAGAATCTCACGGATATCCCGGCCGGCAGCACTGAGCAGGGAACCCCGGAGGAGGAGATACCCGGTTCCACCCCGGCGCCGGAACCGGATCAGATCATATCAGAAGTTGCCACATCACCATCCGGGAACCATCAGAAGATTAAGGCCCTGATTAAACAGGGAAAATATCAGGAGTCTATCGCCCGCCTTGATGAGATGCTTGCGCAGTCACCTGATGATTACCGTTCACTGTTTCTTAAAAGCATAGCACTCTTTAATATTGGCAAGGGTGACGAAGCTCTTGATATTCTCAGTAAGGCAAAGGAGTCCTGTACCAACAAGGATGATGCCAAAGAGATAGAGCGTATTTATAGTCACATCGTCCAGAAGGGCAGTGCAAAGAACGGGCAGAAGAAGGAGAAAGAAAAAGAGCATGAGTCATCACAGGGATCCCAGAAGGAAGCAGGCAAAGTCCCGTCACTGACCAGCCATCCTGACCGGGTGAAGCATGAACACTCAGAGATGATTGAGAAGATCTGTGAGCAGGCCCAGAGCCTGATTGATGCCGGTGATTACAAAGGGGCAAACGAGATCCTGGCAGATATCCAGAAGCTTGTGGAGGATATTCCTGTTGAGACCATGCAGAAGGAGTCCATTGATGACCTCTTTGCCGCCAAGGGATTTGTCCTGTATCAGCTGAAAGAGTTTTGTGAAGCAAAAAAATTCTTTAAGGAAGCGACCAGGATAAATCCAAAGAATGAGACGGCAATACACTACCTGAATGATATCAGGGTCCGTGACTGTAACAAGTTTGTCAGGCACGTATAAGTCATGGAAAAACCATGACATTTTTTTCAGTTCAGCGACGGTTCACTATCAAACACCATCTTTTATATAATATATTGGATAATTGGATCATACAGATATCTGGCCTGTTTATGGGATGTGAGCCCCCGGTATCCGGAACGGAGGTATATGATGAATGATGAAGAGGACATGCTCGAGCTTCTCGACGATGAGGGGACGTCAGATCAGCTTGACCTGGAGCTGGATGAACCGGAAGAGGAATCTTCTCCCTACGTCGACGAGAGTGTAGATGACGCAGCGCCCGGACCAGACGGGTCCGAGGAACCGGCAGCGTATGAAGAGCCGGAAGGGCGCGAACTGGAGATCGATATCAGGTTGATTATTGTTGCAATAGCCGCGATTGCGGTAATCATTCTTGCGGGTGTTTTTTTTGTCATGCCCATGCTTATGCCGTCCGGTCCGCCGACGGTGGTCATGACACCAAGCCAGTCTGGTGAGGATGTTTTTCTGTATTATGAGTCAGGTCCGGATCTCGAAGAGCAGGATCTGAAGTTCACATTAGGCGGTGCAGAAATTCCACAGGACAAGATCATGCTCATGGGGGGCTTTACCTGGCCGTGGAAACAGGGAGCGGTCCTGAAGATTGACACCTCAGGATATGCAAAACCTGCACCGGTCGCTGTAATTTATACGAAAGGGGAAGGAGAGACGCTGCTTTATTCGATCCAGGCAGACCCCACTCCGACGCCAACACCGACACCGACGCCAACTCCTGAGCCCACTCCGGAACCGGTCATGACTCCTGAAGTTCAGGTCCCCTCCCAGCAGGGAATGCCGGTTCAGCCGATACCGACGGAGAGTCTGATAAATCAACCGTTAATCAGGTTTGATGCACAGCCCACCGCAGGTATTCAGCCACTGAAGGTCCAGTTTGCTGATCAGACACAGATATGTGCCCAGAACCGGTCATGGGACTTTGGCGACGGGATGAGATCAAACGCACGATACCCTGAGCACATCTATCCTTTCCCCGGTACCTATACCGCACGGCTTGATATGACCTTCTGTGATCCGGATGAAACATCAGAGGCGCCAACAAAAGAGATCACCGTATTACCGGTAGAACGGCAGGACACACTCCTCTCCGGCCCAGGGTCAGCGAGTATTGATGCAGGAGGATCGCTCTTCTTCACCGTGAAGGGACCGGGGATGCTCATTCGGATTGGAGGGAAAGATCACACCCTACAGAAGGGTGACCTGGTCAGGATAGACCTGAACGATGGGGGAACCGGATATATATCCATCATCAACAATGCCATTATCCAGTTCAACTTTGAGAATGTGACCGTCTGGATCAATGGTCAGGAGTATGAATCAGGGTGGCTGACAAATATCAATATCAACCAGTATGAGCAGATTGCATCGGCTGATATCACCATCAGGATCATTGCCCGCGAACCAGGTCTGAAAGGGCTGGTTAACGGAATACCTGCAATTGTGGCACAACCAGGTCAGATGGTGACCCTGCATAATGTCGGGGTGGATTCAACCGGCAAATTCCTCTTCAGCATACAGGACGGGGCAGGATTCTCCTTCAGGGGCGGTATTGAATCATATGAGGTTACCACTCCCTTTTGAATATTTTTAAACCGGTAAATAATGCATGTATACAGGTAATCTGTGCGGGGGTGCAGACAGGTGAGGAACCGGGATGGTTTGGTAATGAAAAAGGAACACGCAATGACACAGATACAGACGATTGTGGTCATGACCGTGGTCATGGTTGTGCTGTTTCTTCTTGGTGTGATTCTGGTTATATGGAATCCGATTCCTGAACGGATTCCACAGGCCACGATTAGTATTGAAGGCGAAGGCGATTCCATCGTCATGCAGCATATCGATGGTGATTCGTTCTCATCAGACCGGCTCATCATCAAAGTAAACGGGGATGTCCAGCCAAATTCGAATATGAATTTCCAGGGGGGGACCTGGCCATGGTCACCGGGGGAACGGATTCAGTTTTACTATCCGTCTCCTGATGCTCCGCGTCTTGTTGAGGTGATGTATGTGACTGACAAGGGAGAGAGTATCCTGATTGACAAGGCACGACTTGAGCCCCCGCCGGTGGTATCTGCAACACCGCTGCCGGTCGAGATGGTCCTGCCGGTCACTCCTACGCCGCTCCCGACTAATATTCCGGTCAGTCTGAAGGATGCAAATCCATTCCAGCCACCGGTCAGTGACTTTACCGCAGAACCGAGGGTCGGGGATCCGCCCCTGACGGTTACGTTCCACGACCTCAGTTACGGACAGGTCAGCGAATATCTCTGGAGCTTTGGTGATGGATCCACCTCGACGCTTCAAAATCCTGTTCATACGTACTTTGTCCCCGGATCCTACACGGTCAGCCTCCTGGTGAGCAATGCTTATGGGTCAAACCGCAGAACTGCCGCGGACTTTATCGTGATCGGGTCACCACCGGTCGCAAAATTCCTTGCCGAACCATCTGGCGGGCAGGCACCACTCACCGTGCAGTTTACTGACCTCTCAACCGGCAACCCCAAGAGCTGGGAGTGGTCGTTTGGTGACGGGACCCAGTCGTCTGAGAAGAACCCGGTGCATATCTTCCAGCAGGCAGGTCAGTATAATGTCACCCTCAGGGTTACCAATGCCTACGGTACCGACAAATACTCCCATGAGACCGGCATTAATGTCACTGCTCCGACAAAGATGGATGTGTATCTGACCGGCAGTCTGAACGGGGCCCTGGTTCCGGACGGGTATGTCAGACTCCGGGTGACAGATCCGGCAAGTTCCATGAAGATAGCCGGAAAGATCTATACCTTTGAACCAGGAGATCTGATCCAGCTCATCTATGGATCCGGATCCTCTGACGGGACCATCTCATCTGATAAGAACCGGTTTACGGCATTCAATTTCAATGATATCACGCTGGTCAGGAACGGTGAGACCATGGCCCGTGGTCCGGTCAACAGTTTCTCAATCGGCGGGTTTGACAGTTACTCCTCAACCCTGAATATCACGGTTCCGCGGGGAGATCCCTATACGACCCTTTACATCAACTCTGAACCGTACAAGTATGTTGAAAGTCCACGGTTCACCTTCTCAGGAGTCGGACCTGACAGTGCCGGCAGATTCTTCTACCAGAAATCAGCCCAGAGTATGAACTTCCAGGGAGGGATTGCTGAGCTGACCATCGGGTGACCTGGCGGTTCCCGTTTTCAGAGGGATCGGCAACCTTTCATTCCTGGCATACAATACCATAGGCACACACATATGTCAGATCCCAGACTATTATTTTCATTCCTTTTCATCCTCCTTTTTGTGATATTTCTATATCCGTGCCATGCTTATGCAGATACCGTCCTGTATGAGACGGATTTTACCGATGCAACCGGCTGGGAGACGAACAGTCTTTCATCATTTTATCCTGACAACCAAACCGGCAGGTACCATTACCAGATAACAGGCGGGACCGGATCCTATGCGTATTATCCTCTGCCTGCACCATTCACCGGGCCGTTTACCCTTGAATTTGATGTTCAGCCGGTTCTGACCGAAGAACAGAGTTCATTCCGGTTTGGACTGGGGACTGAAGGGTATGACAGCCAGAAAGGCCCGCTTGTCCTTGCAGAGCTCTATAACCAGAACGGCGAACATGCATTCTCCCTGACTGCCATCTCAAAAGAGAATCTTCGTTCACAGACGTTTTCAATACCCGGGAAGGCAAATTACAGTGGTAAAACGGTCAGGTTTACGGATGGAGAGGCGTATCATATCAGGCTTACCTGGTATCCGGTTGAAAAACGTGTCAGCATGACGGTCACAAAGCCAGGCGAAACCACCCCGCTCTTTAGTCATTTCGTGACAGTGACCGGGAAGATGGAGGAGTTTACCCACCTCTTCCTGACATCAGTCGGAGAAGGGCAGAACGGGAGAAAGGCTGAAGGATTTATTGATAATATCAGCCTGAGATCGCTTAGTACAGTGCCTGCAACACCGGAGCCGGTGATATCTTCACAGGAACCGACTCCGACGCCGACACTGGTGATGAGTGATACCGCCCTACCGGTGTCAGGAGACAGTTCAGGGTCAGGAGAGATGGGTGATCAGGTGGCAGGAGAAGATATGGCACCACTTCCAAAACGAACCCCCCTACCTGCCCCGCCAACCCCGATCCCCACAGAAAAGTCAGGACCGGCACCACTCATTCTTCTGCTGGGTCTTTTATCTGTGATCGTTCTTTTCAGGAGATAACCATGGATGAACATATACTCGAAGCTGCCGGACGATGCAGGGTTGTCGTCAGGGATGGCAGAGTCGTAGAGGTTGGAAAACCCGTTATTCGTGACTGCCCGCTTGCCCGCCGGTTTGCATGCCCGGTTACGGAGATGACACCACAGGCCATTGAAAAGAATATTCAGAACCGGATAGACTCGTTTGGGATGTGTACACCTGGCAGGGAACTGATATCTGATGAGGTATTTGTCGGGTTTGGTGCATCTGAGATCATCAGTTCGGCTCTGAAAAGCCGGTATATTGATGCTGCCGTCATGGCCTGTGACGGGGCGGGCACGGTCGTTGTCACCCGGTCTGACATGGCACAGGGCATTGGGGGCAGAATGTCAGGCCTTGTCAGTACAACCCCCATCCCTGATGTTATCCGAAGAATTGAGGCGGAGGGAGGGATTGTTGCGGATCCTGACCATGCATCACTCGATCCCCTGACCGGGGTTCATGTAGCAAAAAAAGCCGGACACGAACACCTTATCGTGACAATCTCACATCCTGAAGATGCCCGGACGGTCAGGGAATATGACCCGGATGCCATCATTATTGCGGTACACACCACCGGGTATACACCGGAAGATGCACATCTTGTCAGGGCGTACGCTGATATCGTGACCGCCTGTGCCTCCCGGACTGTCCGGGAGATCTGCGGGCCGTGTGCCATTCTTCAGGCAGGATCCACCGTACCGGTTTATGCCCTTACTCCAGGCGGAAAACACCTGATTCTTCTGCGAATGGCGGCGATAGACTACCCGCTCTTTGTGACTCATGCCGACCTGCCGGTGACAGGGGAGAAGAGCCCGGATCCCCTGATTTAAGGGTCACTTATTTATCTTCGGAAACGGATACCGAAGAGCTGATGAGATCAATTCAGACAGGACTGCTCATTGCAGTGTGCATTTCTCTCTTTTCATGCCTTTCGATGGCGGTTCAGATGCCGGAGGACATGGTCTTTTTAACCGAAGAATATCCGCCGTTTAATTATCTTGAAAACGGAGTTCCTTCCGGTCTTTCCGTAGAACTTATCAAAACAGCATGTGAGCGTGCCGGCATACCATTTCATGTCGCTGATATCAGACTCATGGCCTGGTCTGATGCGTACCGGATGGCCCTTTCCCGTAACAACACCGCTCTGTTCTCCATGGCCCGAACGCCGGAACGGGAAGAGCTCTTCAGATGGGCAGGCCCGCTCATGCAATGCCCGGTTGTTCTGTTTGCAGAAAATACGTCACTGAAGACCAGCCGGCCGGAGAACCGGGATCTGCGGGCGGTTATCATCCGGGATGATATCGGATGGTATGCTGCCAGAGAAGCAGGAATCACCGAAGAGAATATATTCCAGGTGACAACTCCGGCCGAAGCGGTCCAGCGTCTTGTGGATGGAACATCTGATGTCTGGGTGTATGCCCAGTACCCGGGTGAGAGCCTTATTCAGACCATTGCGGAAGATCCTGAATCATTTTACATTCTCGATGATCTCGGCCGGTCAACCTACTATATCGCATTCAACCCGAATACCGATCCGGAGATCATCGATGCCATTCAGGCCGAACTGGACGCGATGAAACAGGATAGGAAAGATGAGGGTATTACCACCTATGAGAAGATCGTAGGAAAATATATCGGTCCAATCTGTGCAGAAAAGTCACAGACCCGGCAGCAGATTATGAATCTTGTGAATCTTACCGCTGATGCCATAAGCCGTGATGCCACCGGAACTATTGCCGACATTCAGAACGGGCGGCATCCGTATAAAGACCGGAATGACCCCTCATTATACGTGTATGTGTTTGATACCAGCGTTACGCTCATCGCAAATGCAGCCCAGCCTGAACTTGCCGGTGTGAACTTTACCGGGAAGGTTGATGCATCAGGGAAAAAATTCAGGGATGAGATCGTAACCGGTGCAATGCAGAAAGGGACGGGAATTGTACAATATACATATTCGAACCCGCTCGAAACCGGAATCTTTTATAAAGAAGCATATTATACTCTCGTGACCGGGAGTGACAGGAAGCAGTATGTCGTCTGTGCAGGACGATATCTCTCCTGTGATGAGATCTGACCTATTTCCATCTCTTTTTTACATGAAAGAGCCGTGACTGCTCTTCCCGCTCGATCTCTTCCCGTGCTGCGGTTATGGTTGCGACTGATGACTTAAGCGACGGAATAACCACGTGCTCCAGTGCCTTGACCCGCCTTGAGATCCGTTCTATCTCCGAAAGCAGGTGACTGAGGGCAGCGGCATTGCCTGCATATGCAATAATGGCATCAACCAGTTTCTCATAGGCATCGGCAAGATCATCGATGACGAGGGATGTTCCAAGCAGTCCGTATCCACGCTCCATCAGATCGGTTCTGACATTTGTTCCTGATATGACCGGCACCCGGATGCCAAACAGGTTCTTCTCTGTAAGTTCTATCTCCGTCTTTGATTCTACCGAATACGCAGCAATCGTCACATTGAGCATCCCCTCAATCATATAGGCCGGGGCCAGGAGGTGTCTGACTCTGCGGTACCTGACCATCAGGAGATCATATTCGGCCTTTACCTCAGGGGCAAGCCTCGTAACCTCCATAATGAGTCCGTCCAGTTTCATCTGTAACGTTTTTTCGGCTCTCTGTGCTATCTGAAGTCTGGTTTTCAGGACAAGAAGTTCGGATTTCGTAGGCCGAACATCACGAAGATAGGGCACTTACATCACCAGATGCTGCCTGATAAAGTCAGGACTGACGCCGAACTGTTTTCCCCGTGCGATGGCCCGAAGGTTCATTACCTCGTACCGTTTGTGTTCCAGAAACGAGATGATGGGAAGGACGGAGAACGGATGACGACGGGCAAGACCGTCCAGGTGATGAAGAAGCATGGTATTGACTGAGAGCATAACGGTATAGAGGGGAGTTTTGCGGGCCGCCCATCTTCTCCAGACCACATCTGCGGCATCAGCCTCACAGATACTCTCATCGCACCGGAGGTTCCGGAGTGCCTCAGTGAGGATTGCGATGATGCCGGCCCGGGACAGTTCATTGACAAATGCTTCCCGGTCAGATACCATGTAGAGCCGCTGGAAATCTTCCGGGGTAAGATACCCGCCCGGGATCATGAACGGCGTGATATCCGCAATTCTGCTACCTGCACGAAGTCTGAAGACATTCCTGATATTCTGAATGTCGATCTCAAATTTGAGATGGGGGAGCATGACATCGCCGTCTCGGATTCCAAACCGTGCATCAGTGAGCAGATTTTCATAATATGCCTTATATAGTTCGTTTTCAAGGGATGCAAACAGTCCCCGCCGGTACCCGTCAGCGATTCGCTCGGAGACGATACCGCCATAGACCCATGAGGAGTGATGCTCTGCTATCTCACGAATGGATCGAAGGCTGAGCAGGGAATCAAGCTGAGCGGGAGTGAGTACTCCGGCAGGGATAAGGACCGCCCGTATCCGCTCCGGAGGGATCTGAAACTGACATCCCCGAAGGATGAGCATGATGTTTTCGATATCATACCGGGAGAAATAGAGCTCGGCAAGTTCATGTAAGGCACCGGGTGCTATTTTGAGGATGCTCTGGTAGGTATGTGCAAGGTTCCGGGTTAATGCATGTTCAATCAGCTCAATCTCTGAATATGCAGAAGCGAGGGTATGCACCTCTTCATGATACCCTGATTCTCCGATAAATCTGATGATCTGTGAGAGTTCCATGTTCAGGAGCCGGTTATACTGCTCAGGCGTAATCAGACTTTTTTTCCGAAGCCCGATCCGGGTGCAGATATACCGGTATGAAGAAGGAGTAACCAGGTAATGGTGCATGATAGTATTGATTTTCTGTGCTGCAACAATATATGAGTCAGGTATTTCATATATCCTGTCATGCATCTCGTCATGCGATCCCGAACAGACGTGATACGATGATAGCGTCACTCACAATTGCAGCGCTTACTAATACCGGACTTGTACGGAGGCGAAATGAAGATGCTCTGCTGGCCGGCACTCATGTACTCGCTTCGGTCTCCATGGATACCCCCTCTTCCTGGAGGTTCGATGCATTCCCGGTCATTCTTGCCGTGGCGGACGGCATCGGAGGGAGTGTTGCCGGGGATGTGGCAAGCCGGGAGGTCTTGTCCTGCCTTGCACGGCTCCCATGTCCGGATGGTGAGAAGATGCTGACCGCTCGTATTTATCAGGCACAGGATCATCTCAGCCGGCTGGTTGCACAGTCACCGGATCTTGACGGGCTTGGAACAACGCTTGCAGGGGTGCTCTTCCTTTCCGAACGGCTTATTATCTTCTCATGTGGTGATTCAAGGGTGTATATGCGGGACGCTGGAGCCGGGAATACCCTGGTCAGATGCATGACGAGAGACCATTCATATGTCCAGGAGATGATTGATTCCGGACGACTGACTGAGAAAGAGGCCCGCTCCCATCCGCTCGGCCATGTTATTACGTCATGTCTTTCCGGAGGGCGGCGAAGTCAGATACCTGATATCCGGATGAGTTCGCATACAATCAAAGAATGCATGAGGCTTGTTCTCTGCACCGACGGGGTATGGGACTATGGAGGAGAGCAGGCGCTCCAGGCGGTATCATCCGGTGATCCGGTGTCAGCAGCACAAAAAGCCCTGAACATCTGTTATGACGCGGGAGCACCGGATAATATCACCCTGATCATTGCTGATGTCCATTGCAGCCAAAAACAGGATTAGAAGTCATCCCAGCTCTTCTTCATGTCCTCAATGACCACCAGTGACAGGGTCGAGAGTTCATTTCCCCCATCTCCCCCTTCATTCCTTGTATTCCAGGGATCAATCTTAATGGTCAGGTGACTGGGAAGCCGTGGGATCTCATGAGGGATCATAAACCGCAGGGTAAACATGGCCGCCTGTCCTGCCCTCAGCGGAGGGAAGGTATCAGTGACCGGAATAAGTCTGGTTTCACCAAGCCATGCCTCAACCGGCACATTCCCTGGTGCCTTGTCATCCCCTCCCTGGTTTCTGACAATAATCCGGGGTGTTACCGATCTTCCCGGCCTGGTGTATGCATAATCACCGGCAAGAGTGACTTTTTCCAGAACATAATCATGTGCCTTCTCCGGGGAGGAGATTACCTGGGCCGGAGCGGTAAAAACAATCGGTGATGTGTTTGACAGATTCTGATCTCCATAGACCGGGGCAGTGAGTATGAGAAGAAATCCGACTGATATAGCAAGCAGATATAACCTGAAATGCATGGGATGCCTCAATAATGAGTACATATGAATGTTCTCTTTCAATAGGGTTTCCTGTATCTCATAAATGGTTACAGCAGACCATACCATGCGACATATGAGAGAATGACCATGATTACGAGGATAATAATGACTCCTTTGTAAAGACAGGAGTGACAGATGCCGCTTCTGACATGAATACATGCCTGGCAGTGCTGGTGATTGCAGATCCGGCAGGTATGGTCTCCGTTCTGATCATCATGATGGATACAGGGGGTGGTGGACATAGAATGTACTGGCTTTTTCCCGTGTAATAATGTTTTCAGCCATCCCTGAGCGGTCTCTGTTCAGAGATCTGAAATTTCCGGGAGGATATGAACAATAACAGGTTTCTTCATCTCATACAGTGAGATATCAGTATTCATATATGGGCGAGGACTGTGGAAAAGATGGGAGACCAACCTTAAAACAAAGAGTATTTGATATTGTCAATGAGCGGGATGAAGGCGGCAAACCAGATACATTCTTTGATTTTTTCATCATCATCCTTATCATACTCAACACGATTCTCATCTTTGTCGAGACGTACCCGGAGATATACGGACAGTACAAAGGATATCTGGATCTGATCGAACAGATAACCATCATTGTCTTCACCGGTGAATATCTGCTCCGGATATGGACCTGTACCTGTTACCCTGAATATCACCGTCCGGTTCTGGGACGGCTCAGATATGCCTGTTCTATCACGATGCTGATAGACTTTTTTGCGGTGTTCCCCTTTTACCTGACGTTTATCATGCCGCTGAGTATTGAAATCGTTCATTTTCTGCGACTCTTCCGCCTGTTCCGGGTGATGAAACTGCTCCGGTATTATGGATCAATTGATGTGATATACCGGGTGATAAAAAGAGACAGCCAGTATCTCTTTTCAATAGTCGTTATTCTGTTTGTATTTCTCTTATTCAGTTCATACCTCATTTTTATCTTTGAATCAGAGGCACAACCTGACAAGATTGAGGACTTTGATGATGCTTTCTGGTGGGCCATCGAGACAACCAGCACGGTCGGGTATGGTGATGTTGTTCCGGTGACAGAGATGGGAAAATTTTTTTCATTCCTGATAATTCTTATCGGCATCGGCCTGATTGCACTTCCAACCGGTATTATTGCTTCAGGATTTCTGGAAGAAATGCGGGCTTCCAATGATGCCGGTGGTGACGATCCTCCCCTTCATCTTGCCGATGAGATCAGAAGACTCCATGATCTGCGAAACGAGGGGATCATTACTGAAGAGGAGTTTCGCATGGGAAAAGAGAAGATTCTGAGATAGGAGATAACGGGTGTATCGTATGATATCATCAGCAACCGAACGCATGTCATCGCTTTGTATGAAAAACAGCCTGGTGACGGGTCAGTCTTTTTGGATTGTGCATACACACATATGTATTCCCAGGATTCTGGCACTCATCTCTCTGATTCTCCTTATATCACCGGTCTCCTCCCTTTCGGTTCATTTCCTTGATGTGGGTCAGGGGGATTGTGTTCTCATCGAACATCGTGGCCATGCCATGCTTATTGATGCGGGTGATCCGGATGCAGGGCAGCGTATTCTCTCATATCTTCAAACACAGGGAGTATTCAGCCTTGATGTCCTCATTGCCACTCATCCGCATACTGATCATATCGGAGGAATGCATGATATTCTCAATGCGGTCCCGGTTTCTCTATTCGTTGATAACGGGGCGATCCATACCACGCCGACGTACCAAACCCTGATAAAGACCCTGATTGAGAAACAGATACCCTATGCAGTCGCGAGAAAGGGAGATCGTATCCCATTCACCGATGATATCACGCTTCAGGTTACATCACCGGCAGACCTCACCGGTGATCTGAATGAGGACTCGCTTGCACTTGTGCTTTCGTATGGGAAGGTGCGGGTATTTTTTACCGGTGACTGTGAGACTTGTGATGCATCATGTGATGTTGTGAAACTGGCTCATCATGGCTCAAAAGGCTCGGCAACCCGTGGGATCCTGCAGGGGGATATACCCGGCATGGCCATTATTTCACTTGGACGGGATAATGCGTATCATTATCCGGCACCATCCACGATCCATGCCCTGGAGAGGGCCGGGGTTGGGATACTCCGGACTGATGAGAACGGAACAATTGTGTTGAGAACTGATGGGAGGAGATACTGGTTTGACGAATGAGGTTCTGGCGATGGTGGATCGTGCTGAGGAAGGAGTGCTGGTTCTGACGACGGACACCGATCCTGTCCGGGAGATTTCTCTTCCCCAGGTACTCTTTCCCGGGCTTTGTGAAGGGGATATGGTCAGGCTGATTGTGGAGAAGGATGCGGATCGAACGGAAGAGACTGTGCAGGAGGTTACGGAAATGAGAAAACGGTTACATAAGGTATCACTGTGACCCATCTCTGATGAATGTCGTTCTCCTGCGATTGTATGTCTGACATTCCCAAAGGGTTAAAACCTGCCCGGACTATTTTCTTTAGCAGAAAAGATTCGGAGCATTATCTTTTCAAGTATGTATTCCGGTTTGATCGCTCATGATCCCGATGATTCACGTTACAAGCGGAACGATAACTCTTCGATGGATATGGATCATCATTATATTCAGTATCATCATTGCATCCTGTTGTCCGACTGCTGCTGCCAGAGATGTTAAAGTTGCCATGACTGATCTCAGACCAAGTCTTTTTCTGGATGAGAAGGGAGAACCAGCCGGATTTTTTGTCGACCTGCTCGAAGATCTGGCTGCAGAAGAGGGATGGAATCTTATCTGGATCAAAGGAACGCTTTCTGAAAGCTGGGAACGTCTCTCCGAGGGTGATATTGACCTGCTCCCGGCAGTAACGGCAACATCGGAGCGGTTGGTCCGATATGATTTTACGAATGAACCGGTCCTCTCTATCTGGTCACAGGTGTATGCAAGGCCGGACTCCGGTATCAGTACTATTCTTGACCTTGAAGGAAAGCGGGTCGGGATGGTCAGAGGATCATCAAGCGGTATTGGATTTCGGGATTATGCAGGAAAATTCGGGGTATGTGCCACTTATGTGGAGAAGAATACTCCAGGGGAGATCCTTGATGCTGTTGCAACCGGAGAAACAGATGCCCTTGTTGTGTATAATTCAGCAGTTCAGGATGATATTAAAAAACATGGATTAATAGCAACTCCGGTTATGTTTGATCCGGCATCGTTTGGCTTTGCAGTCCAGAAAGGGAAAAACCAGGATCTTATCAGGGCAATTGATCCCTATATTGCGAAAGGCAAGAAAGACCCATCATCGCTGTACAGCCGGTCAATGCAGCGGTGGTATGGCATCCAGGCTGAAGAGATAATTCCTGCCTGGTTGTGGTGGGGTCTTTCAGGTGTTTCAAGCCTTGCCTTCCTTTTTGTTTTCATGAGTTACCTTCTCCGGCGTGAGGTTTCACGAAAAACTGCTGAACTGACAAGACAGAATGAAGAACTCCAGAAGGAGGTTTCCAGTCGGATCCGGGCAGAACAAGAACTCTCTTTGAAAAATGAGGAGTTGCGGGCCGCTTACAACCAGCTGAGTGCAATGGATGAAGAACTGAAAAAGAACTATAATGAATTAATAAAAAGTGATAGTGCCCTTATTCAGGCAAGAAAAAAGTTAAATCTTCTCAACACTCTTACCGGTCAGGATATCAGAAATGCATTCTTTCACCTGTCAGGGTTTATTCAGATCTCAAAGGAATCAGCATCCCTTGACGAGGCGAAGGTATACTTTGAGAGAGAGGAGAATATTTTGCAATCGGTTCAGGAAAAACTCTCATTTATCGAGAAGTATCAGAATCTTGGGATCAAAAAGCCTCAATGGCAGAATTTCGTGTATGTTCTTCTCAGTGCGATCTCCCATCTGGATCTCTCTCATCTCACACGAACGATCGAGTTGCCTGAGATCGAGATATATGCCGATCCCTTGCTTGAGGATGCATTGGTGGCTCTTATGGAGACGATTGCCAGGCAGGGGGATGCGGTCTCAAAAATCAGGCTTTGGTGTCAGAATAATGGCAATACCATAACCATCATTATTGAGTCTGATGGGCCGGGAATACCGGAAGAAGAGAAGGAGCAGATGTTTCAATGGGAATATATGGGAAGAGGGGGGACCAGTCTCTTTCTTGCACGGGAGATCCTCTCGATTACGGATATGACACTTCAGGAGGCGGGAAAACCCGGGGAAGGAATCAGGTTTGAAATTACGATCCCGGAGAGTGAGTACCGTATCGTGAAAACAAATGAGTAACTCAAATGTACAAAAAAGAAACACGATACTGAACCGGATTATTGGGCGGGAGTTGAGGAAGGCGATTTCATTTCAATTATGCGTCATGGTTTTCCCATATCAACGAAAATCTCCGTTCACCGATCCAGTATATGCAGGGATATATCCTCCTCAAATACTATGAAGGGGGGATGAGGTCGATGAGCCGGTTTTTGTCACGGATATCCCTGATGAGGATTTCACATTCCTGAATATGACCTGGTGCTTCCTGTGTGCTGTCGATGGTGTTCCATCGGTCGAACCGTTCGAGTGATACAGAAACCTCAACGGGTCTTTATGCCATCCGAAATACCCATCATGGCATTGTATGGGAAGAAGGGGAGATCTTCCGCATGGTAGGTCCTGAGCTGGTTCTGGTCGATAATCAGGGGTGCCAGCTCATCAGCCGGGTATATAGGTTCAAAAATGATGAGTGGGATACTATTGATGAAGAGGATAAAACAGGGTCTTCGGTGATATTTTACTTCCTGAATGGAATACTGAATGGCGATTAGAAATTCGTTGTTCTCAATGTGTCATAGTCTGTCAGTATGACCTGATCCCCGCCGATAGATCCATCCTTCCGGCGGTACTCAGATGTAATTCAGCCGGATAGCAACTCATGTACTGTCTGATTATTCTGGATGAGTGTGGAATGACCAGATTTGGTAAGGATCTTCTGGCTGCTATAGGCAGTACTGGGGAGCTTTTTGTTGAGCCGGAAGATGACATCTTCGGGTCTTGACATCAGGAGATAATGATCAAATGATGCCCGGATTTGATCCCGATCACCGGGTGCGACTTCATACCCATAGAGAACGTCATATCCAGGTCCAAAAAGATAGCAATTACGGCTTCTTCTACGTCAGATTCACATAATCCGAATATTGCCATGATCGTCATCGTTCGTCGGTAGTGATTTCAGAGAGATATTCGTGTAATACTTCTTTTCCCACAGGGGTTATCCGGTACTTCTGATGTTTACTTGTTGGTCTTTCCGGGATGGTGAGCTCAAGAAGACCATCTTCTACTAATGGCAGAAGAATGTGCTTCCTGAATTTTGACCGATCAGTTCGTCCAAAATAAGAGAGTAGTTCTACCAAAGAGCTCTCATTCTGGCATATTTTCAGGAGATCCATCTCCTCTCTTCTTAGTGCTTTCTTAGTGCCTACTTGGTGCCTGCTTAGTGCTTTCTTAGTGCCCACCTGGTGCTGTTTCTCTTCAGAGGCCTGAATCGGAGTGAAGGTAACGGTAAAAAACCCGTCGGTATCGAATACCGGCTCTGGATATCCAAGTTCACGTGCACCTTCCCGCATCCGCCCAATTCCGGTCCCGGCCTTCTCGATATACCCGATCCGGTGATAAAGGTCAGCAATGATGGGATTTCTCCGAACACTCTTATGCCCGAGATCAGTTTTTGCATACCTGGTGGAAGACCGCGCGGGCTGCTGACTTCAATCCGATCGGAGAAGATCTCGACAAAGACGTTTGCCCCCTCGACAAACCAGTCCCGGTGCATGACGGCATTAGTGATAGCCTCCCGAAGGCAAGCAATCGGGTACTCGGGGATCTCTTCTCGTTTCAGACTCTCAATCCTGTATGAAAGCTTGATATTTCGTTCGATAAAGCGAAGACAGTCTTCAATATCAGCAACTGCACCGCCGGAGAAGTCCTTCCGGTCAAGAATACGGACATTGGTCGTTCCCTGAAAAAGGATACAGGTGATGTATGCCTGGTTAAAAAATTTCCGGGGTTCTTTTGCAAAGAAGAGGATACCGGCATTACGGAAGACGAGTTTTCCGCCTGACCGCTCTGCAGCTTCGATATTTACCAGAATATCTTCCCGGTTCCCGTTTTGCGATATCCCGCTCATGGAGAGCCAGGTTGTAAATTTCTCATCGTCAAAGTCTTGTGGATATCTGAATTTTGGTGATATGGAGAGATCAAACCTGATGGCTCCTTCTTTTTGAAAGAAGGTCCGTATCTCCTCACGGGTAAGTTTCTGGGTTACGGCTCCCTGTCTCCAGAAGAACCCGTCGCTACACTGGACTGGTTTTTCTGAGCTCTCCCGGACAGTGATGATGGTGACATTGTCAATATGTGTGATGAGGATCTTCACCGGCGGGTCACAGTTACGGGCAATGTCCTGTATCCGTGCTCTGGTATCGTTTGTGTCATTAATACCCCGGACTGATCCGTCGTCCCTGACACCGAGAAGGATTTTGCCTCCGGCGGTGTTGGCGAAGGCTACGAGTTCCCGGGCCAAACCGGATGATAGGGTTTCTTTGTATTCGAGCATGGAACCTTCACCTTCCTGGAGCAGGATCGAGAGATCAGTTCGGTTCATATCAGGATCCACCTGTGAATTGTTCTGGCTTAGCTATGGGGAGTTCTCCGGAGAGGAGTTTTTGAGGAAAAGTGTCGCGGATAGAGGAATAGTACATAATTTGTTCGAATATTTCCCTTTTACTCTTTAAATCTGGAATCGAATGATCTGATACATTTGCATCTCCACCCATACTCCGTGAAGGATCGGTAAAAATCCTCTTTTCACCATATTCTCGAGTATTTATGAAAACTCTAATGACATTAAATGTGATGGTGTATATCTCTCAATAAGATTTAGGAAAATTTGTTGAATATTTTCCATAAAGATGATAGTAATGGCAGAATTAAGGATAGAGTTTTGTAATACCGCGATCTTATCCTTTTGATGTGTTCTCATCACAATATTAGTGGTATGTAACAAGATACTGACGGATTTTTCATTATCCTTTAGATTACCAAATCGAATTCCTTCAATTACGGATTCTCATCTCAATAACTCCTGATAAATTCTTGCCATCCACTCATCCCGTTTTTCTCTAAGGGTGGTGCAATAATCATTGAAAAAAATTCACTATCAATAGTTCCACACTGATGCTGTACCATCCCCTGACTGGTTTTGTGACATTGAGCCGTTTGCCAGCACAAACCCGGCGATACCGGATGGGGAGATATGATGGATAAAATGCTTCATCTTATGTATAATACATCCGGATTGGTTTTTCTCCAGTTCTCTTCCTCACTTAACACATAAGGGTATACGATGACCTGGCATATATGTTTTCAAATACTGGGGCGCCTACATACATACTATGGCAATCTGGATAGCATCAGGAAACCGGCAGAACTGGGAGGTTGCAAAAAAGCATGCCATCTGGGGTGTTCCGAAGCGGAGCAGAGGGCTTCATGCACGGGTGAAACCAGGCGATACTATCCTCATGTATGTCAGGTCCGAACCTCATGGGGATGTCGTTCTTCCCTCTGCTGTGATGGGGGAATTTGCGGTAACCGAACTGTTTGAGGATACAAAACCGCTCTTTACCGCCCCGCCCCAGATGGGGGATGAGGTGTTTCCCTACCGGTTCAGGCTGAAACCGGTAAAGATTTTTAAAGAGCCGGTGGAGATAAAACCGTTACTTCCTGAACTTGGATTTGTGACGAATAAGACGATGTGGTCCGGGCATTTCAGGCAGGCAATGCGGGAGATACCTGAAGAAGATTACCGGAAAATTGTCTCTGCCGGGAAATAAATGTATTAATCGCTTTTCTTCCTGCTCAATCATTTATATATCAGATGTTTCCGATAGGTCTGTCCGCTTCTTGTATGGTGTCTTATATATTCCTCTTTTTGAGAAAGCCCGTCATTGATGATTCATCCTGTTATCGTGTCACTACCGTTCAGAAAAATGCGAGTGTTTTGGAAATGATCCCGGGTTTGCGATATTCAGTTTCGGAATGTTGTGTTCAAAATGAAGGAACGGTGTTTCATGAGATGGTACCGGATCAGTATGTCCCCCGCTCACTTGTTTCACCGGGTATCTATGCATGCTATGCACACCTATGCACGTGTTATGCACACAATTGTGCATAGCAAATAACCATTATAATCGGAGTATGTACAAAAATAACATATATTTAACAACTTAGAGATCAGCTATGCACTTTTTTCAAAGTGCGTACAAAAAAGATACTCACATTGATCAGGTGTATGCACTCAGGCTAAAATGTGCATAGCAAAATTGAAATCTTTCATATGTTGATATTTTCCGAAATGGGATGATATTGAACGGTCTTTGCTATGCATTTTTGTGTGCATAGCTTGTGCATAGGTGTGCATAGCATGCATAGCAGATTATCGGGTATCAGATCATGGATGAGACTATGCTGGTAAGGATTTCCGTACACCGGGAGGAGTAATGATGAAATCATAGTATCGCAGGGGTTTCTGGCAGGTTTTGGTATGGGGGTCATGGTGTTCCGTTTAGGGTTTGGCCGTGTGGTTAAAATGCCTGTGCATACTCGTGGATCACAGTTCTTTTTTTCGGTATCGTTTGGGTAAGGTGTCAGGTTTCATGATGAAGAGATTTTATATTGGCTGATTGAGGGCATACCGATATATTTGGGTTATTGATTCTCCAGTATTGTTTAAGGTTCTTATGACATACTGCTTTGGGTCAGGGTTGATGATAGGGAAAGGTTAGGAATATTTAAAAGTGATGAAGAATAGTTCAAAATTGAGGTAATAATTTTATTTTCGCTCATATGTGATTAATATTGTAAAGGCAATATTAAAATTCTCTAATTTTCGATAAAAAATTTGTAGGATTTTTATTTTTTTATGTCATTAACTGTATTGCTTACTCCAAATGCGGTGTTACCCACTGCATCATATGCTACAACCTTGAATTTTGCTGATGAATAGTCCTGATTTGCATCCCAAGTAAATGACCCCGATTTCGATTGGCCTGGATTAGTTGTCCAACTGCTATCCCGAATTATATTGGGATATGTAGTTCCTCCATCGGTTGAAATTCTAATGACTATTCTCGATACCCCTACATTATCACTTGCAGTCCAACTTATTGTTACTTCTTTTTTATTTGCGCTAAGTGCAGCTGAAACACCACTCATAGTTGGAGGTGTGGTATCATGTTGTGGTGTAGGTGTTGGTGCTGGGGTCGGGGTTGTTGAAAGGACATATAAATTACCAATCACATAAAATTCCAAGTCATTATAATCCTTATCTCCTCCTCCATAGAAATCCTCAAATGTCACCAGATATTTCTTACTATTACCTACAGAACCAATATACGTTACTGCCCCATGTACCATATTATCAGGATTCCTTGACGCAGGTCCGGTATAATAAGTTTTTCCATTTGCTGTATCAGCAAAGATGAGCTCAGTGCCATTTGAGAACCTCCCAAGATTCCAAGTAGTTCCAATATCAGCTCCAGTTCTTCCACTCGGCATTTCACCTTGAGACCAGCCTAAATCAATACTTTTAGGGCTTGATAACTTGAATACATTTTTGTAGCCTGCTGATGAATATGCAAATTCAACAATTACGTCGGTATCGTTACCTCCGCTATACAATTTTGCACCAATTCCACCCAGATCGACTGGAATCACTGTTGGTACAGGAGTTGGAGTAGTTGTGGGGGGAGGCGGGGTTGGAGTTACAGTCACAGGCGCTCCAGTAACCCCAAAGTCCAATCTGGGAGGATTCTTCTTATCCTGCCCAGTCATTTTTTCATCATAGTTCAGATATGAATTACTTGTAGAATAACCGGGAGTTAAATTTGCAACGATGTCAAATGCCCATCCAGACATTTGTATGCATTGCGATTTCCAAATGCCTGTATGAGTAGGTGTAACGCTGTAATGGATGTTTGGGGTATTTGGATTATTTTTATATCTTCCTGTTATTTCAATAACCCCATCCGTAAATCCGGGCTCATCAGAGTCTTTTACCCCGTTTCCATTTGTATCATAATACATGTATCCCCAGATACAGGTTTCCTGCGATTTACAGTTACAGGCACCCCCTTCACACAATGCAGTTGCACTTACAGCATTTGCAAGTCTCCATTGAATTCCATTTTTAAAACGTATGGTGAATGATCGCTGTGTTTTATTACTTTCGTCATTTTTAAGGAATTCTGTTGGTTGTCCCATATTTTTACTTAACCATGAATAGTCGCCTGGCCCGACTCCCACAAATTCATTCCATGGTTGTGGACATGTTGATCCATAAACAGGGTTTCCACTGCTATCTAGTATTTGCGGGTCCCCTGTACATGGGGGAATTTTTAAAACCATATCAAGCTTATTATCATAATAAAAAACCGCTGTACAATACCCCTCATCATCAGGACCAACAACTGTATTCGGCTGAAGTTTTGGTTCGAATTTACCAGTCATTAACTCTTGCATAGTTTCAATTTGTGATCCCGTATTGGGATCATATACTGGGACTGTTTCGTTTTTTATTCGTTCAAAATATTGTGTCCCAACGCCTTCAGGACCTGGCTGATCATTATAGAGAATTGATATTCCTATTGGTGTTTCATCGATGGTGGAGTTAATATTCTTATTCACAATCACCTTTGCGATCATACCCGGACCAAATAAATCAAGGGTTCTCCAATCATATTTTGTTCCTCCGCGTGACGTTTTTACTGAACATTCGGGAGGTTCCTGAGTAAATATTTCAATAGAATCAGGTTCAACAGGTCCGCTCTTGGTTAACACTTTAAATTTGGTGTTAGATGTCGGAAATGCCTCTCCCCCGTCATGTTTAACGATTACTTCATATGTCCCTTCACATTCAACACAATAGGTACCAGTTGTTGCTTTAGGAAATTTACTTCCTTGAACTGGCTGTTGGGATATTAAACTTGTTCCAATAATTGCTATCGCCACGATAACAATTCCAATAAGGAACACAGCTCCCATTATTTCAGATACTGCCGAATCATACCTCATTTCTATTCCCCCTATAGGAACATTGCCTAATATGTAATCAATAATATTTAGATATATGCCTCATTTTTATGAGAATGATAATATTTGTGAATGTTTATTTAAAGATAAATCATATCACGTTTTAATTGAAAAATAGGGTTTTTATTTTTAATATTCTAAACAGGTTACCTGATTTGTAGAAAGACTTCCTAAATTATATATAATTTTTCCTTTGAAATTTTTTATTTTTACAGCAGTTCCTGATGAATATCCTGGAAAAAAATCCCGTTTATATTCAACAGTCCAAGTAGAATACCATCCAGGCACTGATTCTATATAATTCCACATACTTTGCTGAGTATTACCAAATGTAAAATTTAATGAGGTCTGGTTATTATTGGTATATGTAAATTCAACATCACACCCAGATGGTGTCCAAGGAGACACATTTCCAATATATGGGACGAGGCTGAATAATATGTTATCAACATGCTTGAGGCCTGCATATCCGGTTTCTGTACTTGTATTTGTGATATTTTGAATATAATTAATTTTCATTTGAGAAATTGTTGAATAACCAAATGATGATGGTTCCTGAATTAATAATGCTATAGGATTATCATCCGGCATTCCCTTAAAACTATATTTTAACGATTTTCCTGTTGAAAAAGTCTCATCGGGCGACCAAACTTCACCAGTCCTCCCATCACATGTGTCTGGAGGGATTGTAATTCCAGTATCACCTGGTGAAAATATTGTAATATTTCCAACCGGAATAATTACTTCGGATCTGTTCCCTAAAAATAATGTAAGAATTAAACTCTTTAAATGGATTGCCTCTCCCCCTTCATGTCCTATTAAAATGTCATATTGAGGTGGGTTTAAATTAGGACACCAAGAACATTTCACTCCGATAATTGCTTTCATAGTAGTTGTCGGAGGAGGACCGGATAACATTACAATTGATATGATTGATAATCCGGTTATTAAAAGGGATACAAGTAATACTGCTCCTAATATCTCAGAGACACCAGGGTTATTCTTATGGTATTTCATATTTACATGCTATTTTGTTGAACTGAAATATAAGATAATCTGATAATGATTATTATCTAAATTTTTGTTTAGTCAATACATATTCATTCCCCGTGCGAATGTCATTATATGATATCATTACTGTATGGGGTGGATTATTTATTGGCAAACGTAATACTTCACCCGCAGAGAATGATCCATCTGTTTTTGAGCTAGTAGATTCTGTCTGATAATTATATATTGAGAAGGGAGGGTTCATTTTTAATTCGTTTACGAAAATGGATAATTTCGTTATATCCAACGGATCACCTCCGTTATGGCAGATAAAAATGGTATTACAATTATTGATATCATTAATTGGTGCACAATTTAAAGCTGCCTCACATTTTTGAAAACATTCCATTAAATCATTTAAATTAGTTTTTTCGCATTCTTCTTTACAATCTGACATTGAAATCGTTTCATCATGTGCACAACCTATCACTCCAGATTTACAATAAAAATCTCCCTGCACATTACCATTGCCACATGCAATAATTAAGTTTGAAGATGGAGGAGAAGAGAGAGGTATTTGTGATACCCATTGATACCCGATAATTGCTATCGCTGCGGCAATAATAGATGTTAATGCGATAGCACCAATCATTTCAGCTGCAGCTGATTCGCTATAATCCATTATAATGCCCCACTTTGTATTACAAGGGAAATTCGGGCTTTTGTATAATCAAAAAATATTGGTCGAAATGGAGCTCCCGCTATACATCCATTATGTCCGGTCCCTGAATGATCAAGGGACAAATCATTAGCACACGCTTTCAGGCGCTCAATATATGTACTAAGTTTTTGATCCTGAACGCCCGATAGATGTGCGACAATATTATCGCCAATTATGAGCGATGCTGATAGGGGATTATCATCATATAGGGTAATCATAGCATTTGCAATGTCATAGTTAACTTGTCGCTCAGACATTGTTTTTTGAGTTATCACATAGACTTGATCAAATGCTCGTTTCCATAATCTCGTTGTAGTGACATCATTAGGATTCTGAGGTGTAAAGGTAATCACCAGAAATTTTGTATTTGCTTGTCCAGATACTATTGTTTGTACATTCAGGTTTCCTCCCTGAACCTCCCTTAATTGGTTTTTAACTACAGAATCAACTTTTGCAAATATTTGAGCACTTTTAGATCCGCTAACATCATTCGTATCTGTGATGGAAACATCAACCAGTGATACTTTGATGTTGGGCCCATCAGGTGTTTCGATGGGTGTTACAGAGAGGGAGGGAATGAGCATTATTGATACCCCCTCCATCTGTTTTAAAAACAAACCTCCCATTTCATACAATAACTCTTGGTTGATCCAGTAACGGTTTTGTGACCAATACTGTAGAGATCCGAGTGGTTGGTTTGCTTGAATAACCTCTCTCCAAACCGGCTCACCGAATCCTCCCATCTCTCCATTCTTTAGGGAAAAATCAAGTAATGAGGGATTAGTTGTAATGATTTCATTTATCTTTGATAAATCAAAGATATGGGGGCTTGTAGTTGCTTTTTCCTGAAGTGTTCTTTGATATTGAAGTGTATAATTTACTCCAATGGTTCCATTATAGAATTCAAATACAATATCAGTATATGGTTTATATGTAACATAATCGGTTGTATTATGTCCAGGGATTGTTGAATTTATCTTCCACCATATAATATCTTGATCATATAGCGTAGAATTATCAGGATTTACTCTATATGGATCCTCATAGGGAACCAACTCATAATTAAAGGTTTTATTAAGAATATAATTTGTTACAGGTTTTATTGTATAATCTCCGTATTTCTCTTTTGTGACATTTGTGTAAGTTTTATTTGAAATAATGGAGTAAGTAGTGTTTAAAATATAAATAGATCCATTCACTGTATTGTTAGCACTATTTATTCCTGGATAATACACATAGAGGTGGTCTCCCTGTAACCATTGGGCAGGAATATCACTATTTGCTGGGGGATATGCCATTGTGTTCCCTATTAATGGAGTTTCAGAAGTTTTAAACACTCCTTGAACTGTAAGAAAATCCATCTGCTGATTTACAACAAGGGTTCCTGCTGCTTCAATAAATCCTTGTATTGGTAGAATTGATAATGACCCTTGGCCGGTTGATGCTAATGTTCCTAATTCAAATGATCTTGCAATTGGGACATTTACTCGTTCATTAATAATCAGTGAATCAATGTCAGATTTTAAATCAATAAATTGTTGAGATACATATTTCATATGAGCAATTTCTGCATCTTTTCCTTGAATTGGAACAACATACAGAAGATACATTGAAAATAAAATCCCCAGCAGAGCTATTATCATCAAAAACCCGATTACCTCTGATAGCGCCTGCTCGTCTTTCACGCCCCACCCCAAATGGTACTACTATCTCTCTCAAAGTTCATGAAGTTATTTATCAAAAAAATCTCCCAACGCACTCAAAATTTTAAAGTTCTTAAAAAACCTTATCCTGTGTACCAAATACTTCTTTCTCCCCATTTCTTCTCCGGTATTCTCCTGTAATGAGTTTGAAGAACCAGTTCTCCCAAATATGGCAGGCATCTCAATTATGATTCTCTCCTCCCATTCTCACAGAAGCCCGCTATTCCCAGATCTCAGTGTGATCCAATACATGCCATGGTCTGATCCTTCTGGTCAATAGCGGCCCGTTATTAAACGGATTTAAACCTGGATTCCGCTAAAATAACCCAAAATTGGACTTAAATTCCCGCTACTGGATCCCACCCTCATGAAAAAAGATATTTCCGGCAAAAAAGCCCAAATAATTGAATTTATCTCGGTGAGTTCCCCGACCGATCATCCCAGCACCCGAAAACCATATACCGTCGTCTGATACTACCGGGTGTAAAACTCCGTATTTGCCCTTAACCCGCTTTTAAACCCAGGAATACCATATAGTTCAGAACGGAAGGAGCAATCCTACTTCCCTCATATGATGAACCAGGGAAACATATGGATATCCCTGCCATGATATACCTTCTGATCATTTTCCTCCTCGTTCATCTCATTCATCGAAAGGAAATGCAAAAAGAAAAACAAGAGCGTTCAATATATCAGATGCACTGAATCACCAGAATGGAATATCATCCCATGCATGCCGTCATTTTTTCATTGTTGTCCGTCGTATGGCCCTGGATACAATAATATCCCGATGAAAACCCTCATATGGGCGGTAAAAGTATTTATTGCCTTTTGAATAATCAGAATTGTTTTTCACCCGATATCGATCTCGTATTCATCACACCAAAAAAATATGGACGGACTTTCTGAAGAATTAAAGGGGAGATTCACTGAGAATCTTCTGTGCGAAGGGAAGAGATCTCTTCCAAATCGAGCCCGGTAATTTCTCTGATAAACTGATCATCCATTCCTTTTCTGATCAGTCTCCTGGCTGTCTCCCGTTTACCAATAATAATACCTTCTTCTTTTCCTTCCAATTTTCCTTCCGCTCTTCCTTCTTTTCTTCCCTCTCTTCTCGCAGCCTGTAGTGCATATTGCTGGTCAAACAAAAATTCTTCCCGTAATTCGTATCTCAGTCGTTCTTCCTCATCCCTGCTCATTGCGGTCAGAATGTCTGTTGCTTTTCGAATAACGGGGTTTGCTTCAGATGCCATCTCCAATTCCTCCCTTGTTTGTGCGTTCAGAAAGTTCATCCATGCTATCAGGGTATCATTCCTATCTTGTTCTCTTCTCTTATGTACCTTTGGCAACTCAAGAATATGGATCTCAAGGAGATCAGTAAGTTCAAATTTCTGTTTGCAATTTCTGATGCGCAGACAGGTATGAAAATCATGTGTGTGGTATGCATCATCATCAAGAATGAGTATGGTAATTGTTTTTTTCAGCACATGGTATGTATCACCCTGCTTCATCTGGCCGGCATACAGCCGTGACCAGTACAGAAGAATCCGATTGAGTAATTCAGGAGAATTACCAAGTTGCATCTCAATGTTCACCAGAATGTTCTCATCTGTCTCTGCCCTGATATCCAGAATACATTCTTTTGTCTCAAAGTAAAATTTTAAAAGATATGGATTACGTATGCTCGTCTGTTTAATCTCTTCTCCCAGAATCGCTCCGATCAAAGAAGTCAGGAGTTCTTCGTTCCCTTCTTCTCCGAACAGATACCTGAAAACGTAATCGTTTTTTGGAGAGAGGATGTATGGTTCTTTCCCATTGTCAATCCTCCTGGGTCCCCGCCTGCAGGTCAGTCTCTCATCTTTCAACAAGGTCCTCATATCTTCGCGCCCAATATATATCAAATCAGATGAAATATGACTGGCCACTCCTGACAAAAATACCGTGAAAACGCAGTATATGAGAGAGCATCAAAAACAGTAACCTCCTGACACTGGTCACAGGTATGGTTTTTGAAAATATTCACGTATCAGCCTTGAACACGTGAATACAAACGGTAAAGAAATGAAGAACAGAGCACTTATTTTTTTATCCTTTCCTGACTCTTCTGCTCCCATGCACCGTCCGGAATCCGGATCTCAAACACCGCACCCTCTCCTTCTCTCCCGGTTTCAGTAATTGAAAGGCCGGTAATGTCCAGAATCTCCCGTGTCAGGAATAACCCAAGACCGGTATTCTTACCAACCCCCTTTCTGAAGATGCTCTCTTTCATGTGAGCCGGAATTCCTATTCCGTCGTCACTGATAACCCATACTGCCTCTCCTTCGGTCTTGAACCAGTATGACGTTATTTTGGTTATCTGTCCGGCATATCTCAGTGCATTATCAACGATATTGTAGATTACCCGTTCCAATAGGGGATCTGCATACACCATCAGATCAGCAAGCGTTATCTGAACCTGAATTTCTCCCATTTTCAGGCTGGATATGGCATCAAGAAAAACCTTTTCTGCGTTTTGCCAAACCGGTTCCTTAACCCCAAGATCCTGGTAATCCCGTGTAAACTCAATCTGCTCCTGAATAAGAAGTGCCACCTGATGAGCTTTTTTGATATACAAGGCACGCTGCTCAGGATTCTCCTCTTCTTCAGCGTAGGTCAGATATCCTAAAACACCGGTCAGACTGTTCAGGATGTCATGCCTGGTAATTGATGATAACAGATGTAATTTTGCATTCACCTGTTCAATTGTCTCCTGTGCGGTTTTCAGATCGGTGATGTCAATCATGACTGAAACAACACCGGTAATACTTCCGTCCGTACCTCGGAGCGGAGAATACCTCCCCCGGAGGAATCTTTTTTTCGGACTCTCACCCGGTCTTTCAATCGCTTCATTAAATATCACTTCACGCCCGCTCAGTGCCCGGGTGATCAGGGACATATGACGCTCAAACCGTGTCTCCTGGCAGAAATCCTCGTACCGGTGCCCTTCTATCGCTTCCGGTTTCAGACCAAATGATGAACTGAAACCGGCATTTGCAAGAAGGATTTTTCCATCTTTATCAAAGCAGAGAATCGAAACCGGGACGGTATCGATAATTGACCGGAGCAGTCCCTTGTGGGAGCGGATCTCATCCTCCGCCGTCTTTCTCTCACTGATATCCCTGACCGATGCGATAACACCGCATATCTTTCCTTCTGAATTACGAAACGGTGTGTAAATAACAGACACCCACCCGCTCTTTCCTGTTGCCGGAATCTCATACCATACATCTTTTGAGAGCGATTCAGCTCCTTTCAGTGCCTTCCTGCGAAGCTCATGAAGATCATCTCCCTTTATGATGGGATTGAAATTCAGGGCAGGTTTTCCGATTATTTCTTTTTCTGAAATCCCGGTGAGTTTTTCCATGAACCGGTTCCAGACCCGGTACCGAAGGTGAGCATCAAATACAACGATCCCTTCACTCACACTGGATAATATCTCCTGAATACATTGATTTCGTGCCGAAAGGGATGCCTCGACCTCCTTAAGATAGGAGATATCACTCACGCTTGTAAGGAGAACGTCATTTCCTCCCCACTTCAGGAGACTGACGAAGAAATAACCGGTGATCAGTCTTCCGTCCTTTGCCCTGATTGTAATCTCTTTCTCCTGCGGTGCGATCGCATTATCAAGACCAGGTACAATCTTTCTCCGGTCATCAGGATCTACAAAGATGTTCAGTTCAAACGATGTTTTTCCGATGACTTCTTCCCGCTCATATCCCATGAGGGTGAGAAATGCCTGATTCACCTCAATAAACTCACCGGTATCAGGTCTGGTCAGACTCATGGGAACGGCATTTTCGGAAAAGATATGCTGATAGATCTGATTGCATGTCTGCTGCCTTATCTGCCTGGTATTGTATTGGACTACTGCTTTGATGAGAGCGATCAGATTCCTGCTCCATGATGATGAGGTGAAATCTATCTGAAAGAATCCGTCAGCATCCGTGAATCGATCATGGTCGGTATGGTTGTTATGAATGATTACATAAATGAGAGGTACAGATGGCCATACCTTTCGTATTTCTTCAAAGGTACCGTCTCCAGCCAGAATGCAATCAACATCCGAATATTGCTCCGGTGCAGTACTGTTTATCACTGGTATTGCATCAGCAGTCATCGACGCTGAACAGATGCCATTGAGTATTTTTCCGGATAATTCGTCAGGATATCCGATAAGGAGAACATGAACAGGATTTGGTATGTGATTCATATAATTGATACTGTTTCTTTCCCTTCATAATCGAACTGCATGCATATAGACTTTCCAGTCTGATGAACCGGTCCGGAGCGATGATCAAAGCATTCTGTTCTTATGGTGTCATTCGGGCCGGATGAATGTCTGATGATCTGGTATTCAGGAATGAACAATACGATACCAGATCTGATTATTCTTTGTCTGCCGGGGAGATCAGACATGTCCTCTCTCCACACCACAGCCCGATACCAAAGACAAAAAATCCGCATGCACTGAGAAATGAGATCGGTTTCACATGCATTCCGGAGAGGAAGGGATGAGCAAACAGGTATCCCAGGATGAAGATCATACCAGCAAGAAAAATGATTATTCCGAGAGATGATGCATATCTGAACTGCCGGCGGTGAGCATACAGACCCAGAGCAGAGAACGGGAATAACAGGGCACTTCCAGGAGACATGGCGCTCTCCGGTGCTATCAGGAACAGCTGATCTGATGAAGCAGTATACCGGTGGATGTGGGGTGAATTTTCAAATACAGACAAGATAAGGAACCAAATCCCGATGATAACCGGAGGAATGAGAAGGGCATCCTGTACGATCACAAAGCGTGCATCGTGAAATGCATATTCACAGAGGAACAGGCTTATTCCAAGGAGAATAAACAGCAGGGCTGAAACCGGTGCCATGGTAACGCTCTCTGGTATAATGGTAACCATGATTCGCTGGGAGAGTGCCCATCCTGATAACCCCAGCACTCCGATACCAGCGGTGATACACGCCCACCATACAGGATGCCGGATATAGGGTTTATTCTGTAATCCCTTTTGGATACGAGGACATTCCATGGCAGCCTCATGTGGTATGCCGTCCGGCCGGTGAAAACCGGAATCGGAGCAGCGCCTTAGAAATCCACTCGTTCCTATTATTCTCTTTGCACGCCATATGTTTTCATACCGTATAATTTCAGGAGAACATTTTTTACCTTTTCAGATTTGAGTGAGCCCAGATCCAGTTTCTGAATGCAGGAATCTATCTTTTTAACCGCCTCCAGCACAATCTCCTGATCTGGCAGACCAGCATCCTCACAGCATGACATAATAACAGAAAGCGGGTTTCTGATCTGATCTCCGATTGTTGCAATCTGATGGAGATTCTCGTCTATCTGGGTAACTGCCCGCCTGAGTTCCTCCATTGCCTGTTTTCGGAAGGTTATGTCACGGCAGATGATCAGACAGAGTCGTGTTCCATTCTCTTCAAACAGGTGGGCACTCAGCTCTACCGGTATGATATGACCGTCCTTTGCGATATGCTCCCCTTCAAAGGTCATATGTTTCTTCTCAAACAGGGTTGCCATGAACTCCTGGTAATGAGCGAACTGCTTTGCCGTATCTATCTCGGTCATATGTTTGCTGAGCAGTTCGTCATGGGTATAACCGTATAATGATGAAGCAACGCTGTTTGCCTCCAGTATTCTCCCGAATTCTCCTGTCGGTGTTATCTCATGCAGAATAATTGCATCATTTGCATATTCAAACAGGTTCTTATACCGTTTTTCAGATATCCGGAGGGCTTTGTTCACGCTTTCCAGTTCGGTCAGTTTCTTTTCAAGCTGGTGAATCAGCCGTCTGTTATGTTCGGAGAGGTATTCATTCTCACCAAGGATGATCGTCTTTGGTATGGTCTGTTCGTCAGGTATTTCATGGATAAGATCCCTGATGATCGAGATAAACTCGGCAGGATCGGTGGGTTTTACAATAAAGCGGTCTGCACCAAGGCTTTCTGCAAACTCCCGGTCTTTTTGTTCGGTGTATGCCGCGGTATAGAAGATAAACGGAATTTTGCAGAGTTTTGAGTCTGTTTTGACTTCACGGCAGAGTTGAAACCCGTCCATCCGGGGAAGGAGAATATCGGAGATGATCAGATCGACCGGTTCTTGTCGTAAAATGTCGAGTGCCTGCATCCCGTCCTCGGCAGAAATCACCGTGTATCCATAGCCGTCCAGGAGTTTTTCAAGCAGGTACCGGTTAATATACTGATCATCCACAATCAGAACGTTCATAGCCATGTTATTCACCGGTTTTCAGATGTACCTTTATCTGATCCACAAACGTTGCCGGATTGATCGGTTTTTCGATATAGTCCGTTGCACCGGCCGCAAGTATCCGCTCCTTGTCTCCTGCCATGGCATAGGAGGTGACGGCAATGATCGGTATGGTGTCTGTTTCCGGAGAGCTCCTGAGGATTCGTGCAATCTCGTACCCGTCCATCTCAGGGAGCTGGATGTCAAGTAAAATGATCTCAGGCTGTTCTTCTTTCGCCTTTTGTATTCCGGTTATTCCATTTTCTGCTTCTATCACCGTATATCCGTGTGATTCAAGCAGAAAACGGATCAGGTACATGTTTTGTGCATTATCTTCAATAACGAGAATTTTGTGGCTCATACTGATGGATCTCCTGCCGGCAGAGTAACCGTAAATGTACTCCCCGTTCCTGGTGTACTGGTAACAGATATGGTTCCTCCATGTAATTCAACAAGCTTTTTACAGATAGAAAGCCCAAGTCCGGTCCCCTCATGTTTCCGGGTGGTCCCGGTATCTATCTGCTGGAACGGTTTGAATAATTTTTCCATCTCCTCTTTCTCAATCCCGATTCCGGTATCTGAAACCGTAATGTGAACGGTATTACCACTTCGATAACTCCTGACTCTGACATATCCCTGCTCGGTAAATTTTATTGCATTATTTATCAGGTTGATCAGTATCTGTTCAATTCTTCTCTGGTCGCCGATTATTATTCCGGTATCAGGGGCAATATCAGCATCAAGCACGAGCCCCTTATCTTCTGCACTCTTTTTCAGGGTTGTACATACTGCCTCGACAGCCTTTCGGACATCCACAGGTTCTTTGGATATATGAAGTTCTCCTGCCTCAATTTTTGAGATATCGAGCACATCATTAATGAGTGCCAGGAGGTGGCGGGCACTATTCTGGACCATGCCAAGCTGCTTCTCCTGCTCCTTGTTTAATGGCCCGGCAAGGCCCTGCAGGATGATACCGGTAAATCCGATGATCGAATTGAGCGGGGTGCGTAGTTCATGGGACATGGTCGCAAGAAAAGCTGATTTGAGCTGATCTGCCTCTTCTGCACGATTTCGGGCTTTGATGAGATCCTCGTTTATGTTCTCAAGTTGTCGTGTCCGCTCCCTGACGAGTTCCTCCAGGTGATCACGATAGGTGGATAACTCGTTAAATGCCTTCTTTTTCTCGTTTTCTTCCTCTCTGATCTTCTCGATCATACGTTGAAAGGTATGTGCAAGCTCCTGGACTTCTCCTTTGGAATGCATCTCAATTTTCTGGTCCAGATTTCCTGTTTCGGTAATATTTCTTGCAACATCAGTCAGATATGAGAGCGGTCTGATGATGGTCCTGTCAAGGATAATAATCGTGATGATACTGAGCAGAATAAGGGCGAACAGGACAAAAAGGAGTATTGAAATGACAGATTTCATCATCTCTTTCTCTATCTCAGTATAGGGAATCGTGATGAGCAGCTTCCAGCCCAGCATCGGGGAGGTATAATAGATCAGATATGCAGACGGGAGGGGAAGAATCCCTTTTTCGGTTTTGAGGAGAAATTTTGTCTGTTCCCTGCCAATGATATCCTCAATGTTTGAGAACAAGGCACTCTCGTTCCTTGACGCAAGGATGGTGCCGGTCTCGTTTACCAGCAGGATCTCTCCCTTTCTTCCGATATCAAATGAGGATATGTAATCTGTCAGGTTTTTCAGGGTGATATCCGCTCCAAGAACACCGTAGACCGTCCCGTTCGGATAGGTCATAGCTTTGACGATACCGATGTTGATATCCGGTGTTGTCACCGACTGATAGGGGTCCGTCATCATCACCCGATCCGGGTGCTCTTTTGCCAGGATATACCAGGGCCTGTCCCGGGGGTCATAGCGGGTCGGTCTGCTTCGTGGATGTGATCTTACGAACGTCCCGGTCTCCCGTCCCATGTATACCGAATTCACCGATGGGTGCGTGAGCCGGAATGCATTCAGATCCCTGATAATGCGGGCTTCCCGTTCGCCAATATGATACTCAAATGTATCTTCTGATGCATTCAGAAAGCTGGTAAAGCCGGTATCATCAGGGTCAGTTACAATCTCATGTAAGAGGAGTTCAGATATATCCTGCTCCACTTCCCTGATGTAATTTGAGAGTGCAAAATCGATATGTCTGAGTTGATTTTCAGAGTCAGCACGGATTAACTCGATATTTTTATCATGGAGCGATGAGGGCATGATCACTCCGAGACATACAAGTACAAGGGCAATAATACACAGATATAACAGGAGAACCCGTGTCCGGAGCTTCATGTCCGAATATTTCTTCTCATGTTATTTAATACATGCTTCTCGCAAATCCGCCTGAATATGCTTTTTTCCCGGCGATTGAGATGGGGGATAAAGAAGATATCAAATAGTCAGAGGTATATTCTCTACTATTCTGAAAGTGGATGAGCATGCTCAGGAGGAAATAATGCGACTCACCATGAAAAGGAATGGTCATTGGGGAGAAACTGACACTTCATCCTGCAGTGGTATCTCTTTAAAAGATGGTGCCATGACAGGAAACGGAGATGGGTATGACATTTGTTCTTCCTGAGTCAAAACGTCTGTTTTTGTATCTGATTCTTGCGATATCATGTCTGTTCTCATTAATTATCCTGAGCGGGTACCTTGCCATTACCACCCAGCAGCAGGCTACCGAATCGCAGATTATTGCTGAAATAAATACAATCGCAGAAATGAAAGCCAAAGCGATTGCCGACTGGTTTCAGGAGCGGGAGTCAGATGCATACGTTGTCATGCAGAGTCAGATATTTGCAGAATATTTGAAAAGTGTCGAAAATTCAGGAACGTACGGGGTACCCGGGGATGATCTGACTGCATGGATGAAAGTACTGGTTACCAGATATCACTATTTTGGCATCATTCTGCTGAACCAGACCGGAAGCCCTTTCATATCTGTGCCGGATCATTCATCGGTCAGCCATCTCAGGAAGGAGATCTTTCTCAATGAGACCCTCCATTCAGCAAATCCGGTTTTTACTGATATCTTTTCTGATCCAACATCCGGCATACCACTCATGGAGTTCTGGGTTCCGGTCAGGATTCGATCAGGAGAGCCGGCCATCGGTGCTCTGGTCATGCAGATTGATCCGGAAGAATATTTATACCCCCTGATTCAGACCTGGCCCTCCCCTGCCACAACTGCGGAATCCCTTATCGTCCGCCGGGCCGGGGATGAGGTTCAGTTCATAAACAGGCTCCGCCATTTCCCGGATGCGGCTTTGAATCTTTCAATTCCTCTCACTGAAGAGCAGGTTCCGGCGGTTATGGCCGTAAAAGGCTATCATGGTATTGTGAAGGGGAATGATTACCGGGGTGTTCCGGTTATCGCTTCGGTCACGAATATACCCGGGACTCCCTGGTTTATTGTCGCAAAGATTGACCAGGATGAGATATATGCCCCATTCCGTGAGTTCAGCCGGTTTGTAACCGGGGTTATCATATTGCTGCTGTGTGTTGCCAGCCTTGGTATTCTGGTTTTCTGGAAGGTAAGGGAGAATGCGTATGTCAGTCATCAGCTCATGCAGACAGAGCATGAACTGTACCTTGTCGAAAGAATCCGTGCTTTTATGCAGCAGGCAAATGATGCGATATTTATCCTTGATACAGACTGGCATATTCTTGAGGCTAATGACCGTGCGACGGAGATGTATGGGTATTCCCTGGAGGAATTCAGGCAGAAAACCCTGTTTGATCTGCGGTCAGAAGAGGCAAAACGCTCTATTGAGGAGGATCTGAAAAGGTTCTCACAATTGAAAAGTCTGATTCTCGTCACCGAACATCAGCGCAAAGATGGCAGTACCTTTCCGGTTGAAGACAGTATCCGGATCACTGACTTTTCGGGAACCCCGTATATTCAGGCGATTGTCAGGGATATCACCGAACGGGTGGCACATGAATCGGAGCTTCAGGAGAAGAATGCAGAACTCTGTTCGATGAATGAGGAGCTGAGTGCTTCGTATGAGGAACTGGCATCACAACAGGAGGAGCTTCGCGACCAGATGGAGATGATCCGTCAGAATGAGAGGGAACTGGCGGAGATAAATCATCGTCTGAATGAAGCCCAGAAGGCAGGGCATGTAGGTATCTGGGAGTATTATATCAGAACAGGCACGGTCTGGGGGACTGACGAGGCGTATAGAATCTTCGGGCTTACTCCCGGTCAGAATGGGTTGAGTGATATATCTGATATCCTCCGATGCATTCCGGACCGTGATCGGGTCTCCTCTGCAATGAGGGATTTAATTGAGAATAATATGCCTTTTGATATTACATATCTCCTTTGTCCGGCTGACGGGTCAGCTGACCGGTATATCTCATCGATTGGGGAACTCCGGTATGATGAGGATGGAAACCCATTCAAGGTTGTCGGGGTTATCCAGGATATCACTGAGAAGCACCGGATGCAGGAGGATCTTTCAGAGTATCAGGAGAAACTCTCTGCATTATTTCATGCTCCCATCATCGGTTCAGTCCTGAGTGATATGGATGGCTCCATACTACAGGCAAATGATGAGTTTCTCAGGATTATCGGGTATTCCCGGGATGAGCTGTCACATGGATCCGTACGATGGACTGATATCACACCGCCTGAGTTCTTTCCCCGTGACTTTGAGGCACTCCGCCAGGCACAGGAGACCGGAAGCTGCACCAGTTACGAAAAGCAGTATATCCGCAAGGACGGGTCCCGGATATGGGTGCTTATCGGCTATGTTTTAGTCGGTCCCAAACGGGAAGAAGCAGTCTCCTTCGTCCTTGACATCTCCCGGGCAAAAGAAAATGAGGAACGGATACGGTCCCTGAACCAGGAGCTTGAAGAGCGTGTCATTGAGCGGACAAACCAGTTACAATTCGTCAATGAAGAGTTGCAGATGGAGATTGAAGAACGAATATCGGCTGAAAAGAACCTTCAGAGTACCCTGTCAGTCCTCTCTGCTACTATTGAGTCAACAGCAGACGGTATCCTGGTTGTGGATGCAAACCGGCGGGTATCGGTATACAACAAAATATTCGCGGAGATGTGGCAGATTCCGGATGCTGTGCTGCGATTACAGGATGAAATGGCTCTCCTGAAAAGCCAGGCATCACTTGTTGTGGATCCTGAAGGTTTCTGCTCCCGGATTGCAGAGATTTACCAAAACCCGGAGGCTGACTCCTTTGATGTTATTGTTCTGTCAGATAATCGTGTTTTTGAGCGGATTTCAAAACCCCAGCGGATTGGCTACACCATCGCCGGCCGGGTCTTCAGTTTTCGCGATGTGTCCAGACAAAAGGAGATGGAACTTCAGATAGAAAAGTCCCTCCGTGAAAAAGAGATTCTGCTCAAAGAGATTCATCACCGGGTCAAGAATAATATGCAGGTGGTATCAAGCCTCCTGTTTATGCAGGCCCGGTTATCTGATGATCCCCGGCTCCGGGATATCCTGCTTGAGAGTCAGAACCGGGTGAAATCAATAGCACTTGTCCATGAGGAGTTATACCAGTCCATGGATCTTGACCGGATTGATTATACCCGGTATCTCCGGAAGATTGCCCGGAATATCTTTGATACCTATAAGGTTGACACCGGCCGGATAAGCCTGCGGTTATCAGAAGAGACGGTATATCTGACGATATCAAAGGCAGTACCCTGTAGTCTCATCGTCAATGAACTCATCTCGAACAGTCTGAAACATGCATTTCCAGACAACCGGGCCGGAACTATCAGCATTGAGTTCAGGCTCGAAGAGGACAGATATATCCTCATATATGCGGATGATGGGATCGGTATTGCACCTGCCGTTTCCCTGACATCACCAAAAACCCTGGGTCTTGAGCTGATACAGGGGCTTGTGCGGCAGCTGACCGGTACAATCCATATCGACAGGAACGGGGGGACGAGATATGAGATTCAATTCCCTGCATGATCTGCCTGTTATTATCCGAATCCTCCTTCTGACCGCCGGATATTTTTTTCTCGCAGAGATTTCCCTGACGTTTGGCATCAATTATGGGAATGTCTCTCCGCTCTGGCTTCCTGCCGGGTTGGCAGCGGCTGCCATCCTCCGCTGGGGGTATTCAGTTCTTCCCGGCATCTGGGCCGGTACAACGCTTGCGGTACTTGACACCAATATTTCATCCGTCTCTGCTCTCCTGCTTGGATGTTCGACCTGTTTTGAAGCAATGGTTTTATATTTTCTCTGCCAGTTATTTTTGCAGGGTTCGTTTTCGTTTACATCTTCAAAAAAGGCCTTCAGTTTTCTTGGAATAAGTGCCCTGTCCGGCAGTGCCGGAGCATGCATCGGTGTTGGTATACTTCATTTTCAGGGGTATGTACCCCTGGAGACGGCCCCATTAAACCTCTTCACCTGGTGGCTTGGTGATCTCTCAGGGATGCTTCTTCTCACCCCTCTCCTCTTATCCTGGTCCTTTGATCTATCGAGGACTTCTTGGAACCAGTGGGCAGAATACGCTCTCTATTATGGTATTCTGCTTCCCGTGTCATATCTTCTCTTCCATGGTACCACGCCGTATCTCTTTCTGATATTTGTCATCTATGCAGTCTTCCGGTTCCCGTTCGTGCATGTCCTGCTCACAATGCTGTCTGGTGATCTCATCGCAATAGGAATGGCCAGGTTTGAGCATGGTGCATTTACCAACTCTACACTGACAGGCGATCTGCTCTCAATTCAGCTTTTTATTATCGTAACCTCTGTAACCGGGTTATTCCTCTATTCAGTTGTCAGGGACAGACAAAATGCCCTTGAAGAACTTTCAGCTCTCAACATCACACTCCAGGAGCAGATCAAAGAACAGACACAGCGTATCAGGTCGAGTGAAGAGCAGTACCGTCTCCTCGTTGAGCATGTGCCGGATATCATACTCGTTCATCAGGATGGAAAACTCCTCTATGTAAATCCGGAAGCAACCAGGATGATGGGATATTCAGATGAGGAACTCATAGGCACTCATCTCCTTATCTATGTACCTGCAGAGTATCATGGTATTATTATCAACGCAATCCGGCATCGTATGGAAGGAAAAGAGGTAATGCCATATGAGATTGAGATACTCTCAAAAGAAGGGGAAAGACGGAGGGTTGTTGTAAGGGGAACAAAGATTCAGTACAAAGGAACACCTGCATCCCTCAATGTTCTGACAGATATTACGGAACGAAAACGGATAGAGGATCAGCTCCGTACCCTCAATGAGAATCTTGAACAGGAGGTGATGGCGAGAACCCGTGAACTCCAGTCTTCGCTGAAAGAAAAGGAGGTTCTGCTGAAAGAGATTCATCATCGTGTCAAGAATAATATGCAGGTGATATCAAGTCTCCTTTTTATTCAGGCCAGATCCATTGAGCAGCCTGACGTCCGGGAGATGCTCCTTGAGTCTCAAAACAGAATCCGATCTATTGCTCTTGTGCATGAGAAACTGTATCAGTCACGTGATTTGGAGAGGATAGAATATAAGGATTATCTGGAGAAAATCGCCCGTCATATCTTTGAATCCTATCAGGTAACCCCTCATCAGATCCGTCTGAACGTGATAGCAGATCCGGTGTATCTGTCAATTGATAAAGCAGTTCCACTCAGTCTTATTGTGAATGAACTCATCACAAATTCGATAAAGCATGCATTTCCAAAGAGAGGGGAAGGGGAGATACGGATTTACCTCTCACTCCGCAATGGCCGGTATCATCTGATATATGAGGATAACGGACCTGGTCTTCCTGATGAAATCGTACTAAAAGGAACGCATACCCTTGGAATGCAGTTAATTCAGGGACTTGCCGGCCAGCTTGATGGTACATGTACCTATGACAAATCGGACGGGTCCAGATTTGTTATTCAATTTCCGGCATAGATTGCATCCAGGTTAAAGTATATGCCATGCATTGTTCATTACAAATCAGAGACATATGTCCCTCGTCTGATGATCACAATCTCTATCTCCTTGCACGATGATCATAAGGCATCAGCATATTCACAGGCAGGGAGTACCGATCGGAGAGACTATATGAGCGAAAAGAGAAGATAAGACCATCTGTTTCGCCTTTCTCACGCAGGTGCATGGTATGGGAAGCGCAGTCCGGATACTGGTAGTTGAAGATGAATTTGTCACAGGTCTTGAGATACGGGCACGTCTTGAGGATCTTGGGTATGAAGTTCTTGATATCCTTGATACCGGGGAAGAGGCAGTCAAAAAGGCAGGAGAGCTTCACCCTGATATCATGATCATGGATATCACCCTCCGTGGATCAATGACCGGTATTGAAGCGGCTGATATTATCAGGAGAGAACATACTATTCCGGTTATCTACCTGACTGCGCATTCTGATGAGGCAACGGTCCAGAAAGCAGTCCATTCCGAGCCGTTCGGGTACCTGATAAAACCGCTCGATGAGCGTGCATTACATACCACCATCCGGATGGCCCTTTATAAGCATGCCATGGACAAGGCCCTTATCGAGAGTGAGAAGCGGTACCGGGCAATAGCAGAACTCTCCGAGGATCTGATCTGTGTCTTCAACCGGGATTTCTCGGTTGCATTTCTTAACTCAAAAGCCAGATCATTCTTTCATATATCTGCTGAAAACCCTCCGTATCCGGATATTGAGACGCTGTTTCCTGCGGACCTGCTACAAGCGCTAAAAGGGCAGATTACAACGGTCTTTGATTTTGGAAATTCCATTACTGCAACTCATCAATGTACTCATCAGAATGATGAATTCTGGTTTGACTGCACCATTGTCCCGATAGTGACATCAGATGGTGTAGTACAGGTAATCGGTCAGTTTCATGATGTCACCGTCCTCGTCAGAATTGAGAAAGAGATTGAGAAGAAGGGTCTTATGCAGATTGAGCATAATATGGAGCAGTTCCAGATTCTCAACGATCAGATACGTAATCCTCTTTCTATCATCATGTCTTTGGCATCGCTTGAAGATACACCCGAGAATAACGAAATTATTAACCAGGTAAAACGGATTGATGATCTGGTGACCCGGCTGGATCAGGGGTGGGTACAGTCTGATGCTGTGAGGACGTTCCTTTTAAAGCATTATGGTCACGGGAAACCGCTTGAGTAGAGAAGACATGAACTCATCCTTCATCTGCCTGTTCTGGTTTTTTCCCTGCATACATAGTGATCATTAATTCACTGTCATCAAGCAATCTGAATTCAGGTTCTCTCCCGGAAAGCTTTCGGCATTCAGAAATAATTATGGGAATCCCTTCACCCCGTTTTTCCATATAATGAGACCTTGGAATAGATGCCGAGAACCCTTTCACCGGGATTTCAGACAATAGTGATGTAATCAGTTCATTTCTGGTTATCTGTCTGTACGCGAGAGTGTCTATTGAGATGGTATTTGGGAGACTTCCGGGAGAGTAAATTTCAAGTCTGTCATCAAAGATAAAAAATCGTATCTTGGATCCATAGATTGAATAATCCCGGTGAGCAACAGCATTCACAATAGCCTCAAATACCGCAATCTCTGAAAAAGTTGGGTAATCTACCCGATATGGCATTTTTTTTGCCATAATCTGATTATTTCTTCTTAAAAAATGAATTGCATCATCGATCTGAATGTTCAGTGGGCCTGTTATCTTTCTGGCATCGATTTGAGCATTTGCATCTTTATGAACCCCCTTATAACAGACAGCTTCTATGTAGGCTCCTGTCAGAAATTGCTCCGGCATCCGGGAACAGAGGAGAATTCCTGCAACAGAAGGTCGAATTGCCCCTGTATCATCTTTTACAAGAATATTTCGCTTGAGCAATATCTCCTGTGGGTCCTGAACACGTGTGTGAATAAACTGCTGGCAGAGGATTGGATCAAGGTCTTCAGCGGAGGTCTCAGGTACTGGTTGTTCGTCAAACCGAATAATTCTCGCCTGACTTCTTTGTTGAAAAAGACGTGCAAGTACATCAGGAGACATCTCCCGTTTACTGGATCCGTGTCTGAAAAAATATCCTCCCGGACTTTTATGGACAAAAAGACTTCTTGGTATTTCAACCTGAAGGATTATCTTTGATTCACCATTATTGAGGGGAATTTGACGTTTTATCGTATTGATAAATAACGGAGGATGAATACTGTCCTGAGCTATTTCGATAATGTATTTCTCCAGTATGTCAATTAATTCGCCAGGAATGCCTGATATTTCTTTTGTTTTGTCATTGATACCAAATATCAGCGTTCCCCCACGACTATTTGCAAAAGCACACATTTCATCGGCGAGTTCATCTCTTCCAGGACCTGCAATACGTTTTCCTCTCCATCGTATCTCTTTCAGCTCAAGTGTACTGTCTTCACCAAGTTGAATACGATTTTTAAGTTCCTCCGTGTCGTCAAACATAATTTATCCTTTGCCTGTTTATTAATGAACTGTTATTAATTGAATAATTATCACGCAAATGGTATGTACTTACGCCATCTTCTCATTAATAAATTCTGCAATGGTCTCAATTGATTGTTTTGTCAGGAGAATAACAATATTTCCTGAGATACCCTTCTCTCTCACTTCAAAGACCGTATGAACGACAGCAACCCTCTCCTGACTGGCAAACCGTGGATCCGCAATGATATGTTCCAGAGAATCCTCATGATATTCCGGAAGGGCAAACTCAATTTTTTTTCCTAGAATGTTGGTAATTGAACCCATGACTGCATTTACAATAACATTTGCAATTTCAGTCATGGTCATCTGCCAGAGTTCCTCATTCTCCTGTATCCGTCTCTCTTCACCGGTCATGAGCAGAAACAGGCCCTGTGCACTCTCCTGAGGAAACATCAGTATCGTTGTTCCGTCAAACGCACCAGAATAATCCTGATGGATAACAATAAATGGCAGATCCGGCCGGGGAAGTTCATTTTTGAGATCCTGTAATGCACACAGAGAGATCTCCGGAACCCGCAGGGTAACATGATAACCGGTCATGGTATTCAGGCTGCCGGCAGATCTGCCGACCCCGATGTTCACCAGTTCCTTAATTCCGTCAAGAACCGGTTGTGATACTGGTCTCATGATGATTTTTCAATCAGGGAGGTAATCACCGGGATGAGTTCTTCTGCTTTTACCGGTTTATTCAGAAATGCCCGAGCACCAAGTGAGAGACATTCACTTCGTGTCGATTCCTGCACATCTGATGTGAGCATGACAACAGGGATGGTATTTCCTGCATTATGAAGTTCTTTTAAGACCTCTATTCCATCTTTTTCCGGCATGAGAATATCAAGGAGGATAAGATCCGGTTGTAATTCCTGTATCTTTAAAAGCCCGTCATTCCCGTTTACCGCTTCATACACCTCAAATCCGCCTGCCCGTAGCGGGGCCCCGACGACTCTGCGCTGGAATACTGAATCATCAACAATCAGGATACTGCTCATTACTGATCATAATGATCCAATTTCAGAAATAGGTTGTGGAACTGGAAAGAATCATCTCTCTTCCGAAAACCTGAAATTGCCGGAAGGGACTCTGATCTCAAACCTGGCACCTTTTCCGAAGGTTCCGGTCTCTATGATCTGCATACCGGTAATTCCCAGAATTTCCCGAACCAGAAAGAGGCCAAGACCGGTATTTGAACCAAAACCTTTTTTGAATATCTTTCCTTTGATATCATTGGGCACACCTTTCCCATTATCCTCAACGAAGATAGTCATACTATCCCCGTCGTTTCTGCAGGTTACCCTGATATGGGTGGTATGTTCTCCGTGGCGGACTGCATTTTCAAGCAGATTATACATTGCCTTTACGATCATGGGATCTGCCAGGATTTCAAGACCGCCGGTATCTGCTTCTATGGTAATATCCCGGAATATCGGACCGGTCCCGGAATTTTTTACGAGTGATTCCACATGGTACCATGTCGGCAGGGCATTTCCCATCTCCTGGTAATCACGGGCAAATGTGATATGCCGCTGCATTGTTGAGACAGACTCTTTCATCTTTTCAAGGTAGGTCTGAATCTTCCCACCTGGTTGCATATTCAGAATAATCCCTAAGTATCCCTCAAAGACTGTCAGGGAGTTGAGCAGATCATGCCGGGTAATAGAAGAGAGGTTATTCAGCTTTGAAAGGGCCATCTCAAGAGCACGTTCGGTTCGTTTCTTCTCCTCAAGTTCATATGCAATCTGGTCCCTGATCGTGCGGTACCGAAAAACCTGCTCAGTAATTGCAGTTACATCTTCAACAGTAATAATTGCCTGTGCCCCTTCATCAGGAAGAATGAAGGGAGAGATGGTGATTCGCTGAAATCGTCCCTCATTCTGTCCGTTATCCCGGAGTGGAAAAATCCGGGGATGGAATCGTGATGAGAGAATGACGGGTCCTCCTCCTCTGAATACCACTGAAAGCCGTGCATTTTCGTGATGCTGCCTAAATTGCGGGACTATATCTTCAAGAATACAGCCTTCTGCAGAATCAGGGCTGATACCGGTCCAGGACACAAGGGTCTGGTTCCAGAATGAGATGGTATGATCCTCTCTGATGATACAGATTCCGACGGGGAGGGCATTGAGGCTTTGAGATATGATGGATGCATAATCAGATGTCATAATCCATTCTCCATGATACGCACAATGGCCTGTTGCATCAGGTCAAATGATTCCGATGTGATTGAGAAGAATAGAAATCCTTCAATTATACGTTCTTGTATTTGGAATGTTGTCCGTGCAAGGATTCCTTTTTCTGGATGGGAGTCAATAAAACCGGACTCTTTCATCCACCTGCCGGACCGGTATACCGGATAGAGGAATGTGAGGCTGGATGTAAGAAGAATGGAAAACGAGCTCATCACTGAGCTGATGATGACGTTTCCTACTTCAATAAGTGTCTCTACCATTAATGCATCCATCTCATCAGACGATCCCTCTTCACCGGTCAGGAGGGCAACCAGATGGATGGCACTTTCATGCGGGATAATAAAACTGATTGAGCCGTTATATTCTCCTGAAAATGAGAGAATAATCTGAGAAGTTTCATCGAGCGAAGGAAGGTCCAGCGGACAGGGTATTTCATGATCAGTAATTTCACAGATTTTTATTTCAGGAACGGTGAGGGTAACATGAGCATTGGTAAGTTCGTTAATCATTCCGGCTGAATGGCCGACTCCAATCGTCACCAGTTCCCGTAACCCGTCGATAACTTCTTCAGATAAGTCCATACGCACATTTCATGTATAGGGGTGTTTGGGATAATATTTTTCCATCATGCAAAAAAGTGAGATCTCTAACGGTCTTGAGTGTTCCAAACCTCTCTTATAACCAGATATCACCTTTATAGACGACGGTATTGGATTTCAGGGTATCAGCGATTGTTATTGTCCAAAGTCCATGTGGTCTGAATTCCTGGTTTTTCCCTCCGCTATCCCCGCATCCGGTCTGATCAGGTTGCTCAACAAGGAAATAGACATCCCCCCGTCTGACGATAAAAAGCATCGTTCCAGGTCGTATTCTGATTGGTTCGGTAACTGCCGCACATAAGGAGACGCTATGACTGGTTCCTGCCGGAGTCGATATATGGATGGCCATATCCTTTAGGAGGTTTCCGGCGCCGGGCTCTCCGCTTCCGCCGGACTGCCCGGTGATACCTTCTCCGGCCATACAGAGAATACTGACGGCATCTATCATTTTTGTGGTGTTATTATAGATGGGGTCTGCTTTGAATGCCGTAAATGCAGTATCAGGGACCCCGCCGATAAGTCCCATCATAAAGGCAGAGACGATGGAAGCAAGGGCCACAACAAGGGCAACCATCAGTATTTCGCCGATAACCTCAGAGACCGCATCATCCGGATGCCCGGGTTTTCTGTTCATGGTATGTATCTCTGAACCGGAGAGGATATTAATCTTGTATTCTCCGGAAAAGAAATTCTATAAATCATGAGAAGATTAAAAACCAGGATATCATAGGTACCATGGTAATTTTCATTCATCAAGTGATACCAACAGGGTACATAAAGAAATGAGAGAAGTCAATCAGGATATGACTGAATCAATTATGATATCCGAAGAAAATAAATATTTTCTGGATTTACTGAAAAAACCCGGTGAATCGTATGATGATGTCATAGAATATCTTCTTGAGGATTTTCAAATTGATTATTCCGGATGGGCAGAAAGACCCAATAGGGCTCTGGAAGAACATCGAAGAGGAGAGTCTGTTAGTTTTGAAGAAATTAAGAAGAAATATGGGATTGAATGAGGTTTATCTTATGCTTTTCAAGAGAGGCAGATAGTGTTCTCTCCTTAGTCTCTCCCGTCCTCTGTCCGGCTCCGGTATACGCCGGCCAGGATCATCTGTGTCAGTTTGAATGCAAGAATCTGCGGTTCATCACCTTTCTCTACATAAAAATCCACATCATGCTGAATTGCTTCATCAATTATTGCCCGCTCACCCATACCCGTGAAGAGGATAAACGGGATACGGGAGAAGGATCTGATCTCCGTCAGCAGATCAAGACCGGTCATCTCCGGCATATTATAGTCAGATACCACGACATCATATTCAGACGACCTTATCCGCCCAAGTGCCTCCTCACCTGATGATGCGCATTCAACACAAAATCGGGTATTTTCAGAGAGATAATCCTGCATAGCCTCCAGAAACCGGGGTTCATCATCGACCAGGAGAACTCTGATCTGCTTCATTGCCTGACCTGTGGTGGTAGGTTCGTCAGTACGGCACATATGGGTATCGTCTATGCATTTCTGTTATATGGTGGTGATATTATCCTGTACATGCCGGCAGGAACCCTGATCTCGAACCTGACCCCTGTTCCCGGCTCGCCGGTCTCACTGATACTCATACCGGTTATCGACAGGATCTCCCTGATTAAAAAGAGTCCCATACCGGTATTCTTTCCAAAGCCTTTCTTAAATATCTGTGTCTTTTCCTCGGCAATAATCCCTCCTCCGTCATCCTCGTACCAGATGATCAGGTCCCCGTTCGTCTGTGTATGCATAGAGAGAGTGATTCTGGACAGATTAACCCCATGACGTACCGAATTTTCAATCAGATTATAGAGCACCTTCTCAAGCATCCGGTCTGCAAATATCTCAAGGCCCTCAAGTGATGATTCCATTGTTATTCCGGCGATCATACGTTTGATTAAGGGTGATGCAAGAATGCTGTCAGGGCTTTGCCAGGCAGGTTCAGTCGTCCCCAGTTCCTGATACTCTTTGGTGAAATTGATCAGGTTCCGAATCTCATCAATAGATTTTTTGATGATTTCAATCCGTTTTTTTGCTTCAGGATCGATAATATCCTCGCTTAAAAATTCTGAATATGCAGAGATCACCATCACCCGGTTCAGGATGTCATGCCTTGTGATACCGGTAAGAATCTGCAGTTTCTGGTTCACCTGTGAGACGGCATTATGAGCTTTTCTGATATCGTCAATGTCATGAATCTGTATGATCAGGCAGGGTTCGTTTCGTATCCGTATCCCTGATATCGAGATATCTGCAATGAATGGACTGCCTAATCCGTCCATTAGTGTCATCTCACTATGGTACGCATGAATTTCGGGCCCATAATCTTCACGTATGGTCCTGATGGTATCACTGGTGATGCGTATTCCAAGGTCATCCAGATGCTCCCCAATGACTGCATCTTTCGTCCGTTTAAATACTGATTCAAACCACCGGTTCACCTCGATTATACGAAGGGAATCGTTCACGATGAGGATTGGGTCTGGTGTCTCCTGAAAGATGGAGATGAACTTCTCTTCATTCTCTTTAAGTGCTTCCTGGGTAAGAAGTAACTTTTCGCTCGTATTTTTCAGATCTGAATAATATTTATCAGCGATGGCCATAATTCTGTCCATACGCTCAATATGTTTCAGATATGCTCTTCCCAGTGTAATGTACTCACGGGCAAGGGACGAGGAATCATTCTTCAGTTCCTCCATCTTTTTTTTGATAAGATCTGGACTGATGGTGAATTTCTCCTTCATACCTGCTGATCAAAGGCGATTATCTCAAACGGGACCTCTGCATCTTCCTCAAACTCTTCTGCGATATCCAGTGCCCGTTCATTCTCCCGGTCATAGTACCAGGTGACTGATACAGCTGATCCGGACTCGTATGATTTTGCCAGAAGATCCAGAATGTCGAGGATACATTTTGTACTGCTTGAGTTCATGTAACTGATGTTCACATGCAGATGAAATGTCTTCATTTTTGGCAGATTTTCATGAAGCCATTCAAATACCTGGGCAAAGAATGCAAAGGTATTCTCAGGGTATGATTCTCCGATAAGAGAGAGGGTCTGGTTCTCTTCTGAATAAAAGATCTCAGGCGTTGATTTTGTTGCAGGAATATGCAGCATATTCACGCTCCCTGTATTGTTACCCGAAGACTGAAAAAGTCATACTCTTCATCGAGCGGTTCAAATGAATATACGAGCCCTCCCTCTGATTTCCGTGCAATATCAATGAGGCCAAGACCTGCGGTTTTTGCATCCGGTTCCCGCATTTTTCTCCGCTGCTCCTTATGATACTGTCTGAGTCCCTCTTTGTCAAGGCTGTTGATATACTCAAGCTTTGTCCGAAGAGCCGGTACATCCGTTTTTCTGATGCTGTTTCCCGATGTGATATGGTATTTCTGATCCGAGGTACTGATGACAATGATGGACGATCGGTGTTCTTCATCAGGGTTATGACTGGTGATATAATTCCGGATGTTCTGGGTCTGTTCGATATATGCAGAGAATATATCCGTTATCGTGCCTTTTTCCCGATTCTCTTCCTGCAGATATCGTTTGATGGCATTTCCTATCTCTTCGATGATGCTGTTTGACAATGATCCGTTAAAACTGATGAGTACTCCCCGTTTGTTAAAACTCTGATGCAATTTTAATAAATTCTCCATATATTCTATTCCTCCCTCTCTCTGATCTGAAATCCGATCATAATCATGTCATCCTTTGCAGGCCACGAACCCTGATAGGTGCTCAGTACCTCTCTGATCTGATCACCCTGTGTTTTCATCGGCAGATGAGCAACGTTCTGTATCAGCTCCAGAAGTCTTCTCCTTCCAAAACCATGACCTGAATGCCCGCCGGGGAGGTCAAGGATTCCGTCGGTTATCATGTACACACGGGTATTCTGGGTGACTGGGATCACATGGCCGGTGAATGATACGCTTCTTCGTTCCTGTGAAAAACCGAGATGGATCCGATCGCCCGGGATCTCCCGGACTTTGTTTTCATCAGCGATGATGAGGGGAAGGCCCCCGCCGGCAAAGATGATCTCATGTGTATTCGTGTTTATCCTGCAAAGTGCGATGTCAAGACCATTTTCAAGGTGTTTTTCGTCTGTCTGGGCCTGAAGCGTCTGCTGCACCTGCCTATGCAACTCTTCAAGGATTGATGCCGGGCTGGCATCAGGATTGCCAGTGATCAGCTGGGTGAGCAGGGTGCCTGTCATCATGGTCATAAGGGCTCCTGGCACACCATGTCCGGTACAGTCTGCAACGGCGATGAAAAAACCCTGATTTGTCTCTTTCAGGAGATAATAGTCTCCCCCGACGATGTCACGCGGCGTATTGATGGCAAAATATTCGGATAAATACCGATCCATCTGTTCTTTTGATGGCAGGATGGACTGCTGGATAAGCCGGGCATAATAGATGGAATCCAGAATCTTCTCCTGTGATTGTGCAAGTTCAGTATGAGCCTGCATCAGTTCAGCTTTTGATTCTTTGAGTCTCTCTTTAGTCCGGATGGTATAGACAAGCAGAATGACAAGGATAATGATGCCAATGATGACAGCAAGAATGGTCTGCCAATACTGATTCAGTACTTCCTGAATGGTTGGTTTTCCGTACTGGTCATAGGGGGGAAACCGGAGTGAGCGGAGCATTTCATGTACTTTTGTATGGTCCTGTGGAACCGCCCATCCTGCACCCCGTACCGCTTTTGCTGCAGGATCATCCTGGTCCATATTGAGGAGAGCAACTGCGACATCTTTACTGAGTTCAGGATCGGTTCCGGTCACAGCAGCAAAAGGCCACTCCGGGTAGAGGGGTGTGGAGAGAAGGTAGGGATAGTGGGGATACCGGGAATTTTGAGAGTTTAAAACGGTGATATCGGACAGGTTAATCCGCTCTTCCTTTGCCATACGCTCCAGTTGTGAGCTCCTGACCGTCCCGGCATCCGCATCTCCTGAAAGGACTGCAAAGATCACTGCATCATGTGTTCCGGTAAAATTCAGGTTTGAAAAGTCCCGATCAGGATCTATTCCGGCTTTGAGCAGTTCTGCCCATGCGGCATGCCATCCGCCAAGTGATGTCTTGTCCACCGCTGCAAATCGTTTCCCCTTCAGGTCATTGAGATCCCTGATATCGGTCCGGTCTGATCTGGTAAGGATCACACCACCAAAGACAGCCTGCGGATCCGGATCTCCCGGGACCTGAAGCGTTGCAATCCGTTGTGCCCGGCCATAATACTCCTGATAGGTATATACCGAAGGATTTGCACACAGAAATGATATCTTCCGGTTCTGTACCGCATCGTTGATCTCGCTGAAATTAAGAGGAATGATG
>CAZCSN010000003.1:0-100031 GCA_964501255.1 uncultured Methanospirillum sp. | reverse complement strand
TTTATAGATTCAAAAAGCTTCTTCAATGAGCAGGATGGGAATATCTAAGGGATTAAAACTGAATATGCGGATCGCAATAATTGGAGGAGGCATATCCGGGCTTGTTTCCGCATACAGACTCTCTCCAAACCATAAAATTACAATTTACGAAAAGTCAGCAGAGATAGGCGGCCTGCTCTCATCATATTACCGGGAGGGGTATGCAATTGAGAAATACTATCATCATTTCTTTTCCGGAGACACTCAGTTCCTTCACCTTCTGGATGAACTGGGCCTGAAAGAGAAGATATGCTGGTTGAACGGATCGACTGGTACCTATCAGAACGGACGTATCTATCCGCTCACCACCCCTCTTGAGATCCTCCGATATCCCTATTTGAGCATCGCTGACAAATTCAGGCTCGCATTATTTACGAAAAAGATCAAATCCTATGATCCTGAACAGCTTGATACCATAAGCGCAGAAAAATTCCTTACCGGGCAGCTTGGAGAGAAAATATACCGGTCATTCTTCAGACCACTCCTGAACTCCAAGTTTGGTCAGAATGCAGATACCATATCTGCCGCATGGGTCGTGAGCAGGGTTGCGATCCGTTCTGACCGGGGGGCCGGAGGAGAGCGGCTCGGGTACCTTGAACGGGGATTTTCATCATTCATAGAGCGGCTGTCAGAGAAAATCATGCAGCATGGGGGTGAGATCAGAACCAGTACCCCGGTTCTTCAGCTGTCACGGGAAGAACAGGGATGGCTGGTGAACGGGGAACCCTATGATGGAGTCATTGCTACCATTGCCCCTGCTCTTCTCAGGGCATGCGGCCCTGATATCCCGGATATCCCCTATCAGGGAGCAGCATGTCTGACCATGGGGCTTACCCGGCCGGTGACCAATGGCATTTACTGGATAAATCTCTATGATGATGCCCCGTATGGGGCGGTGATCGGGCATACGTGTTTTGCCCCGAGAGCATGGTATGGTGAGGATATTGTCTATCTTGCATCGTACTACAGTACTGCACCCCCACCGGATCTTCAGGAGCGGATGATCGCAGATTTCTGCACGAAATTTTCGGTCCGGCGTGATGAGATCACCTGGGCAGCCCTGACGACCGACCCTTATGCCGGACCGCTCTACCAGGCAGGATATAAAGAACGGATGAGAGCCGTGAAAGTGCCGGGTCTCATCCTCGCAGGGATGTTCTCAGAAGAGAATTATCCGGAACGAAGCATTGAGGGATCGGTCCGTGCCGGGCTCCGGGCAGCAGATGAGATAAAGAGGATGCAGGAGAGGAAAGGAGTGATGGTGTGACAGGAGCCTTACCGGTCACGGCTGTCATTCCGGTATACAACGATGTGCATGCACTCCGGGACGCAATACCGCGGGTTCTCAAAATTCTCTCCACAATCACATCAGACTATGAACTTATTATCGCCGAGGATGCAAGCACCGACGGATCAGCAGAATATGCTGCCGAATGTGCACAAAAGTATAATCAGATAATCCACCTGCACCGTGATGAACGACTGGGAAGGGGATCTGCCCTCTCTCGTGCTGCACTCATGGCCAGAGGGGAGATATTCTGTTACTTTGATGTGGATATGGCAACCGACATCTCACATCTTGGGGAACTGCTTGGCCGTATTGCAGACGGGTATGACATGGCGACCGGATCACGACTCCTTCCGGAGAGCAGGATCATCAGAAGCACCGGCCGGGAGATTAAGAGCAGAGGGTATAACTTTCTTGTACGGCTGATTCTTCGAAGTGCCCTCTCGGATCATCAGTGTGGGTTTAAGGCCTTTCGTACCGCAGTACTCCGCACCCTCCTGAAAGAGACCGTTGATACCCACTGGTTCTGGGATACCGAGATCCTGGTCAGGGCCCAGCGGAAAGGGTATCGGATCGCAGAAATTCCGGTAGTTTGGACCGAAGGGAAAGGAACCACCGTCAGGTCCGGAGATATCTGGAAGATGGGACGGGCAATCCTTCGGCTCTGGTGGCAGCTCCATGTATCGTAAACTTTGTGCAATCATCCTTTCGGTCGCACTGGCAGTCGGAATCCTTGCGGTTATGGTCATCCGCGTCTGGGATGATCTGGCTGATGCTCTGGCATATGTCAGGCCACTGTATCTCATACCGGCGTGCGGTATCTGTCTGTGTGCCTGGTTTGTCAGAGGAGGACGATATCAGACAATTCTTTCCCGGATGCAGGTCACGATACCGCTCTTCTTTGCAACAGCCTGCATCTTTATCTCACAGACTGTAAATCTTGTCGTTCCTGCACGGCTCGGGGATCTTATCAGGGTTGTGCTGCTCAGGCATGATTATGACGCAACCGTCTCCCGGGGGCTTTCCTCCATCGTTGTTGAACGAGTCTTTGACATCATCTCGGTGGCGGTCCTCGGGCTGTGTGCGGTCGTATTTGTTCTGAACGCCCCGTCATGGGTGCTTATGCTCCTCATTACCCCGCTCCTGCTTGGAGGACTCTTCTTTCTTGTCCTCATTCTGACCGGCAGGGTACAGACGGAGAATGTGTATGTCGGCTATATCCTGACGATGCTTCGTGAAATGCGAAATGCATCCCTGACTCCCCGGTCAGCATGTATCCTTGGAGGAACATCCCTCTTCATATGGCTGCTTGATACAGTCATCTGTTCTCTTGTTGCCTTCATGTTCGGGCAGGAGATACCTTTTGAGATCGTCCTCCTTGCAGTTGTGGCCGGGAACCTTGTAAAGGCAGTTCCTCTCACACCCGGAGGAGTCGGGACCTATGAGTTTGCCCTGGCGGTCATCTTTGAACTAGCAGGCACGTCTCCTGCGGTATCCACTCTCATTGCTGTCATTGATCACCTGATTAAGAATGGTATCACCCTCATCGGTGGAGCGGTATCTGTTCTGTACCTCGGTGACTGGGTCATCCCTGAACTGAGTGAGAGTATCCGTAAACGGTTAAAAGACGAGTCGTAATCATGATTGATGCCGGACAGATAATCGGACTTATATCCTGGCTCTCGCTTCTCGTTCTGTTTCATCTTGCACTCTATCCCTGGATAAAAGAGTATCTCCCGACGGTTGCAGTGCCATTGTCGTGGACCGCCGGCTGGATTCTGACCGCCTGTGCAACCTGGTATGCGGTATGGTGCGGCCTTTCACCGCTTGCCGGGTTGATCCCGGTTGCTGTGGCAGTGCTCTGCTCCGGTATCTTTCATAAGCTGCACCATTATCGAAGCATCCCGGCAGAATGGCGGTATTACCTGCTCTTTGGCATGGTGTTCCTCACGCTGCTCATCGTCAGGGCATATAATCCTGATATAAACGGGGCAGAAAAGTTCATGGATCACGGGTTTCTGGCATCTGTTCTGAGAAGTCCTGTTGTGCCTCCCCAGGATCCCTGGTTTGCAGGCGGGTCCCTCAATGTCTACTACTATTTTGGTCACTGGATGATAGCCACACCTGCCCTGATGACCGGGATACCATCATACATCCTCTTCAATCTCGCTCTCCCGACCATTGCGGCACTTTCGGCAATAAACCTGTACGGGGTGGGATTTCTCACCCTGAAACAGGTACGTCTTCTTCCTGTGCTGGCGTTTTTTGTGGTAAATCCCTATTTCATCTATCTTGCCCTCACCGGAACACGATCCTTTACCCTGCTCTGGGACAGCAGCAGAGTGATTGAGAATACAATCAATGAATATCCCCTGTTCTCATTTCTGTTTGGCGACGTGCATGCACATGTCCTTGGTATCCTGGCCCAGTCATTCCTGGTCCTTCTGATCACAACGGCATTCACCTGCTGGGGAAGGGGGGCACCGGTCCGGGTAGGAATCATTCTTCTGACCGTACTCGGACTTGCCGTCATTCCGGCCGTGAACAGCTGGGATGTTCTGATCTGGGCCCCTATGATTCTGGTCACAGGCATGTGTCTCCTGCTCCGGGAATGTGGCGGACAGGAAGCCCTGACCCATCCGAAAACTCTGCTCCTCACAATTCGGGAGATGATACCGGGCCGGGGACGGGCGTTTTGTAATACCCCTGGATTCGCAGCAGTGCTGTATCTGATCCTTGTGCCGGTTTTCAGTCTAGCTTTGATAAGCCCGCTTCTCCTTGGGATGCATACCCAGGGTATTGCAGGAGTCAGACTTGTCCATACTCCCACGGTTCTGTATGAGTTTATCATGGTTCACGGATGGTTTCTTGCAGCCTTCCTCTTCTCATTCCGGGCATATCTGCGGAAAGTACCCTGGATTCTGCTTGCCATCATACCTGCCTTTTTTTATGGCTATCTCTCTGCAGCCCTGGCAGCTCTCCTTCTGATCTTTGCCCTCCACCGGAGGGAAGGCACAAAAGATCTCCTTGCAGCCGGAGGACTTGCCATACTGCTCTTTTGTGAACTCTTCTACCTTGTGGATAATATGGGAGAAGTATACTACCGGATGAATACGGTGTTCAAACTCTACATCGGGGCCTGGATACTCTGTGGCACTGCTGCAGCACTGATGATCGGAGAGGAACTGGATGCATATATGTATAAAAATCCTGGATTGAAGGCACGGGCCATTCAGGGCGTTATTATCAGCCTCCTCTGCATCTGTCTGATAATTCCTCCGGTTGTCGTCTCTACGATCCATGGTTCGCATACCCCCACCCTTGACGGTATGGCATGGCTCTCTTCTGCCAACCGGGAGGATGCTGAAGCAATAGCCTATTTACGAAGCCTTCCGGGGGATCATATCATCGTCGAGGCTGCGGGTGATGACTATCAGTATACGTCGCGTATCTCATCCTTTACCGGAATCCCGACCATAGTCGGATGGCAGTTTCATGAATACATGTGGAGGGGGAATGATCCGGAAGGCTGGTATGGGGAGCGGGGTCACCATATACAGTCAATATATGAAGACCCGGAGCAGACCATTCCCCTGATGGAACGATACCGGGCAGATCTGCTGTATATCGGCCCAGAAGAGAAGAAGAAATACAATGTATCAGTAGATGATACCGGCCTTCAGGAACTCTACCGGAACCGCGATGTGGTCATCTACCAACATGAGTACTCAAAAAATCAGGTCGCTTCATGAGATGCTCTCCTGGGACGTGAGATCTGATCTACGAACATTTAAACGCACACAGCCGTAACTTATATGGCACATTCGTCATCTGCTGATGAGTGATGACGGAGGGTCATGCCCCTCCTGAATGAGGTGAATTCATGGCAAACTACGTTACCTTTGAAGTCTCTGAAGAGATCCAGAACAAGGCTCTTGAAGCCGTCGAAGCCGCACGTGAAAGCGGAAAAATCAAGAAAGGCTCGAACGAAGCCACCAAGGCCATTGAGCGCGGCATCGCACAGCTGGTCCTTATCGGAGGCGATGTTGAACCAGCAGAGATCGTCATGCATCTGGGACCACTCTGCGAAGAAAAGAAGATTCCATATCTCTTCATCAGCAAGCAGAATGATATCGGCGCTGCTTGCGGACTTGAAGTAGGCTCTGCTGCTGCAGCTATCGTAAAGTCCGGAAAGGCAAAAGAGATGATCGATGATATTGCTGCCCAGATTGCAGCACTCAAAGCTGAGTGAATACCATGGACGGAACGCCCGCTGAAGTAATCGAGGTTATCGGCTCAACCGGTATGCATGGGGAAGCCATGCAGGTGAAGGCCCGTATCCTTGATGGCCCGAACAAGGGGCGGATTATCACCCGTAACACGGTCGGACCGATCCGTGAGGGTGATGTTCTGATGCTCCTTGAGACTGAACGTGAAGCAAAGAAACTCTCCCGGAGGTAAACAATGATCGATACCCATATCTGTTCATTCTGCGGCCTGCAGATGGAGCCTGGAACCGGGAAGATGTACGTCAAGAAAGACGGACAGATTTTCTACTACTGCAGCACCAAGTGTCAGAAGAACCATAAACTTGGTCGTATTCCACGCCGTGTCAGATGGACTACCGCCGGCCGGAAGGCCCTTGGCAAGGTATAACAATGGAACGGACATTTCTGATGGTAAAGCCGGACGGTGTCCAGCGCGGACTGATCGGTGAGATTATCACCAGGTTTGAACGCCGTGGATTCAAGATGGTTGCCTCACGATTTGAACGGCTTCCTGATGCCCGGGTCATGGAACACTATGCAGAACACGTACAAAAACCCTTCTTCCCTGGCCTGAAGGCATACATCACCTCCGGACCATGCTTTCTCATGGTGTGGGAAGGAAAAGATATCGTAAAGATCAGCAGGGATATGATCGGTGCAACCAACCCTGCCGGTGCAGCACCCGGAACCATCCGTGGAGACTATGCCCTTGAGATAGGGATGAATGTTATCCATGGCTCAGACTCTGTGGAGACTGCAAACCGCGAGATCGCTATTCATTTCAAACCGGAAGAGCTTGTTTCATATACCCGGATTGATGAACAGTATCTCTACGAATAAATTTTTTCAGGCTATTGCCACCTTTTTTTCAGATTCGGTTCATTACCCGGATGTTTCAATACAGAAGAAGAAAAAATGAGTATCTGACTGGTGACCAGGATGAACTCTGATAACCGGATAATCAGGAAGTATTTTGTTCTGCTTACTGCCGTAATCCTGATTTCCGGCGTTTTGTTGTCCGGGTGCACAGAAACAGACCGGCTCAGGGATGAAGCAAAGGCGGCGTTTGATTCCGGCCGGTATGCTGAGGCGGTTTCACTTTATAACCAGGCAATCCAGTTGTCAGGAAGTAATAGTGAACTCTATTACCTGAAGGGAAAGGCTCTCTTTGAACTGGTCAGGTATAAAGATGCAATTGATGCATTCACTACAGCGATACGGCTGAAACAGGACTATCCGGAGGCGTGGTATATGAAGGGACGGGCCAGTTATATGATGGCGGATTATGACGAGGCGGTCCGGTCCTTTTACAAGGCTATTGAACTGGATGAGGGCAACACAGAGTACTGGTACTACCGGGGCCTTGCCCTCTCCGGCCGGGGCCAGTATGACCTTGCGATATCCCATTTTGACAAAATTATTGAGATGAACCCGGCAATGGAAAAGGCATGGAGTTCTCGCGGGTATGCCTATGTCATGGAGAAGAATTACACCGAGGCACTGGCATCCTTTGAACATGCACTGAAAATTAATCCAAATAATGCAGAAAACTGGATCAACAAGGCATCAGTCCTGCGGGTATTAGGCCGGGCCGATGAGGCAGATATTGCCATCAGCCAGGCAAATCTTTTGTATAAAAAGCAGGGAGAAGTTATCGCCCGTAAAATCCCAAAGACTCCGATATCAGTCATTCCCTGATCAAGAGGAAGACATTTCTTATTTCTCCGACAACAAGTAGACAGAATTGTGCATACAGGCACCTGGAATGTGTATCTTCATGAAGTTCGTTTCAACTGTTGTAATGACCCTGTCTGCACTGATGCTTATCCTCCTGTGCGGATGTCTGGGAACCGAGGGATGGAGTGCGCAGGACTGGATTGAGCAGGGGAACCGGTTTGCAAAAGACGGACTCTATACTGAAGCAGTGGATGCATATAGTCATTCAATCCGGCTTGATCCGATAAACCCCAAGGTATGGACATACCGGGGCATCGCTCTTCAGCATCTTGGCAGACAGCAGGAGGCCATGAATGACTTTGATGAGGCCATCCGTCTCAATCCTGATGACAGTGGTGCCTGGCAGGGTAAGGCTTCTTCGTATATAGAAAGCGGCCAGTATAAACAGGCTATAAAATCCGCAGAGCGATCACTGGAGCTGGCAAAACCCGGAGACAAGAAGGAGAACTCATATCTTCTTTTGGGATTTGCATACAACCGGCTTGAACAGTATGAGGATGCCCTGCAAAAATTTGACAAGGCGATAGAGATTGATCCAAACCGGATCGACCTCTGGCAGCACAAGGCATACACCCTGACAAAACTGGGCAGGTATATGGAAGTTCTGAAATGTTATGAGGTTATGACCGGACTGGAACCTGACAATCCTGAGATCTGGAATAAAAAAGGAGAGATTCACCTTGCCCTTGGTCAGATGAACGAAGCCAACGAGGCATTTGCAATTGCAAAAAGTCTGATTGAAAAAGGATAACCGGCATATCAGGTTTCTTTATGCTCACCATAGATGAAGAGCAGATCCCTGATATGCGACTCACATTCCCTGATCATAGGTTCCTGTGACGGGGTAATCCCCGCTGCTTTCATCAGAGCGATCTGCGATTCGATGGCACGGATATGACCGATAATTTTTGCCCTGATTGTTTCATGTTCAGCCGGGGGCTGGACCTCCTTCTTTTTCCTTACTGATTCGCGGATTTTATAGGCAAGCTCAGTGAACTGGGCACGCGGGTCCCCTCCTTTCTGGATATAGTAATCTGCACCGGCATTGAGCGCTTCAATGACCACATCCTCCCTTCCTCTTCCGGTAAAGATGATGAAGGGTATATGGTTTCCTTTTTCCCGTATCGCTCTGAGAAACCCCAGCCCGTTCATGACCGGCATCTCATAGTCAGAGACCACCGCATCAAAGCCCCGCTCATTCAGCAACGCAAGCCCCTCCTCGGCAGAAAGCACAGTCGTTACCGAAAACTCCCCATGACGCTCAAGAAAGGCACGGGCAATATCCAGGATAACCGGTTCATCATCAACAAGCAGGACTGATATCATAAACAGACACTTATTGCCATTCAAGAACTTTAATCATGGCGATGCAGGATCAAAAACAGGGCTTTGAATGGTCTGATACAGATGGGATCAGGTCATGAAGAAATGGAGATACATAAATGTTCCCAGAATGATGACAACCAGGATCGCACTTATCACATCCCCCGGCCCAAATACCAGTTTATGAAGGGGAAGGGTCTTTCTGGCCCGGTATCCCCGCATGTCAAGGGTAAGGCCGAGCACTTGTGTCTTTGCCAGTGAATTCGCGACAAGGGGGATCATGATCGGTTTCATACTTCGTATCTTTCCTGATATCCCGGTTCCCGGATTATATCCCCTGCAGAGTTGTGCCTCATGAATACGCCTGGCCTCCAGCTGAAGACTGGGGATGAACCGGAGCGCTATGAGGAGCATGAGTACATAGTCAACCGGCAGCCGGAATGCCAGAAGTCCGGTCACCAGATCACTTGGTTTTGTCGTTACGACAAAGAGCTGAAATGCTGTTATCATAACAATGAACCGGAGCGAGAGGATTACCCCGAACATGAGACCGCCCATGGTTATGCCAAACCCCTGTACCGTTGGATCTGCAGACGGGAGAACGGGGAGTATTAATGCCCCTTCCTGAACCGTCAGACTGGTCAGAACCACCAGGAAGAATGAGAGCAGGAGAAGAAACGGAATCTGACTGATGATCTCTCTGATGAGACCTGAAAAGAGTGCACCTACGACCAGGACTCCGATGAGAAAACAGAGAAAGGGAATCTGTGATGACATAACGCACAGACCGACGATAAAGATAACCAGGAGTAACTTGGTCACCGGGTTTATGTGATGAAGCGGGCTGTTTCCAGGTATGTACTGGAGAATCTCACTCATGATGCCCGCCCCTTCTGGTTATGATAATCACCGATGATACGCCCGTTCTCCATCGCGATGATTCGGCCTGCATATTCCTCTGCAATCCGCATGTTATGGGTCACCATGATGATGGTATGCCCCGTCTTCTGAAGGGTCAGCATCAGATCCATCATCCGGTCAGACTCCTTCTCATCAAGGCCGGTGGTTGGTTCGTCAAGGATGATAATCCCCGGTTTCATGGCAAGGATACAGGCGACTGCAAGCCGCTGGCGTTCTCCCCTGGACAGATGCCGCGGATATGTTGATTCCGAACCGGAAAGCCCGACCATGGAGAGGACCTCCAAAATCACCTGATCCGGCGATGCTGCGCCTATGTTCTCCAGGCCGAACAATATCTCCTCTCTCACGCTGTCTGCAAAAAGCATGGTATCTGGGTTTTGAAACACAAGACCTGTCTGCTGAACCAGATCAATAACCGGGGCGGTTGCTGCATCAAGGATCCGGACATGAACCGATCCCCCGTCAGGACGCAATAGTCCGTTCAGGTGTTTTACAAGGGTTGTTTTTCCTGATCCGTTCTCTCCAAGGATGGCGACAAATTCCCCTTCATACAAGGTTACGGAGATCCCGTTCAGTGCTTCAATCTCCCCATACCGTTTGATGAGAGAGTCGATCCTCACAACGGCCGGCCGATCGGATGGCTTGTACGGCGTCAGATCAGGGTCAGTGTACAGTGCTTTCATAGTGCCCTGTGGCTCAGGAAAAATCTCATCAAAGGTCCCTTCCCGGCTGATATGCCCTTCTTGCATGACGATAACCCGATCTGCAACGTTCCGGTACCCTTCGAGGGAATGATCAACAATGATGATGGTCTTTCCCCGTTCCTTCAGGCTCCTCAGAATCTCTATGATACGTGTCGTTGCCGCAACATCAAGCTCTGATGTCGGCTCATCAAGGATGATAATGTCGGTATCCATCGCAAGAGCGGCAGCAATCGCAACCCGCTGCTTCTGGCCGCCGGAAAGGGCATAGGGAGGCCGCTCACGAAGATGGGTAATCCCGCAGAGTTCCATGACATCCCTGACACGTTTCTCTATCTCCTGTTTTGAATCAATACGGGTTTCAAGCCCTGATGCGAGTTCTTCCTCAACACTGGTAAAGATGAGCTGTGAGTCTGCATCATCAAAGACCATGCTGACATACCGGTTCAGTTCTCCGACACCTGCGTACTCAGTAACGGGCCTGCCCCGGAGCGCAAGATACCCGGAGAAGGTACCTCCAAATTCATGCTGAAGAATGCCGGACAGTGCATAACAGAGCGTGGTCTTTCCGGCAGCGGTCGGACCGGTGATGAGGACGAGTTCCCCGGCACCAATAGAAAGGGTGATGTCCCGGAGGGCCGGGCGGATCCCCACCGGGTATGTGTAACTGAGCGATGTTGCGAGTATCATGATCTCCGGGATAATGCCCGTGATGCAGGAATATACAGGATCTGGGCAATAATGGTGTTGATAATCGCCGTCGGGATGACTATCATGACCATCATGGCACTAAAGAACGCATACAGACTCTCGTAGTTAAATGCCTTAAAGAGCAGACCTGGTGCCACCATCACCAGCAGCATGACCACACAGAGGAAGGAGATACCACTTGCAAAGGTGGCAACCAGGGTAGCAATGGACGGTGCTGCAGCGGTCCGGTTCCTGATCGCCTGGAATACGAGGAGACAGACCACGGCCCCGATCGGTTCACTGATAAGATTTCCTGGCGGGAAGATCGAATGACTGATAAGAGCACTGATGATCCCACCGATAAATCCAATCCCCAGCGCCTGGGAGAATTTCGGCACGACCAGCATGATTGCCAGACAGTAGAAGACGATTACAAAGTTTGGTACAAGAAATGGCGGTAATGGTGCGTACAAGGCGGCGAACCGGGCAATGGCACCGACCGCAAGTAAGATGCCGACTATGGCAATATCCTGTGATTTCATGGTTTTTCGTATGTGTATGTGAATTCAGAAGAGCGGTACCGAACGAGAGATGTGTGTATCATCGCCAGATACGAGGAAACCCGGGGCATGCACCCCGTCGTAAGTGATGAACATGTTGAGTCATCTATGTATGAAATTGTACATTGACCTATAAGAAGGTTATCAGGTCAGCTCTCCTGCTTTTCCCGTTATGGCCACCCAAATCCCTGATAGTCCTCATGGCGCACGGTAACCGGTACAAACGAACCCTGGTACCAGACCTGAACACATACCGGGGCCCCTTTCCGGAACTCCTGTATCCGGCGATCATATACCGCCCGGATATGCCGGGTATGTTTCCTGGCAAAGATCTCTTCTGCTGCCGTATAAAAGTCAATCATCTGTGAAAGCCATGCCTGTTCGTAGGTGATCGTCTCCCTGGCCAAAGTGAGAGATTCTTCCTCTGAAATGTCATCATGATACTCCCCGTGTTCATTCAGGCCGCTAATCTGCTTAAACTCCAGTTTTTTTCTCCGGTCGGGTTCCCGGTGCAGCATGTACGGGTAAATCCGGCATATCGAAAACCGCTCGTCATATATCCTGCACCGTCCATCAGTGAGAAAGATGCAGGACCCGTCATCGAGTACCCGGAGAGCATATCCGGAGACATACAGCGTTCCCTCTTCATCAACAAGTTCAAAACCGGGTGCAGGGATGAGAAGGGAGGAATCCATTGCCATCACCCGCCGTGCATCTGCATCGAGTAAAAAGACATGACCATTGAAATCAGTCGTGCAGCACCTGCCGCAGCGGATACAGGAAAAACCCACGTCACGGATAATTTCGGCAAGATCCTGCTCACTCCATTGCATAAGAAGCCCCTGCTCAATTCTCAGGGTGGAGAGTTGCCGGCTGATAAAGGAATCAGACATTTCTCAGTACTCAGCCCTGCTCACCCATAAGGAATGACGGTGAACTGACCGCATGGTTTTGAGATACTCTATTAAACCCGGATTCACTAATCAGAACTATCATGCTTGAAGCCTTTGACCTGACAGCAAGGATTCCAAAGGGACAATATTCAGCAATCGTTGAACCACTCGAGGCACGAACCGCAGAACTGCAACGAGAGGTCAGAAAACGGGGAAAATCGGTTATCATCGTAATGGAGGGGTGGAGAGGGTCAGGTATTACCCGGATCATCAATCTCCTTCAGCCGGTCCTGGATCCGCGGGGAACACGCATTCACCCGATTGCTGAACCGAATGATATCGAACGTGATCATGGGTTATTCTGGCGGTTCTGGTCACGACTTCCCTCTTACGGCCAGACAGCCATCTTTGACCGGAGCTGGTATACCGCAACTATTGTCGAACGGTACAACTCTGACCAGATGGATGAGATTCCAGGCTCCTGTATTGAGGACATCAATAATTTTGAATCCCAGATTATCAGCGACGGAAACCTGATTTTAAAATTCTTCCTCCATATCAGCAGGGATGAGCAGAAACGACGTCTTGATGTCATCAAAGACAGCCCCTTTACCATGCAGGCCCGGTACCTTCACCGAAAAGAAGGGATATACATGGTCAACCGTGATTTTCACATGATTGACCGGATGCTGATGAAGACTGATATGCCGGCATCACCCTGGACTATCATTGAAGCTGAATCGATGAAATTCGGATATGTCCGGGTCCTGCAAACATTCAATTCAGCGGTAGAGTGCTGGCTGACTGAAAAAGAAGGTGGCAGAAAGGATCTGTCACAGACCTATCTTATCAAGACCATAACAGAACCTGAGGAGTCATCAATTCTGAAAAAAACTGATCTGACGAAGAGTTACACACGCCCCGAGTATAAGCCGATCCTCCAGGGTCTTCAGGAGGAACTCCGCAATCTTCAGGTGGAGATATATAAACGAAATATTCCGGTCGCTATCGTGTTTGAAGGATGGGATGCAGCAGGAAAGGGAGGGTGCATCATCAGGCTTGCAGAGTCCTTCAATCCCCGGGGGTATGTGGTCGAGCCGATCGGACCACCCAATGACTGGGAGAAGATGCATCATTACCTGTGGAGATTTTATACCCGGTTTCCGAGGAAGGGATATATCACCATCTTTGACCGGAGCTGGTACGGACGGGTGCTCGTGGAGCGGGTTGAAGGATTTTGTTCAGAATCAGAATGGCAGCGGGCATACCATGAGATCAATGTGATGGAGGATGAACTGACCAGGGAAGGGACCATCCTCATAAAATTCTGGCTTCATATCTCAAAGGATGAACAACTCCGCCGGTTTCATGACCGTCAGAATAACCCTGAGAAAAACTGGAAGATTACTGAAGAAGACTGGAGAAACCGTGAAAAATGGGATCAGTATGAGAATGCGGTCAATGCCATGATCCGCCGGACTACAACCGCTCAGGCTCCCTGGACCGTCATACCTGCAAATAGTAAATATTATGCACGAATAGCAGTCCTCGAAACCGTCAGAAATGCACTGCAGAAAAGGCTGAAAGAGATAAGGTGAGATCCGGTCAGTCAGGAGGATCCTGAAAACAACTTGTTTTTGAGTTCTTCAAGCCGTCTTTTATGAGCCTCATGCCGGTGCACGAATTCATGAAGCTCAGGAATCTCAAGATCCGTCTCGATGGTCCCGTCCCGCTGGATCGGGTATATTCTGCCCAGAATCTCAATAAGGCGCTGCTCCACCTGCACACGTTTTAACAGTTCCCCAAACTCCTCAACATCTGCGACATCGCCCCCTCTTTCACGGGCCCGTTCTTTTTCCTGATCAATTTCAGCATTTCTGGCCCCGACCCCGTCAATCGCCCTGATAAGATCAGGAAGTCTGACCGGCTTGATAAGATAATCATCAATCTGGTCACCATACCGGAGAACATCCTTAATGGTCAGACTTTTTCCGGTCTGCATAATGATTGGGACATTCCTGGCCTTTTCGTATTTTTTAATATGGAGGAGTGTCTCCCACCCGTCCATCGGTTTCATCATGACATCAAGGATGATAATATCAGGAACATCCTCGTATACCATGTCAATGGCTTCCTGTCCGCTTAATGCACCCCGGGCATCAAACCCCTGCTGTTTTAAGGTCTCCACGAAAGCCATCTTCAGGAGAGCCTCATCATCAACATACAGGACTTTTAATCGTGTACCCACAATTGTTCACTCCCAGCGGGTCCGTTTGGCTGTGCAGCACCCTGGTTATATAGGGTATTCACCTTATTCATGATATCAGTTTTTTCTCTTCCATATCAGATAGTCCGGCTCCCTGATCCGAACTCACATCCTCATTCATGATGGCACGGGTCTCATCCTCTATGGATTTTACCACTTCACTGATCCGTTCAGCGGTTGGAATATCACCTAAAAGACCCTCATCAAGCGGAATCTCATAGGCCTCCTTATCATCCATGGCTTCAGTGGCTCCCAGGTACTTCGCTCCCTGCTTGATAAGACTTGAAATCTCAAACGGGAAGATGATCTTGGTGGCCTGACCGTTTGCCATCGTTTTAAGGGCATCAAAGGAGAGCACGGTAATTGCCCGCTTGTCAAGGGATCTGGATCCGAGAGCAAGTATTCGAAGACCCTGTGATTCTCCCTGTGCACGCAGAATCTGGGATAAACGTTCTCCTTCTGCCTTCAGGATCTTACTCTGCCGTTCTCCTTCTGCTTCAAGAATCATACTCTTTTTCAGACCTTCCGCCTTTAAAATTGCAGAACGTTTCTCACCATCCGCACGAAGGATCGCAGCTCTTCGCTCCCGTTCTGCAGCGGTCTGTTCGGTCATGGCCTGTTTGACAGCACCGACCGGATCTACTTCCTTAATCTCGACCCGTTCAACCTTTACCCCCCACTGATCCGTCTCCCGGTCAAGAATGTCCCGGAGTTTGGTGTTGATACTCTCACGGTTATAGAGCACCTCATCAAGCTCCATGTCACCGATAATGCCACGAAGACTGGTTTGTGCAAGGGCAACCGTTGCCATCCGGTAATTGGAGACCTCAAAAAACGCTTTTTCAGGATCGACCACCCTGATGTATACAATTGCATCTACATTCGTCGGGGAGTTGTCCTTTGTGATGACTTCCTGGCTTGGAACATCCATCACCAGTGTTCGCAGATCCAGTTTGACGACCTGGGTAATGAGTGGAATGACCCACCGGAACCCAGGATTCATCCTTCCGATATATCTGCCAAGCCGGATCTGCAGACCTTGTTCATATGGCTGGACGATGACCACACCGCGGGCAAAGATGATCAGAATGATGATAACAAGAAACAGGGTTATAAGGGTTTCAAATACTGCCATTTTATTCCTCCTCTACAACAATATGCACACCCCGGGAGGCAATAACCTTTACTTTTGCCCCTTCCGGAATGACGCCGGACTTTGATTTTGCACTAAATATCTGACCTTCAACAGATACCTTCCCGGACAGGGTTTCTTCATCTGCTGCGGTTAATACTCTGCCGGTTTTGCCTACCAGAGAATCCATGCTGATGGTGAGGGGTTTTTCATCTCCCGGTGTCAGCCGGCTGTATAAGAAAACGGTGATAATGGCTGCAACCAGGGCGATGAGAATACCTGCAACGATCCCATAGGTCGAGGAAAAGATATCCACCCCGAGTATTACCAGCACGCCGATAATGAGCAGGACCGTGCCGGGAACCAGGAGGAAAAACCCTGGTGAGAAGACCTCAAGGACAAAGAACAATGCACCAAAGAGGACGATGATCCATCCATATGAGAAATCTTCAAAAACCATATGGTATACTTGTCAGGACGAGAGAAAAAGATGTGTATATGAAGAATTTCAAGGGGGGGTCGGATCAGGCATTCCTGAGCAGTGCCAGTTTGTCCCCCCGCTTCACACCCAGCTCTTCTGCAATCGGATCGCATTTTGCCGCAAGGAGATAGGCAACCGGCGGAAGTCCCTGCTCTTCACGGAGACTTTCATAATTTGCCATCCCTTTTGAGATAATAAGGGAGCACTGATCAAGCGCGAGCCGGAGTTCATCTGACATCAGATCAAACCGGATCCCGTGTTCAACGCCTGCGCCGGTTGTACAAAAACGGGTTACCTGCTTTTCAAGGCCCAGACGAAGAGCATCCTCCATTGTTGCGTCGTTAAGAATCGGCCGGTCACGAACGACCAGTGTGATCCTGCTTCCATGCGCAACAAGCCAGGAGATGAGCGCCTGATCAAAAACGATCTCCCCACAGTTGTCGGTAAAATAGACGATATCACTGCACAGCGGGAGGATTCGATCCGTATCATCAACAACAAGTCCTTTTGCATACTCCTCGTCAAAATACGAGACAAAATCGCTGCTGACTTCATGATCCTTTACCCCATAATCAAACATGTTGCCGATAACACTTGCAATGACAAAATCACGAAAACTGCGCATGCGTCCTGACACGGACTGCAATATCTTCAGAGATACCTCTTCGGATGCCTGCTTGAGCGCATAAAACGGATCATCACAATTCAGCTCCTGATAGACCGCACGATGCAGGGCTGATGCAACCATCGGATGGGTCCAGGGTGTCGTATGCAAAAACCGGATTATCTCTTCTGCGTGCGCAATAATATCAGCATTTTTCTTTTTATCAGAATCTACAAGGTCAATCTCCAGATTCACCCTGGAAAGAAGACAGTCATAACAACGTGGGTCATGTATCATATCATTCCCCGAAAAACGTGATGGGGCCATCGAGATTCGAACTCGAGTCAGAAGACCCCCAGTCTCCTAGGATGCCAGGCTACCCTATGGCCCCGTTCCATACTATTTTCTCAGCTGTCCCATATGTAACTTACCCATTTGTACCGGGTTCATTCTGCACCGGTTCCACACACCATGGGAACCAGCGTATACCATGATCCCTCGCCCCGCACGAAATACCCGATACCCACACCATGTCCTGCTCCCGTCCGGGAGAACCAACAAACCATTAAATAATATAGATCGGTGACTATACCGTATTATCAGCAGGTAGCGGGAGCCGGGTATGCTTAAGGAGAAGATTGCAGGAATAATTGAGAAGATCAGGCTGATTGAAGGGGTCAAGTTATGTGCACTCGTATCCCGTGACGGTATTATGCTTGGCCGGTACTCTGCCGGCGACTTTAACGAAGCATGGTTTGCTGCGATGTGTGCAACGCTCCTTGCCTCTGCAGAGTCTGCAGCCGTCATCGTGAAGGTCCAGTCCCCAGAGATGGTTACCATTCACTCAGCGGACGGAATACTGATAATTATGGGAGCGGGAGAGAAGATTCTGCTGGCAGCACTGGTAGACCCTGCCTGGGACCTGAAACACATGACCGGAATGCTCCGGGAGATAGCGGAAGACGTAGGAGGAACGTTCTGATGTCAACAATACTGGTGATCGATGACAGCCCGTTCATCGTCGATATTTTTGTAACCATGCTTGAACGAGGGGGCTATACGGTATACTCGGCAAACAGTGGCCCCGAAGGTATTGATCTGTTAAAAACCGTAACACCTGACCTGATCCTGCTTGATATTATGATGGAACCGATGGACGGGTGGGAGACACTGGTTGCGATCAAGCAGAACTTTGCAACCAAGGACATACCGGTCATGATGCTGACGGCAAAACAGCTGACTCCCCAGGAAGCACAGGAGTACGGCATGTATATCGAGGATTACATCCTAAAGCCGGTCACGCATTCTGAACTCTATTCCGCCATTGAAGGGGTCATCAACCGGCGCAGGCAGATCGCGGAAGACATGACAAAAGCAAAAGAAGGCGGATTTGATGACGCCCTCATCAATGAATATGGCCGGCTGGTAAAGAGCACTGAGATCACCAAACGCCTCTTAAAACTCCTCTCATCCACCTATGACCTCTCCGACCCCTCCATGAAGTTCTCAGATGACATCAATATCGCAATAAAAAGCATGGAAACAAACATGAAATTCCAGGAACAGCGCCTGATTCAGATCCGCGAGATCTTTTCAGGAGCCGCCTGAACCCTCCCTTCTTCTCCCTTCCCTGCCCGGGTTTCTCCCACAGTATGAAGTACGAATACGATCTAACCTCTTCTCCTATGTTTGATCTCGTGTGCATCGGATGCGGGGCGACGTACCGATCCGACGCCGTGATATATACCTGCAGTACCTGCGGACACCTTCTTGAGGTCAGGTATGACCTTGCCAATATCAATATCACCAGAAAGGACTGGCTTTCACGCCCGATATCGGTCTGGAGATATCGTGAACTGCTTCCCGTTGCCGGTGAACCGGTCACCCTGCAGGAAGGAGGAACCCCCTTGTACCACCTGAAACGGATTGGAGAGGAACTTGGCCTGAAGAACCTCTATGCAAAGCATGAAGGGATGAACCCGTCAGGTTCCTTTAAGGATAGGGGGATGACGGTTGGTGTCTCCATGGCCCTTCAGCTGGGGATGAAATCCGTTGCCTGCGCAAGTACCGGAAATACCTCTGCCTCGCTTGCTGTATACGGGGCACGGGCAGGAATCCCGGTCATTGTCCTGCTCCCGTCCGGCAAGGTGGCCCTTGGGAAGGTTGCCCAGGCACTTATGCATGGAGCAAAAGTAATCTCAATCAATGGCAATTTTGACCGTGCACTTGAGATGGTCCGTGACCTGTGTGAGACAAAGGGCATATACCTGCTCAATTCAGTCAATCCCTACCGGCTTGAGGGGCAGAAGACCATCGGGTTTGAAGCCATTGACCAGCTGAACGGTGCGGTTCCGGACCGCATCGTGCTCCCGGTCCGCAAGGCCGGAAATATCTCTGCGGTATACAAGGGACTCCTGGAACTTTCAGAACTGGGCTTTATTGACCGGATGCCGATGATGACCGGTATCCAGGCCGAGGGGTCCCAGCCTGTTGTGCGGGCGATCAGGCAGAACCTGCCGGAAGTCATTCCTGAAGCGTCCCCTGAGACAATCGCAACCGCAATCCGCATCGGTGCCCCGGTCAATGCAGAGAAGGTTCTTCATGCGATCCGGATGAGTAACGGGACTGCGGAGTATGTCACTGATGAGGAGATTCTGGCCATGCAGCGTGACCTTGCCCGGAAAGAGGGGATCGGTGTCGAACCGGCATCGGCAGCCTCTGTTGCCGGCGTGAAGAAGCTGGCAGAGACCGGTGTCATCGACCGTGATGAACGGATTGTATGCGTGGTCACCGGACATCTGCTTAAAGATCCTGAAACCGTAATCAGACAATGTCCCCCGCCAATCGAATGCGACGCAACACTCGAATCGCTGCTTGCTGCGTTGCAGCTCTGATCCTTCTGGTACTCCCGGTTGCCGGGATCACCTTCTCGGCATCGGTTGATCAGGACGGGAAACGGTACTATGCCACCGTACTTGTCAACAATACCGACCGGTATGAGCTGATTGAGCCGGGTATGGTTGGTGAGCGGATACCTCTGCAGACATCGAACCTGACGATTAGGAATGAGACTGATATTCTGCCAGGGAGCCCGGACCGGGGGGTCCTCACATTCCCGAAGGGGAACTATACCATCTCCTATGAATCAGTGGTGAAGTCAAACACCATGCAGCTTCTCTTTACCGAACCTGCCAATGTTACGGTCTCTCTTCCCCACCCCTTCATGGTAACCAACCCCCTTCTCACCTCGCTTCAGCCTTCAGGAGCAAAACTCGAAAAAGGCAATGTTTCCACAAATATCTCGTGGAACCAGGTTCGATCGGTTGAGCTCAGATTTTATGATGAGGGGCAGGAACATCTGCTCTTTTTATTTGCGCAGTTCTGGCTCATTATCGCCGTAGTGCTTTTATTACCCTTTTTATTCTCCAGAAAGACCTGACGCACAGAGATGCTTCTGATAAAAGATAATATCCCTGAGACCCTGATCTGGTGCCCCTGATTTGATACAACCAGGTGCGGCACCTCATCAGTATCATATCAGGAAGGGCGATCACGGCCACCTGTCATGAGTGCATTCACACGGGTGTAACAAATCTGACCTCTGAACGCCTTTTTTCTGTACACTAAATTTCGAATAATTTCAGGTATAATAGAAAAATAACTCAGAATATTCAATTTAATTGGGTTCCTCATGATTAAAAAGGCCTGTATTTACGCGCAAGCCCTAAAACGAATTAGAAATGATTTATTTCGATTATACACAGAGATCAAAAACCCGGATCAGCCGTAATTTTAGATTTCACGGATAAATCGATATTTTTTCATTAAAACGGTTTTAAATTGCCTAAAATCACTTTTAATCCACAAAATGCAGGATTTTTTAATTTGGTCAGTTTTGATCAGAGTAAACCTTAAATCCTCTGGGATACACGTGAATGAGTCAAAAGGAGTTACACCATGATAGACACACTCGTTCCAACAAGAGAAGGAATCGCAACCGCACCGGCAAAATCAGATCAGGAGATAATGGAGGAGTTTAAATCCAGAAACGCCTGGGGTCTGTATACCAGTGTTGATCTGAAGAACTGCAACCCGGAAACCATCAGAGATGCAGGAAAGATCAGGGAATTCGTCATTCAGCTCTGTGACCTTATTAAGATGAAGCGGTTTGGAGAGCCACAGATCATCCACTTTGGTCCATGTGAGCGTGTAGCAGGATATTCCATGACCCAGCTGATTGAGACCTCACTCATCGGTGCACACTTTGCAAACGAAACCAATGCTGCCTACATTGATATCTTCTCATGCAAAGAATACGCACCACAGCTCACCGCAGAATTCTGCCGGGAATTCTTTGGTGCAGACAAGGTGACCGTCCATATTGCATTCCGGGATTAAACCCTCAATACCCTTTTCTTTTCTTTCTTTTTATAACCCGCCGGTTTGATGTAAAAAAAGATTATATTGTCAGGACCGCTTTTGCAACCTTTTCACCAAATCCTGCAGCAGCAGGCGGACCGTTTGCCGTAATGACCCGTCCGTCTGTAACGATGGGTTCCGGCTTATATGTTGCTCCTCCCTGCCTGAGATGGGCGATGGCGGCATCATCATTCCATACCGTTGCCTGTTTTCCTTTCAGCACTCCTGCATGGGCAAGAACCACGGATGAAAGACAGATTGCTGCAACGACCTTATCTGCCGCAAAAAATTCTTTCACGAGGGTCTGTAGCGGGGCATTATTCCAGAGATGCTCTGGCGAACCGGCGCCACCGACAACCAGAATACCTGCATAGGGAGCAATTCCGGACCTGGCAATATCCTGAACCGTCTTTTCAACAAGGACCTTGCCACCCAGCATTCCAACCGCAAGACCGGTCCGTGTTGAGACGATATCATACCCAATACCGGCTTTTTCAAGATATTTTATCGGTTCAGAGAGTTCTTCATCACGAAACTGTACGGGGGCAATGACAATCAGAACCTTTTTTTCAGCTGACATGCTCCTCACTGAAGGGAAGTCTTCGCACAAGTCCATAAAGGTATGGATCGGTATCCGGAAAAAAATGGAATGAAAATTTACTGAATCGAATCAGAAGCGATGAGTGTGAACTTGTGTGCATGAAGCAGACGAATCGCCTCTTCAACCTGATCAACCCGCAGGATCAAAACAGCTTTGTTCTTGCCGGAGAAGGCATAGGAGTACTCGATATTGATACCTGCCTCACTCAGCTTTGATGCAATCTCAAAGAGACCGCCGGGTTCGTCCTTCATCTCAACCGCGATAACATGAGTGAAAGCGACATTAAATCCCATTGACGTGAGTTTCTGAAATGCCACATCCGGCTTGTCCACGAGCGCTCTGATAACACCAAACCCTTCTGCTTCCGCGATTGAGAAGGCAAGGATATTTACATTCTCTTCCTGACACGCCTTCGCCATTGCAGCCAGCCTTCCCGGTTTATTCTCAGAAAAAAGGGAGATCTGGCGGATCATATACTGCTCACAACTCATTTATATCAACCTCTTGTCAATCACACGTTTTGCTTTCCCTTCAAACCGGGGCAGGGTACCCGGTTCGGTCAATTCTACAGAGACCTGCACATTTAATGAACTCTTCAGAACCTTTTCAACATGCCGTCTGATCTTCATGAGATCAGATATCTTATCTGAAAAGGCTTCCTTTGCCAGTTCGACTCTGACCAGCATCTCGTCAAGGGCCCCTTTGCGATCCACTTCTATCATGAAATGCTCGGCAACCTCAGGGATGCCAAGAAGGGCATGCTCCACCTGGCTTGGGAAGACGTTGATACCACGAATGATCAGCATGTCATCCACCCGTCCTGACAATCGTTCAAGCCTGGGATGTGTTCTCCCGCACGGGCAGGGATCCTCCCTGAGTGCAGTAATATCACCGGTCCGGTACCGGATGATCGGCAGTCCTTCCTTTTGAAGCATGGTCACCACCAGTTCACCACGCTCGCCGGGTGGCAGCGGCTTATGTGAGTCAGGATCCAGAATCTCAGGATAGATCAGGTCAGCCCATACATGAAACCCGTTCTGATACTCACATTCACAAAAGAGCGGTCCGGACAGTTCACTTGTGCCATAGATGTCATACGCATCAACCCCCAGACTCTCCTTAATACGAAGCCGCATCTGTTCACTCCATGGTTCAGCCCCGACGATTGCCTTTCTCAGGAGGGTGTTATTCTTAATGGAGACCCCCATCTTTTCTGCAACCTCGCCCATATGGAGGAGATACGACGGTGTGCATGCGATCGCCGTCACGCGAAGATCCTGCATCAGCTCGATCTGCCGCTCGGTATTCCCGACCGATGTCGGAAGGACGGTTGCCCCAATCCGTTCCGCTCCGTAATGCAGTCCAAGACCGCCGGTAAAAAGACCATACCCGTAACTGACCTGCATCACATCTCCCCGTCCGATACCGGCGGATGTCAGCCCACGGGCCAGGGACTCGGTCCAGTGATAGATATCATTCTTTGTATACCCGACCACGGTCGGCTTTCCGGTTGTCCCGGATGACACATGGTATCTGACCAGTTCCTCCTGCTCACTCATGATCATCCCGTCAGGATACGTGTCCCGCAGGTCTTTCTTATGCATAAAAGGTAATTTGGTAATATCCTCAAGGGACGTGATATCATCCGGATGGACCCCGGCATCCTTCATGCGCTTGTGATAAAAAGAGGAGAAACTGTATACTCTGTAAACAAGTGTTTTAAGAAGTTTAAACTGCATCTTTTTCAGATCATCAACAGGCATCTCTTCGATTCGTGGATCCCAGCACCGCATCAGTCTGCACCCCGTCTGTCAATAACGCGTTTTGCCTTTCCTTCAAATCTGGGCAGTGTCCCGGGTTCTACCAGATGAACCGTTGTCCGGAGTTCAAGAACGTCCCGGAGTGATTTTATAACCTTATTCTGCACTTTCTTGAGATCTGCCAGCTCTCCATGAAAGTTCTCGCGGGAAACCTCTACCTCAATTGTCATCTCATCCATATGGTTTACCCGGTCAACATAAACCATGTAGTGATTGCCAACCTCGGGGATGGAGAGGAGGACATGCTCAATCTGGCTTGGGAAGACATTGATGCCCCGGATGACGAGCATGTCATCACTCCGGCCGGTAAAGCGTGCAAGTTTTGGTCCTCTGCCACAGGGACACTCATCATCCATGATCATCGTGATATCGCCGGTCCGATACCGGAGCAGGGGCATTGCTTCCTTGGTCAGGGGGGTGACCACCAGTTCTCCCCGTTCCCCCGGACCCAGGTTCTCACCGGTCTGTGGATCAATGATCTCCACCAGGTACGAGTCATGCCAGATATGCAGACCGTTATGTTCAGAGCATTCAAAGGCAACACCCGGGCCATAAAGTTCACTCATCCCATAACTGTCAAACGCCTCAACACCCAGTTTCTCTTCCAGTTCAATCCTCGTCTTTTCAGACCAGGGTTCAGCCCCGAAGATACCGACCCTGAGTGAGGGGAGGTCCATATGCATCTCGGCAGCGGCCTCTGCCAGATGAAGGCCATAACTTGGCGTGCAGTGAATCGCAGTCACCCCAAAGTCATGGATCATCTCGATCTGCCGTTTCGTATTCCCCGTCCCGCTTGGAACAGCAGTCAGCCCTGCCTTCTCGGCACCATAATGAAACCCAAGCCCGCCGGTGAACATCCCGTAATTGACCATGTTCTGAAAGATGTCATCCTTTGTCAGACCGACCATGGTAAGGTTTCGTGCGATCAGATCTGCCCAGGTATTGATATCCCCGGCCGTGTACCCGACAACCGTTGGCTTTCCTGTTGTTCCTGACGTGGTATGAATCCGGACGATGTCTTTGAGGGGCACTGCAAGAAAACCAAACGGATACCCGTCACGAAGATCGGTCTTCCGGGTAAACGGAAGTTTGTGCAGGTCATCAAGCGTTTTAATATCTGACGGACTGATACCGGATTCCTGAAACTTTTTCTGATAAAACCCGACATTTGCGCAGCGGGAAACCGTTTCACGAAGACGCTTCTCCTGAAGAACCCTGAGGTCTTTCGGTTTTATTGTTTCAACTGCCTCATCCCAGAACATAACCTTTGTATCCTGAACATCCGGGTGGATGTGTATATGATAATGGTTGGAAGGGACAGCGAATAACCCTTGTTACACGATAACATGGAACATGATGTCCCGGTCCCTTTTTGATACTGAACCACAATAACAGGCTGTCTGAAATGATCCATTCATTTATCTTCAGGTACGGCCTTTTAGAATTATATGCAGGTTGTCGGCATCAACAGCAGCCCGAGAAAAAAGAGCAACACAGATCTCCTGTTATCCACCGTCCTGACCGGTGCCTCTGACGGTGGATGTGAAACAATTCATATCGATCTCTACAATTACGAGATTGAGTACTGCAAAGCCTGTGATACCTGTTATAAGACCGGATCATGTGTGCTGATGGATGAGTTCACGGATATTTATGACGTCATTCTGGAATCAGACGGTATCGTTTTGAGCAGCCCGAATTACATCAACAACGTGACCGCCAAGATGAAGACATTTCTTGACCGGATGGCTGATACGGTGCATTGTCAGCGGCTTTTAGGGAAATACACCGCTGCGGTCAGCACTGCCGGAGGGTCCGGGGCACAGGAGGTTGCAGATTACCTCAACCAGGCACTCTTTATCATGGGAGCCTCCGTCGTGGGTTCGGTCGGAGTAAACCTTGCCGACGGTGAGGAGATGTTTCAGAAAGGCGTGGATCAGGCTTATCAGCTTGGTATCACGCTTGCTGATGCAATTTGTACCAAAGCAGACTATCCGGAGCAGAAAGAAGGGCATGCAGCCATGTTTGAGCGGATGAAGCAGCTTGTTTCGTTCAATAAAGACAATTGGCCGTATGAATATCAGTATTATCTGGAGAAAAAGTGGTTGTAAAGATATTGAGTTGCCTTTCAGGTTTCAGGCGGTTTTGATCCTGGCAACTTCCTGAAGGCCGAGCATCTCAATACCCATCTCCCTCATTTTAAACTTCTGAATCTTGCCTGATACCGTGATCGGGAACGAGTCAACAAAGGCATAGTACCGGGGGATCTTATACCTGGCTATCTTCCCGTCTGCATATGCCCTGATCTCATCCTCGGTCAGGGACGCCCCTTCTTCAAGTTTAATCCAGGCCATCAGCTCTTCACCATACTTCTCGTCAGGAACTCCGATCACATACACATCGGCTATCTTGGGGTGCTGATGCAAAAACTCCTCGATCTCACGCGGGTATATGTTCTCTCCTCCCCGGATGACCATATCTTTGAGCCTGCCCTCGATGTGGACAAACCCCTCCGGATCAAACGAGCCGAGATCTCCGGTATGAACCCAGCCATGTTCGTCCTTTGTCTGCCGGGTGGCGGTCGGGTTGTTATAGTAACACCGCATGGTCATGTATCCTCTGGCACAAATCTCCCCGATCTCGCCACGGGGAATGATCTTCTTCGTCTCCGGATCGATGATTTTGATCTCGGTATGTGGGAAGACGCGGCCGACGGTGGTCACCCGTTTCTCAAGCGGATCGCGGGTTGTTGTCATCGTCACGCCAGGGGAAAGCTCAGTCTGACCATACACAATGACCACTTCAGACATGTGCATCTTTGTTGCGACCTCTTTCATCGTCTCGATGGGGCACGGAGACCCTGCCATGATACCGGTCCGGAGTGAGCGGAGGTCATATTTTGCAAAGTCAGGGTGCCGGAGCTCAGCGATGAACATGGTCGGGACCCCGTGAACGGCGGTGCACCGTTCTGCTTCAATGGTCCTGAGCACCTCACCAGGGTCAAATGCAGGACCGGGAATGACCATCGTTGCACCATGGGATACACATGCCATATTTGAGAGGACCATTCCAAAGCAGTGATAAAACGGAACCGGAATACAGAGCCGGTCCTTCTCTGTAAAACCCATCCCTTCCCCGATGATGTATCCGTTATTTAAGACTCCGTGGTGGGTTAGTACAACTCCCTTCGGGTACCCGGTGGTCCCTGAGGTATACTGAATATTGATGGCATCATCAAAGTCAAGTGATTTCTCGCGCTCTACCAGTTCATCCTGGCTGATACTCTCCGCCTTTGAAAGGAGATCATCCCACTGGTACATGCCATTGTAGGGAATATTCCCCATAAATACCACGGTTTTCAGAAACGGAAACTTTTCAGACAGGATGCGCCCCGGCCTGGATTCATATGCCTCAGGACAGGTCTCATAAAACATACCAACATAATCAGAGGTTTTAAACCGGCCCTGCAGGATAAGGAGTTTTATCTCTGACTGCTTCAGACAATATTCAAGTTCAAAGGTCCGGTATGCCGGATTGATGTTGACCATGATGGCGCCGATCTTTGCGGTTGCAAACTGGACGATGATCCATTCGGCATAATTCATAGCCCAAATACCAACGCGATCCCCTTTGTTGACATCAAGGGCCATAAGACCCCGGGCAACCTGGTCAGCCGCCTCCCGAAACTGACGGTATGTTAATCTGACATTCTGGTGTGGCGATACAATCGCTTCATTATCAGGATATCTCTCTGCAATCTCATTCAGCATATCTCCGATGGTCTGCCCCAGCAATGGGAAATCGGCAGTCCCACAGGCATAACTCATCTCGGGAGTGGCCTTTGCATCCATTGTTCTCAGGTGGGAACTCCCGGAATTTATCACTCGCGACTGACGATCATAATCTTTAAATCAGCATTTGAACTACCTATAAGAGCACAGGGGGCGTGGCCTAGTCCGGCATGGCGACGGGCTCCAGCGGTCTTTGCATTCCGGTGCAGATGATGACAAATGGGTCTCCTGATCTGGTGATGATCCGTTGGAGCACTGATGCATATCGGAGAGACCCGTCGATCGTGAGTTCAAATCTCACCGACCCCACCTGTTTTCAATAATCTGACTCTTGATCCCACATGCTGCACTGGTGATTTATAGTGTGGTCGCTGAAATATAGGGGAAGGTTATCATATGTATCTGATAGGCGAAGCCCTGATCGGCGAAGGTGCCGAACTTGCCCATGTTGACCTGATCGTCGGAGATAAGAACGGTCCGGTCGGAATGGCATTTGCAAATGCCCTCTCCCAGCTCTCAGCCGGACACACCCCTCTTCTGGCTGTTGTACGTCCTAATCTGCTTACCAAACCGGCAACGGTCGTCATTCCAAAGGTTACCCTCAAACATGAGGGGCAGGTCAATCAGATGTTCGGGCCGGTCCAGGCTGCGGTTGCAAAAGCGGTTGCTGATGCAGTCGAGGAAGGGCTCTTTGGTGATGTAAATATCAACGATATCTGTATCCTCGCCAGTGCGTTCCTCCATCCGACGGCAAAGGACTATAACCGGATTTACCGGTATAACTATGGTGCAACGAAGCTTGCAATTTCACGGGCATTTGAAGAATTCCCTGATGAAAAGACTTTGATTCATGAAAAAGACCGCGCAGCACATGCCGTCATGGGCTTTAAGGTACCCCGGCTGTGGGATCCGCCATATCTTCAGGTCGCCCTCGATATTGTGGATCTTGGCAAACTCAGATCTGTTCTCTCCTCCCTGCCGGAGAACGACCACCTGATCATTGAAGCCGGAACACCGCTCATCAAGAAGTTTGGCCTGCAGGTCATCAGTGAGATCCGTGCAGTAAAGCCGAATGCATTCATCGTTGCTGATATGAAGATTCTTGATACCGGCAATCTTGAGGCACGGATGGCAGCCGACTCATCTGCTGATGCGGTGGTCATGTCAGGGCTTGCCCCGGTATCCACCATCGAGAAGGCAATTATTGAGGCACGCAAGACCGGTATCTACTCGGTTATCGACATGCTCAACGTCGAGGACCCGGTCGGTCTTATTGCCAGTCTGAAGGTCAAACCCCATGTGGTCGAGCTGCACCGTGCGATCGACGCTGAGCACACCGAACATGCATGGGGCAATATCGGTGATATCAAGAAGGCCGCAGGCGGAAAACTCCTTGTTGCGACTGCCGGTGGTATCCGTGTCCCGGTTGTCAAAGATGCACTCAAAACCGGTGCAGATATTCTCGTGGTCGGCAGGGCAATCACTGCAAGCAAGGATGTCAGACATGCTGCCGAGGAGTTCCTTGAGCAGCTCAATAAGGAAGAGATCGATCAGTTCAGAATCATGACTGATTTCTAATCATATCTCCTTTTTACATGAAAATCTATTGGGGATCATAATCAAATCCAGGATTATTGATTTTCATTCGTCAGGCCTGAGACGTAGCCTCATGAGGTATTTTTATCCGGATCAGATCGGGCAACGGTGAAATACAAAAAGATACGAAGACCTATCTTGATTCTGACTGAATTACCTAGAGGATAAAATATTTCAATACGGCAGGTCCGGTCAATTGTTCAGATCATTACTGTCTTCCACCGCTCAAGAGGTTTCATCTTTCGGAAATTCCCGGTCTCATCTCCCAGAAGAAGTATTTCGTCCTTCATGCGCCGAGACAAAGTGGAAAAACCTCACGGTTATGATACCAGGCCTGATCATTTTCCATCAACGGTGATTCTCTGTGGTGTCCGGGATGTTCGTGACTTTCGGATTCATTCTGATACTGAACAGATGATCATTACTGGTGGAAGTGCTTTTCATGTGACAGCTGAATCACTTCGTCTTGGGAATTTTTCAGAAGAAGAAATCCGAACCCTCTGTCTTGAACATACGAAAGAGACTAGATATTTACCGGGGAGGCCCTTTCGAGAATATGGGATCTAACGAGCGGGCAGCCCTGGCTTGTGAATGCTCTGGCATATGAGGCCTGTTTTAAACTTGAGGAGGGAAACATCCGCGATAATCCGATAACAGAGAGTATCGTGAATCAGGCTAAAGATAACCTCATTATCCGGAGAGAAATGCATCTTGATCAGCTGGCGGACAAACTCAACGAAGAGCGTGTACGGCGGGTAATTGAACCTATTCTCACGGGAGATCTCTATGAGGGAATGCTCCGTGCCGATGATATTGAATATGTTGAGGATCTGGGTCTTATCACTCAGGCACCAAACGGCGAGATATCCATCTCAAACAGGATATATCAGGAGATTATCCCCCGGCAGCTCTCATGGGAAAGCCAGTCAGGTATGGCTCTTAAACAGGCATGGTTTGTCGATAATAATGGATGGCTCAACATCTCCAGGCTCATTTATGAATTCCAGCAGTTCTTCAGGGAGCATTCAGAGAGCTGGATAGAGCGGTTCCAGTATAAGGAAGCAGGACCGCAGATTCTTCTCCAGCCATTTCTTCAGGGGATAGTAAACGGAGGAGGGCGGGTTCACCGCGAATATGGACTGGGTCTGATGCGGACAGATCTCTGTGTTCAGTGGCCGCTTCCGGACGGGAAGATCCAGAGAATAGTCATTGAACTGAAAATCCTTTATAATTCACGTGAAAAAACGATTCAGGATGGAATGTCGCAGGTTATGAAATATGCTGACCGGTGTGGTGCAGATGAGGTTCATCTGATTGTGTTTGACCGGAGAGACGGTATATCGTGGGATGAGAAAATATTTCATGAAAAGAGGGAGATAGAAAGGGATGGGAAGAGGAATAACCTTTCCATACAGATATGGGGGATGTAAAAAAGAATTAACAGCCTCTCACATCCAATTATTGCCAAAATTCAAGCTGACAACCGGTCTTTGATAATTGTTTCAGCCCATGTAATGACCATTTCAGCCAGATTTACTGCCTCTCTGTAGTGCTTTTCTTCGACACTTATTGGAAAACCCGGGTACCTTGTCTGGACAGCATAAATAGAAAGCCGTTCTGCTTCCTTAATGTTATCTGGTATCTCTATACCTTCATCCTCAAGAAGAGTGAGAAGATAATGGATATCATGAGAATAGGGAAATGTTCGTCTCAGCGAAATAAAAATTGCTTTTATTGCTTTTTCTGCTGCTTGTTGAGCCTGGTAACAGAGATCCTCCAGGTATACTTCATCATTTTGAGCATAAGCAAGATTCATACTGGAACGTGCTCGGTTTAACCATTCCAAGGGATTATCGGGAGACCATCTCATTCTCATATATGATCGTCCCCTCACTTAATGCAGGATATAATGCGGAGTAATTTTTTTTCCCAAATTTTTCAATCTCATCTGGAGAACAGATAACGATATCAACCGGCTGTCTGATTCCGTGGAGATTTACATAAATATCTCCTAACAATCGGATTGGGTCGTACGTTCCGGATTTTATTACCAAAAGGTCAATATCGCTCCCGGACTCATTATCACCGCGACTTAGAGAACCAAACAGAATAATTTTTTCTGGATCCGCAATGTTACAGATACATTTAACAATAGGATTAAGATTTGGATTCTTCTTTACCAATCTCTCTATGTTCCTATTTGATCTCACTTATTTCACCAAATTAAGGATATATACAAATCTCTCCTGTTACTACAAAAACTTCTGTATGGAAATATTATGGGTAATAAATTACTATCGTATTCACATCAAGATAAAATTTTAACCGAAAATTGGACTGGATTGTTGTAACACCTATTCACTATAGAATCCATAATGTATAGAGAATTATCACCCTATATCTGATCACCCATACTATACATATATATACCAAAACGTAGAGTTTTTTCATACCTTTCCAGAGGTGAACATATGGGAATTGGCGAATTACTCAGTGACTCATTTGGCTACGCATATGAGGGATTATTCGGAAAATGGGTGAGATGGATTATTCTTATCATCTGTTCGATTATCTTTCCCCTGATTATGGGATATTCACTCCGTGTTATGAAAGGAATCACACCCGCTCCTGAACCTGGGGAGTATCTTGGCATGCTTATCGACGGAATTAAGATGATCATAATCCAGATTGTGTATTTCATCATACCGGCCATCGTGGGAATAGCCATCTTTTCATTAAGCGGCGGGTTTGGTTCGATAACCATGCTTGGAATGAATGTGAGCAATCCATTTGCCTATTTGGGTATGCTTCTTGCAACACTTGGTATTTCCCTGATCATTTTCATCATTGTATCATTTATCTTCGCTCTGTTTGGCATCATCGGAATGGTCAGATTTGCCCGGACCGGAAGCATGGGAGAGGCATTTGCCTTTAGTGAGATCACCAGTACCATCGGAAAGATCGGATGGGGTCAGTACATCATCGCTCTCCTTGTGCTGATGATTGTGGTATTTGTAATTTATGGAATTATCGGATTAATTCCGGTAATCGGAGGAATAATCAATCTGATTATTGCACCTTTCATCGTTATGCTGGCTTCACGGTATTATTCGCTGCTCTATGATACCGGGGCCTGATACCATCCTATCCGGAACTTTTACCCTTTTTTATCCTACATACCTCTTATGAGTAATTCTCTATTGAAATTCTATTCTCATACCATTATCCACGTACAAATTCCTGTGTCATATATGACAACGGAAGAGGTATTTACAGAAGCAAAAAAGGGAGCATATCATACACCGGCACCTGCTGTTTCACAGGAAACCAACATGCCGGCTGGCAGAATGGAAACAATACCTGCTATTCACCACCTGGAGGAGGATCAGGAAAGAAAAACAGTTCCGATTGTTCAACAGCGATGCCACGGACAACAACGTCGGCTGGCATACTGAGTACTCCGCCGGTATACTGATAGTATTTATCCATAGAGACTCAATAGCAGACCAGTATCTCTTCTGCAGAGCATCCTGAGTTGATCTTTATATGAAGCAGAGTATAGGAAAATTATTTAATACGTTGCGTATTCACAATTGTAATACATGGCGAAAACAAAACCAAAAAGTCATGCCAGCGTATCCCTTCGTATGCCTGTTGAGTTAAAGGATGCACTGGAAGGATATGTCGCTGAACATGAACTCAGTTCAATGTCGGAAGCAATCATTGCCATTCTGGTGGAAAAATTAAACCCGCCAATACCGGGATTGTGCTGGCCTTGTAATTATCAGAATCCGGTTGACGCGAGATTCTGCTGCCGGTGCGGGAAGAGACTGAAAAACGAACAATAATGTATTACAAATAGTAGTACGAATATACATACATTTATTTATTCCAGAATACGATGAGGTATACAGCATGAAGATCGTCAGTATTATTGGCAGTCATCGGAAAAACGGGAACACGGAAATGATTCTCAAGGGATTTGACAAAGAGTTCAAAGCCATGGAGATTCCTGATTACAGGAACAAAATATACAACATCTCTGAGATGAACATCTATCCGTGCAGATCCTGTAATAAATGTAAAAAGAGAAATAACTGCATCATTGAGGACGATTTCGGGAAGGTGGCACTGAAGATGATTCAGAGCGATCTCATCATCATGGGATCACCAGTCTACTTCTCGGATGTAAGCGCCCAGATTAAAGCCCTTTTTGACCGAACCTATTCTCTCTGGCATAAAAAGATGCTCAAAGGGAAGAATATCATTCTGGTTGCGACATGTGCCGAGTATGGCTCAGGGCATACGATAGATACCATGCGGCACTGGGCACGGGATCATGAGATGAACATTATTGCCACGGTAGAAGGAAAATGCGAGAAGAAGGGAAAAGTCCTTGAAAATGAGATGACCGTTAAAGCAATTGCGGATGCAGTGCGGGCATGTGATCTGATCATGCCAAAAACTAAGCCCGAAGATCCCACAAATTAAAAAAATTCAGTTATTTTTTTCTGACTCAATAATCGGATATTCACCATGCCCCTCACATACCTCACAATAGAGATCTATATATGGGAAGCATCGTGGACAGAGATGATATGATACCTCAGGTTTTATCGAATGTATGTACACACCTTTTTTTGAATTATCAGGCTTCATCAAAAGAATATTCGGAGCAAAAAGCATAATAATATGGTATAGAGATTCTATAGAGATCTGATAAACCAGATCCCGGTTGATCCTATTCTCTGTCGTTCTTCCTTTCCATCACCCGGCACTCTTTCCACACGAAAAGGTATCAGGAGTGTATCTGCTCATATAATATCCGGCATCAGAGAGGAACTGCAGGGCATCAGTCAGTGACCGTGCATGAAATGTTCCTGACTCAACCGGACGATTATCAGGTGTACCCTCATCACATAATATAACGGAGGAATTGTTTCTCCAGAGAATCTGAAGGGGAGCGAGATGACCGGCAAATGATTGCATCCCCTGAGGGTATCGCTCATAAAAGTGTATCGTAATATATAATCCCCGGACTTCAATCAGAGCATACCGGTCGAATAATTCATCCATAAAAAGTCCGATAATCAGTCGTTCCCGATCTTTTATCCCAAGGATTACCGGCGAATCAGGGGTATCAACACCTCTCATCCGGTGAACCCCCTGCATAAATGCACGGATCATAAACCGATCTGATGATTCCAGGTTATAACAAAACGCTCCATATTCTTCTTTTGGAGAGAGACGATGAATCATCTCTTTGAGCGTGCATTGGGCCTGAATGATTACATTATAGAGCGTATCCGGATCATCAGCATTCTGCGTCCGGAAAAAGGGAAGATTCGGATGATGCGTGATGCAATCCGGGTCACGAATGATGGTATTATAATGAAGAATTTTATTTCTTATCTCAAGAGCATCATATGTTCTCTCAGGAAACAGATACGGGACTCCTTCAATCAGCGACCGGGCTATAACAGCGATGTCCTCTGATATCTTATCAAGAAGCCTGAAAATTCCAGGAATTGCAATAAATCCATCAGAATCACATGAAGATCCCTGTATCATAAACTGGTACCGGGCCGGAAGATTATGCCCAAAATCCTCCGATTCTTCTTCTAAACCGTATGAAACAGACCTTGCGTGCTCGATTGCCCGGTCGATTACCCTGATGTACAGACAGACGTCCTGAGTTGCATCATACCCCTGCAGAATACACTTCTTTTTTAATGTAATTTTTTCAAGACAGAGATCACAATCGATCATACTTCCTCCTTATTGTCTCCATTTTTTGGAACACCCTGATAACAGACAGAACAGGTTTTCCAGTGAACATATCCCTGCAGCCTGATGCACAGGAGATATGTAACCGAATCGGTAATACCGGCCATTCTGTCATCTGGTACAATGGCAGGCAGATGATTCTCTCTGGCAGATAAAAGATAATAATTATTTCCTCCTGTAACTATAGAGATCCCGGAGATAACAGAGAAGATCACCGAACCGCAAAAAAGCACAAAAAAGAGGAGGCGGATTTCTGGTATCCAAAAAGAGTGATTACAGGAACATATCCTTGTTTTCTCTGGTCTGAATGCGGACTGCCTCTCCGACAGGAATAACAAATATCTTGCCGTCTCCGGTATTTCCGGTAAATTCAAAATTTATCGGTGTCCGGACAAATGCCTCTTTTTCGTCGTCCGATTACGGCATTCCAGATAATATTTTTAAATATATTTTTTGAATTGTTTACGTATTTATTTTAAAATATATATTTTTTTGAGACATCAGAGATTCTATATGGAATTGTTATGGGAATTCAGTATGATGATATTGTATACGCGTTTCTCCCCTGCCTGATGCCATATGAATAATGATGCGAGTAAACCGGTTTGAATGTATCAGGAAAGAACGCAAATGCTCAAGGTGTAAAAAATGACTCTGGCAATGATGGAAATGAGGCCGGTCTTAAAACCGCTGGTCAAAACATATGTGGAGACTCAGATTATAGAATTTTCCCTTGGAAAAGACCTTTTTGCCATAGATATTCAGCATGTCCGTGAAATTGTTGAGTATAAACGAATCCGGCCTCTCCCAAACACAAGAGCTCACATCAGGGGCATTATCGATCTCCGGGGAGAGATCACCACAATTATCGATCTTGCCTTATTTTTAAGCCAGAAATCCGACCTGCCTGATGAAAAAAAACGAATCATTATCCTTGATACCGGTGATATGAGTCAGAAAACAGGAATACTGGTTGATAATGTCCATTCTGTTCTGGCTATTGATCAGACCATGATTGACTCTTCTGTTCATCAGGGATATGATGATTCCGGGTATATCCAGGGAATTATCCGGATGAGATCGGCAGATAATGCGAGTGCAAAAACCGAACTTATCATCTGGCTGAATATCATGCAGATCCTCTCAGATACCTGAAAATTATGGAGACATCTCTGAAAAGCCCGGATGATTCTGGTCATGCTCCGTGCGGGATACAGGTATGTCCTATGAATACCTCCACTCTGTCAAAACCCAAAAAACAGATTTTGTATGTGGATGATGAAGAGGCTCTTCTTGAGATTGGAAAACTCTACATCGAACGTTCAGGACAGTACCAGGTGACCACCTGCAATAATCCGTTTGATGCTCTCGATCTTCTTGCATATCATTCATATGCAGCCATTGTTTCAGACGTTGAAATGCCAGGGATGAACGGGATAGAACTGCTCAAAAAAGTCAGGGCATCGGATAATCCGGTTCCTTTTATTATTTTCACCGGAAAGGGGCGTGAAGAGGTGGTTATCGCGGCATTAAACGAAGGAGCTGATTTTTACATCCAGAAAGGAGGAGAGAATAAATCGCTCTTTGCAGAGCTGGTTCATAAAATTACCATGTCCGTTGAACGGCGGGAGGTGATGCAGGCACTCCTTGAATCGGAGAAAAAACTCTCAAACATCCTTGCAGCACTTCCCTATGCGACATTTGCAATTGATACCGATCACCGGGTTATCGCCTGGAATAAGATGATGGAACAGATAACCGGTATATCAGAAGCCGAGATGATAGGCAAAGGAGACTTCTCCTATTCAGTGCCTCTTACCGGTAAAGCGGAACCTGGAGTAATCGATATGATTCTTCAGGACTATCCGGGAGTAGAGGATTTTTACACCGAGTTCAGGCAGGAAGAGAACATCATTACTGCAGAACGGTATCTGAACCTGCCGTATGGGTACCGGTATGTCAGGATTCGTGCTGCTCCCCTGTATTCATCGCAGAACAGAATTATCGGGGCTATTGCAACAATTCGTGATATATCTGATAATTTCATGGATGAGGCTGAAGATAGGAAATCTTTTGAGATGTATAAACAGATCGCCAATATCTCCCCTGACTGGGAGTACTGGGAGAGTCCTGCAGGAGATATCATGTATTGTTCACCATCAAGTCTCTCCGTAACCGGATATCTCCCTGAAGAATTTATCCGTACACCCTCACTCATCCATCATATCATCCACCCTGACGACCGGGAACGGGTATATCAGGCACAAAACCCACTACACAAAGACCGTTCCGGGTATACTCATCTGGAGTTTCGCATTATCACCCGCATCGGCGAAGTCAGGTGGATAGAACAACTCTGTACGCCGGTATACCGGATGAATAGGATCTTCATTGGAAACATAGTAAGTAACCGGGATATTACTGATCGTATTGAACTTAAGGAGAGACTTGAGCAGACGATGGCGAATGTAAAACGGGAACAGGAAAACGCCCGCAGGCTCCAATCCCAGATTGCAACAAAAAACCAGTTTGCCCTGACATCCATCCTGGAACTTCGCGACTATGAATACCTCATCCGGTTATGTATGGATTTATGTGACGCTGGGATTGCATTGGCAAAAGGGGATGTAATCATTCATTATAACAAACGTTTTTTAGAGATATTTGGTATTGACCCTGATGATGCTGAACAAATCCGTCTTCATACCTGTATGCCGCTTGCGATACAGACAGATGAACCGGCGATGCACTCACAAAACGGATTATCAGACTATGAAGGGGATGAGAGAAAGATACCGGATGATATCCCTTCTTTTACCGGTACATACAAGAAAACCGATGGGACCATCTTTTCGGCAACCGTTACCTTAAACCGGATTATGAGCCGGAGATTCAATCTTCTTGCAATACGCATACAGCCGGTATAAACGGGTATCATGCAGATAGAACCATAGAATCCTCTTTTGATAATCAAACCAGATCCCGGGTTGCAACAGGGGGATGATCCCTATATACGAACATAAGCAATACCTATAAACTGTTTTATGAGTGAATGCGGCAGTTCAGGCACTTTTTGGGTGTGAAGGAAAACAGATGGTGATATGTACGACTTGCTGTAATCAGCCGGGTGAAGCACTCCCGATTCTGAAAAACGCTCTGATAAGCCGTGGGGCACAGGTTGTTGCTGAAATGGCTCTTCCCGCAGATGACACGCAGCATCCGGATGCCGGGGATAAACTGCGCAAACGGATCATTCCGGCAGAAAAGACCGGAAGAGATAGTATTCAGAATTCCGGGGCTCATACATGACCCTGGGTGATGATTCACAAAATCCCCCGGACAGCAAACCAGCCGGATCATCTGCAATGCCGCCTGATCTGTACCGTGATCTCTTCAATACGACAATCAGTGAGGTTATCCATCATGCAATCCGGATAATCGGCCTCACCCCCTCTCTTCTCATCCCTGCAGTGAGGATTCTCAGGTACCAGAAAAAAGCAGCAAAAATCCGTGCGCAGTATAAGAAAGAAGGGGTTTTTGTCCCTCCAGTTGTGATCATCAGCATCACCGCACGATGTAATCTTACCTGTGCACGCTGCTATATGCACGCCCGAAAGGAGAATCAAAAGCCGGAAATGAGCCAGGAAATGCTTACATCCATCATTGACCAGGCAATAGCACTTGGTGTCTCCATAATCGTCATTGCCGGAGGTGAGCCGTTCGTGCGGGCAGACGAGATCATCCGCACTGCACAGGCCCATCCCGCCATTCTCTTTCCGGTCTTTACCAACGGTCTCCTGATTGATGAACCAATGGCTGACACCCTTGCATTATGCCGTAATATCGTCCCCATGATCAGTCTGGAGGGTCTTCGTGATGAGACCGATGCACGAAGAGGAACCGGAGTCTTTGACCGCCTTTTCGTCACCTCTCATCGTCTCAAATCGCGTGACATCTTCTTTGGCTGCTCAGTCACAATAACCAGTGCAAATTTTGAGATCGTCACAAGTGATACATTCATCAGGCAGATGACTGATACCGGCATCCGCGTTTTCTCGTACGTTGAATATGTCCCGTTAACACCGGGAACAGAGGACCTTGTCCTTACTCACAGGCAGAAGGTGACCCTGCCAGCCATCCTTACCCGGCTGAACCAGACCTATCCGGCACTCTTTCTTGGCTTTCCCGGAGATGAAGCGTATTATGGAGGATGCCTTGCTGCAGGGCGTGGATTTGTGCATATCAGCCCCTCAGGAGATCTCGAGCCCTGCCCGGCCGCATCATACTCTGATGCAAACCTGACCGAAATGTCCCTCAAAGACGGATTACGATCACAATTCCTTCAAAAACTACGGGAAATGCCGGAACTGCTCACTGAATCAGCAGGAGGATGTGCACTGCATGAAAAAACGGAAATGGTCCAGGAGATTGTCAGTAAAACATGACTTTCTGCTGCATTCGCTATGTATTAAAATCCTTTTTTCACGGAATAATACACGAATCGCGATATCGCCAGCATCCCGCAGGAACTTTCATCTCAAACCGGACGCCCTGACCAAATACCCCGTTTTCCATAATGGTTATCCCGGTAAACAAAAGAATCTCCCGGATCAGAAATAAGCCAAGACCTGTATTTTTCCCATGTCCTTTATTGAATATGAGGCTCTTCTCCTTCTCATCTACGCCAACCCCGTCATCACGGTATAGTACCCGGCATACGCCATTCGCTATCTCATATGCGATACAAATCCGGCTTATCCCTCCTCCATGACGGATAGAATTTTCAACAAGATTATAGAGAACCTTCTCAAAAAGGGGATCAGCATATATCTCAATGGGTTCTTTTGGTATGGTAACCGTAATTCCCCTGGTCAGTGATCTGATCACCTCTTTTTGCATCAGCTCATCAATCCGCTGCCATGCAGGTTCATGCACCCCGAGATCCTGGTATTCTCTGGTAAATTCAATCAGATGCTGAATATCTTTGCCGGAAGAATTGATCAGACTGATGGTTTTACTCCATTCTGTATCAGGATAATCTTCCAGCAACATCTCACTATATCCGGTAATGACCATTACTTTGTTCAGGATATCATGCCTGGTGATGCTGTTTAAGAGACTGATCTGATGATTTGCCGTTGTGAGCGCCTTATACGCACGGGTCAGACTATCAATATCATTTATAAGGAGCAATATGGCAATATCTCCCTGAATCGTGATATATCTGGTTGAGAGGATGGCGTACCGCTCCTGATTATCAGGTAGTCTGATAGTGGTCTCATACTTCTCGCCAGGCTGAAGGGAGAGAATTTTCAGGAACTGATCCACATGCTGCGCATCGGTTGAGAAAAATCCCAAATCCTGAACCTTATGCCCCACTGAACAGATCTTCCCGACATCAAACCACTCTTCAAACTGCCGGTTCATATCAAGTATTGTTCCGTCCTGCCTGAAGATGAGAATCGGATCCGGAACCTCCTGAAATATCGTGACGAAACGCTCCTCATTCTCGCGAATGGCTTTTTCTATCTCTTTCCGCTGCGTAATATCCCTGATGATGTAGAGGATACTGTCAGGACGGCCCTGTGTGTCGTGAATAATCTCCGAATGACTCTCTATATAAAAAGGAGTTCCGTCTTTTCTCACTGCCCGGTATTCCTGAACTCCCGTTTTCACCCCTGCTTTGAGCGAACGTACATCATGTTTGAATCGTGCCTGGTCGTCCGGATGAATATGATCAATAATTGGCATCCCATACGGGGACCGATCCTTCTCATTATATCCAAACATCCGGATTGCTGCCGGAGACACCATAAAGATCCTGCCCAGCATATCAACCATCGTGATGTTATCCGGCGATGTTCTGATAATAGAGCGGTACAGCTCCTTATTCTTCTGAAGGGTCTGCTCAAGCTCTTTTTGGTGATTGATATCCGCAAACGCACAAACGACGGCTTTTTCATCAAGAACCTCAATCAGGTTTGCTGAGAGATAAACCCAGAAAAATCTCCCGCCCCGTGCAAGCAGCCGGGTTTCATAGTCAACCAGCCGCTCATGCTGATTCAGATGAGTCACAATATGCTCAAGGTCATCTGGCTCAACGAAGAAGTCCATAATCGGCCGTGAAACAGCCTTCTCTTGTACAACCCTCAGAATATCAGCGGCCCTTGTATTCAGGGCAAGAATACTCTGATCTGACAATCGGAAAATGACAGCGGGAAACGGAGATGATTCAAGAAGCGCATCATAATGGTGTATCTCCCGTTTCAGCTTTCCGGGCTTTAAACCAAGAATGAAATAGATCAAACCAAAGAGAACGCAGGCGATGAGAAAGACAACGGATACGTACAAAATTACGGTTTCAGTACTCATGAAATGTCCTTGTTCATCTGGCTGGTATCAGAACCGGTAATCACCCTCCGATCATACACACCCCCATACTCCATACATCAGGCATCAGGTTGAAAACGGGGAGAGCAGAAGATTGGGCGGGGAAGATAATGCCTTGTCCGGCAATCAGACGGTAAATCCCCGTATCCCGCCATGAATCTCTTCTGCATACCTGGCAACCATCTCAATATGACCGGATATCTGTTCTATCGACCGGCATGATGACGCACACGCCTGTGCTGATGCTTCGGCATCCCGGGCAGTCTCGATCATCAGGTCACCAATCGTCCGTGCCCTCTGGTTCAGATCTGCAATCCTCCTCTCCTGCTCCTGTGAAAGTATCCCGGTCTCGCGGCTCATGGATGCAATCACACTAACCTCACCGGCCATCTTCTCAAACAGATGCACCATCTCACAGATCGCGTGACTTCGCGACGCAATCTCCTCCTGCACCTGTGAGACCTTATCTCTGACCTCACGAAACGCATCATGCAGTGCAGCAAGAGTCTGCGAGATACTGGTTGTGGATTCTTTTGACTGGACAGCCAGGTGCTTTACTTCACTTGCAACAACGGCAAATCCTTTTCCATAGCTTCCCGCATGTGCCGCCTCTATAGCTGCATTAATCGCAAGCAGATTTGTCTGGTTTGCAATATCCGTGACCACCCGGATGATCTTCTCTATACTCATGAGCTCTGCATGGATACGGGATATTCCACTGTCAACCGAACCGGCAGCTTCTGAGATCGCATCAATCCCCTCCCTGCTCTGTGTTGCAAGTATCACACCCTGGGATGACATCTCATGGGTCCGGGCGGAGGTCTGTGCAACCTCCTGCACCTTTTCATTCATTCCACAGAGGGCCTGCATGGCAGTATCAGCACTGGTAATCATCTGTCTGACCTCTTCCTGAACACTCGCTGCCCGGTCAGATACCGCACCGGTATACGCGGCAAGGGTCTCTGCCTGGCCGGAGACCGCGGCAATCTCCCGCTTAATTCCCTCAGCCTCAACCGTTAACACATCAGCAGCATTCCGAAGGACTGTAATACTCTCTGAGACCTGCACCCCGATATTATCAAGAGAACTCCGGATGGTTGTAAAATCACCAGACACCTGCAGCTTTGAACTCATATGGGCGGTAAAATCACCAGCAGCATACCGGCTGCTTACCCGGTCAATCTCGCCTACCACCGCAGAACACCAGATCCCGATAGCATCCATGGACTCTTTCATGCTCGCAAAATCCCCGGGATATGCTATCTTCTCATCCATACGGGCAGAGAATTCACACGCGGCATAAGACTTTGCAACCCGTTTCATCTCAAGAAGCGGGGTATTCAGTCTGATGAGCATCTGATTCATGCCGGCAACCATCGCCTGATAATATCCGGAGAGTCCTGATGTGTCTCCTTTCATCGTCAGATTTCCTTCCATAACCGACATCGTAAAGGATTCAACCGTTGCGATCATGAGCTGCAGACTCTCAAGGGCTCCGTTCAAATCCTTGATAATTCCGGTAAACGGGCCTTCCTGTGGTGCCTGAATGGAGAGAGGTATCCATCCGGAGTTCATCTGGGATATGCCGTCAGTCAGAGCGGAGAACTGCTGCTTAACCTGCTCCATCATGGAGTTGATGGCTGTAATTCCAGGAAGCAGTGTCTCATCAGGATCTTCAATCTCCATCCGGTACGAGAAATTTCCTGTGGATAGTGCATGTGCAAGCCGTTCAAGTTCTGAAGACAGGGCAGAATAATCTGCGATATGTCCCCCCATGTCATGTTCGGGGACCATCTGCTCTGTTATCGTCAAAAACAGAACCGGACGCTTGAGAAGAACAACAAAGCAGACCCGGACGGTAATGAGAAATAAACGCTGCGACCCGGTATCTTCATACATACACCGGATCTCCGTGCCTGGTTCATCCGGTAATTCCTGTATTGCAGGGTTGTGAGCGAGTACATCCCATTTGAGGATATTGTTATCCAGCAGAACATCCGCCGGTATCGGAACCGAAGAGCCGGATGTCATCGAGAGAATCGTCCCGTCCCGTTCTGCAAGAATCTCACACCCCTGTGAGAGTGAACTTCTGATCAAATCATACGAGGGAAATTCAGAGGGATGGTCAGGCTCAATGAAGAAGATGAGCATCACCGGGGTAGATGCACCTTCAGGGACCGTTGGAAGGGCACGAATCTCATAAAATCCTGCTCCCTTTGGAAATCGTACTTCAGCCACCCCTGATGTTATCCGTCCTGACAGTGCTGCATCCCAGACCGACTCACCAGAAAGAAGGGAGACTGAGAGGTTTCGAAAATGCATGCCCTGCATCGTCTCTTTCCGGAACCCTGACAGAATAAGAAACGCTTCATTTACCTGTGAAATGGTGAGTGTGTGATCACAGAGCAGAGCAGGCACCGGAAATGAATCGATATACTCATCCCAGCATGAGAATGCATATGATCCTTGTGCGATATGCTGAATAAACGAATCTGCGGCAGCAGCCTGCCTTGAAATAACAGAATTATGAATCATGAGAACACACCGATCCTGAAAACGGGGTGTGAAGACAGTTTATGAGTTCTTCACCCTTGTAATACCGGTAACAACGCTTCGGAATGCAGATCTCAAACCGGGCACCCTTCCCGTATGTACCGGTCTCTGATATGCTCATTCCGGTCATGGCAAGAATTTCACGGGTATAGTACAGACCAAGACCCGTATTCCTGCCCACCCCACGCTCAAAGATGATCTGCTTTTTCGCATCCGGAATACCCATTCCGTCATCCTCGATGATAAGAAGCCCAGAGTCCACCTGTTCTGCAAACCGGATCTGAATGGTAGAGACCCGGGAACCGTGCATCAGGGCATTTTCCACAAGATTGATAATGATCTTGCCAAACATCGGGTCGGTATACACCGCAAGCGGCCCGGGTGCTTGTAGAATGGTAACAGTGCCAAACCCGTGTGCATGCGTAATATTCTCTATAATCCGGTCAATTGAGAGCCACTGGGGCTTTTGAATTCCGATCTTCTGGTACACATCGGAGAACATCAGATGTTCCTGGACATTATTCAGGGAGATCCCAAGTTCCCTGACATCCGCTTCGATCTCCGGGTATTTTTTCGAGAGTTCCAGCAGATTATCGTAGTAGAAGAGCTGGGCGGTCAGTTCATTCTTGATGTCATGCCGGGTGATTGTATTGAGAATATCGAGTTTTTTATTCGTGTCTATCAGTTTTTCCATCTCCTTGTGCTCATCCTGGAGATGAAAGTAATGAAGAGCATACGAGATCTCCCGTGCAACATCCACAACCAGTGCCTGTACATCAGGATCCTCAGCCAGTCCCCGGTCCAGCGTCACGGATACGATGCCAAATATTGTCCCTGCATGTTCCAGCCTGACTGTAAGTGTATATCCGTCATAATGGCCTGAATAGAGCGGGCAGGAGGCACAGGTCACATCAGGGGCACAGATAACCGGCCCTGACTGGTGTTGGAGGGCTTTTGTATAACAGGATGTCCGGTTCCCTGACTCGATATAGGAGAGATACCGCCTGATCTGGTCCTCAAGACCTGCATGATACACCTTTGTTACATTCCCGTTTGTATCAAGGAGAACAATGCGCATGTTCTGATATCCGGGCTCTGATGTGATCCGGGAGCACAGACGGCCGAATATCTCTTCTCTTCCTTCATTTCCATGAATGGTATCTGATACTTCCCGAAGAACCTGAAAGATCCGGGAGAGATGCCTGATCTTTAGCTGATCCCGGTATTGCCGGTATGCCTTCATCACTTTGTCAGATAACTCAGCGTACTGTGATCTCGGCTCTCCACCCTTCTGCACGTAAAAGGTCGCTCCGGAGTTGATTGCTGACATTGCAACACTCTCCCGTCCCCGGCCGGTGAACAAAATAAACGGAATATCACATCCATGACCACGAATTGTCTGTAATAACTCTAATCCGCTCATTTCAGGCATCTCATAATCAGAGATGAAGACATCCACCGGGTGTTCGGTCAGATGTGCAAAAGCCTCCTGGACCGATGAGCACGGAAAAACACGGATATTGCCTGACCGTTCCAAAAATGCTTTCGTTATCTCAAGAATATGTGGATCATCATCAACATGGAGGACGTGGACTGGAAATGAGGGGGTAGTCTTCCCATGCATACGCCTTACCCCAGCCTCATAATCTTGTCTGCCAGTTCCTGGGCAAGATCCTGCTCGATAAACATGGCAGAGGCAAGACCCACCCATTTTGCCAGTTCCTTGCAGTGTTCAGGGCCGATATCAGAAAAATTCAGACCCTGAAGATGGAACTTTGTCTGCCGTTCAAGGAGGGTGATTGCTGCAGGGCCAAGATACTCAACTGCAATCTCAAGCACTGCATCAGAGGTTTTGCTCATAACATCCTCCGGTTTTCCAGTCACTCATTCTGGTAGTCCTGGTGCATCAGGATCTTCAGACTGGTTATCATCCGCTTAAATGATGATGCCAGTTCCCCGATCTCATCATTCCGGTGTATTGAGATGGATACGTTCGTATCCCCCCTGCTGATCTTATTTGCCGATTCAATCAGCATGTGAATATCACGGATCATGGTCCGTGAGAATATTGCAATAATAAGACCGGCAGACAGAATCCCAAGGAACAGGATAAGGTAGATGGTCTGGCCGACAAAGTCCATCCTCTTCTCAACAACCGCTGCATCCATATCAACCGCTACTACACCCACGACAACCCCCATGGCATTTTTGATCGGGGCATACCCGGTCAGAACCTTCCCCCACGGACGGACAACAAAATCATCCTCAACCGACGGGCTTTCAAATGCTTTCAGCATGGCTTGTGAGGGGTTTTCAACAGGGGTGCTGATCTTCACATCCCGGTGACCGGTGTTGTACCCACTGTCTATGACGTACTCAAGGCCGCCGTTATTCTTTCGAATCGTAAAAATTTTGACGATCTCATGGTCTGCCTGTGCCATTGCTGCCAGTTGTTCAGCATTCATGAGATAGAGTACTTCAGACTCCATCCCCGGCTCCAGTTTTTTCATCTCATCACCATTCAGATCAGACGCGGTGATAGAAGCGATGGCAAGCAGTTCCTGCTTGGTGGATTCCTGTATTTTATCGGTCGATGCTCCGACAGTAAACAGGAAGGTCATGCCGGTGATAAGAATGACCAGGATAACAAACCCGGCAGTAAGTTTTGTCATAATTGAGTGCAGCATGTCTGCCATATGTGAACTCTCTCCAAAAAGTCCCGAATAATTGATCAGACCAGTCTGATCAAACGGGAGGGTATACCCATGAGATCTTTCGCCCGGCCGATAATGATTCGGCATAGAATCTATTGTCAGGTATAGAAACAATAGAGAGATATAGAGACATCATAGCTCTCAATAGTCTCTATCAGAAACCGGAATAATACGGGGATGACAATGGGGATCGGGATTTACCATGTCTCACAAGAATGTATCTCCGGTTTTCCGGATTGCAGGAATTATGTTTCTGCTGTGCAGTGTGTTCCTCATTGCTGCACCTGCAATGGCTGCAGATGAAAAGACCCTGAGTATCTCCGGTTCAACAACCGTTCTTCCGATTGGTGCTGCATGTGCGGAAGCATTCATGGAAAAGCACCCGGATGTTGATGTCCAGGTAAGCGGCGGAGGCTCTGGAGCCGGAATTAAAGCCATCGGTGAGGGCGTTGTCGGACTTGCCATGTCTTCACGTGAGCTGAAGGATGAAGAAAAAGCAAAATATCCAAAGCTTCAGCTGGTTCCTGTTGCAAAAGACGGAATCGCTGTCATTGTAAACCCTGAAAACCCGGTGAATGCATTATCCCTGAAACAATTGAAAGATATCTATACTGGAACCATAACCGGATGGCAGGATGTAAAAGGCAATACCGGAAAGATTGAGATTGTTGGTCGTGACAGTGCATCAGGAACCAGAGAGTTCTTCTTTGAAAAAGTTCTGAACAAAGAAGACTTTACCAAATTCATGCTTGAAAAGAACTCAAATGGTGCAGTTCAGCAGTATGTCTCCCAGACCCCGACCGCAATCGGATATGTCGGTATGGGTTTTGAAGATGGTGTAAAAGTCATTGAGATTGTCGGTGCTGATGGAAAGAGCGAAAAACCATCCGTTGCAACCGTCAAGTCCGGTGCATACCCGCTCTCCCGTGAGTTATACTTTGTCACGAATGGCGAGCCAACCGGTCTTGCAAAGGAATTCCTTGACTTTGTCCTGAGTCCAGAAGGACAGAAGATCGTCGAAGAAAAGGGTTTTGTGGGCATTTAAGCTCAAATACCCTGACCCCCCGGGAGACTTTCTCCCTTCTTTATTTTATACATGAAACGCGTTTCTTTTGATCGTTTGGAAATTCTTTTTTATTTACCCTTTTACAGATCAAAGACCATTATGGGACTTTGGACAAAAGAACTGGAGATCCGGGCATGTTTATGAGGGTCGGATGGATGGGAGCATCCGTTTGGGAGATCCGATGAATTGATCCCTCCCGGTATGGAGTTGTACAGAGTAACCGATAATTCAATATGGGTATCATTTCATGCGAAATTATTATTGGATTACAGGAGGCACGGATTACAGTATGCATGTGCAGAAAGGCATTCTCATGATTGTTCTCGTTACTACATTCATGGTACCTGGCATCATGGCAGAAAGCCCCACAACGCCACATTCTGATATCCGGATAGTTGAGCAGACAGATACTGTTCCGGGCCTTTTTGAAATACGGATTGTTGATCCAGAACTGCTCGATACGGTGAGGAACAATTATGGATCACGGGCAATACCGCTTAAGGTAGAAAAAGGGCTTTATATCGGGGTTTTAACACCAGATGTCCTGTATCTCAGAGGAGATCTGAATGAGAGTGACTTTCCGGTTCAGGATATTGTGCATAAAAATCTGAAGGACCGGGTCGGAAAGCATCTCATAGACATCACCTTTGGTCGTGATAATGTAAAAACAGAACTCTTCGGGAAGGATCGTGACTATAAGGTATGGCTTAAGGCAATGTACTATCAGACTGATGTTGATACGATCCGCAATTTCATTACTCTCTTTAATGATCTCTCACAGACCACATCGTTTGATGATGAAGAGATCGCTCTTCCTTCGTATAAGCCGAATTATAATCCGGATCCATACAGGTATTACACCATCAGTTTTGTCGACAAAGACCTCTTTCAGGAGAAGTATGATGACCGGAGCAGTGGAACAGATCAGATATTAAAAGATTCATCCGGAAAACCAGTTGCTATCGTTCGCAGTGACGGAGCCTATATCCTTCAGGATCTGAAAGGGAATGAGCGTACACATTTCCTTCTTCACAGTCTGCTGTTCAGCATGGGATTTCACGGAGAGAGTAAAGAGAAGGATAGTTTTTTCAATCCCAAAAACACAGAGCAGACCACGTTATCTCCCCTGGATCTGGAGGCAATTCAGCTCATGTATGGAGGACGGTTGCAATCCGGATTAACACTGGAGGATGTGAAGAAGGCTCTTGGAATGACGGATAAATCCACCTGAACATGGGAAGATCAGAAGTCTATTGAGATCTATAGAGAATCTGAAAGAAGCACTCAAACACACGGACATACTATGTGTTCTTGAACAATATAATCTGAAATTATGGAGATACGTATGAAAAACATCAGTATCGGATGTATCGCAGTAATCATAGGCATTCTATGCCTTTGCAGTATGGTACATGCAGAATCAGCACAGACTGAACCGGCAACCCAGCAAAATGCATCAGACAAATATTTCTACAACATTGCCATTGTGGATCCTGCCCGGCTAGAAACCCTGAAAAATGAGATAACAGCGGATGAATACCCCATAAACAACGAAAACGGCGAACTCATCGGTATCGTCTCGCCCCGGAAATTATACATCAGGGGAGACCTGGTTGACCTTCAGAAAGAGTCCGGAAGATCAGGAAAGACCTTTGATAAGACTGATGTCGCCGAACATCTGATTGATATCACCTTTGGGAACGATAATTCCAAAGTGACGTTATTTAAATCAAACAAGGATTATCAGTTCTGGCTCGATGCATTTTACACCACCGACGACACCAGATTCCTTCTCAAACTGGCACAGGAGCTGAATTCACTCTCTGATACCACCCAGTTTGAAGATGAGGAACTTGCACTCGGCTTTTTAAAGACGAATTATGAAGAGGTCCCGTACAATTTCTATAACATAAAAATCGTCCCCGAAAAGATGCTCAAGGACTTTAAAGATGACAGAAAGAGCGATGAGCGACTGATAAAGGACGATAAGGGAGAGTTAATCGGGATTGTCGGAGACGATCATCTCTATCTGCTTGACTCCCTCAGCGCTGAGGAGCGACAGTACTATATGCTCTATGGCATTCTCTACAGCATGGGAATGCATGGAGTGACCTACTCTGAAAAAGACAGTTTCTTTTACCACGTCGGCGGGGTCAGGAACACTCAGTTATCTGATCTTGACAAAGAAGCGATAAAACTGCTCTATGGTGGGAGGATTAAAGCCGGTATCGAGATGGAAGAGATGAGAAAAACCCTTGGCCTTAAGACCTGATTCTCATCGCTCCTGAGCGGCCGGGGGTTTACCCTTCACCCCCCTGTTCCACATCTATTTCGTATCCTGTTTTTCCTGACCATCACATCCGTCAGCAAACCGGACGATCCGGTCAGGGTATGCCTCATGTCAGGGCTCATGGGATCCCATCACAATTGTCTGCCCGTGCAATAGGTTTACCCGTTGAAAGAGGTCCGGGACCATCCGTGTGGAAGATGTATCATGGTTTGCACATGGGTCGTCGGAAGAGACAATTGCAGGCTTGTTCATGAAGGCCCTCGCAATAGCAACCCGCTGTTGTTGTCCGCTGGATAGCATGCTTCAGATGGCCGGTCATTCCGGAAAGATGAACCCCTTCTGCCAGATACTAAGCCCGTTCCATCACCGCTGCATAGTCAATTGATTCTTAAATTAAAGAAGTTCAAAATTAAAGAATAGTCAATGAAATAGCGAAAAGTCATGTGATTTATCTTTTATTAAGAACTTCATCCCTAAAATCCTGAAGTGATAATGTAATCGGTTTGATAAAACCTCCGTCCTCCAGTTTTTTTGGACACGATAAGCTCTCATGTTTTTATCAGACGTGATGAAAAATTCTGAATGATATGCCATGGCATACGCCAGATGGGTTCTATCTGTTACTTCCCGGATAATTCTGGAATCAATCTCTTCATCGCCCATAATATAACATAGAATACGCACAGGATCATTCGGATAGTGAATATTAATCTCCCAGCTGTCTAGAAGATTTAAAAAAGAAGGTACATATCTGTCTTTCTCCCTGTTCTCCCGCATCTGAGTTAAAGCTTCTCCAATTACCGTAATTGACGTTTTAAGGGCAAATCCTGCATTTATTGCATGATCCATGATCGTTTTCATACGATCATCATCAATTGAATCAAAAAATACTGTTGTATCTAAAAAAACAGGGCGAATCATATAAGAGATTTCAGAATCTCCATATCATGACGATAATCAGCTTCACTCACAACCTGAGTTATGATTCCCCGACTATTTACAGCTCCGCCAAAAGGAAGCATGCCCCGGCGGTACGGTTTACCAATATTTTCCTCAGGGTTGGAAAAACTCTCCATATCAATCATTAGTTATCTCCATGAACAAATGAAATTTGCCATCACCCAACAATCAGGCATCTCTTGAAAATTTATCGGGTGAAGGAAATGAACACACACTATCTCCTAACCTCTCCATCTCCCTCCCGATACGGACTTATCTCAACCAGACTGGCGGGATTTACCGCTTCGGTCGGCATCCGCCCTCCAAAGCCCTGAGGTCCCTTGTACACCCCGTCCGGCAGAAGATCCCGGTCATGTTTTTTCAGCCAGTAAAACTCATGGTGGTACAAATACACTCCTTTTGTGTTGGAATCCTCCCGCTTTACCAGTTCATGCCCGATAAGCCTTCCAAACTCCTGAAAAATCTTTCCGACTGTTTTTACCGGAAAACGGGGAGAGAGACTTATATAGAGTGTTTTTCGGACATACGAATACTTCAGGGGATCATCAAACCAGGTAATCATAGTCATTTCTCCTTTGTATACAGGTATTTCATTTCATCCATATGATTCTGACAGATCTGATTATACGGCCGGTCCGGGATCCAGTATAACACTGATGAACGGCTTGAAGCGGTGCATCCCTTGCATCTGCAGAATAATTCAGTCCGGTCCGCATCCGGATAAGGGACATATGCATGAACCGGAAGGTCAGGGCTTATGCCATGAAATGCGGCAAATTCATAAAAGGTCGCAAACGCTGACCTGTCTGGAGGTGCGGTTTCATGATCCTGCTCTGCAGAACCATCTACCGGCTGACCGTCTCTTGTCGGATCACGACCAGCCGGTTCAGAAAACGATTCAATACTGGGTACGCCTTCCTGGAGAACCTGGTATTCTGATCCTCTCAGACACTCCGGGCATTCAGGGACCTTTGCACCTGATTCATCGTAATAATACCGCTGCATCATCTCAAGCCATTTCCTTCGGGTTGGTATCTGCAGTATCCGGACGTTTTTCGTCCCATGTACGGTCTGAATTCGTTTTTGTCTGGTTATCATACCGATACCACCAAGGGCTTTGGACACACTGTTTATGGTGTACTTAAGACCTTCAGCAACCATTTTGGAGGTTACTGCCTGAATTCGTCCTTCATAGTAATAAATTCCAAATTCCGGATCACTGATCAGTGTTTCATCGCCCAAAGCCAGGGACAGAACATAATTGAACATAGCTCCTTCATATGACTCAGCCCGTGTCCGCTTGATCTCCTGCTGCCGGGTATTGAGATACCGCAATAACCGCTCCTTCCCGTCAGGAAAGAGTGTCAGGATGATGGAGAGAGGTCGAACCATCTGTTTTAACCGTCCTTCAATCCCGTTTCCGATACAGGAGATCATGCATTCTTCTGAGACACAGCCCCAGTGTTCAAGGACAAACCTGGCAATACATGCCCTGATCTCTGCAACCTCTTCTGAATACCGGGATGGAAGCTCGGGAGGAATGTCCTCCCGGGTGGTTTCATCAGGACTGAAGGAAAAACACCGCCCCTCTGTTGCAGCATCCTGAAATGGCTGCCTCATGGCGATAAGTTTCGGGCCAAACGGATCAAACAGATGAACCTTCGAGACATCGTTTTTATCGGTCAGAATGAAGAAATTATCCTTTTCAAATCCCAGATTTAAGTATTTGACAAGAGGATGTGCCTGATCACCTTTCAGATCCGATTCATCGATAAGAAGCGTTCCCATCCATTTCTCTTTAAACCGCATGATACCGGAGAGAGAAGACGCACCTGATGCACGGATTGGATAAAAGCACAGGTCAGAGATGACTTTTAAAAACCGGCTTTTTCCTTTTCCGGTATCACCAAGGAACCGCAGATAGGGCGTGGTGCTGCACTTTGAATAAAACCAGGAATACAGGATGTAATAGACATACAACTCGTAATGGTGCTCTTCAGCATCCAGGTACCGGAACAGGTGATTCCGGATTGTGGTGTAGAGTGTTCCGGGTGTGAGCAGCGGTGCGTTTTCCAGGAGATCAGTCCGGGGGATACCGACAATGTACGTCGTTGTACCCCGGTCCTGATGGACGGGAAGCTCCGGAGGTATGGTGGGGATACCAGCCGGATCGGTCTCTTCATCAGAGAACACAATCCTGCCATCCTGCAAGTGGGCGTACGAGTATCTGTCATCCGGGCTGATACAGGTAAGGTAGAAGGCTCCGTCTTTCTCAAAAAACGGAAGGTGTCTGATTATCTCCTCCTCTTCGGATGAATCAAAGGTTTTTACGGTTCTGATATAGGAATATGCCAGTTCCCTGATATCTGAAAGGGCTTCATAGTCCTGCTGCAGGTATTCGTTCAGTTTTTTATTCCGTTTCTGCAGGATTCTGATAACCGCATCAGAGGGCTTTTTTTTGGAGAGTAAATAGACGGCAATATCCCAGAATTCCCGTGTAATATCTCCCTGTTCGTCGGGATCACTCGAGAGGAGATATGCACCCGATTCTTTTACTTTTGAAAAGGATCGGTCACCAGCCATTAGTAAGGCCCGTCTCATCGTCTCCGTAAATGGAGAGTTGACCGTCAGTACTTCGGACATGCTCTCCTCCGGGATTTTTTCCAGGCTATCCGCTCCAGAAACCGGACTTCAGGCTTTTCCTGATTCAGCACCTCTCCGTGACGTTTCATCACGTCCGCTCCGTAGATATCACCACAGAGCATGATACCCCGGCATACCGCATCCCAACCGGCGGCATCATACCCGGCAGCACACCGAAAGCAGTAGACAAGCCCCTTTGCAGGGTTTATAGCCACATTTCCTCCTGGTGACGTGCTTCCATGAACCGGGTGGGATCCCCGGATCTCATCTCCTGCAATTCGTGCATCCTGCGGGAGGTTATCCATGACAGAAAGTCCATACCGCTCAGTGATTGTCATTCCTCTGCTCTTTGTCGGAGAAATGCATTTCTGCACGGGAACCGGTTCAGAGGCGGCATGCGGACTGATGATTTTTGTAATCTCCTCGATATCCTCCCATCTGACGGTCATAATGGGGGCACCGGGATCACAGGGCTCATACCGGTTTTTATTTGGGTGCAGGCTGCCGGGACCGATGCACTGGCCGCCTGTTTTCTCTGCATCTGCCGGGAAAAAGAGCTCAAATACGGTCTGGTTTTGGTCGTTTCGGATCGGGAGTTTATGCCCCCGGTACTGGACCGGGATATCCGGGCAGTGAACAAGTGCCCGGTACTTCTGCCAGTCAGGCCATGCTGAATACCGGAATGTCTCCCTGATCAGGTCCCGGCCACCTGCCTGATGAAAGGCATCCGCATGGTCTATGTCAAGGGAAAGGATATCTGACCCTGGAGCGGGGTAATAGCCATAATTGCCCCCCTTTTGCAGGTGTGCAGCCAGAGCGGGATCATCATGCCGCCTTCCCTGTGATACCAGGTTCCATCCTTTCAGAGTCGGTCCCTTCTCCCCTGCCGGGACCAGCACATAGAGCAAATCTTCAGATCGCATCTGCCAGGGGATGCAGCAGCCATGGGGTGCAAGGGGTGCCGGCTTACTCATTGCATCCCCCGCTGCTTTCCGATACATCACGGGCGGTATGTATCCCGTTGCGGGATAGTTCATCCCTTCTTTTGTGAATTTCAGGCAAATTTTTCATTTTTGAATTCATTCCTTTCGGTATGACCTTTTTATCACACCGACTGAAGTGAAAACAAACACTTTTGTGTTCATTCTCCTCTACAGCTGTTATTCGTGCTCGCATATAATGTTTAGTATTATAATACCATTTAATAATTCATAGTAATGTATTCATAGTAATAATTTCATACATAACCGTACATGAGTGAAGGAAGAACGCGGGGCCAGAGGAATAATCCGGGGGTAACGAAGCGGAAGATTATCGAGATTATCTTACACAAGTCTGAACCTACCCCTGAGCCGGTAATTCGGGATTTTATTGCGAGCAGTCTTGGAATAAAAGAGCCGAAGAGTACAAAGATACAACTCGCCGCTGCAAAGGAAGAAGGGATTCTTCTGAAAGATATGCACAGTGGTGTGAATTACTGGAATATTAATTTTTCATCAGAGGCTCTTTTGGGTTATGTCATTGACATTATTCATCAGATGCCGGTGCAGGACCGGGTCCCGTTCTTCTCCTCGGAATATGTTCAGGAACTGGTCCTGAAAATGGCAGGGTTTTTGGCACGGACGAATCATCCAAAAACACGGGTCGGCTATGTACATACACAATTGTCAGAATACTGGGGGTTTTTACATAGTGAACCGGTTCATGATACTGATAATGATGATCTTTCAGAGGACGTTCTCCGTGCTGTTCATTTTTACCGGTGGGTGGTGACTCATTCTCCCTCCTTTTTCCTGTATTTTTTTCATGATGCAGCCCATATCGATCCATATCTTGAGTCGGTCCTTGCATTATATGTAAAGAAGACCGAATGGCGGGATTTTGATTTTTTGTATTTTGTCGGAACCATGGGGCTTATCATCGATTACAGCCGGGCGGATGTAGGATACCGGGATGATGTTGCAACGTTTCTTATAGAGAATGCCTGCGATATTTCTGCCCACACGTCCCTGAAATACCCGGATCGGTTATTTCATAATATGATTCAGGCACATGCGATGATGCAGGAACGGCATGGTATGCATTCAGAAAAAGGTGATTCGCAGAAAGCATTCAGCGTGAATATGGATTTTTTCAATATTATATAGATATTTTTAAAAAAGGTGGCCATGTAGCAGTTGTAACAGGTGTAGCAGCTCCATGGAGCAGAGACCGCGATATTTTTTCTGTCGGCATCTTTCGAATCAGGGTGAAAATAACGATGGCTGAAAACAGGGGATTTCAGGGATGTGCAGTGATTGTACCTGCATAAAAGATAATTTTGTCGTATGAGTTTGTATCGGTGTCAGATTTTGACCAAACAGGAATGAGTCCGGGATATTGGAGGGGATACGGGGCGAAGGCATAATTGCATGTATGTTCCACGTCATACGACTTTCCGTTCTTGATTCAAAAAAAAATTATTTTTCCCGTTCTTCTTTGAGTTTCCTGATCTTTTCGTTCAAAATAAACTGTAATGGTGCTCTTATCTTTGCATTTTCCTTTTGTTCATAGGAGATTAAATCCTCATCATGTCTTCGGAGCTGTTTATACACTTCTTTGTATGAATTCAGAATATACTGTTCAATTGTGACGCCTTTCTCTCTTTGAATGAGATCCTGCAAGAGTTCAAGTTGATATGACTCAGTAGTTGATAGATTATTGTATATTCTATACCATACCCGTTCACATGCATCCTCATGGGGTACCCCCTGCATCTCTAATTTTTTCGTTTCTTTTAAGAATTCCCTCCCTTTTTCGCTGATCAAGGTTCGCGTACCCATGACATTGTCCCGTATTGCTTCGGCAACATTCTGGGGAAATCCCAAAGGATTATTAGGAATTTTGTATATAGTAGTCCCAATCTCTATCACACCATCAATAAACAGTTCAGATAATGTTTCATCATCATATGCTCCTATTTCATTGATATCAATATTCGGATAGTCCTTTTCATAAATGTCAACATATCTGTCGATCTGATCCTGAACTTGTGCTGCCAAATCCGGATTATCCGTAAGAACAGTGATGATATCTTCACTTGAGGCATCAATACCCCATGCCTGTATGAGAAAGTATGCCATGTTACTCAAATCAGGCGATTCTTTTTGCTTATTCTCTCCATTTTCAGCTTTAGTATCACCACCAGAAGAGGTCTGTTCTTCCGGTGAATCCTGTAAAGTATCCTTTGACACCACACTCGTCAGAGCTCTGGCAAGGTCCAGGGAAAGACTGCCGCTCAAGGGGTTTTCACCATCATTTAGGTCTTCTTCGTTCTCAGTTTCATCAGTCTGGCTTAAGATCATCTCAGGAGAGGTATCTTCTTCATCTGTCGTCGTTTGGGGAGGTTCTTCAACATTGTCATCTTCCAGAAGCAAATTCCCAAGGTCATCACCACTATCAGTGTCTTGTATTGTTGATTCAGACGTATCATCGTCCGGAGTTATCGACGTGGAAGGAGCATTATCCTCATAGATGGGGGTTGTATTATAAGATGTCTCATTTTTTACATTATGATCGCTAATTATCAAGGATGGAGCAGATGTATCGTCGAAAGACCAGGTACCGGTATACGTTATTGTTTCTGTAAAAGGAACCTCCTGAAATAATCCGGATTCAAATCCTGCTGATGCACAATTACCCTTACGTTCTTTATATAAATAACCGTCCTGATACGTTACAGATGAATGAAAGGTATGATCCCCAAAAAATTCTGTGATGAATGAATAGTTGGTATCTCCCCATCGAATCTCCGTACACACCGAATTTCCCGGAGAGAAGGTATAGGTATATCTGTCAGTGACATAACGCATGACACCAGAAATCACATTTCCATATAGCGTCCCTTGTAATGTTCCATGAGTATAACTGGGATCCATATGATATTCATCACCGGATTTTTCGGGTGTTGTAAAATCATCAGTGGCTGATACTTCACCATTTGTAACAAACCATGTTCCAGACACCCCATAATTATTCGTCCAATAAATCGTACAGGTATCCGGAATAAGAGGGGTTTCAGATTCTTCTGCGAATGAAGGAAATACAATAAATAGCAGAATTAGGTACAATATTGCGTACATAGCCAGGTTTGAAAATCTGAATAATCTTTTTGTCTCTGAATAATCTTCCTGCACCATTTTGATCCCCCACTTTCTGATAGGGATATTAATTAATAAAGGTTACAATGGTTTCGATATTCGAAAAGAATTTTCTGACTAGGAACCATGGATATCATATGGCAGAACGGAGCAAAAAATGAGAAATAACTTTATTTTCATAAGTGATCTTCCCCTTTCTGTAAAAAAATTATTTTTCCCGTTCTTCTTTGAGTTTCCTGATCTTTTCGTTCAAAATAAACTGTAATGGTGCTCTTATCTTTGCATTTTCCTTTTGTTCATAGGAGATTAAATCCTCATCATGTCTTCGGAGCTGTTTATACACTTCTTTGTATGAATTCAGAATATACTGTTCAATTGTGACGCCTTTCTCTCTTTGAATGAGATCCTGCAAGAGTTCAAGTTGATATGACTCAGTAGTTGATAGATTATTGTATATTCTATACCATACCCGTTCACATGCATCCTCATGGGGTACCCCCTGCATCTCTAATTTTTTCGTTTCTTTTAAGAATTCCCTCCCTTTTTCGCTGATCAAGGTTCGCGTACCCATGACATTGTCCCGTATTGCTTCGGCAACATTCTGGGGAAATCCCAAAGGATTATTAGGAATTTTGTATATAGTAGTCCCAATCTCTATCACACCATCAATAAACAGTTCAGATAATGTTTCATCATCATATGCTCCTATTTCATTGATATCAATATTCGGATAGTCCTTTTCATAAATGTCAACATATCTGTCGATCTGATCCTGAACTTGTGCTGCCAAATCCGGATTATCCGTAAGAACAGTGATGATATCTTCACTTGAGGCATCAATACCCCATGCCTGTTTGAGGAAGAATGCCATGTTATCCAGTTCCGGAGACCCTGACAGCTTATTATCTCCACTATCCGCACGATTATCTGCTTCATTGGATACCTTTTCTTCCGGGGAATCCTGGGATGTATCTTCTGAAACCACACCAGTCAGAGCTCCGGCAAGGTCCAGGGAAAGACTGCCGCTCAAGGGGTTTTCATCTTCTTTTTGGTCTTCTTCGTTCTCAGTTTCATCAGTCTGGCTTAAGATCATCTCAAGAGAGGTATCTTCTTCATCTGTCGTCTTTTGGGGAGGTTCTTCAACATTGTCATCTTCCAGAAGCAAATTCCCAAGGTCATAACCACTATCAGTGTCTTGTATTGTTGATTCAGGTATATCATCGTCCGGAGGTATCGACGTGGAAGGTGCATTATCCTCCTTTTGTTCTTCCTGAGCCGTATTCCGTCCCAGGTCTGTCATAATCTCATTCCATCGTTTTCGAAGTTCCTCCTCAGAATAATGCGTCCGGGTGGTTACATATCCAAAATTATTGAGAAAAAAAACCGTTCCGGTTTTGGGATCATACAATTGATTTGCCCCTTCATCAATGGTAATCTCATCAGATGCCTGTGATTCATTCACCTGAACTCCCGGAGTCTGTGTCGGCGTTGGAGTACCGGTCATTTTTGGGTACTTATTATTGTCAACGTCATGATCACATACTCCATTCCCATCACGGTCGACGTAATCCTTGCATCTGTGTGGTGAGTTGAAAAAACAGGTTTCGGCTGACGTGGGGATGCTCACGAGGGAAAACAGGATGAGAGCGATACAGATGAGTACAATTTTGCACCGGGTATTGGAAAGAGAAGAATTTGAATCCATACAATGAATTTATATATTCCATACATAAGGGTAACGATAGTGCGATGCTTATGTATACATAATTATATATTATCTTTTATAATTTGTTTTTTCAATAAAATAAATTTTTTATACTCAGGAATTAGATAGAGCCTCATGAAAGGGTTGATATTATTAATTATCCTGCTGGTATCGCTCTGTATCCCGGCCATGGCAGCGGAGAAGCAGGATTGGACTTTGTTTCGGGCCGATCCACGGATTGAGATAAACTTCCCGTCAAACTGGAACTGGCAGGAGATCCATACCGGATACAAAGGGATGAAGGCGTACATGATGGTGGATAAAAAAGGACCAGGCCTGTATTCGCTTGTGATGATTGCGGACAATCCCATCTATCAGGTTCCTGACAAGGATGTCCTCAATGAGCTGCTATCTGCTTTAATGAAGGATTATCCCGATTATGTTCAGCGAGGCGAGACAAAGTTCGGGTCTGATGATAAACGCCCGTATTTCTCGCTCTCTCAATGGGAGAATAACTCAACCGGAGAACGTCTCACGCTCATTATTGCAGGATCAAAAAAGTCACTTGTGTACCTCTGGATAGCATATCCCTCTGAACTTATAGAGAAGATCTATCAGGAACTTATGAATGAGATGGCAACTTCTCTGAAAATATTCTAATTTTTTGGCTGATAAAGTGCACATACTAAAGAAATCCGGATTAATTGGGCCATCTGTTTCCCGGCAGGATAGGATTCGGATGGTGCTAAGAAACATGCTTTTCATACATAGGCTCCCGGATAGATCTGGTGATCTGTCTTTCTCTTTTTTATGCTCACTCTGGAGGTCTGTATTTGCCTGCCGTCTGATGTGAGGGATGAAATTATACTCCTTTTGACGGAAAGGGGCGGATATGCTTTTTTTTCAGATTCATTATGAGTACTTATACACCCTGCACGTCGTGGTATTCCGATCCTAAAAATTTTTTGTGCAGGTCTCTTCTCCATGGAGCTGCTACACCTGTTACAACTGCTACACGGGGTTTAAATTAGATAAGGGTGCCTTAATGCTACCGTATTGATGAAATGCGTTGAATGCTCAGTTTTTGAGATGGCGAATTGTAGAGTAATGAATATTAAGAAAGTGACGGAGTATATGAGTGTTTTACGACCAGGACGGCCTATATGCGTTATTCACATATGATTAATAATTCTTTTCGTCTCAAGAACTGCCAGATACAGGATGAATCTTCGTTTTTTCATGTTTATTCTTCTGATGGAGTATGAAGTTGTTGAATTCAGCAGACGTACTGTATTTTTTAAGAGGCCGCCTTCCTTTTATGAAAAACCGACGCAAGCACATATAGACCGGGATTTCTCAGGCTGATTAAGGTTTCAGCAAAGTGTTTCCACATCATTATGGCTTCCTCCGGGTAATTCTCAACAATTGCATCTGCTATGCGATCATCCAGACAGTTTTGTGGACTCCTGATGACACTTCCTGAATTCAGAGTATACCCAATGTAATGCCTTATCCGGATCATTTCCGTCGACAGCCATTGCAAGGAGGAGATCCCGTTCCTGACGGGTTACCTATGCATACCTAATGCCCGTACACACCCGGTTTCAGGGAGGATACTAGGGATGATATGCTCTTTTTCTGAAGGGTTAGGTAAAATCCCATCCTTATGGAATAAATGAATAAAATGGCCTGATGGAATTGGTACCTTCTTCTTTTGAGTATTTTTTTAAGATGCTACAAAAAAGGGATAATCAGGGACAAAGAGCTACAGCCCATCTTGAATCACGTCCTGAAGGACTCATAAAGTGGACTGCTCCCCATCCGGATTTAGAAGAGATCGATGAATAATCTAAAATCCAATCGGAATATTTTTCTACATAATCTCCGACAAGACCTAAAAATACATTCATAACTTGTCCATTTTTTATCTGGACACTCTCAATTTTTTCCCATTTCCAATTTTTATAGTTCGCTGCAGCGGGTGATGAAAATTTCATTGGCAGTTCTGCAAACCATAAATCATAGTATCCAGCAGGATAGTCCAGTGTTGTTTCAACTCCAGGTTCCATAGGGCCATAATACGTGTTCGTGCTGCTTATGCATGGGGGAACATCTGCATTGACTGTTAGAACTAACAGGAATATGGTAATTCCTAGAACTAACATCATTTTTTTCAATGACATACTTTTCTCACCACGTAAGAATCAGAAATTTTCCTTATAAATTTTTGCAATAGAAAAAAAAAAGTTCTTTCTAAGATTTTATTTGATAATGTTGGGAATAAATAATTATTTTTTAACAATCTCAACTTTTTTATAAGTGAATGTAAATGAAATTAATTTTTGGGGATTAAATATGCGTTGTCGATAAAATGCATTAATTAGGAGAATATTCGGTATTATTTCGTTTAAATATTGCATCAGGAAGGAGAACATGGGGGTTAACCGGACAAGACTCTGTTAAGAAAATAAGAGAGTTGATGTTGTTTCAAAGGTAAATCCTATGAAAAATGATGAAAAAACATGTTCAGGTCGCGAATGTCCCTGCAACAGTATGGGGCGAAACGAGTAAGGAACTATTCATTGCGGTTCACGGGAACCTGTCGCATAAAGAAGATACCGTCATCGAACTTCTCGCGAATGAAGCGACAAAAAGGGGGTATCAGGTATTAAGCTTTGATCTGCCGGAGCATGGAGACCGGAAAGGAGAAGATATTCCATGTACGGTGCAGCTTTGCGTCCAGGATCTCATGGAAATCGGGAAATATGCGCAACAGAACTGGAGCGGGATATCCCTCTTTGCCTGTAGTATGGGGGCATACTTCAGCCTGTTAGCTTATCGTGATATGAGTCTGAAAACAGCCCTGTTTCTCTCTCCGGTGGTTGATATGGAACGAATCATCAGAAATATGATGATGTGGTTTGAGGTGACACCGGAGCAATTGGAGAGAGAAGGAACAATAGACACTCCGGTCGGTCAGAAGTTATATTGGGATTATTTCTGTTATGTATCAGAGCATCCGGTTGACAGATGGAATGCTGATACCCATATCCTGTACGGGGCAAAAGATAATCTGGTCGAGTTTGATACTATCAATGGATTTACTGAAAAATTCCCATGCACCCTGGAAATTATGGATGATGGAGAGCATTATTTCCATACGGATGAGCAGTTGAAGCGATATAGAAAGTGGTTATCCACCCATATTGTTTAGTCCAAATCATATGGTATCGGTTTAAAGAGAGGTTGCAAAGATTCAAACACCCAAATTAACTGAATAGTTCCTTTAGGGGAGTAAAAATAATGCATGATTCATCCGTCTCCTTCCCCATCCCCATCTCCTCCTCCAGTGCCTGCACAAATGCAGCCAGCAATGCATGCCTCCGCTCTGCCAGCTTTTTCCCGGTCCTGGTGTACATCAGATCCGACAATCTGAGCAGTTTTTCATGGATATGGTCTATCCCGTCCTGGATATCCCCGCCCCGCTCTCCGGCAGACAGAAATGTCCGGGCAATCCCGATCGCCCCCATGGCATCCAGTTTGTCTGCATCGGAGAGAATTTTTGCCTCACGCGTCTTCGGAACCAGAGCGGTGCTGAACCGGTGTGCTCTGATCGCATGCTGGATGTGAATAATCCGTTCTGCTCCGTATGATATCCCGTTCAGGTACTCAGCTGCCATCTCCGCCCCTTTCTCTTCGTGCGGAACTCCTGTTGTTCTTTCAGGAGGCCGTGCGATATCATGAAAGATTGCTGCAGGAATCAGAATATCCATGTCTGCCTGCTCTTTTGTTCCGATATACTCACACAGGGCGATCACCCGGAGGGTATGGTCAAATCCGTGCGAACCGGGCTCATCAAGTATCTCCCTGACATACTGCAGCATCAAAAAGAACTGGTTCATACTTTCTGCAAAATGACCTGATGCTCCCGTCTGCTGTGCTGCTCTTTTGCGATAATAAAACCGGCAGCCCGTGCATCATCCATCTCCTGATCAAATTCAGTTCGTTTTACATGCCCGTCTGGCTCGCTCACCAGAAAAAGTCCGCCGGGTTTGAGACAATCATACACATCGGCAAACAGGGTCCGGGGAGACGGCACCTCGTGGACCACATGAAACGCGAGTGCAAAATCAACCGCCCCAGGCTTCTGAAGCTGTAAAGACTCAGCTGAAGTCTGATGCAGAAGCACCCGGTCAGACAACCCCGTTCGCTTCATCCGCCATCCGGTCATCATGAGCATTTCCTGCTGGAGATCTGCAGCAATGACCTGTCCGGTGGGTCCGACAAGGTCAGCCATAACTCTGGTAAAAAACCCGGGACCACATCCCACATCAAGAACCGTCATTCCCGGCCTGATATAGGGGTTGAGCAACCGTTTCGGTCTGATAAGAAGCGACCGCAGCGGATTATCAAGCATCCATGCCCGGTCAGCCGGACATACTGAATGAGCCATTCATATACATCTCTCCCTGACCGATATCAAACCGCAAGAAAAAAAAGAGTCCGGGTGACCCGGGTCTGATCACGGGACCTGGATGTAGGATCACCGGTCAGTCCATCTCAAGGTCCATCTCAATACCGCCGATTGCTCCAAGGGCCAGGTTGTAGATAAAAGCGATAATCGCCCCGCCGATAAACCCGATGATTGCACCGAAGATGACCATCATGACAAGGGCGATAATACCGGCCCCGACACCCATGCCGAGATCTCCGTACATTCCAAAAGCACTTCCCATGCCAAGAGCCATGATAATACCCATGAGAAGTCCGTAAATCACACCAATGACCGCAGAAAATTTTGCAACACTCAGTACTCCAAGCCGCCTGATAACCGTCTGTTTTACAACCATATGCTCACAGGCACCAATTGCACACTTCTCCTATATATAGATGGTGTATGGGATGGGTCAGATATCCTCACCATCCCGTGCAGGTATGCACACCGATCGTATCAGAGGAGAATATATCTCTTTCAAGCACGATGGTCATATAAGGTATGAATAAAACGAAACAACGGATTGAGGCGTTCTTTTTCACCAACAAAGGGGGAGTCAGATCCAATAATGAAGACGGGCTGGTCATCCCGGGCACACTGATTTCAGATCTCTCCATGACTATCCCCGAATCCTATCATGGGGAGGTTACAAATGCCATATTTTGTGTGGCCGACGGGATTGGGGGAGAACAGAAGGGGGAGGTGGCTGCCCATCTTGTGCTGACCCATCTTCGGGATCATTACATGGAGGTCTCTGATGAGGAGAGTTTTATCTCGGTTGTCTATGCAGCAAAGGATCAGCTGGAGGCATATGTTGCGAAGAATCCGGGTTCATCAAACCTTGGGTGCACTCTTGCGGGGGTTATCATTCAGGAAGACAAGGCTCATGTCTTTAACATCGGGGACTGCAGGGTCTACCGCATAAATGGTAAATTTTTCGAGCGAATCACAAAGGATCATTCGGTCGTCCAGCATCTCCTTGAGGAGGGTGTTATCACTGAAGATGAGATGCGGTATCACCCGAGAAAGAACATCGTCACATCATCCATATCCGGCGACGGGATAAAGGACTCGATTAACGTCTGGTTTAAGACGATTGCACTCCGTGACCAGGATATGTTCTTTATCTGTTCTGACGGCATATGGGAATGTTTCTCCCAGGATGAACTGGAGATGATCTATCAAAAGCACCCCGGCTATGCATTCTGTGAAAAAGTCCTCATCGCATCCCTTGCACGCCAGTCATCAGACAATGTGACGGCAATTCTGCTCTCAACCAGCCAGTCATAATGAGTTCCCTGATCGTCGCCGATGTCGCCCTGGCATACCCTGATAATGACTCACCCGGCCAGTCGTACTTCTGGATTGAAAAAAGAATCCGTGAGGTCCTGTCCAGCGCAGAAAGACGGTTTGAGGCGCTTGTTCAAAAGAATGAACGGATCATCAGGCTTCATGACGAACTGAGTGAACTGGCAGAAAAGATTCTGATTCCTGATTATCCTGCATGGAAGTCTCCGGAGGCAGCCCGAAAGGAGATGGAACTCTTTTTCCGGAAGGCTGACCGGTTCAGAATCGTTCTTATTCAGCTCCTGCTTGAGGAGAATGAGATGCGGCTTCTTGAAGCGATGTATGTGACAGGTATTGAACGGTTCCTGTCTGATCTTCTTTCAAAATCCCTGATCAGTGCTGAAAACCCGGTGTACCTGGAGTATGTACGGTCATTTCAGGAGATATCCGGAACAGAACTCCAGTCTGACCGGTTGGTCAGGTATAAGTCGCTCATCTCTGATCTGGCAATGGCGTATTATTCTTCACGGGATGCCAAAAAGGCCCTGACAGAACGGATAAACTCAGTTAAAAAGGAAGTCTCGTCTCTGGAACTTCAGAATATCTCGCTTCCTGACCTGACTGTTCTTCATGACCTGCAGGATCGCCTCTCCGCTCTTGCAGAGATCCCGGACATTCAGGAACAGGATGAGCGGCTGAGCAGGATAGAGGAAGAGTATGCAGCGCTTGCCCACCGGGTATCCGGTATTGAGCATACCAGCATACCCCCTCCTGTCCGCGATGCGCAGGATGATGCCAGAAAGAAAGAGAAGATTGCAGATGAGGTCAGAATAGCGCTTCTGACGATGGAGGCCGAATTCTTTCACGGGCGAATCCGGTTCTTTGATTATGACGAGACAGAAGGGTCTGACTATGAACCGGTCGCAAAAGAGACCACCCCTGAACGGCTGATGCTGCAACGGGAGAATCTCCAGCTTGAGTACGGGCTGCTGAAGGAGAAGATCCCGGAAAAGACGGTAATACGGGAAGAACTGGAGGAGATCGTGCAGAACCTCTCTCTGGACCCTGATGCCGGTGCATTACTTGATGCAGCCATGCTCCTCTATCATGAACCGTTTCCTGAGCTTCGGGAGCTGTCGGTTATCAGAAGACAGTACGATGCATATTTCCTGCAAAAAAAGAGCAAATCCCTGTCAGACGCCCAGTGGGCAGGTGTTATGGGGGCGCTTTTGGATGCCATGAAGTCACGGGGATACCGGGTAAAACCACGAAAGATGACCAACCTTCGTGACTCATTTCGGAGAGGAAATATCGAGGTCTTCTCCCCGGTATCGCACTACTCGGTTATGATCTCCATCAATCCCCTGGATGAACTGGTCTTTCGACTGGTCAGGATTATCGACGGACTGGACATTGATGAGTTTGACCCGGATCAGATCCAAAAGGATGATGCCCGTGCCTCGTCGGTGTGGTCCCGGGATTTTGAGATTATCAGGACTGAATTAAAAGACCGGCAGATTCTTTTTATCGAACGGCTCCGGAAGGGCCCTGAAGAAGTACCGGTTCAGCAGCTGACCAGGTTTGACCTCCTGACTGATGAACACATATCTTAATTCGTACGACTCCCTATAGATGGTATCCGGAGTCAGGGATGATACCGGCAGATATGGATAGTCCGGAGAAGCGGGGCACAACCTTACGGGACGGTCTGGCGGCCCAGGCTGAATCATCCCGACCGGCAGAGCCTGAAATTGTGTCAGAATCCCAGCGGTATTTCAGAGGCTACCGGATTATGAAACAGTTTCCGGCAACCGGCGGGGAGGCTGATATCTGGCTTATCCAGAAGGACCGGGTCTATTATATCCTGAAACATTACCGGCTCGGGATTGAACCAAAGATTGACGTCCTTGATCAGGTCAGTCATATCTCGCTCCGCAACCCCAAAAACCTGATTAAGATCATCGACTACGGGTTTGATGAGGATTCAGAGCGGTGGTATGAGATTTTAGAGTATGCACGGTATGGATCCCTCCGCGAACTGGTTCAGAAACAATCCATCAACAATAATACGTTTAAAGCAATCATTGAGGAGATTGCCTTTGGTCTTGATACCCTCCATAAAAACAACATCCTGCACCTTGATCTCAAACCCTCAAATATTCTGATTCGTGAGCTCCGGCCTCTTAACCTGATCCTAACCGATTTTGGGATATCAACGCTCCTTGACAGTGAATTGTCCAGGCATATCACCACAACAAAGGGAACGCCCATGTACTGGGCCCCGGAGCAGCTTGGCAATGTGGTCGGGAGAGAGTCTGATTACTGGGCGCTTGGGGTCATCGCTCTTGAAATAACCGAAAAGAAGCATCCGTTTGAAGGGCTGAACCATAATCTCATCCTCTCAACACTGGCATCACGGGGGATCGTCCTCTCTGAACAGATAAATCCTGACCGGCTCATCCTTCTCAAAGGACTCCTTACCAGAAATCCCAAAAAGAGGTGGGGCAAGCGGGAAGTGTCACTCTGGCTCTCAGGGAAGAGAAATATTCCGGTATTTTATGAGGAGGAGCATACCGCACGGCTTGGCATCTCAAAACCGTACGAGTTTCATGATGAGAACTATTACAGCCTGCATGATCTTATGTATGCCTTCATCGGTGACCCGGTCTCATGGGAGGATGCAAAGCGGCATATCGGCCGGGGTTACCTGCTCAGATGGCTTGAGGCAACCGAACAGTACAATAAGGCGGTCACCATCTCCAAGTATATCGAGACATACCAGAATGAAGATGAACGGCTCCTCCTGATCGCAGCAGAGCTCAACCGGGATATCCCGTTTACCCTGTTTGGAAAGGTCATTGATATCACGAATATTGTATGGTTTCTGGGCCGGTCCCTTAACCGGGAGCAGGATGAGAATGAGGAACGGATCATCACGATGCTGTTCTCCGGAGAGATTGAGGAGTTATATACCAAATTTCTGGAGATCACAAAGCAGGAAGTAAAAAGCGTCTTTTTCATGCGTCTTTTTGCATGGATAAAGAGTACCCCCCGGGGCACGACTGAACGGAAACGGCTGTTTCAGTATGCAAAAGTGCTCCAGGAACGGGAACAGGCCGGTGTCCCGGCCGAGTGGACTGCCAAGTCAGTCATTTCCATCATCTCCATCTATCAGAATTTTATTAAACTGTCTGCAAAGGCGGATGCGGATGAATGTAAAAAGGATATGATTGCTGCTGCAAAGCATGCCCTGGCAGCCCAGGTCATTGAGCCTGATCTCCTGGTTGCCCTGGCATCGGCTTTTGAGGAGCTTTCAGATGAGAAGTCAGGCAAAGTCCTCTTAAAGAAGGCATATAATCTTGATATCCGCGTCCTGACCCTCCTGTTTAACAAGAGGAAAGGGCTGCCCAGGTTCAGATATTACACCGCTCTGACCCGTGAGTATGAAAAGAACCTGATCTCCATCTCATCAGATCCCTGGAATGAGACGGCGACATTCTGGAAAGAAAAGTTCATTCAGTATTATCTTGACGATAACTTCTCCATTGCTCTTTCAATATGCGAGCGTCTTATTGAGATGGAAAAGACCGGGGCTGTGGGGTGGGCAATGCGGGGGATGTGCCTTTATAAACTGAAACGAAGCCATGAGGCTGGTTTTTGCCTGTCCCATAAACTCATTCAGAAATCGGACGACCCCCTGATTACCTGGCTGATGGGAGAATATATGGAGGAGACAGGAAATATCACCGGGGCAGAGCAGCAGTATCTCCAGGTTCCACAAACCCATATTGCCCAGCCATTACCCCAGGTCGGCCTTGCGCGTCTTTATTATCATCAGAAACGGTACTGGGAATCAATTGAGGTCTGTGATCGCATTTTGAAAACCAGTCCGGGTCTGCCAAAGGCTCTTTTTTATAAAGGAGAATCGCTCTATGCGATTGAACGGATCCCTGAAGCGCTTGCATCCTTTTTGGAAATCTGTGAGCATCATCCGGATCATCTCATCAGTTGTGTGAAAGCGGCACGATGCTACCTGAAACTCGGTGATTATGCTGAGGCAGAAAAATATGTCAGAAAGGTTATCGAAAAAGATGAGACCATCATTGAAGCACTTCGGATGATGGTATTCATTCTGCTCAAGCGAGGGGCAAAATCTGAAGCACGGTTGTATCTGGACAAGATTCTGGTCATCGATCCGGAGAATGAATGGGCCCGTAAGATGGCCTCCATAAAATAAGAGTGACAATCATTCGGATTTCTCCTTTTTTGCAAACGAAAACCTCTGTCTTCTGCGTGAGGTCTCTGCCGGCTGAATGGTGCATGTTAATAAGGATCAAGTGCGAGCTAGATACTATCTTTCAGTACTGGGATTTTTTTCAGCATCCGGCACAGAGGACTCTGCCTGACCATGCCATGAAATATCTCAGGAATAATGCAGGTGACGCAGATGTTCGAGCTACCGAAATGGACTACGGAATTTGTCAGGTTTCTCTCGGTAACCCCGCAGTTTTCATTTACCGGTAATATCCTGGATGTATATCCGGTTGAGATAGATGGCAGTCTGACCACATTGCGGCTCAAAGATTATATCCGCACGATTCTGGTCAAGGAAGGGTATGAGATCGTTCTGGCGCTTGATCCGTTTGTCGGATTTTCTCACATGCACGGGGATCCGGATACGATTCATGCCATATTGGGCGATGTATTGTCTGTTGAGAAGACCGGCCCCCCCTCCCTTGAGAGGACGGTGGAGATTTTACATAAGAGTGTTGACAACCGGACTGCATATTCCGCGATCATTTTAAATCAGATAACCAGGCATGACGACCGGTATCACAGCTCAGATAAATTCTTTTTTAACATGTTTAACGCCTGCCAGAATGCGGAACCCAGACTTCTTGCCGGAAGCTCGTATCCCCGGTATAACCTGCTTATCTGGATTCATGACCGCGAGCGATGCCTGCCTTCCTGGTTTACAAAAGATAATACCCGGATCAGGCAGATCGTGGTTCCCCGGCCGGATCTTGAGACCCGCCGTGCTCTTCTTGAGTCCCTTACCAGAAATGTTCCCCAGTTTGAATCACAAAAGGAGACTGAAAAGAAGGAGTCACTCTCCCTGCTTGTGAAAAAAACTCATAATCTCCAGGCCAATGAGATTATCTCCCTGATTTCCCTGGTCCGCCGGGAGATTTTATCGGTATCAGATCTCACCGAGGCCGTCGTGCAGTACTCGTCTGGTATTGCTGAAAACTTCTGGAAGAAGATTGACCAAAAGAGTATCGTTAATGCTCCAGATTTTCTTGCAAGCCGTGTCTTTGGGCAGAAATATGCCATCAAACGGGTATGCAATCTGCTCAACCAGGCCTATCTTGGTCTGTCATACTCGCAGTATCCGCAGGATTTTTCAAAACCCAGGGGATTTTTCCTTCTGGCCGGGCATGAGGGTGTAGGAAAGACCACCCTTGCCTATGCAGTCAAGGATCTGCTTCTTGGGCCGTATCGTGACATGATACTCCTCAATATGGGCGACTATCAGGATGAAAATGCCTGGAAGCGGCTGATGAGGTATTCAACCCTGGATAACGGGAGTTTTCTTGGGAAGATCAAGAAAAATCCATATTCTGTCATCCTCTTTGAAAACATTGAATCTGCGCATCCGTCTGTTTTAAAACTCATCTCTTCCATCATCCGTGACGGGGAGATACTGACCGATGACGGGAATACCATCAGTTTTTCAGGATGCCTGATCATCTGCACAATTCGGCTCTCCGGATGTTGTCCGAATACGTATCAGCTGTCACATAGTGAAGAAGAGACAAATAAGGAGTACCTGGCCAGGGAACGGACTGCACATGAGAGCATTACCCTCTTTTTTGAAGAGAAGAAGAGTCTTGATTTTTCTAAGTTTATTCAGGGAAATACCATTGTCTTTAGGGGTATTCACCCTGATGCAGCAAAGCTCATTCTTGATGTTATGATTAACCGGATATTTGAGAAGATATCCGCAATGTATGGAATTAATCTGATGATGAGCACGTCTGTCAGGGAGATGGTCGAGGAGTACTGCTGCCAGGACCTGACGCGGGGAGGGATTGGGATTGGCCAGCGGGTGGAAGCCATGCTGGTACATCCCCTCTCCCGGATTCTCATTCAGGAGACTTTTTCACCTGAAGAAAAAGTAATAATAACTCATATTTCAGATAGTGAAACAGGGTGGGAGGTCAGCCTCTCCAGGGTGTGAATGCCCGGATGTCATATGGTGCTCCAAAAAATTTGTGATACATGCGGGATGGCAAATCCTGCAACTGAGATGATCTGTATGCGGTGTTTTTCAGACATCTCGGGGAAAAAGCCGGTAGAACGGAAGACCATCCGGCAGATTGAGGGGAAGGGGATTGTAAAAAAGCCCCCGGACCGGCGGTTTGCAAATATCGGATTTGATGAGGGGAGAACAATCAGGGAGGTAACGCCACTGACCCTCTCCATGTCACCCGGGGCGACCATTACCGTTCATCACGGTGATACTGTCGGCAGGGATGCCGTGGGCCGGACCATTCTGCAGCAATATAATGGCGTATCGCGTCAGCATGCAACGTTTAAGTATTTTAACGGGAAGTGGCTTGTCCGGGATGAGAACTCGACGAACGGGACGTACATTCAGGGAAAGAAGATATCCCCTGATAAATGGTATGAGATAAAAGACGGGGATACCATCTCGTTCTCATCAAACTGCACCTTCATGGTCCAGACGGTGTAAGTCATATCCTTTCATACATCTCCCTGCCCCGCTGGAGTTCTTCTGCCGGCAAAGATACCAGCCCGTCCGGGTACGGGGCAAACCAGGTCTGATTTTTCAGATACGCAACCGGGTACGTCAGCAGCCAGGTCTGTATGATAATCCTGACCGCCGGGAGTGGTAACCGTCCCAACCGGTATGCCTCAACCTGCCCGAGAAAGAATCTCTTTTCTTCAGAACTCAGATGGTCACTGATATATCCAAAGGAGTGCAGGAGGACATTGATATGTGAGGTATACCGGGGTGGCAGCCGTGTTGCTTTCAGGAGTGCACGCCGGTATTCCTGTATGACGGTGTCCGGCGGATTATGCTGTGCATTTGCAACGATTCGTCCAAGGGTTTTAAGGCCTGCCTGGCTGTATGCCATCAGGAGGAGCTTGTTTTCAGAATGAAACCTGACCAGTGCTGCCATCGTGCCGGCGGACTCAACCTGCCTAAAATCAGCAAGCATGAATACCCGTGTTAAAAAATGTTCCCGTATTCGCAGGTTGCGTATCCGGCCCTCATCCTCTGCCGGGTAATCAGGGAATGCCTCAAGAATTCTTCTCCCGAAAAAACCCGGACCTTTCTCAATTGCCCGCGATTTTTCGCCTGAAGGATAGATATTCACATTGGCAATTCCTGAAGTCGGGGACTTGTTCTTGAGGATGAATCCGTCCACCGGAGGGAGTCCCTCAATAAATGACCGGGAGAATGCATCCATCGTTCCGGTCAGATCAAGGCCGGTCGACGGCTGGATAAGCCGGTCTCCTGCACTGGTCCGGACAATCCTGATACTGCTCCGGGGAATGCCCAGTCCTATCTCAACCTCCGGACAGACCGGTATGAATGATACATATGGTTTCATCGCCGCAACCTCCGGACTGCTGATCATATCCCCGTTGTATCTGACCGGGTCATGCTCAATACACCGGCTGATGACAATCACCGGTCTTTGAAAGCTCCGTTTATTCTGCATACCGTAACTGACAGATATTCTTCGCACAGGTATATAGGATCCGGATACAAACTGATCATAGTACTGTGTATAGCTCTTGGAATTATGAGCAAAAATCTGCCAGTTCCAGACCAGAGACGCTTTACGCACATCATTCTTCTGCCTGCCTGTTCATCAGGGATGACTGGCAGTGCAGGATAAACCGGACATGATACCGCCGGAGAAGAGGACTAATCACTATGTGTATTGCAATTCCTGCTGAAATTATTGAGATTCGTGACGATAATACTGCCCTTGTGGATTTTGGAAGTCTGAGACAGGATATCAGAATTGACCTGGTGGATGTTCAGGTTGGTGATTTTGTTCTTGTTCATGTGGGATTTGCCATTCAGAAAGTAAACCGTGATGAAGCACTTGAGACCAGGGAACTCTTCAGGCAGTGTTACGAAGCAATAGAAGAGACTGCATAACCTGTTTTTCGGCCGGTCCGGACGGTATGGTCCGGATGGATCGGGGATTTCAGGATCCGGTCAGCATCGGAAATGCCTGTGATATCCCGTTGATGATGAACTGAACCGCAATAGCCATCAGCATAATCCCCATCAGCCGGTTGACGACCCGGTATTCACGCTGGCCGACCCGTTTTGTGATCCGGGCAGATGATATCAGGACAAGATACGTGATGACCAGGGTAACGAGTACCGAACCCAGAATGATTCCAAGTTCGAGTGGTTTTGTAAAGAGCGGGGTGTTCTGAGAGAGGACGATAACGGTGGTGATCGTCCCAGGTCCTGATATCATGGGGAATGCAAGGGGCATTGAGGAGATCTCCTCAGCATCAATACTCTCATACTTCTCGGTCGCCGTCACCTTTGCCCGTGAAGTCCGGGCATATACCATCTCCATCCCGATACCAAAGAGCAGAACCCCGCCTGCAATGGTAAAGGCACTGATTGTTATCCCGAAGAGTGAGAGGAGAGCAGAGCCGAAAAGGGTAAAAAAAATCAGAACCGCTCCGGCGATGCGACAGGCGTATGCGGCAACCCGGCGTTTGTCCTCTGCATCCATAAACTCGGTAATGGAGTTGTATACCAGGAGGGCTCCAAGAGGATTTACCACAATAAGGATGGATGAGAAAGCAAAAAGAGAGAAACTGATGAGATCAGATGCCATGGTTTATGTCATGTGGTTAATAATAGACAATCCCGTTCTCGAGGGCACTGATGTTCTCATACCGTTCAGTTGACAGATTGGTGTTGATCACGACCTCCGGAATCACACATCCGAATGTGTGGGCCGGAAACCAGTAGAGTCCGTCGCCATAAACCGGCTGAACATCATATACGACCAAGTCTGCCGCGGTATAGTTCATCGCAGATACGGTAACATTGGAGAAGGCAAGTTTTTGCAGAAGCCTGGTTTTGATATCATTTTCCCCAAACATGAATGCAAGAACCCTGAATGCATCCTCCAACTGATACTCTGCGTGAACGTCGGCATACCCGGGCATCAATGATATCGTGACTGACTTTATCGTAAGGTACCCTTCCGAATCAGTGTGTGCGGCATATGACTGGGACACCAGGATCAGGAGGCACCCGATCAGCATCACCAGACCGATCTTCATTCTTAAACGGTTTGGTACTTGCTGCTTAAATTCTTTTGTTAGAAAGAAAAGAAAGCGATGGTTATTTTCTGGAGATGAGAGTTATCTCAATTGATGAAACATGGGTTTTTCCACTTTCCGTGTCGACTGTTTCAGTGGATGTGTGAATGGATTTTTTCTCCACATCCTGTAAAAACCTGTTCAGCGCTATCTCGGCGGTGTCCACGGCCCGTGAGATGGCTTTTCCCCGTGCTTTGATAACTACCTCACGGGCTCCGTTGTTAAATTGTGTGACGACCGCCAGAACATAGTTCATGACCGGTTTGTTCCCCACAAAGACGGTATTGTCGTCCTCCATGCTACCCTGAGGTATTACAGGTACCCGCGATCACAGATTAGTTCAGCATTCAGTACTGAAGCACCGGCAGCACCTCTGATGGTGTTGTGTCCCATGGCAATATACCGGATCTGAGGCCGGAGCCTGCCGACTGACACGGTCATACCCCTGCCTTTCATCCGGTCAAGACGAGGCTGGGGGCGATCCTGCTGGGTCATGAAATCAATTGACTTCTCCGGCAGGGTGGGAAGGTCTTTGAGCGGGCATTTCCAGTTCTGGAACGCTTTTGCAACCGCTTCAACCGGCTCTTTGATGTCAAGCCATACTGCCATGGAATGCCCGTCAATGACCGGTACCCGGTTACAGCTGGCACTGACTGAAAACGGAGCATTCACAACCTCACTGCCGTCGAAGGTTCCCATTATCTTGAGAGTCTCGCGCTCCATCTTCTCCTCCTCCCCTCCGATATAGGGGATGACATTGTCAAAGATGGACATGCCTGGAATACCTTCAAATCCGGCACCTGATATCGCCTGCATGGTTGCGACCCGGAGATCGGTGAAGTGGAAGTTTCTGATCGGTGCAAGGGATACAGTGAGCATGATGGTTGAACAATTCGGGTTGGTGACGATGAACCCGTCCATTCCTTCATCGCGCTGCAGTTCGATCATCCGCAGATGATCCGCGTTCACTTCCGGCACGACCAGGGGAACGTTTGGTACCATCCGGTGGGAACTGGCATTACTACAGACACCGATACCGGCTTTTGCACAATCGGTCTCAATTTTTGTTGCCAGATCTGCGGGGAGTGCTGAAAATACGATGTCAACATTCTTCAGGCAGTCGGCCCTGGTATCAGTGACGATGATGTCCCCGACTGATTCCGGAAGTGGAAGGTCAAGACGCCAGTTTACTGCATCACGATACTTTTTTCCTGCACTCCGCTCGGAGGCGGTCAGAACCGTAAGGTCAAAATACGGGTGATCAGCCAGGAGCTGGACAAAACGCTGGCCCACAGCGCCGGTTGCGCCGAGGACTCCAACACTAACCATACCTCGTATATATATCTGAACCAGTAATTATAGTGCACTTATTTGTATTTTGGGATATCAGGGTGAAAAGAACAGGATTTTGAAACGCTGAAATGGAATGCGCATTATTTGTCACGCAAACCGGCTGGAATGATATTGAAAAATGGTTTGAAATGTAAAAAAGAGTTATTCCATGGTGATTGCTTCTGCCGGACAGACATCCACACAGGAGCCACAGTCTACACAAAGGTCGTTGTTTACTTTTGCCTTCTCATCTTCCATGGTGATAGCAGCAGCCGGACACTCATCAACGCAGGTTTCACACCCGGTACATTTATCTTTATCAACAATTGCGGTCATTGATATCTCCCCAAAAACTTGGTGAAATACTTAAAAATAGGTTTCGAAGGGATCATGAAAGATTTAAAACGTCTTTCATTCCATAAATTCCGGGTTTTTTCCCGACTACCCAGCGGGTTGCCCTGACGGCTCCCTCGGCAAACACTGACCGGTCATATGCCCGGTGGGACAGGGTCACGGTCTCATAATTGCCGGCAAACATGACTGCATGATCCCCGACAATATCTCCCCCGCGAATGACATGGACGCCGATCTCCGAGCTCCGTTCGGTCATTCCTTCCCGTCCGTATACCTCCTCACGCGGCCCGATCTCTTCCTGAAGGATCTGGAGGATGGTCCGTGCCGTTCCGCTGGGCGCATCCTTTTTGTACCGGTGATGTGCCTCGGTCACTTCGACATCATAGTCAGAGAGTTTTCGTGCAGCATCCCTGATAAGCGTCCAGAGAATGTTCATACCGATAGAGTAGTTGGTTGAGATGACGGCCGGAACATTGCCCTCGGCAATTGCTTCATCTATCCCTTTCCGCTGCTCCTGGGAAAGCCCGGTGGTTCCGAGGATGATGGCACAGCCGGCCCGTGCTGCAACCGGGACATTCTGTGCCGCTGCCTGGGCGATAGTAAAGTCGATGACCACATCAGGCTGCACCGAGGCGAGAAACCCGGCCAGCTTGTCTGATGTGACGACCGGAGCCCCGTACACCGTCCCTTCCTTTATGTCAACACCACCGACCAGCTGCATATCCGGTTCTTTGGAAATGATGCCCCCGATGATGGTTCCCATACGGCCAAATGCACCGCAAATTACAACTTTAATCATATCTGGACAATACCTCCCTGAGTTTTTCTGTTGTCTGCTCTGATGCCTCATCAAGGGGCAGACGAAGTGGCCCGGCAGCCATACCTTTCAGTTCTGCTGCCTTCTTTACCGGGATTGGATTTGACTCGAAAAACATTGCCCTGAATAATGGCGAATATGCATAGTGAATGGCACGGGCCGTCTCATAATCTCCCTTTTGTGTTGCCTCATACATCTCGATGAGGGGTCGGGGGTAGATGTTCGCCGCAACTGATATGACTCCTTTTCCACCAAGAGCAAGGATTGGCAACGTCAGGTTGTCATCCCCTGATATGACTGTAAAATCCTCATCCCTGGTCATTTCAATGATCGTGGATATCTGACCGACATCCCCGGACGCTTCCTTTACTCCTACAATATTTGGATGTTTTGCAAGCTCTGCAATGATATCAGGAGTGATATTCTGTCCGGTTCTCCCTGGCACATTGTATACGACAACCGGAATGTCAAGGTCCGCAATGGCAGTATAATGCTTTATCAGGCCTGAACGGTTTGGCTTATTGTAGTACGGGGAGATGACCAGGACACCGTCAGCCCCGGCATCCTTGGCTGCCCTGGTGAAACGAAGGGCTTCTGCAGTGTTGTTAGAGCCGGTACCGGCAAGCACCGGTACCTTTCCGCCTGCTTCATCGATCGTCACCTCGATGACCTGCTCATGCTCGGCGAAAGAAAGAGTTGCGGATTCACCGGTTGAACCACAGGGAACAACACCATGAACCCCTGCGGCAACGAGGTGCGCTATGTTGGAACGAAGGCCATCAAGGTCCAGATTCTTTCCGTGATTTCTTTGAAAAGGAGTAATCAATGCGGGGAAAACACCCTCAAACATGAGGATTATTTTTTGAATTTCCCTGTATTTATCTTTCTTGTGATGTATCCGGCGACTCTGTTTCTGACCCGCTTGCTGGGCACATTGGTTGCGCTCATAACGGCCTTTTTATTCTCGTCAAAGTCGTTGGTAAACTTCTCTTCATGGAACTCCAAAAGTTCAGTCCCGATTTTTTTGATATAAGTCGGTTTAATTCCCATGATATTTCTCTCTCAGTGAGTTGCATCAATAATGCGCTGTGTGATCTTAATAAGATTTGTTGCAACCGATCCCGGTTTCTCACCAAACAACCGTGCCTGTGCCGGCGTTTTTCCATCTGTTTCTATGAACAGGACATCCGGAACACCTGATTCCTGCTCACTACAGAATGCCACCGCCCAGTCCATTGTTGAGATGCCTTTTGGGATCTCCTCTGCATGGACGGTGCAGGTCTCAAGCAGCATATCGTCCGTGATCGATCGCAGGTTCTCTGAATACCTGATACCTAAGGCGCATCGTATCTCCGGAGAGAATCTGAGTGCTGTCAGGATTGCGGATACCATCGGTGACGAGCAGTCAAATCTGACAGACAGGCATGAGGGCTGTCCAGGATGAGGCAGGGCGATGACACACGATGCCACCTCTGCCGGTGTCCGTGCCCCCGGGAGGGCGTACACCAGTTCCATCCCGTCATCAGGGATGAGTCCGGTAGGTACATGCACCTGTATCTGGAGAGCAGCCCGCATCAGTTCCGCGGTGAGGTTCTCTTTTTCTGCCTCTTTCATTGACCTTCCCCGTTTGATTGCTGATGCTGACCGTTCCCACAACCCTTAACCGGGGAGATGACGGAAAGTACTGGAGTTATGAAACGATGGATGCTTGATGCCATAGTCGGAGTTGGAAGTCTTATTGTCTTTCTTATCCTCATTCTTCTGCTCCCGGCAGTCCTTCCAGACGAAATCGGGTATTTAGGTGCCCTGCTCCTCTTTGTGCTCACCATCAGCGCGGGAGGGTATGCAATCAGGGGCGTCTCCACCTGAACGCTCTCCCTCCTTTCTGTCAGGATTCTGATCTGACAGGGGTGCAGGGATATCACCGGAAGATTTTCCTTTCCTGCTCAGATCACGTTTTTTCAGCTTATAATAGGACAGGGGATGGGTTACTTTTTTGCACAGGCTGTCCGGGTGCACACAAATACCATGTGTCTTCATGGTGGCACACAGGGGGGAGACGTATTCTGTCCCAATTCCCCCCCGCCCGGTGATATGCTCAACCTGGTACATGGTTTTTTTCAGATCAAAGTTTGGAACCGAGCCGTACAACTCAATTATCCGCGTGTTTTCCATCCCGATGTTATGAAGAAATGAGGAGATTGCAAACCGAGCCATATGGGTCAGATGCCCGTGACCGGCAATCGCCCCAAGAATTGCCTGCATGCACGGGGGAAAAGCCGACTCTTCAACCTGACCAAACTCTTCCAGCATCTTCTTCTGCCATTCGGCCCTGATCCGTTCGACCGCAGGACTGACCAGTTCACAGATATCTGACGCGACTTTTTGTGGCAGGTTTTTTGCCATGATATACCGGAGCCGTTCCCTGATGATCTCATCAAACTCATCAGGAGAGACATACACCTTTCCTTTGATCACGACCCGGTTAATCAGGCGCCATTTCTCTTCTGGCAACCGGGCTGCAACCGGTATGTAATCCACCACCGAGATCGCATTCTCCGTATCAGGCAGACCGATGGATCTCCTGATAAACCGTTTCACATCAGGTTTTTCTTCCTGTAAATATGCATAGACAAGCCAGGCCTGATACCTGACCAGCCGGTCGATGAATACGCGATCCTGGGCGCAGGAGACCAGTATCCTGCTGACCGGGTATGATGCGATGATGATGGTTGCGGCATCAGCATCTTTCGGGATGTCCGGAAGCGGCGGGATCTCCTTTCCGGAGAAGGACAGCGCATGCTCAAGCGTTGTAACCGCCTCCCTGAGAGCCAGCCTTCCTGCTGCTGAATCAAGAAACTGATCAAGTGAATTGCTGAGGGACCCGATATACGACTGGGCCTCTTTTAAAAAAGGATATTTCGCCAGATCTTTGCGATCAAGGGTGACCATGCATTTAGTCAGCCTCAATCCTGGGTGCAAGCAGATACTCTACCTGGCCGTTCCCGCCTGCAATCTCAAATGAGAACTTGACCGGATGATCAATACCAAGATCGATGGTAACCTTCTCGGCATGACTCATGACCTTTCCCATATCTTTGAGGTAATCGATGGAAAAGAGTGACTTTGCAGACTCCCAGTTGGAAGAGATGACCTCTCCGGCTGAAAATGACCGTCTGATATTGTCAGAATCACCCTCGGCGTACAGAACAAACTCTTTCTTCTCCGGTTCGATGACAAACCAGATCTTGTCTGATACGATGGATGCTGATTTAATCACATTATACAGTTCTGATCCGGAGATCGTCACCTGACCCGGCAGCTGGATCCCAGGCGCATTCGGATCCTTTTTGATGGTATTTGAGTCAAGGAGCGTGATCGAGTAATGATATCCTTCAAAGGTAACTTCAATCTTATTTGCTCCGTCAGGATGTTCCAGGTGGATATCACTTGCCTTTCCCATCATGGAATAGGTATTTTTGAGTTTTGCGATATCTAATCCGATCTCTCCGGTTGTTGCCTCATACTGGCTGAATGCTTCTTTCTTTAAGGTGAGTATGATCATCGCCACATTGGCAGTATCCACTGCCCTGGCCCAGATTTCTGTCTCATTAAAATGAAGTCTGCATTCAGTTACCAGAGCAGAGAGGGCATCAACGGTATCCCTGAATATATCTGCACTGATCGTTGCCTTCAGCATCTGCGCTCCCTATGCATTCAGGTTGTGATTTGACACAGATATATGTGCCGGGTTCGCATATTAGTGAGGGAACGTTCAGGTCGATAATTTTTATGGGTTCACAATGGGGTAAAGATAAAGCATATCTGAAAGCAAAACAGTCCGGATACCGCTCCCGGGCGGCGATGAAATTAAAGGAGATACTCAGTAAAAATCCGGTTATCCGTCCTGATGATAATATCCTTGATCTTGGTGCCGCTCCTGGCAGCTGGCTTCAGGTTTTGCGGGAAATAACAGATGGCATTATTGTCGGTGTGGATCTCAATCCCATACTCCCGATAGCAGGCGTTACCACCATCACCGGTGATTTCTCTGATCCGGCAGTCATTGCCCGGATCCGGGAACTGATGCCTGAAGTGAATGGGATTGTCTGTGATGCCTCACCAAAACTCTCCGGTCAGCGGTCATTTGATCAGGCCAGGGCCATTGAGCTGAATGAGAAGGCGCTTACCGTCGCACGGCAGCTTCTCAAGCAGGGAGGGAATATGATTTTAAAGTCATTTCAGGGAGAGGATTTCAGCTGGCTGTATGATCGGGTAAAGCAGGATTTCTACTCAGTACGGACGTATAAAGCTCATACCACCCGGAAGGGAAGTACCGAAATGTATATTGTGGCAAAGAACTTTATCGGTAATCAGCAGGCATCAGAGGAGCCAAAACCAGATGGATCTGCATGATACATATGGCCGGCCCATCTCAAACCTTCGTATTGCCGTAAACTCAGGGTGTAATCTCCGGTGTCTGTACTGCCACCGGGAAGGAGAGACGAGACCGGAAGACCCTCTCTCTCTTGAGGATATCAGGGCCATACTGGATGCTGCAGGCACCCTTGGGATTCGGTCGGTGAAATTTACCGGCGGGGAACCCCTGCTCCGCGATGATATTGTGGAGATCATCCGGTCAGTCCCGCCGGGTATTGAGTCTTCGATGACGACGAACGGGACACTTCTTGGTTCTCTGGCTCACGATCTCAGAAAAGCCGGGCTTTCCCGTGTCAACATCAGTCTTGACTCCCTCAATCCTGACACCTATCAGTATATTACCGGAACCGGCCTCTTATCAGATGTCCTTGAGGGTATTGAAGCTGCCCGGGATGCAGGGCTGACACCGATTAAGATAAATATGGTTCTCCTGAAAGGGATCAATGAGGGAGAGATAGAGGATTTTATCCGCCTTGTGTCAGGAGACCGGCATCTGATTCTGCAGGTTATTGAACTGATGGATCTGGGCGGATGCCCGCTTCATGCAGATCTGTCAGAGCTTGAGGAGCGGATTGCACTTCACTCACGAAAAGTCATTACCCGGCGGATGCATCACCGCAAGAAGTACTGCTATGAGGGTGCCGAGATTGAATTTGTCCGTCCCTGGCATAATTCAGACTTCTGTAATCATTGTACACGGATGCGGGTAACGTCTGACGGGAAGCTGAAACCCTGTCTGCTCCGGGATGACAATCTGGTTGATATCAGGGGCAAACGCGGAGAGGAACTGATAAACCTCTTCCTTGCCACAGCAAAGAAGAGAGAACCGTATAACAAGTGACCATGCGGAAATGCTTATGGCTAAAACACGAATCTGATGATCATGCACGAGAATAATGAATATGAACGGGTCTTACAAACCCTGTATGAAAAATCCCTGATACTGGAAAACCTGTCCGACTTTCACCCTGACTTAAGTTTCTGGTTTTTTGATGCCATGGCGCATCTGGACTACTCTATCTCTTTGTTTGCGTATAATGCGGACTCACCACGGAACATGCTGACCCGTGAATATCTGAAGTACCGCAAAGATCAGTCAATGGAAGGCAGGTTATCCCGGTTTGAAGGGTTTATGAACTGGCTTAGGGAGAACCATCCACAGGAGTATGAGAAGTTCCCCCTGTTTATGCAGAAGATTTATGATCCGTCTGATCAGGCATCCTATCGCTCATTCAGGATTGTGCTGGATCCAAATGACAAAAAACCGATACCCTCTGCGGTGTTCAGGGTTATGATCGATGAGATCTTTGATAAGGCATATCTCGCCTCAATTTATAATGGTTCATCAATGGCGGAACTGTATGATCAGTATATGAGTCAGTGCTGACGCGGGGAACCTGATGCTTGATGTTGCCAGCCTCTGTTCAGAGCTTGTCAAAATCCGGTCTGAGAACCCCCCCGGCTATACCGATGAGGTTATCGCCTTTCTGCAGGATATCTGCTCACAGATCGGGGTAGAAACGGAGATCATTCAAAAGGGGCGAAAGCATAACCTCCTGTCGAAAAAGAGGGGGAATAATCTGCTCTTATGCGGGCATGTTGATGTCGTTCCGGCTCTTGATGATGACTGGGTCTATCCTCCGTTTTCCGGCAGGATTGATGCATCATGTGTGCATGGCCGGGGATCAACGGATATGAAAGGGGGGTGTGCCGCTCTTTTGTGTGCTCTGGAAAAGGTCCGTAACGATGGCATGGAGCCTGATGTGGATCTTGCATTTGTCTGCGATGAAGAGGGAAACGGCGATTTTGGTATGGAGTACCTGGTTGGGAAGGGGTATCTCTCTCCAAAATCGTGTCTGATTGCAGAACCGACCCCGAAATTATCCCCGGTTGTCGGAGAGAAAGGTATTGTCAGGCTTCAGGTCACCTTTACCGGAGATGCAGGCCATTCATCATTGCATCCGGTCATTGGCAACTCTGCTATCATGCAGGCATGTTCGTTTCTTGAGCAGTGCAGGAGGATACACGAGATGGAATGGCCCCAGGATCCCCTCGTCGCCGAAGTGATAGAAAATACCACAAACTCACTCGCTACCCTTCTTTCAATATCACGAAGCAGGGCTGCAACCATACTCAGTCATGTCTCGTTTAATCCAGGGCTCATAGCCGGCGGAGAGCGAATTAACGTCATTGCACAGAGATGTACGCTTGATCTGGATATGCGGATACCGTGGGGATGCGACATCCACGAGCTCATCAGGATGATCCGGGCTGGTATTCCTCAAAGCAGAGTGGAAGTTCTGGAATCTGTGGCCCCTACTATCAGTCGTCCGGACCGGCTGTGCTCACTGATATCAGAAGGGATAGAACTGGTGTATGGACAGAAGGCTCTCCCCGGAGTGACCCAGGCGGCGAGTGATGCACGGCATCTTCGGGAGATCGGAGCAGAAGTTATCAATTACGGGCCTGGAGATCTCTCACTTCTGCATGCCATTAATGAAAATGTGCCGATTGGGATGTTACAGAATTGCAGGGATGTGTATGTCCATGTTCTGTCACATCTATGACGCTTTTTTCTTCCTCGCCTGAATACTGTCAAGTTGCTCCCGGGCATGATGATACTCCGGGTCGATCTCCAGCGTCTTCATATACCAGCAGGATGCCTGATCCAAATCTCCCTGCTCCTCATAGGTATGGCCGATATTATACGCCGCATCAGGATATTCAGGGCATATCTCAAGAATCTCCCGGTATACCGAGACTGCCTCCTCAAACCGGTGAAGAGCTGCAAGAGCGTTTCCTTTGTTCAGCATGGTCAGGATATGATCCGGACGGTCAAAGAGGACTTTCTCGTAATAATCCAGGGCCTCTTCGTACCGTTCCAGTGACTGAAGCGTATTTGCAAGATTATATCGCGCTTCGAGGGATTCCGGGTCACGGTCAAGTGCCTGCCGGTACATCTCCTCCGCCTCGGCAAACCGCCCGAGATTCTGCAGGGCAAGACCCTTATTATTCCAGTAAACGGCTGGACCGGGGTCTGCATGCAGTACCTGCTCATAACAGGCTAACGATGCTTCATGCTCCCCCATCATTCCGAGAGCGACTCCTTTCAGATTCCATAATACCGGATTATCCGGGGCCTCCCTGATAAGTTTTTCAAGGGATTTGAGGGCTTTTTCAGGTCGCCCCCGCTGAATATCCCGGATTGCTGAAGCCGCGGTATACGCCTTTTTTACATTCATGGATTTCTGATCAGCCACCACCGGGTATAGATCAGATATCCCAGGGCCTTGACGATGATAATGAGCAGAACAAGCCCGATGGTGATCCCCACCGGTCCTCTTAGAGCAGATTTCAGTGATTCCGCAACCGGACCGATCAGGAAGAATGGGGATGCTGCCGGTGCTGGGGCAGGTTCCTGCGTATACTCCGTTCCTGGTTCAGGCAGGTCAGTCATCTGGGAAGGAGCAGGCGGTATCGGCGTTTCAACCGGTTCAGGAGTCATTGGCGGCTGGGATGGAATCTCCGTTACCACTGGTGGTTGTGTTACAACAGCTGCCTGATATGGTCCCTCTGGGAGGACCGGGGGCTCTCCTGATGCCGGAGGGGGGACCTGTCCTGAGGGAGGAGAGGGGGGCTGTGGTACGGGTGGCTGGCCTGCAACCGGCGGGAGTGACGGGGGAATGGTTGGGGTTGCATTTGGAGTTGCAAATGCGGTCTGACTCTCAAGGAACAGGGCATAAATTGCAGCTTCATAGATTTTTCCGCTTACGACACCGGTAAACTGGTTTGAGGTTGTCTTGACCGGCTCCCAGGTTGCGGTCTGGGGGACATACCGGTATATCTGCGGGTTGAGTGCCATCAGGTCAGATATCCGCTCCAGCGGGATCCGGATTTCTAATACCCCTTCCGGGTTAAAGTAGGTTCGTTCAGGGGTAATCTCGTAGGCATACCCTGAAAACATCAGTGACTGGTTAGTACTGACCGGTGCAAGATCAGCAATAGCCCGCGTAGTTACGTTGACCTCCTCAAGGAACTGCCCGGATGGCGAGAAGAGAAGCGTATTCTTATTGAATGAGACAGCAGCCATACCGTCATCTGATGTGAATTTTTCATCCTTTTCAAGGCCGTATTGTATTGAGGGAGGGGTTGAATCTGAATCCGGAGGATTCATATCCGTATTGTCCTGCTCTGATGCGTTTATTGGGGATTCTGTCTGAACCGGCACCGGGGTCAGGGCAGGACGTGCAACATCCCCGGTCTGTTCACCGGTGAAGAGATCCAGCTGCTGTGATGCACCTGGTTCAAACAGGACTGATTGTGATGCAGGGATGTCATTAATCGTAAATGTTATGATCAGGTTTCCGGTCTGATATTCATCCTCGGAGACATTCACCTTCAGTCTGGGATCAAAAAGACCCGGACCTCCGTAAAAGCCTTCGACATCCGTGACAATTGTTCCTCTCGGAGTACCGGCAAGAAAGGCGGTGATCGTGGTACCAACCGGAGCCGGTGCTCCGTCAATGAGAACATTTCCGTAATATTCAGCGGGAAGTGGAGGGACTGCCTGGACTGGCAGAACGCATGGGATGATAATGAACAGGATAAGCAGGAGAAGTCCTGACTTGTTCGATCTCATATGTACACAGTTTGTATTCTGATCCCTTGAATGAATTCCATCCGGCATATTTTTCATTCACGCCTGCATCAGGAATACTTTTTTATATAATCTGGTAAATCTCGTAGCAATGAAGATGTCCGGAGAGAGGATTACTGTTCTGGCTGTCGATGATGAAGAGGAAATTCTTGGAATAATCAGCCAGTATCTCTCTGAAGATGAGATGTTTACCGTCATTGGTGCCCGTTCTGTTGGCGAGGCCCTGGAAGTTATGACACATCATGAGATCTCTGCAGTCGTGTCTGATTACCAGATGCCTGGGACAAACGGGATAGAATTCCTCTCGCTGCTTCGGGAGCAGGGAAATACAGTTCCGTTTATCCTGTTTACCGGGCGGGGGTGTGAGGAAGTTGTCATCCAGGCATTGAACCTTGGGGCAGATTTTTACATGGTGAAAGGAGAGGACCCTGCCCTTCAGTTTCAGATGCTGAAGATGCAGATCCTGTCACTTATTGAGAAGAGAAAAGCTGATGCGGCTCTTGTAGAGAGTCTCAGGGAGAACAGGCGGATGCTCTCCCAGCTTCGGGCCACGCTTGAGGCAACCGAGGAAGGGATTTTAGTCACCGACCGTGACGGGTATATCACAAACTTTAACGAGCGCTTTCTGCTCCTGTGGGATACCTCATCAGATAACATCAGATCGATTCATATTGAGACTTTTTTAAAGCGCTTTTCCCATATCATATCCGACCCGGCACTCATAAGCGAGATAGCAAAAACACGGGATGAACCCAGGTCACTGAGACGGCATACGCTGCACTGTCCTGACGGGAGGGTTCTTGAGATCTTCATCCGGGCCCAGAAGTGTGATGAACGGATCATCGGGACGGTGTACAGTTTCAGGGACATCACGCCCCGGGTCAGGGCAGAGATGCAACTTCAGGAGAGCCGTGAACGCTTTCGTGTCCTCTTTGATCAGTCACCGGTCGGGCATATGGTCATCAGTCCGGAGGGAAGAATTACCGAGGTGAATCGTGCCTGGCTTCGTCTGTTAAAACGCTCCCGTGAGTCGGTCATTGGTATTCCATTCAGCGATATCATCCATGAAGAGTCCAAACCGCGCTTCTTTGCATGCCTTACGGAGGTGCTCAAATCAGATCACAAACACAGTCTGGAACTGGTGCTTATCGACGGAGAGAACGCACCAGTGACAGTCCTTGTTGATGGAAATGTCATCAGGAACAGTGACGGGACTATTGTGTATATGCAGTGTGTCATCCGTGACATCACCTATCAGAGGAAGACGGAGAAGAGACTTCGCTGGACCGAATCACTCCTGACCGAGATTGTCAGCATGCTTCCGTTTGGTATCTGTGTAACGAGGGGTGCCGATCTGGAAATCGTGTATCACAACAAACATTTTCTGGATATCTGGGGCCCTGATCTGATATCCGAGATACCAAGAAAGGGAAGCCCTCCGACCCTTCAGGACTTCTTTTCCGTTACCGAAGGCTTTTCAGGTCCTCCGTTTCCCACATGGAACCCTGATGCATGCAAAAACCCTGACGTCTCATGCAGGGATATTGAACTTACCGGAAAACGGGTGATTCGTGCATTCAGCCGCCTGTTGTCAGAAGACGGCGAAGAAGAGAGAACGCTCTGGGCATTTGAGGATATCACCCGGTTTAAAAACCAGGAAGAGGAGATACGCCGGTATGCCCGAAAGATTGAGATACTGAGCAGAATTATCTCTCTCTCCGGCAGGGCAGGTTCGGTCTCACTTCTTTGCGATCTCTCCCTCTCTGCCCTCATATCTGTTCTGCATTTTGAAGGAGGGGCTTTTTATCTTCTGCCTGGTGACAGGAAAACCCCGGTGATGGTTGCGAATTCAGGTCTGTCCCAGGACTTTATTCTTGAAACAGCAGAGATCGTCCCTGATGACTACGCTTTTCTCTATAAAGAAGGAAAACCGCTCTTTACCAACAATCTCTCTCACATCATGCCGGAATTTGCAAAAAAATGGGGCATTGCTGGTTCTGCATTTATCCCGGTCCTGGCCGGAGAGAAAATTATTGGCTCTATCCATCTGACCAGCAGCAGGCCTGCTCTTGTCTCTATTGAGGAACAGGAGGTTCTGCTTGGTATCGGAAGAGAGATTGGAAATGGCATTGCACGTCTTTCAGATCAGAAACAACTGAATGAAGAACGGAGAAATCTGGAAAACCTTGTTCAATCCATTGGCGATCTTGTCATTGTTGTCGATGCGGCGACCACCACCATCCTTGCGGTGAACGAGGAGGTATCCAGAAAGACAGGGCTTTTTAAAGAGGAACTGATCGGTCGTCAGATTCGTGAGTGTAATACGGCGTATCTTACTCTTCTTCCCCTTGAAAAAGCGGTTAATGATAATCAGCCGGTAAAGTATGCTGTTCCCCAGCCGGACGGGTCACGAACCATCATGGAGACCAGGATCACATCCGGATCATGGAATGGAAAATCGGCGTATTTCTGTCTCTGCAGGGATATAACATCCCAGATGCTGGCCCAGGAAGAGATTCGGGTATCAGAAGAGCGGCTGAATGCCATCTTTGTCACCTGTCCGATCGGTATTATTCTCTTTGATCCTGATGACACCATCATCCAGATTAACCCGGCAGCAGTGTCCATGTTTGGCATCGTGGATCCACTCGGTCTTATCAGATACAACTACCGGGATGATCCGAATATTCCTGATCCGATAAAGAAGAAAATTGAGAATCGCGAGGCATTTACTGCTGAAATGACCTATGATGTCTCAAGAGCAGGGTTTGGAGGAGCGTTCCGTTCGACCGGTTCTGATATGCTGTATATCAGGATTATGGTCACCCCGGTTACGTTTTCCGTATCCGGCATGCGGGACGGGTATTATATTCTGATTGAGGACATCACCGCCCGTCATCATATCGAATCAGAGCTCCGTCAGCTGACACAAAAACTGGCCAGAATTATGGATGCCAGTAATGACGGCTTTTTCCTGTACCAGGTTCAGGATAACACCATCACGATCTCACCCCGCCTTATCCAGATGTTAGGCCTTCCGATGGACCGGGAAGAGTATCCTCTCTCTGACATCCTTGCATATGTGCATGAAGATGACCGTTTCGTGCTGCAATCTCTGTTTGAATCACTCGGAGAAGACGGACCTGATGGTATGTCACATGAGATCCGGATGAAACACCCGGAGGGAGGGTGGATCTGGGTCTATTTCAGAGGGAAGATCACGGGATATGATGAGGCAGGACGTCCGCTCGGGTGTGCTGGTGCGGTCACTGATATTACCAGAAGAAAAGAGAGTGAGCAGAGGCTATTGGAAAGTGAGAACTTTAATCGTGGCCTTATCAGCAGTCTTCCTGATTATATTCTGATCTATGATCAGTCAGGGACCATTTTGTATGTGAATGAGAGTTCGCTTCAGGCGATGCGGACAACGTATGGCGATATTATCGGGAAGAACATTCTGGATTTCATCGTTCCTGAAATGCGTGCCTATGTCAGGGATCAGTCTGAAAGAAGGATGCGGGGGGAGAATGTTGACCGGTACGAGACCAGAATCCTGCGTTCTGATAATACGATCATTGATGCAGAGGTGCAGGCAACCGGCATCCTCTACGAAGGAAAACCTGCGGTCGTTGCCGTTCTGACTGATGTCACCGAACGGAAACGAAGTGAAGAGGAACTTGCCAGATACGCTGAGACACTGAAGGGGACGGTGGAAGCGCTTGCATCATCAAACCGGAAACTCAACCTCCTGTCGAATGTGACCAGGCATGACATATTAAACCAGGTGCATATCGTCATGAGTTACCTGGCCCTTCTGCAGGAGTATGCACTGGATCCGGAGATTGAACATTTCCTTGAGAAGATAGCACATGCCGTCGGCTTTATTCAGAGGCATATCGAATTTACGAGAATGTATCAGGAGATCGGTGTCCACTCACCGGTCTGGCAGCGCCCTGAAGAGATCCTTCGGAAACTGGACTTTGAAGGAAAACAGGCAGTCATCGATCTTCAAAACCTTGAGTTGTATGCAGATCCGCTTCTCCCAAAAGTCTTTGAAAATCTGCTGGATAACACCCTCCGTCATGGAGTTCAGGTCACAACAATATCTGTCAGGTATGAGATCCAGCCTGATTCCCGGCTGCTGCTGGTGTGGGAGGATGACGGGACCGGTATCCCGGATGATGCCAAAACGCGGATTTTTGAACGGGGGTATGGGAAGAATACCGGCCTTGGGCTCTTTCTGATCCGGGAGATCCTCTCCCTTTCAGGGATTACCATTTATGAAGCCGGAAGAAGCGGAGAAGGTGCCCGGTTCTGTCTCCTCATTCCTCACGGAATGTACCGGTTCCAGACACATGATACATCAGTAATTCATGAAATGTGAGAATTTTTCTGCACATACAATCACTTTTAATTATAATTTTTAAATTCGTAACAACTTCGTAACATCTTTATAATATTCGTACGAATCTTATGCTGGTCAGTTCTATGCATATTCCAGACGCGTTTATTCCACTTCCCCAGGCGGCAGTCTACTGGATTATTGCCCTCGTATTTCTGGGTCTTGCGGTCCGGTGGGCCAGATCAGAATTAAACGAGGATAAAATCCCCCTGATTGCCGTTCTTGCCGCTGGTATCTTTGCACTTCAGAGTTTTAACCTGCCGGTATCGATGGGAACCAGTGGTCATCTCGTCGGCGGCGCCCTGGCAGCCATCGTTCTGGGGTCCCCCTTTGCCGCGATCTTCATCCTGACGCTCGTACTTATCATCCAGGGATTCATCTTCGGTGATGGTGGTATTACGGTTATGGGTGCCAATATCCTGAATATGGGTGTAATCGGCGGGTTTGTCGGGTATTACTCGTTCCAGGGTCTGTTAAAAGTGATAAAAAACCCGTATATTTCAAGTGCTGCTGCTGCATGGCTTGCCTGTCTTATCCCGGCACTTGCCTGTGCAGTTGAGATGGCAATTGCAGGGACGTTCCCCCTTGTTCCCGGTCTTGTGGCAATGGGGATATACCACGCTATCATCGGGGTTATCGAAGGAGTTGTGACAGCAGTCATTATCTATGTTCTTGCCATGGCCCGTCCTGACCTTGTTGATACATCAGTCGGAGTTGCTGCAGCATGATTGATAATAAGACATTCTTAATCGGCGGGGTTCTGCTTGCCCTCATAATCGGCGTCGTTGCGGTTTTCCTTGCATCAGGCGACCCGGACGGTCTTGAGAGCACGGCACTGGTGGTATCCGGACAAAAAGACCTGACCGGCCTTTCACCGGAAGACGGCGATCCGGAGGTTATCGGCACCGGTACCTTTGCATATGAATCACCCATGCCTGATTACACGCTTGGTGAGGAACTGGGATCGACAGGGAGTATGATTGCGATTGTGATCGGAACCCTGCTTACCCTTCTTGTCGTACTGGGTGCGTCATATGTCATCAGAATTAGTAAACAAGGCCAGTACTAATTACATCTGATTCTTTCTCTTTTTCTTTCATTGTATTACGGAAATTATTTCAGTATTATTTTATTGAAGCAGTGGTAATCCATAGTACTGAATACCTGAATACCCCGTCCAGGTTTTTCTCTCTCTCAGGAAGGAGATACCCATACCATGCACATCATCGAGACGCAGGATCTCTGTCATACTTATAAGGGCAATATCCATGCCCTGAAAAATATCTCGTTTATTGCCCCCAGAAACACCAGAATTGCAATCATCGGCCCGAATGGTGCCGGTAAAAGTACATTATTCAAGCATTTCAACGGAGTTTTAAAACCAACAAGCGGAAAGGTCCTGATCAGGGGAGAACCGATCACCAAAGAGAACATACGAGAGGTGAGGCGGACGGTGGGACTCGTCTTTCAAAACCCGGATGATCAGATCTTTTCACCAACCGTCGAGCAGGATGTGGCATTTGGACCGATGAACATGGGTCTTGATGATGAGGCGGTAAGACACCGGGTATCAGAAGCGTTACGGACAGTTGGTTTGTCAGAGTACAGGAATCGTGTCCCCCATCATCTGTCTGGCGGAGAGAAGAAGCGGGTTGCAATAGCCGGCATTATCGCGATGGAACCGCAGGTACTGGTTCTGGATGAACCGACTGCAGGTCTTGACCCGCAGGGAGTCAGGGAGATTATCCGGTTTATCAGGGAGGTTTCGGTCAGATACGGGATGACTGTGATCTTTTCAACCCATAATATCTCCCTGGTTGCAGAACTGGCAGAGTATATTTATGTCATGAATAACGGCTCATTTGTTGCCGAGGGAACGGTGGCAGAGATCTTCTCCCAGCCTGACCTTCTCACCAGTGTCCGCCTGGATCTGCCCATCCTGCCAAAACTCATCTCGTCCCTGCGATCAAAGGGGGTTGCCATTGATATGGGGTATACCTATCAGGAGGCTGAAGCTGCATTTTTAAAAGCCTTTGGAAAGATTGCATGATTGAAGACCTATTTGATCTTGAGCAGGTGACATCCAGAACAAGTATTATCCATTCTCTGGATGCACGGGTGAAGATCATCGTCTGCACTGCCGCGATTGTTGCACTTGTTGCAATCCCGTATTCACCGGTTGTGTATACAGTATCCGCAATTTTTTTTGTTCTTTTCCTTATCCTCTGGGCACTTTCCGGTATTCCGGGAATGGTTTACATTCGCCGGCTGTTTATTGCCCTTCCGTTTGGATTCATGCTCTGTGGATTTCAGATCTTTTTTAAGAACCGGTACTATACTGAATACCACACGCTGCTTGAGTTACCCTTTGGCATCCAGGTATTCTATGAGTCGGTTGAATTTGCAACCATTCTGCTTGTCAAATTTCTTGTCTGTTATTCGTTTATCGTCCTGCTGTCATCGACCTCATCGCTTCAGGACCTCCTTGAGGCAGCAGGCCGGTTAAAAGTCCCTCCTGAACTGATACTTGCGCTGGGTATGATGATCCGGTATCTGTTTGTCTTTGGCATCATCTACCGGAAGGTGACCGATGCATTGAAGACACGGTTGTTTGATCCGTTTGATCACCGGCTGCCGTACCGGTACCGAATCGTCAATATGGGGTATATGATGGGTTCGCTCTTTATCAGGTCACTTGAACAGGGAGAACGGACCTATGCCAGCATGCTCTGCCGGGGGTACGGGCGTGACAGTTATATCTTTATCAGGGATAAACCGCTGCTTCGTTCGGATCTGATCTTCCTGTTCTGCTGTCTGTTCATTATCATCCTGGCTCCCCTGTTCTGCTGGTATGATCCCTGTGCCCTTATGGATCATACAGTATTTGTGTAACCAGGCCCCTGGTCTGAACTCTTCTCATCGGGAAGCAGGGAATAGTCTGACGAGAGAAGGTGTAAAAAAACCAGGGCATAATACCGCAGGAATGTAACCACCGGTGTCATGACGATGAGGCTGATGACTGCCATCAGCAGGAATGGCAGGATAAACCCGGTACTCAGAATTTTTTCAGAGGAAGAGAGTCCGGGGATGATCATGAGCGATGAAAACCCAAGTCCTTCCGTCAACCCTACCAGCAGGATACCAAGGATGATTCCGGTGATGACAGTAATTCCGACTTTTATTATCAGGTATATCCCCATCTCATCCCATTTCCCCCGTATCTCCTGAAGGAAAACAAGCCAGCCGCGAATAATGCCACAGGTATGGACGATCATGACCGGCACTACAAAATCCGTGGTGATGATGGTAAGCATCCATACCGGAATGATCAGGATCAAAAGCCCGGCCAGTGCGTACAAAAGCGCGATATACAGTACCGCAGGATTATCAGGATGAGCGGAGAGAACCGGAACAGCAATAGTCATTATTGCAGTCACTGCACAGATTCCGATTATTGCAATCGTCACCAGGTAAAATCCAAGCAGCCGGATGCCCATTCCGGTTCGTGCCAAAAGTGAGGGAAGTATCTGTTTTGTTTCTGATGAGAGGTAATCCACGAATATGAACTGGAATATGGAACTGAAGAGGGCGTATATCAGTATAATGAGGAGAAGTCCGGTCATGACCGCTGCAATCATGGAAGTGCCGTTCGCGATGATATCTCCTTTGGATTCCATGAGAAAGGGAATATCTCCATATGATATGTCAGGAACCGGACTTGAAATCCATGCCCCGATAAAGAAGGAGATGATGAGAAGACGTACCATCTGACCTGGTTTCATCGGCCAGAACCTTCGTATGGTATACCGTGCAGCGGGAGAGAGTGCTGAAATGGCCAGATATTCACTCACCACAATCACCTGTCAGGAGCAGATCTGCCCATATTCAGTGCATACTGACACTGATGCTTACGGGAAATTTTCCGAACCGGACAGTCTGTACACCGGGGGGTCTTTTTACAGATGGCATTTCCAAGGTATACGATCTGGGCATGAAAGTCATTATACAACGGGATATCAGGGGATACCCGATCCATGAAGAATTGTTGCATGTCAGCATAGGATGCATGTTCATGGAACCATCCCTGCCGGTACCCGATCCGCCTGGTGTATGCATCGACGACAAAAACCGGTTTTTCCAGAGCGTATAAGAGAATCGAATCGACCGTCTCCGGTCCAAACCCTGAAAGATGAAGGAGCTCCCTTCGTATATGTCCAAGATCCCATGATGCCATAGTGCTGATATCCCCATGACAGGTCTCAAAAAACCAGGTAAGGAAGATGATAATCCGTTGTGCTTTCTGGTTATAATATCGTGATGATCGGATCAGGGGAGCAATGGTGTCCGGTCCTGCCTGAATTAATGCATGTGCATCCATAAGCCCAGCTTCTTTGAGGGCACAGGCCGCCTGATACGCACCGTTCCATGATACATTCTGTGCTAAAATAGCACCAATAATCGTCTCAAATGCAGAATCTGCCGGCCACCAGTTCCGGGGACCGAAGGCATTCAAAAGAGCAGTATACCATTTCACAAGGTCTGGTCCGGTCCATTCCTTCATTTCATAAATTCACATAGTATATGGAGTGGATTATACAATAACCAGCATGGTTGCAGAGGTATCATACGTTTCGAATACTCCTAATACTGTATGGACTCGCGGGTTCGTATTATCCTCTTTTGTGGAATACTCATACTTTTCATCATCCCCCTCCTTATTATCGCAGGATCTGATACCTCGTGGTCTTTGTATACACTTCTGCGTATTGCAGGAATATGGGGTTTTATCTCGTTATCATTTGGAGCTCTTCTCAACATGAATAAGAATGCGGTGAGATCACAGTTTGGAAAGCCGTTTCTTACAATTCATCATATCTTTGCGATAAGCGGGCTTATTCTTATCACCCTGCATCCGGTTCTCTACGCGTACCTGGCTATGGATCCTGGTGTTTTTATTCCTGATACCTCATCGCTGTATGATTTTCTGGCAACCGGCGGGCGGATTGCATTTATTCTGATCTATCTGGCCTTTTGTGCCGGTATTTTCAGGATGGCTCTGAAAAGCCGGTGGAGATTTATTCATGGTCTGGTCTATCCTGCTCTCATACTGGCGGTGGTGCATGCAAATCTCATCGGCCAGACGATGGGAAGTCCGGTAGTGTCGGCAATAATCAACGGGCTGGCCCTTTTGGTTGGTATCACCTTTGTTATGGTGCGAATCCGTCGGATAAGGAGGAAGCGGTGATGGGAACCATAAATCTGACACTTCATGTTCCAAAACCCATAAAACCTCATAGTACGATTGATGTATTCAGATATGGCTCCGACATCAAAGCCGAAATCAGCATCATCATCAGATCAGAATACCATTGATGGTCCGCTCTCCTTTGAAAAGGTCTGGCTCATGTTCCAGGAGACAGATAAAAAATTTAAGGAAACTGATAAAAAATTTCAGGAGACTGATAAAAAGATCAATGCATTAGAGCGACTATTCACTTCCCAGTGGGGAAAATTAGTCGAATCTTTGGTAGAAGGAGATATTATAAAAATCCTGAATCAGCGGGGTATTGAGGTCACGGATACCATAAAACGGAGGTCTGGCAGACGTGACGGAGTCGATTATGAGTTTGATATCATTGCCATCAATGGGACTGAAGTTGTCATTATTGAGGTAAAAACCACGCTCAGGCCGGAAGACATCAGACATTTTCTCAAAAAGTTACAGCAGGCAAAGAAATGGATGCCTGAGTACGCTGACAAGAAGATCTACGGGGCCGTTGCTTTCATATCAGAAGATGCAGGGACGAGAGCTATGGCAGAAAAAAACGGACTATTTGTGATCCGGGCTACTGGTGATAGTGCCAGTATCGTAAATGCAGACAATTTCGTGCCAAAGTCCTGGTAGTCACGCTCCGCTTTTTTTCTGTATCCGGGTCTCTCTCCGTAATTGTACCTGCACCAGTCGGTTCGACGCATGGTGCAGTATGATTCGGAGTCATGAGACCACAATCCTGCGAAGAGTTTCCGGTATAATTTAATGCACTGGATGGCATACAAGTTTCATGAGACAGTGACCCTCATGCCTCCACACGTACTGATTGTCGATGATGAACCCGCCTTAAACGAGTTATTTGTGATAGGTCTCAATAAATACGGGTTTAAAACTGAGGGGGTTCTTGGCGGGCAGGAGTGTCTGGATCTGCTCAGTACAAACTATCGTCCGGATCTCATTCTTCTGGATATGATGATGGAACCAATGGACGGATGGGAGACGCTGAACCGGCTGAAACGTATTGATGAGCTCAAGCATATCCCGGTTATCATGCAGACCGGTAAGAATCTTACCTACCGTGAAGCTGAACAGTTTTCGTATTGCATCGAAGATTACATCATGAAACCCATCACGCCGAAACGGTGCATTGATCATATCACGACTGCGCTTGAGAAAGTCAGATCAATAGAAGAGATAATCAGCAATGGATTGCGCGCCGGATTTCCTGAAGAGAAGATACGAAAGCTTGCCCGGCTCTATCGGACGATTGAGGTAGCCAGAAAACTTCTGATCATCCTGGAGGAACGATACGGGAATCATAACCCGGCAGAAGAGAATGAAACATACGGACCGGATGAATATTCAGAGTTTCTCCGTCGTCTTGAGCGGGAATATGATGAACTCCAAAAAGAGACGGGGACCATCAGCGGTTTGAAACCGCTTGTGAAGAGCTCTGTTTAACCCTTTTGTTACTCTTCTTCATGACATCCGTTCACCACGCACGATGAAATAATAGATCCCACCGCCCTGAAGGCATCCTGAAGATCCTGGTAGTTTGGAATGTGTGCCTCACCCAGCATGTCAATGGCAGCTTTCATGGAATCCCCGCCAAGGAGGCATCCGACCACCATCGATCGTGTAAACCGGGAGAGACGGATCATCTCATGAGCAAGGTTTTTGGGGTCCATCAGAGCCACCGGAGCGGTTATGACTACCGCTATATCCCAGAAGTTCTGGTATTTAATCAGAATGTCAAAGACCCGGGCAAACCGGGACGCATTGCTGTCACCAAGCAGATCAACCGGATTTTTGTGTGACCAGAGGTCAGGGAGCAGCTTGTTTAATTCCTCATAGACCGCATCTGGCAGGTTGATCATCTCAAGGCCATACTTTTCTGCGTAATCTGAGGCCAGTACTCCAAAGCCGCCGGCATTGGTCAGGATGATCGTTCGTTTCCCCCGCGGATATCCTTCCGAGACAACGAGCCGGGCGATATCAAACGCCTCGTTCAGGGAGAATGCCGGAATGACTCCCGCCTGTCTGAATGCGGCAATATATGTCTCAAAGCTCCCCGCCAGCGATCCGGTATGAGACGAAGCCGCCTCCCGGCCCCGGACTGATGATCCGGATTTTAATGCAATAACCGGTTTTCGCCCCCGCATGGTTGCAGCGTACCTGATAAACTCCCTCCCGTCCCGAATCTCCTCCACATACAGAATAATTGCATAGGTGGTCGGATCCTGATCCAGGACCTGCAGATACTCAAGAAAGCCCATATCACTCTGGTTTCCCACGCTGATAACCGATGAAAATCCGATGCGGCGTGATATGGACCAGTCAAGAACGGTTGTGATGATCGCACCACTCTGGGAGATAAATCCGATCTGTCCTGACAGGGGCGACTGGACATCAAAGGTTGCATTCAGTTCCAGCGGTGGGATGATAATTCCCAGACAGTTCGGCCCAACAATCCTGATTCCGGTCTCCCGAGCCACACGAAGCAGTTCATCCTCGATCTTCTTCCCTTCCTCCCCGGTTTCCCGAAATCCGGCCGTCAGGATGACCGCTACTTTCACTCCCCGCAGACCTGCTTCATGGATGATTGCCGGGACTTTTGGTGCAGGAATGGCCACAACCACCATCTCGACCGGTTCAGGGATATCTGATAATGTTTTATATACCGGAATACCGAGGATGTCCTCTGCCTGTGGGTTGACCGGGTACAGCTTTCCCTTAAAGTTCAGCAGATTCCGGAAGACGGCATATCCTACTTTCCCAGGGTTTCGCGAGGCGCCCACAACGGCAATTGATGAGGGGTGCAGGATGTCAGGGACCGGAGGAAGCTCTGGTCGTGCTGCTGGCGGTGCTATCGCACCGGTCTGGGTATATATGCGTGCATCAACAGCACAGGCCCCCTGTTCATAGAGGATGACGGGGTTTATATCAAACTCAATAATCCGGTCATCTTCAAAGAACATGGTCCCGGCTTTTTGGAGGAGTGTGACAAGTGCATCCTCATCCAGCGGTTTTCTCCCCCGAAATCCGGAAATGAGCTTGTATCCGCTCATCTCCCGAATCATATCCCGGTATTCATCAGGAGAGATAGGGAGCACCCGCATGGAAAAGTCATGGAGTAACTCAACCAGAATACCTCCCATACCGACGGTTATGATCTTGCCAAATGATGGATCAATCCGTCCGCCGATTAAAAACTCTGTCCCTGGTGGCACCTCCTGAACCACCATATAGCCGGAGATCTCAGCATCCGGAACCGCATTCCGTACCCTGGTATCCATCTGGACCAGCGCGTCCCGTAATGCGTCAGGGCAGGAGAGATTGAGTGCAACTCCCCCCGCATCAGATTTGTGAATTACCTGGGGAGAGACGATTTTAATAACGACCGGATACCCCAGTTTTTCTGCGGCTTTGAGTGCATCCTCATGGGATGGTGCAAAGAAAAATTCTGGAACCGGTATTCCGTGCTCGCGTAATACCTGGTATCCTTCGTATTCAGGGAGGAGTTTTTTCTCCATGATTCTTCCTGATGGTGATTATAGAATAAGAATAAGATAAGGGTTATCTTAGAGATTCCGAAGCAGTGCCTGAAAAATTCCTTTTCTAAGGAGTTCTTTTGCCACCGGCCCCTCCGGGAGCTCAACAATATCTGCGAGCGGGTGGCCGTTGATAAAGAATGCTGATGAATTTTCAGGTATCGCTGCCTCATAGGAATTATTGATATAGATAAGTTCAACTCCTGAGACCATCAGCTCAGCAGACAGGTCATGAATCACCTTTGAGATGACTTCCGGGTCTTCCGGCGTTGCTCCTTTATGTTTCCATTCCACCCTGAGCACAATCTTTTCAATTGCGTCTCCTCCACACCCTGGACAATTACCACATTTATCCGGATTACATCCGGAACCGTTTATTTCCGTCATATCGTTCCTCATAAAACGTGCCCGGTTGGGCGGTGTATGTTTCTCGTATCTATGGGTTGTATCAGCTCATGAGTATTCGTCTTTTGGCGTGTCGCAGAAAAAGGGTGATTATTGTTGGGCGAATGAAAAGAAAATATGTTGTGCAGGTGTGCTTCCGGAGACGGTGAATGTCAGGTGGGGGTGTATGGCATGTGGGGGGTTTGGGGGATTACCAATTCAGGGAACCGCTCCGGTTTTCTCTGCACACTATACACGTCCGTT
>CAZCSN010000002.1:0-108464 GCA_964501255.1 uncultured Methanospirillum sp. | reverse complement strand
CGTTGCCTTTTCTACGTTCAGGATCTTGCCCCGGAGGGGAAGGATTGCCTGGAACCGCCGGTCACGACCCTGCTTGGCACTGCCACCTGCAGAATCTCCTTCCACGATATAGATCTCACTCTTTTCAGGAGATCGCTCCGAACAGTCGGCAAGTTTTCCGGGAAGGCCGGATGACTCAAGCGTACTCTTTCTTCTGGCAAGTTCCTTTGCTTTCCGGGCAGCTTCCCTGGCCTGGTATGCCAGCACGGCTTTGTCAATGATAGCCGCAAGGTCTTTTGGATGCTCCTCGAAGTATTCACACAGTGAGGCATACACCAGTGAGTCCACAATGCCCCTGACCTCACTGTTCCCCAGTTTCATCTTGGTCTGGCCTTCAAACTGGGGGTTTGCCATGCGAACCGAGATAATGGCAGTCAGTCCTTCCCTGACATCATCGCCCTTGAGCGAGAGGTTTGGGTCCTTGATTACCTTATTTTCCCTGCCCATCTTGTTAATGGCCTTGGTCAGGGCGGATCTGAACCCCTCAAGATGTGTCCCTCCTTCCTTGGTATTGACGCTGTTTACATAGGTGAAGATCTTTTCAGAATAGGTTGCTGTGTACTGGAATGCAATATCAACCTCAACCTTGTTCCCGGGATCTTTCCTCTCAAAATAAATGACAGATTCATGAACCGGCTGGGCTTCATGGTTGAGATATCTGACATATTCAGATATCCCGCCTTCATATGAGAAGACCTCGCTGCACTCCTCAAGATCCTCGCACCGTTCATCGGCAATGCTGATGGTAATTCCTGAGTTCAGGAATGCCAGTTCCCGCATCCGGTGGGCAAGAATATCATAGTCAAACTCAACCGTCTCAAATATCGTCGGATCAGGTTTGAACCTGATCATCGTGCCGGTTACCTGTGACCGATATCTGTCAAGAAAAGCCTCTTTGGTATCCGGGCAGTCATCAGGGAGTTTTCCATACCGTCTGATATACCGGTCTTTGATCTCTTCAAAGTCCTCTTCTTCCTTTACAAGGTCGGTCTGCGGCTGTCCGCGGGAAAAATGCATCCGGTAGGTATATCCGTCCTTCCAGACCGTTGCGGTCAGTTCAACAGAGAGTGCATTGACAACCGAGACACCAACCCCGTGCAGACCCCCTGACACCTGGTAGGTATTCTTATCAAATTTTCCACCTGCATGAAGGACGGTAAGGACGGTCTCAAGAGCACTTTTATTGTCATTGTCCTTCATGGGATCGACAGGGATACCACGCCCGTTGTCCTCCACACTGATACTTCCATCCTTGTGTATGACGACCTGGACATGGGTACAGTATCCTGCGAGGGCCTCATCAATGGAGTTATCAACCACCTCGTACACCAGGTGGTGAAGGCCACGGCTGTCGGTGGATCCGATATACATCGCCGGCCGCTCCCTGACCGGTTCAAGACCCCGCAGAATTTTGATATTCTCAGAATTGTATGTATTGGACAGACAAAAACCTCCCAAAAAATATGTGTTGAGAAAATGTGTCCAATACTATTGGTGTTTGTACATCTAAAATATGGTGATTCAGCTGCAAAAAAATGGAGGATGTATCAGGCCGCAGGGGGCACGGTCTTCATTTCGCGCACTGACTTGAGGTAAAATAACCCGACGACGGTGAAAGTAATCACCGGAGAGACGAATTCAGGGATGTGGTATCCGAAACTGTCGGCAAGCATGATGGTTCCCAGACAGAGGATCGAATACATGGCTCCGTTTTTCAAAAACCGGTAGTTTTTAATTCTGTCAATATTGCCAACCGTGATCTGTCTGACTGCAATGGCACCGAGGGCATTTCCGATGAGGATGAGGGGGACAGACATGGTGAATGCAAACGCCCCAAGTACACCGTCGATGGAGAACGTCGCATCAATGACCTCAAGGTACATGATCTTACTGATGTCAGACATATCCCCTCCCATGAGTTTCTGCTCCTGCAGTTCTGCATTCTGCCGGAATCCATGAACGATGAAAAATGCTGTGGATCCGACAACTGCCCCAAATGCCATCATCGCATTCTTCTCTATGGCAAACCAGACGATAATCATGAGGAGAATGGACACAACCGCATAAAACCATACCCCTTTTGAAAAGAAGTACCGCTCTCCTTTCAGGCCAAAATGCTTCTCCTCAAGAAAGAGCCAGTGAAAAAAGAGGAAGAGCAGAAACGTCCCGCCACCGATGAGCAGAATGGGGGAGGATGTCTCAATTGCTTCTTTTATCTCCGGGTTATCACTAAACATGGCGGTAAACACTTCCCAGGGAGTAAGCTCCGGTGCTGAAAACCAGACCAGCAGGAGAGGAAGCAGGCCGCGGACGAGGAAAACGGCGAATAATATCCCCCAGAGCAGAAACCATCTCCGGTATTTTGGCTGCATGGTACCGAGCACTTCTGCATTAATGATGGCATTGTCAATACTGCAGATGATCTCAAACATGCACAGACCCATGATGGTCAGGATGATGGTAAAGAGTTCCACGTGCTTAGGTATAAGACAAAAAGGATATGAATTCAGTCTATGAGCTGGACAACATACGTCTGGTACTATGAAAATTCATGCTTTGTGCATGACAGGAGCCAAAAGAGCATGATGGCCTTTTCTGAATAGCCATACACTATAAATACTCGGTTCTCCTATCCGATGGTATGAAGAATGAGGCTCTGCTCATTTCTGTAATCCTTTTGCTACTCTGCATTCTGACATCCGGATGTACGCATACGGATCTTGGAAATCTCTCTGATACCAGTCCGGCTCTGGTAAAGACAACACAACCCCCGAAGGTGCAGGAAACAATACTTCCGTCTGTTCCTGAACCGGTTCAGAAACGGGTGATGACGCCGGATACTGATGCATCAGAACGGCTGAAAGGGTTTATTGAGGATACGTTTCCTGAGCTGACAAAGGCTTATATGGCTATCAGGGCATCTGATCGTGCACTTGATGCTGCCGGCGTTCAGGAGAAGGCATTGGCACTTGAGAATATGGTGCAGGATCTGACAGACACATATCATCTTGATCAGTCCCTACCGGAGAAGAATGTATTCCCAGGCCTGAGCTCACGGGAAGAGGTAATTTTTAACAAATATCTTGGGTTTATCCGATCCTTAGGTTCCTATGCCTCAAGTCTGAAGCAGGCTGTGTACTGGAAGAATGCAGGAACTGATCCGGCATCACTGGGAAATTACCGGCGGTATCAGGATCTGACTGATAATTATGGGAAGAAAGTAATTACCGATATAAAGACTCTGGACGGGTACTGTACAGAATGGGGATTTCCGTACCTTGATAAAAAATATCTGAAAGAATATTCGTTTACTTCCTGAAACACCCGTCTCTTTTTTATTCGATAATAGTCAGGGTTCCTGTTGTACCGTCCACCTCGGCCACAGCCCCTGCAGGAAGATGGCTCAGGGGGATCCCGATACGATCGATCATGGGGATCTTTCCCATAATGGCACCAACGGCAATGATGGTTTCTGCCTCCTGGTTGATGATCGCCGCAGGGGCATGACCATTGCGCGAGAGGGCATAGAGAATATAACTCCCGACTGTTGATCCCTTCCCGTATTCAAATGCCAGAACTGACCCGGTTATGTCCTTTCCCTCAAGCGGATGGCCAGGTTCAAGGACGATTCCTGTTTCCGGATCCACGCCGGAGAGAAATGAGATTGGATCAGGGCCTATAAGCAGGGGCCCTTTTCCAATACCACGCGATATACCGCGTCCATGGAATATCATGCACACTCACGTATAAGTAGAACGACTGGATAATTATGTACTATGGAACAGCCTCTTGCACGTATCTCCTGTGAAAATGAGATTCACTATCAGATTCGGATCCAGGAGCTGGAGGCCCAGAATCTTGAGTTGTCTATCCGTTCAGAGGAATTAATCAAGGAAAATTCTGTCCTGAAGAGGGAGAATTCACAACTCAAACGAATGCCCCTTTTTGTTGCGCTGGTTGTGGATGTATTTAAAAACGGCGAGATCTATCTTCGTCAGATGGGGAACAATCAGGAGTATGTGACCCAGATTACTGATGAGCTGCGCCCGTACGTCTACCCGGGATGTAAGGTTGCCGTAAACAATGCGCTTTCTGTGGTAAAAGTCCTTGAAGAGACGTATGACTCAAGAGTCAGGGTTATGGAACTTGATGAATCCCCGGATGTGACATTTGAGTATATCGGAGGCCTTTCCAGCGAGATAGAAGAGATTCGGGAGGCGGTTGAGTACCCGCTTACCATGCCGGAGGTCTTTGAGCGGATAGGTGTGGAGCCACCAAAAGGGATTCTGCTCTATGGGCCCCCCGGAACCGGTAAGACCCTGCTTGCCAAGGCGGTTGCCCACAATGCAAAAGCCACGTTCATACGAATGAGCGGGAGTGAGCTGGTGCACAAGTATATCGGTGAAGGTGCCCAGATGGTTCGTGAACTCTTTGCACTTGCACGGGACAGGGCTCCCTCTATCGTCTTCATCGATGAGATTGATGCGATCGGGACCACCCGGACGAACGATGGTACCAGTGGCAGCGCCGAAGTCCAGCGAACGCTGATGCAGCTGCTCGCAGAGATGGACGGGTTTGACAACCGGGGTGATGTCAGGATTATGGCCGCAACCAACCGGGTTGATATGCTTGATGCGGCACTCCTTCGTCCCGGACGGTTTGACCGGATTATTGAGATTCCTCTGCCAGATATTGTTGCGAGGGAAGAGATCATCAGGATCCATACACGGAAGATGACGCTTTCTCCTGATGTGAATCTTGCAGAGATAACACTTCTGACAGAAGGGCTGACCGGGGCACAGATACAGGCAGTCTGCAGGGAAGCAGGTATGTTTGCCGTCCGGAAGAGTGCGTTTGAAGTCACCAACCAGGATATGCTTGATGCCATAAACAAGGTTGCCGGCGAAGAGCATGACACTGAAGAGCGGATGTTCCGCTAATCCTGCTTTTTTATGAATCTGCTGATATTCAGCAGACCGGGTATCAGACTATACCAGGAACTGAAGAGATCAGAGACCGCCTGGAATGCTCTTCGGTTTTATGGCCCGGTTGAGATCCCGGTCGGCATTCTGGTGCAGCTCAGTTCGCTCTCCGCAGCACTCTCTCTGGCTTCTGACCTCAAGTACTTTATACGAAAATTTGGCTCTGAGCACCTCTTTGAAATAAGTCCTGGTATGTATTGTACTCCGTCGGTTGCAAGGACGAGATATGTCGATCGATCTCCCCCTGCAGATCCGTGGCCGTGGAAGCTCTGGTACTGGGTACAGGGGGATGGAAATCTATTGAAATATACAGCCTGTCCTGCTATGGATACACCTGATGCATCACTCATACAGGGCGGGTATATATATGAGGTTTACTGCTCTGAAGATGAGTTTTCAGTCAGCCATCTTCTTATCTCCGGAAACGGCACACAAAAAAAAGAATCTCAAAAAGAAGAAGCGGATATATAGTCAGGCAAACATGACGCCTGCTGTGGTAAGCCGCTGATCCCGCTCAAAGTCACATCTGAATTTATTCAGAGCGGTCAGGAAGTCCTCATGACAGACCTGGGGGTGTTCTTTCCGGATGGCAAACATCCCTGCCTCCATGCATATTGCATTCAGGTCTGCCCCGTTTCTCCCCTCGGTCAGCCTGGCAACCTCCATGAGATCCACATCATCTGCCAGGTTCATGGATCGGGTGTGGACTTTCAGGATAGCATATCTTCCTTCAGTATCCGGGAGCGGGATCTCGATGATCCGATCAAAACGGCCTGGCCTGAGCAGGGCAGCGTCAAGAATATCAATCCGGTTCGTTGCACCGATAATCTTGACATCACCCCGTGGCTCAAACCCGTCCATTGCTGCCAGGAGCTGCATCAGTGTTCGCTGCACTTCCCGATCTCCGGAGGTCATGGCCTCGGTGCGTGATGCACCAATGGCATCAATCTCATCGATGAAAACAATGGAAGGTGCCTTCTCTTTTGCAAGGTCAAAGAGTTCCCTGACCAGGCGTGCTCCTTCTCCAATATACTTCTGCACAAGTTCTGAACCGACGGTATGCAGGAAGATTGCATGAGTCTCATGCGCAACGGCCTTTGCAAGGAGGGTCTTTCCGGTTCCTGGCGGGCCATAGAGCAGGACACCTTTGGGCGGGTTAATACCGATCTTTTCAAACAGATCAGGCCGTGTCATCGGAAGCTCAACTGCTTCCCGGATCTCCATGATCTGTTTTTCAAGACCGCCAATGTCCTCGTATGTCTCAGTCGGGGCATCAACCAGTTCCATTCCATAGACCTGTGAATCATAGGTGCTTGGAAGAACCTCCACGATCGCCAGGGACTGCTGGTTTAATGTGCACCTGACGCCTGCTTTCAGCATATTTGGATTGACTGCCTGGGATACCCTGACAAGGAACCGTGGCCCCGCACTGGATCGTACGACCACGCGGCCGGAATCGATGATATCAGTAACGGTTCCCACGATGAGCGGCGGGGTCTTGAGATGTTCAATCTCACTCTTCAGTTTTCTGACCTCGCGTTCATACCGGATCTTCTGGGTCTCAATATATCGCTTATCTGACTCCAGTTGCCGTATCTGCTCCTTCAATTCCTGGTTCTGCGATTCCATTCCTGCAACCCGGTCTACTAAATACCGGTATAACTCCTCAGGAGTTTTCACATCATCCGGGTGGCGGGCTGCTTCTGCCATCTGATCAATCAGGTATATAGGGGTAAGTGACTATATGATGTTTGCGAAAATGCAGTGTGAAATGTGCGGCGCAGAAGCCAAAGTCCCTCTGAAACGGATCAGGATCGAAGGGGCCGAGCTCTCGGTGTGTAATGCCTGTGCAAAATATGGCACTGAAGTGCAGGGTGCTCCCCGGACAACTGCATCACAGGCGGTCCGGTCACCCGGGCAAGCCGGTACCGGAGGCACTGGACCACACCCGGTCCAGCGGTCCAGGGAGCTGTTTGACCGGATGGGCGGCGATCTGGCTGAAGAGTATGCCGAGCGGATACGGGATGCACGGATGAAACTGGGAATGACCCAGAAAGATCTTGCTCTTGCCATGATGGAGCGTGAGCTCCTCGTAAAGAAGCTTGAAAAAGGTGAACTGATACCGGAGGATGAGGTTCGGAAAAAACTGGAGAAAACACTCAATATCAGTCTTCTTGATGAAGGCACATCTGAACCTGCCGACCTTCGCCATGCCAGGATGACTACCACGATGGGGGACGTCATCCAGATCAAAAAGGCGAAGAAATAATCTTCCATTTTTTTGTGCGTGATGTGGCAGGTTTTATGGGTGGTGCAGACCATGTCATGTCATGTCATAGCACGGATTGCGATATCTTTATATTGAGCCAGACTGACCCCTGATCATGACAAACTGCGTGGAGGGTACAATGCCTGTAATTTTATGCAGCCATGCTTCTCCCGGCTTGTCGTCCGAAACGATCGGCAATTCGCTCGAATATCGCTATTATTCGTACTTTTTTAGCTTTTATCCGTTTTTTTGGTACTGAGTGATCACTCGTACCATATCCGGAGTGATCTGTTATGAGAGGGAAAGATATCAGACTTGAAAGAATCATGAACCGCAACACAAGAAAGACGATCATTGTTCCAATGGACCATGGAGTAACCCTTGGTCCGATCGAAGGTCTTGTTGATCTTCCTGATGCGGTAAATTCAGTGGCAGAAGGCGGAGCAAACGCAGTCCTTGGCCATGTGGGGCTGGCATTGCATGGACACAGGCAACGGGGGCATGATGTCGGGCTGATTCTGCATCTGTCGGCATCTACCGCAATCGGTCCTGATCCGAATGAGAAGGTTCTCGTCAATTCGGTGACGAATGCCCTGAAGATGGGTGCTGATGCAGTCTCGATGCATGTGAATATCGGGGCGGATTCAGAGGCACAGATGCTGACCGACCTTGGCCATGTTGCGATCGAATGCATGGAGTGGGGAGTTCCGCTTCTTGCCATGATGTACCCGCGTGGACGAAACATACAAGACGAACATGCCGTGGAACATGTGAGGCTTGCGGCCCGTGTTGCGGCTGAACTTGGAGCAGATCTCGTAAAAACAAATTACACCGGTGATCCGGACTCATTCCGCGAAGTGACAAGAGGATGTCCGGTCCCGGTTGTGGTGGCAGGAGGCTCCAAGACCGATGACCTGACAACGCTTGAACTTATCGAGGGATCGATGGAAGGGGGCGCTGCCGGATTGTCCATCGGGAGAAATGCGTTCCAGCATGCAAATCCGGCATCTTTCGTCCGTGCCTGTGCAAAAATTGTGCATGAAGGGATGAGTGCGGCAGAGGTCCATGAGATGCTGAAAGGAGGAATGCTATGATTGGGAAACAGATCCGTATTGAGCGGATAATGGACCGTAATACGGGTAAATCTGTTATTATTCCGATGGATCACGGAATGACCCTCGGACAGATTGACGGGCTGCTCAACATGACCGAGACGGTTGCCGAGGTCTCTGACGGAGGAGCAAATGCCATCATTCTGCATAAAGGGCTTGTCCGTCCGGGGCACCGGAGAAAAGGGCGGGATATCGGACTTATCATTCATCTCTCTGCCGGAACCAGCATGAATCCTGACCCGAATGATAAGGTGCTCATCTGTAGTGTTGAAGAGGCGGTCTCACTTGGCGCTGATGCTGTCTCCATACACATCAACCTTGGTGCCCCGCAGGAATCAAAGATGATTGAGTCGGCAGGACAGGTTGTTCGTGACTGTAACCGGTGGGGGATTCCGCTCCTTGCGATGATCTACCCGCGTGGGCAGGGGATTGATCCGACCGACCCCCGTCATGTCGGCCATGCGGTCCGGGTTGCCGAGGAACTGGGTGCTGATCTGGTCAAGACAAATTACACCGGTGATCCGGAATCATTTGCAAAGATTGTCAAAGCCTCCTCCATTCCTGTTCTGATTGCAGGCGGGGAGAAGGGAGAAGACACTGACACGTACAAAACGATTTACGATGCCGTTCACTTTGCAAAATGTGCCGGTGTCTGTATGGGAAGAAATGCATTCCAACGGGATAACGTGGCAAAATTCGTCTCAAATGTGTGTAAAGTGGTCCATGACGGAGTCAGGCCTGAGAACATCTGAGGAATCATGAAACAGGTATTTGTTGATCTCCGGCCCTGGAATAAGGAACTTGCCATTGCGGCCCTTGAGTCTGGAGCTGACGGTGTTGTTGCCGATTCCGCAGGTCCTGTCCGGGAACTTGGGAGGATCCTCGTTGTTGCTCCTGATGGTGATCTGGTCCCGGATCAGGATATCCGCGAGATATCCATAGGAAATGCCGACGAACAGGCAGAGGCAATGAACGCGGCACAGACATGCCGGATTATTGTGCACACTCCCGACTGGACGATCATTCCGCTTGAGAACCTTGTGGCATGCGGGGATAATGTCATTGCAGTCGTTTCAAGTCTTCAGGAAGCAGAACAGGCACTAACTGTTCTTGAGAAAGGAGTTGCAGGTGTTCTGATCCGGACTTGCGACCCTGATCTTGTCAGATCAATTACCCACATGGCCCGGTCCATGATGGACGGACAGGAGCTCCACCGTCTGACGGTAACGGCGGTTCAGCCTGCGGGGATGGGCGAGCGGGTTTGTGTCGATACCTGTTCTCTCATGACTGACGGGGAAGGGATGCTTGTCGGAAATACCTCATCCGGTTTTTTTCTGGTACATGCTGAAACACTGGTCAATCCGTATGTTGCACCCCGTCCCTTCAGGGTCAATGCCGGTGGTGTCCATGCATATGTGCAGGTTACCGGGGGAAAGACAGCGTATCTTGCAGATCTGAAAGCCGGTGACCGGGTCATGATTGTACACGGGAACGGGTCCTGCCGGGAAGCGACCGTCGGCCGGGTAAAGATTGAACGACGCCCCCTCTTCCTTGTTGAAGCAGAGGCCGAGGGGCAGCATGTATCTGTCATCCTGCAGAATGCTGAGACCATCAGGCTTGTGCGTCCGGATTATTCAGCCGTATCGGTGACCTCACTCAAACCTGGTGATGTGGTGCTCGGCCGGGTTGAACGTGGCGGCCGTCATTTCGGCATGGCAATTGATGAGACCATCATTGAGAAATAACATGAAGATTGGCATCATTGGCGGAACCGGAGGGATGGGACATCTCTTTGCACAGGTGTTTCTGCAGGCAGGGCATGAGGTGCTCATTGCCGGCCGGAGGACAGAGACAACGAAAGAAGAGATAGCGGGCCGTGCTGATGTCATCATCGTTTCCGTTCCGATACGGGATACGGTTCCGGTCATTTTTGAGATTGCATCAATCCTTGGTGAACATCAGATCCTGGCTGACCTGACATCGCTCAAGACTGAACCGGTCAGGGCCATGCTTACCTCAAAAGCACGGGTTATTGGTCTTCATCCCATGTTTGGCCCGACTGTCGGAACCATCCGGGGACAGACGATTGTTGCAACACCTGCCCGCTGTAATGAGGATGATCTCCGGTTTTTCAGGACAATATTCGAAGGCCAGGGTGCCAGAGTTACCGTGACAACGCCTGAGCAGCATGACCGGATAATGGCCGTCATTCAGGGTCTGACTCATTTCAAGGCAATTCTGCTTGCAGGCACCATGAGAAGACTGGGCATATCTCCTGCAGATACTGAGTTATTTATGAGTCCGGTATACCGGATAGAGACCGGGATAGCTGGCAGACTGCTTGCACAAAATCCTGATCTCTATGCGGATATTCTCTGTATGAATCCACAGGTGCCGTCCGTCCTTGAAATGTGTGAGCAGGCATTTTCAGAGATCCTGAGCATGGTGACATCGGGCGATCATGATGCATTTACCCGTGAGTTTCTTGCATCCCGTGCATGGTTCGGTCCGTTCTGTGATCAGGCCCAGCGTGAGACCGATCACCTTATTCAGACGATGGTGAATCAGTGACGCTCATTACGCTTGGTCCGGAAGGGACATTCTCTCATGATCTGGCCCGGATGATGGATAGTGATATCATCCTTGTGCCGACAATCAGCCGGGTATTCACCCGCGTCCTTGAGACCGGTATCCCCGGACTTGTTCCCCTTGAAAATAGTGAGGCCGGAGGAGTGACTGCCACCATGGACGGACTTATGCAGCATCCGGTATTCATCTCTGAAGAGCGCTATCTGCCTGTTCACCATACCCTCGCGTCCGATACTCCGCTTGATACAATCACGGTGATTTTTGCCCATCCGCAGAGTCATGAGCAATGCAGCAGGTATATCGATGATCTCGGAGTTCCGGTTATTCATACCGAGAGCAACGCCGCAAGTGCCCATGCACAGAAGGAACGCAAAGGCTCTGCTGCAATCCTGTCACGAACGCTTGCGGAGCGTTCAGGGATACCGGTCCTTGCAGAAAATATCGAGAATAATCCTGATAATGTAACCCGGTTCATTGTCATCAGAAAAGATCCCGGTATGGAAGAGCATCCTGAAAAATGCAGTATCATCGTGGATCCGGGAGAAAACCGGGCCGGGTTGCTGTATGATCTCTTAAGTCCCTTCAAGGAGACCGGCGTTAATCTGACCAGAATTGAATCACGGCCCTCAAAGAGATGTATGGGTAATTATGTCTTCTTTATTGATCTGCAATGCGAAGGGAACTGGAAAGAAGCAATTGAACGTATCCGGGCCATAAGCCGGGTAAAACATCTTGGATGTTACCATCTGACCGGAGAGAACCCATGCAGATGACGATAGGAAGATGCGGGCCGGTTTCCTTTACCGTTGCAGCGCCCCCCTCAAAGAGTTATACGCACCGTGCCCTTATCATTTCGGCTCTCGCTGATGGCGAATCGGAGATCATCGGCCAGCTTGATGCAGATGATACCCGGATGACTGCACGGGCGCTGATGCAGCTCGGAATCAGGCTTGACTGGAGCAGGGAGAACATCCGGGTACAGGGAAGAGGAGGGCATCTCATTGCACCGGCACAGGAGATCAATATTCAGGACTCCGGAACTTCGATGAGACTGCTGACTGCGGTCTCCCTTCTTGCCGACGGGCCGGTTATTCTGACCGGAAGTGCACGGATGCAGCAGCGCCCGTTAGGTCCGCTTATTGATACCCTGAATGCAGCCGGCGGAAAGATTTCGTATCTGAAAAATCCCGGCTGTCCGCCGGTGCATATTGATGGTGTGTTTCCGGCAGGACATCTCCGTATTGACGGGAGCATTTCAAGCCAGTTTATCTCGTCTCTTCTGATTGCAGCTCCGTATGCAGAGAAAGATGTTATCATTCACCTGACAGGCGATCCGGTTTCACTCCCGTATATCCTGATGACGATTGACAGCATGCAGGCATTTGGTGCTGAGGTCATGGTGTCAGCGGGAGATGAGGGTGAACCGGTCTTCATGGTATCTTCCACAAAGCGGTATGGCCCAAGAACCTATGTCATCGAGGGTGATTTCTCATCATCGTCGTACTGGTTTGCCCTTGCCGCGATCTGTGGTGGTTCTGCAACCGTGACCGGACTTAATCCGCATTCGGCACAGGGTGACCGCAGACTGCTGGAGATACTGGAGATGATGGGTTGTTCCGTCATGCAGGATCATGATTCCATAACCCTTATCCGCTCACCGGATATGATGCTCACAGGGGTCACGATTGATATGGCCGATTGTCCGGATATTGTGCAGACGGTCTGTATGGTTGCTGCAATCTCGTCTACGCCGACCACGATCACAGGCGTGCATCACTTACGGATGAAGGAGAGTGATCGGATATCAGCGATTGCACAGGGACTTGCCACCCTTGGGGGAATTGTACAAACAGAGGAGGATGCAATAACAATTCATCCCGCTCCGCTTCATGGGGGAACAATTCATCCGGAGAATGATCACCGGACTGCGATGAGTTTTGCTCTGCTCGGGTGCTGTATCGGGGATGTCACAATCCTTGATGCAGGATGCGTGACAAAATCATATCCAGGGTTCTGGGAGGAATTGAAACGAATATGGCAAAACGCCGTATTGTGCTGATCGGGTATCGGGGAACGGGCAAAAGCAGTATTGGAAAATCCCTCTCCAAAAAGACCGGTCTTGGGTATCTTGATACGGATCAGCTGATTGAGGATACTACGGGAAAGAAGATTCCGCAGATATTTGAATCAGAAGGAGAAGCAGGGTTTCGTGATATTGAACAGCATGTCATTGCACGGATCCCGTCCGGACCAGGGATCATCAGTACAGGAGGGGGAGCGGTCATCCGGCCGGCCAATGTGCAGATGCTGCGGATGAACAGTATTGTTATCCTGCTGACATCAGACCCGGATGTCATCTATCAGAGAATTCACAAAACTGATCGTCCCTCCCTGACCGGACTTTCTCCCCGAGAGGAGATTGAACTGGTTTTATCCGAACGAATGCCCCTCTACCGGAGTGCTGCAGATATTGTTGTTAATACCAGCAGGACAACAGCTGAGGAGGCTGCTGCACTTATTTTGGACAAGATTGAAAACGGTATATGTGATCCTCAAAAACGGCGTGAACTCCTGGCATCGGTAATCAGGACAGATATTCCATCAGGAGAGAAGATTCATCTCAAACGGATATCTGATGACCGGGATATCTTCCTGTATGGGATTTTCGGGTATCCCTGCATGCATAGTAAAAGTCCGGGAATATACAATCGTCTTTTTGCGGATTATGGGATGCCTGCCCATTATACCTGGTTCGAACACCCGGATTCCGGAGCGTTTTTAAGGTCTCTTCCCAAAACCGGTGTCCGTGGCCTCTCGGTTACGATTCCCCATAAAGAGACTATTCTTCCCTATCTTGATGAGATAAAACACGATGCCGAGACAATCGGTGCTGTCAATACCGTTCTCATCCAGGAAGATGAAAAATTCGGATTTAATACCGACTGGAAAGGGATATACCGCCCTCTGGAGGGGACAGAAGGAGATACGGCGGTCATTCTTGGTGCAGGTGGTGCGGCAGCGGCAGCGGTGTATGCCGTCTCCATGCGTGGATTTACTCCGGTTATCCTGAACCGGACCCGTGACCGGGCAGAGCATCTGGCGAGAAAGACCGGTGCAGAGACCGGGTTACTGGAGGACATCGGTATGTTTCATCCGGATCTGGTGATCAATGCAACACCGGTCGGTATGGGATCAGATCCAAACACTCCGGTTCCTCCGTCGGTCCTGCATCCGGGGATGAAGGTGTTTGATCTGGTGTATACACCACGGGATACGCCCCTTCTTCAGGCCGCTCTTGCTGCAGGATGCTCGGTAATTCCAGGAACCGAGATGTTTATTCATCAGCTTGCCGAGCAGTTCCGCATTCTGACTGGTATTGAAACACCGGTCGCACGGCTTCGGGAGATGCTTGCATGAATACTTTTGGACGAAATTTCCGGGTAACAACGTTTGGCGAGAGTCACGGCGTTGCAATCGGTGCTGTCATTGACGGATGCCCCCCTGGTTTTTCATTATCCGCGGATGACATTCAGGCATATCTGGATAAAAGAAGACCCGGGAGCAGTGACCTTGTAACATCACGAAACGAGGCGGATACGGTCTCTATTCTCTCGGGGGTGTTTGAAGGAAAAACGCTGGGCACTCCTATCTGTCTTCTTATCTCAAACACCTCGATGCGTTCGTCTGATTATGATGAATTAAAAGAGATATTCCGTCCGGGTCATGCGGACCGGGGGTATTTTCAAAAATACGGGATACGGGATCACCGGGGTGGCGGCAGAAGCTCCGGGCGGGAGACTGCGGCACGGGTTGCAGCCGGTGCTGTTGCGAGGCGTTATCTGGAAACGGAAGGAATTACCATCTCCGGAATCCTGAGCTCTGTGCATGGGAAGTCAGATCCTGGCGAGATCGAACAGACGATACGTGATGCCCGGGATCGGGGCGAGTCAGTCGGTGGCGTGGTCAGTCTTGTGGTGTCCGGGTGTCCTCCGGGGCTTGGTGATCCGGTATTTGGAAAGTTGGATGCCCTCATCGCCTATGCTCTGATGGGGATCGGAGGTGTTAAGGCGGTCGAGATCGGATCAGGCGTCCGGGCGGCATTCATGACCGGCTCAGAGCATAATGATCAGATGACCAGTGACGGGTACCGTTCAAATAATGCCGGTGGCATCCTTGGGGGGATTTCGTCAGGACAGGATATTCTGGTCAGGCTGAGTGTCAAGCCGACACCGTCAATAACGTCACTTCAGCAGACCGTTGATATCCATGGGAAAGACCGGACCATTTCGGTCAAAGGAAGGCATGATCCCTGTATTGCGGTACGGATTGTGCCGGTCGCTGAAGCGATGATGGCACTTGTTCTCATGGATGCCCTCCTTGAACAAAGGAAGATCAGTCGTGACTGCAGACCGGAGTACTGATTCAGTCATGAAGCAGGATCTTCCTCTTCTCCTTGCACCCGCCGGATCGCCTGATGCCCTTATTGCCGCGTGTGCAGCCGGTGCCGATGCGGTTTATCTTGGCGGCAGACGGTTTGGTGCCCGACAGTTTGCGGATAATTTTTCGGATGAGGAGTTGAAAGAAGCGGTCAGATATGCTCACCTGAGAGGCATTCAGGTCTATGTCACAGTCAATACCCTGATAACGGAGGGGGAGATGCAGGAGGCTCTGCAATACCTTCTCTTTCTCTATTCGATAGGTGTTGATGCCGTTCTGATTCAGGATACCGGCCTTTTATCCTGTGCCCGGACATATATTCCGGACCTTATCCTGCATGCATCAACCCAGATGGGTGTGCATAATATTCCCGGTGCACGGTATGCAGCAGAAAACGGATGCAGAAGGATTGTCCTGGCACGGGAACTGAAGAAAGATGAGATACAGGAGATTGCAGATGCACTCTCCGGTTATTCGGTTGATCTTGAAGTGTTTGTTCATGGTGCACTCTGCTATGCCTATTCCGGAAGGTGTCTCTTCTCATCCCTTGTCGGAGGGAGAAGCGGAAACCGGGGGATGTGTGCCCAGCCATGCCGGAAACAGTACCGGATACTGAAAGGAAGGTGCGATCAGTACGGGAGAATAACCCGCACAAAAATTCATACAAAACCTGCGTATCTCCTTTCAACAAAGGATCTCTGTCTCTATCCGGTTCTTGATACCATCGTCCGCCTCCCGGTCAGGGCACTCAAAATAGAAGGCAGAATGAGATCGCCGGAATATGTCGCAACCGTTACCTCCATCTACCGCAAAGCACTGGATGCTATCAAAGCCGGCACATTCCATCCTGATCCGATGGATATGGCAGATCTTGCGATCGCATTCTCCCGCGGGTTTACCTCCGGATATATTAGTGGCAACGATTATTCTGATGTCATGGGGCGCAGTTTTCCCGGAAATCAGGGATACTTTCTGGGCACCATCGTCGATGCGGATGTCTGGAGGATACGGATACAGCTTGAATCCGCATTAATCCCCCAAAAGGGAGACGGGCTTGGTTTTATCTGGAACGGATGGGATGAAGGATTTGTTCTTGGTGATGATCCGGTCATCCGGGATAGAATCATGGAACTTTGTCTACCGTTTCAGGTTTCGGTCGGTTCACCGGTCTTTCTGACACGACGACGGGCTCTAAGCCGGCATATTACACATCTGCTTGATAACCCTGATGCCAGGTATGAAGGATCCCTTTCCATCTCCTGTTCGGTTACATTTGCGGAAAATGGCATCATATCGGTTACGGGAACGGTCCGTGACCGGCGATCATACAGACACTCTTTTACCTGCACGGGACCGGAACCGATTGCACCTGCAAAAACACGATCACTGACGCAGGAGATGATCCGGGAGCATCTGATGAAGACCGGTGGTACACTCTTCTCCTTCTCAGATATTACCATATCAGGAGAAGAGGGATGGTTTGCTCCTATCCGTGTTCTGAACGCTCTCCGGCGGGAGATACTCAAGGCTGCAGAAGATGCGGTTGTTCAGTCAGGGATTCCACGGTCTGATACGGCTTTGCAGATCCGTGACAGGATAAGAAACCGGCCTTCCAGTGATGGTACATCCGTTTCAGAAACGGATTTAATGCAGCCACGGCTTGTTGTTCTTGTATCATCCGAATCGGATGCTGACATCGCTCTGAAAAATGGGGCGGACCGGGTGTATCTTCTCTGGACGGCCAGTCCTGAATGGGATTTTGCTCTTTCAAAATGCGACCACCCCATCGGTATCCTGCTCCCTGGTGTCATGAGACAGAACGAGGTTGATCTGTTCATGAGTCATCTGGACCATTGGGCATCACGTGGTATTCATCACTATCTGGTCGATGCAGTCGGAATGGGTGAATATATCCTGAATGTAAAACCTGAATCATGCATCTCTTCCTGGTATGGACTTCCCGTGGCAAATGCTGCCGCACTGCGGGGATGTCATCAGTATGAGTTCTGTACCCTCTCTCCGGAGTTATCTGAGCAGGAGATTGCTGATATCAGTCGTGCATACAGGGGCAGTACCGGTCCGGAACCTGCCATCTGCTGTCAGGGTCTTATTGAGGCAGCGGTCACGGAGGATCATCTGTGTGCATATGCTACAATAAACGATGGGGCACACATCATCCTTCAGGACGAGAAAAAGATTTCATTTCCGGTCTGGTGTGAACATGCAGGAAGAAGTCATATTCTGAACTCCTCTGAGCATAGTCTTTTTGATGAATATCCGTCACTTTACCGGATGGGTATCAGGTGGTATATCATTGATGCCCGGGGGCGGGGGGGTGCGTATACCAAAGAGATGACACAGATATGGAAACGGAGGATTGAATCGTCTCCTTCTGATGATGACGGTCGTGAGCTGAAGGAACAGATACTTCGGATAAGCTATGGAGGAACTACCCGGTCAGGGTACCGGAGAGGACTGTCCGACGTACGATCCAGGCCTGAAATGGAACGAAGAGACCACAGGCAGAGATGATGGTGAACTGATAAGTAATACAACGACCAATGAATGCCCTATGAAACCACTATCACTGAAAACCCCTCTGATCCTTGTAAACCTGAAGTGCTACACAGAATCCATCGGAACCGGTGCCCATCGGATCGCGAGGGCTGCACGTGAGGTTACTGATGAAACAGGTGTGACCATTGCACTTGCACCGCTTTATACTGATATCCATCCGGTGCATCACCATTATGACATTCCGGTTTTTGCCCAGCATATCGACCCGGTCGACCCTGGTGCTCACACCGGACGGATGCCGCTTGCCGCAATAAAATCTGCCGGGGCGATCGGATCACTGGTGAATCATTCGGAATACCGTCTGACGATTGCCGATATTGAAAAGAATGTGAGCGCTTTGAAAAGTGCCGGGTTGCTCTCCTGTGTCTGTTCAAATAATGTGTCAACGACGGCAGCTCTTGCAGCACTCGGCCCTGATTATGTTGCGATAGAGCCTCCAGAACTGATTGGAGGGAAAATTTCTGTATCCGAAGCAAATCCTGATATTATTACCGCTTCGGTTGATGCTGTCAGAAAAATCAGTGCTGATGTCAAAGTTCTCACCGGTGCCGGAATTCATTCAGGCCGGTGTGTTAAAACTGCAGTTGACCTTGGAACTGATGGTGTTCTTCTCGCATCAAGTGTAGTCAAAGCTCAGGACCCTTCCGCCGTTCTTCGTGACCTTGTGTCACTTCTCTGATTAATCAATATAATGGGGGTCGATGGTAATCAGAACCTCTGCCTCCCCTCCGTTTTCAGGAACAAGGAACCGGACCATACAATGGAAATCTTCCTTTGTTTTGGTTACGGTACGGGAGGTAAGATATGAGATGGCTGCCCCGGTCCGGAGTACTTCATGGACTGCATCAGATAATTCCATCTCACGAAGTATCCGGTTTTTACGAAGTTCGGTCCCGATCATCCCCTCTTTGCTGACACTGAGCAATTCCTGCGCACGGGGATTGATATCCTTGATAATCCCTTCCTTTGAGACGACGATGACACCGATGTGGATGGCCTTGATGATGGTTTCATACCGCTCTTCCGATCGCATGAGACCTTCCTTTATTTTGCAGTAACTCGTGATGTCCCTGCCGAGCGTCACGGTGCCAATCTGCTCTCCCTCGTGATTTACAAAGGGAACTGTAATAATATCCAGTTCAGTAGATTCTGATCCTGTTCTGAGAGATAATCTCCCTTGTACGGGGAGTGGAGAGGCTGTTTTGGCTTGCGATCCATGACGTACTCCGCATGTGTAATACTCTTCCTTTTTTCCAACCGGTTCATCCGTATTCGGTGCACAGAGGAGATTTGCACCGGCCTGATTCACAAAAAGAAAAGAACCCTCCAGATCTTTCGCCCAGAGAATATCCGGGACGGTGTCACATAACCGTCGCATCAGGGAATACATGGATGCATATTTTTCCTTGGCCTCAATGAGCGATCTTCGCATCTGGTCCTGCTGAATGGCCGAGCCTATAATGGCAGATGCCGCAAGGAGCGCATCAATCTCAACCCCGGTCCAGGTTCGCCCGCCCATGAAATCAGTAAACCATAAGATTCCCCAGACCTTCTGTTCGACAAAAACCGGAAAGATGGCAATTGATTTGGGGTTTAATCCCTGGTTGATAAGATTATATTTCTGAATTTCTGATTCATTCAGAATAAGGGTCTCACCTCTGAAGAGCCTGTCTGTAAGTTCATTGTCCACAGGAATTTTTTGAGATCTGATATATTGCTCGTACGTATCAGGATGAATTGCAATCCGTGTCCATGAGGCTTTATTGTATACATAATACGGGGAATCCTGTTCAGGCATATCTGAATGCAATGCGAACAAGCGGACGGTATCAACCTCTGTTGCCAGACCAAAGAGGGTTATTGCCTCCTGTAATGCCCGTTCAAACGGTTCTCCTCCAAGAAACAGATTTGCCACCAGACTGACTGCTTCAAGAATCCCGTCTCTTCTCTTCAGAGCCATGCGCGTATTGCGCTGTTGAATGGCGTATTCGACTTTATGGTTAAGTTCAGCAAAAAGGGCTTTTGGGTCGCCCCCTTTCTGAATATAGAAATCCGCTCCGGTATTGATTGCATCGATGATGACTGCCTCACGCCCCCTGCCGGAAAAGAGGATAAAGGGGATATCCGGATCGATACTCCGGACTTCTTTTAAAAAATCAAGCCCGTTCATGATGGGCATTTCATAATCAGATATGATACATGCGTATGATCCGGATCGTATCCGTTCGAGTGCTTCCTCTGCTGAATGTACTACATCAACCCTGAGTCGTCCGGATTTTTCAAGACTGATCTTTGTCAGATCGCATATTACCGGCTCATCATCCACATGGAGTATTCGGACTTCTGAATTCACGTATCAACCTGCCCTTATATGTCACCCATACAATTCATAAAAGTTACATGCGAACGCATTCTGGAACACTCTGGTCTTTCACCGGTTTTTCAGGCTGATACCTTCAAATGTCACCAGAGATAATCTCATTGTAACAATTGAGGTTCATAGGAGATAATTATGCGTCTGTGCCAGACATATCTGATCATCATTACCACGCTGCTCTTTCTTCTCATGTGCATATTTCCATCCTTTGGTGAGGATGCAGGTATCTCCGGGAATCATACCAGTAATGATACAGAATTCCTGTTTATGATGAATCAGTACTGGATACCGGATTTATATGAGATAAAGGGCCGGATTGATGGTTCGGTAACCTATGATATCCCTGACGTACTGAATTTATCTGTGGAATATGCAAATATTCGTCTGAAAAAGAACCTGAATGAGACCAGTTCATACAATATATCACCCGATCTCTCCTACCTCCGGTCGGCATATAACAGGACCGTCCAGACAGAACTTACTCATTTAAACCGTATTCCGTATTTCAACCGTTCAGATCCGCAGTTTCCGGTTCAGGTTTCAGGAATGACTGCCCGCCTTTCCCTCTACGGCGCATGGCTTGAATACCAGGTCATGCAGCGGTATGCAGTTCCAAACAGGACATTTCCGGCTCTTGCAACTGTTCCGGCGGATGAATTTTTTGCCATTATGAGTAATATGACCTGATATTCAGGTTTTTTCGTCACCTCTTTTCTGGAATACGTACTCATATAATTGATCAGGTTCCACCAGAACCATATGCGGATACGGGATCTCATTCTCCCGGAAGATCAGTATTTTCTGGAAGTTTTTCGTGCAATATCAGAAAAGATAGTGTTGGCGTCCTCACATCTGAGCGAACTGACATCAGATCCTGATCAGAACCGGGGTATCGCCTGCCAGAAGATCCATCAGCTTGAACATGAGTCTGACGAACTGGTCAGAAAAATATTCACCCGCCTGGAGGAGTCATTAATTACCCCCCTTGAGCCTGATGAAATTCATCGCCTGGCAAAAGCGCTTGATGATGTGATTGATATCATCGACTGGGTGGCTCATCAGATCTGTAATTATCAGTTGATCGGGACATATCCCCACCTGGGTACATTTGCAGAATTTATCTCGATTTCTGTTGCAGAAATCCGGGAAGGTGTCGGGCTGCTTGGTTCCTGGGATGAGATTGCGGAGATAAAAAACTCCTGTCAGAATATTAATCATGTGTATAACCGGTCCAGCGATCTGCTCTCAGCAGCAGTCACCGAGCTCTTCTCTATGCAGGATCCGATTCTTCTGATAAAATTAAAAGACATTTATGAAAATCTGGAAGAGGTCCTGCAGGAGTGCAACGATGTCGGTCATGTGTTAAATGAGATCATTCTCCGTCATACATAAGCCATGGAATTCATCATTATTACCGGTATCATTCTGGCGCTTTTGTTTAATTTCGTCAATGGCCTGAATGATGCAGGAAACTCCATCGCCACCGTGGTAGCAACCAGGGCATTACGGCCCTTGTACGCCCTTATCCTTGCCGCAGTCTGCAATATAGCAGGCCCGTTTGTACTGACCACCGCCATTGCAAAGACTATTGGAACCGGTGTGGTCAAACCGGCAGCACTTACTCCCGATACCCTTGTTGTCGCTCTTATTTGTGGAGTGTTTCTTCTCAGCTACCTGACTGCGAAAGGGTTTCCGATATCAGCAAGTCATGCACTTATCGGGTGCATGGTCGGTTCATCCATTGCTGCATTCGGTCTTTCCACGGTTATCTGGCCGACACCTGAGATGATTATGCCGGTAGCACTGTCAGGATGTGTCGGGTCACTCTGTGGCGGACTGTATCTTTCCTTCATCTTTTATATGCTGAAAGGTCCCGTAAGGTTCGGGGCAGGAGCAGGGGCTGTCGGCGGGTTTTCATTGATGATCGTTTCGCTGATGGCTGCCGGTATCCTCAAGGTGAGCGGACTTCTTGCAATTTTTATTTTTATTGTAATATCACCGACCATCGGGTTTCTGGGAGGGTTCTTTCTCGATATTGTGGTCTCATACCTGTTCCGGTTTTCACGGCAGAGTACCAGGAACAAAATTTTCTTTCCACTTCAGATCGTATCAGGCGGGATTCAGGCTATCGGCCATGGTGCAAATGACGGGCTTCATGCGGTGGGTATTATTGCCGCCTTATTTATTGCAGGCGGCCTTTCCGATACCTTTACTGCTCCGTTCTGGGTGATGGGTGCATCAGCCCTTGCCATTGGTGCCGGTACGGTATTTGGAGGATGGAACGTTATCACCAGGATGGCAAAGGGTATTACACGCATCCGCCCGTACCAGGGGTTTTGTGCCTCCACAGCGGGTGGTCTGGTCATATCAGCCCTGACAATAACGGGTATTCCAACCTCTTCCACTCATATAATCAGTGGTTCCATTGTTGGCGTCGGTGCAACAAGGGGGAAAAATGCAGTTGACTGGAATGTGGTCAGGGACATTGTAACAACCTGGATTGTAACATTTCCACTGGCGGTTACTACATCTGCTCTCTGTTATTATGTCTATTCCATTATCATCAATGCAGGTCATGTTCTGGTGGATATTATCAGATAAAACCGGTGTCTTTTTACGTATGTAAGGGTTAATTGTTCCGATTACTGTGGGGATTAAGGAATGGTTGATTCCACAGGACAAAGTATTTTTTGACCTTTTTGAACAGCTGGCCGGTATTGTAGTGCAGGCGGCCGACAAACTGGAACAGATGGTTACAAAAAAGACTGAACCTGAATCAACTTATAAAGAGATCAAGGATCTGGAACATAAGGGCGATTTAATCACCCATGAAATCTATGAACATTTAAATAGGACATTCATCACGCCGCTTGACCCGCTCGAGATATCCAGACTGGCAACAGCCCTTGATGATGTACTGGATTATATTGATGATTCGGCTGAAAAGCTGCTCATCTATGGGGTCAAAGAGTATGATAAGACCATGCAGAATTTTGCCCAGCTGATCCGCTTGTCAGCCGTTCAGCTGGAATGCGGGGTCAGGGGAATCCGATCGTTTAAAAAAAGCAATCCGCTTGAGAGTTGTGGTATCGAAGTCAATCGTCTTGAAAACATGGCAGATGATCTGTTATCTCAGGCAATACAACGGTTGTTTGCCATGGAAGATCCCATGACCACGATAAAACTGAAAGATATCTACGAGTGCCTGGAGACTGCCACCGATAAATGTGAAGATGTTGCGAATGTGCTTTCAGACATCAACATCAGGCATTCGTGATCAGTATGGAAAGTATCCTCATCATCGGCATTGCCATTGCACTCTTGTTCAATTTTCTGAATGGTCTTCATGATGCGGCAAATTCCATCTCAACCATTGTTGCAACACGGGTTTTAACTCCGTTGCAGGCAGTGGGTCTTGCGGCATTTTTCAACCTGATAGGCCCGTTATTCTTCACCACTGCCATTGCAAAGACGATAGGAAAAGGGATCGTGGCCCCGGAATGGCTCACCCTTGACGTCATCATCATTGGTATTCTCGTCGCTTCGTTCTGGATTTATGCGACCGCATATATCGGCGTCCCGATATCATCCACACATGCCATGGTTGGCGGTCTGATTGGGACCGCAGTTGCCTATGGTGGGATAAATGTTGTTATATTACCAACATTGCCTTTGATTGGCGGTGTTGTTCTCTATGGGCTTGCCGGTGCACTTATGGGAGCATTCATCCTTGCCGGTGTTGCATACCTCAAGCATGAGACTGATTTTAGTCATTTTCTAAAGATTGGAGGGTTTTTTGGTTTTGTATTCTCCATACCGATCTGTATCATTCTGCATATTCTTCCCATAAGCGGTCTATTGGGCATCGTTCTTTTTATTGTTATTTCACCCTCCCTTGGATTTGCCGGGGCATTTCTCTTCGGATGCCTGGTAATCAGGGCGTGCAGAAATGCTGATCAGCAGATTATGAATAAAATCTACAATAAGCTTCAGATTGTATCAGCTTCATTTTACAGCATCGGTCATGGGAGTAATGATGCCCAGCATGCAATGGGTATCATCACAGCGATGCTGGTTACGGCAGGGGTGTTATCCGATTTTCATGTCCCGCTCTGGGTCATTCTCATGTCAAGTGCTGCAATATCACTTGGAACACTGACCGGCGGGTGGAAGATTGTACGGACAATGGCAAAACGAATCACTCATCTCCGTCCGTATCAGGGGTTTTGTGCTGAAACCGGTGGTGGACTTGTTCTTTTGTTTGTCACACTCTTTGGTGTTCCGGTATCAAGTACTCATGCAATCAGCGGTTGTATTATGGGGGTTGGTGCGACACAGGGAAGTGCTGCGGTTCAGTGGTCAGTCGTCAGGCAGATCGTTACCGCATGGGTTATTACCATTCCTCTTACTGCAACCTGTGCATATCTTGCATTTATGGTCATTCAGCAGATCTGGTAACCTTTGTTTTTTCCATATCACGGGTAGCAAAAAGGTACTGCTGGGCATATCCGGCATAGGGACCAAAGTACTCCCTGCAAAACCCGCTGATCGTATCATAGGATAATCTGCCTTTTTCTTCGGTTTTCATCAGGCCCGCATATCTTCTTTCAATGATCGTCCGAATCCTGATATCTACCGGCACTGCGCTTAATTGTTCAAATGCAAAAAGCAGGACACAGTCTGCAACCTTCGGCCCGACCCCGGGAAGCGTCATCAGGGCCTTTTTTGCGCAGGGGTACTCCATCATTACCACCTGTTCAAAGAAATCCGGATGCTGACAGATATATGCTGCGGTTTTCATTAAATACGGAGCCCGGTATCCGGTCAGACATTCCCGTAAGCGGTCCTCACTGCATTGGGAGAGGGTTTCCGGATCAGGGAACTGATGTTCGCCTGGATGACATGCTCTCCCATACCGTCCAAGAATGAGATTGATACGTTTTTCTATAGTCCGAACATTCGAATTTGCCGAACAGATAAAACTTATAAGGCATTCCCACGGATGCTGCCGGAGGATACGCAGCCCCTGTGATCGCGTATATTGTGTTTCAAAGAAGGTATCCGGTGCTCCATTATATGCAAGGATATGATCCCGGATGGATGTGATAATCTCCTGTACGGGATCCTGCAGACCAAGAAAACGGATAATCTCCTGCTTTCCTGCACCCTCGTAATGGAGTATGTCCCCTACCTGTCTGATGGTTATGATTTTCCCGTTATGTACTCCTTTCCATATATCTCCGGATTTTTTCCATCCGAATATCTGTCCGCATGAGAGTGAAAGGTCCAGGTCAAAGGGGATCTGCGAAGCGGTGAGGTGCAGGGATTTCACAAAAGAGGGTTTGTTTGTCTGATGAAAAGAATATCTCATGAGAGCAGAGACTATATCTGAGTACTGAGATATAATGAATAGACAAGCAGGACTGGGTGTGATGAGCAGGCTTTCTATACTATCAATTATGTGTATTGTATTATCACTCTGTATCTGTTCGGTATCAGGAGAAGAACCCGGATCAGGACAGGAGACTACAATGCTTTCCGGATCTGCCGGATCGACAGTATCAGACTATCTGAATGGATCAATTGATCTGATCAAGGGATGGAATTTTGTATCTATCCCCCGCCGGCTGGCAGATGATGCAAACACGGCTTCAATTTTCTCCGGTCTTGATTCTGCCGGACATAGTATCTGGACCTATAATCTGAAGGATGGGGGATGGAATGATCTGACAGCTGAGGATAAGATCCTCCCGCTTGAAGGATACTGGGTGTATTCAACCGCTCCATTCTCCGTACCCTTACGGTTCTCCGATGATCCCCTTCAGGTTCCTCCGGTGAAGGATATGACGGCCGGCTGGAACATGTTTGGATTTACCGGGAATACTCCGGCATCAGCGCGTGACTCGCTGCTCTCTATCAGGAATACCTGGACTGAGGTGATCGGCTGGGACCCTGTGACGCAACAATTTGAGACAACCATTGTAAACGGGGGATCAAATGAACAGGCAGATTCACGGATGTTACAGCCGACCCGTTCCTACTGGGTATATGTAACTGAATCCTGCAGTCTTGCCAGTATCGGGGCATAATCCGGGTTCGTTCATTTTTCAGATGGTATCACCAGTCATGGTGCCTGTATGAAGACCGGGGCACAGTGGGCAGTAAGAGCCGGTTCAGGGCGTACTCACAATCCTGGTTACTTCTTTCCACATCTCTGTCTTTTCCTCAAGGCGGATTGCATACGCAGGACTTGAAGAGGGAAGATACCTGGCCGGTATTGTAATATCAGGGAAGAATTTTTTAAATCCTTTTTCTGCTTCACGACCATTTACAAAGATTACCCGGATTGATGGATGATGTGATATGAGTGTTTTCAGATCATTGGGAACCGGATGATGTATCCGTGCATCTGCACTGCTTTTTCGTATGCACGATGCATATACATCCCATAATCCGATCTTATGATCCAGCAGAAGTGAAATCCGATCTTCATACGGGAGATAATGCGGTATACCGAGGAGAGATTCCATGATCATCCAGAACATGTTCCGGGGGTGTGCATAATATTCCCCGGCTTGTAAGGAGAGAAGTGACGGATAACTCCCCAGTATCAATGCGATACAGTCCGGTGGGATGAGGGGGAGGAGCCCGCACGGGTGGATTGTCATGCAATCATGAACATGTCAGTCGGTTCTGAATCTGTAAGGACTGAAGTCCTGATTTGAATGCAAAAGCAACGGTAGCATTGTCCTGAAGTCTCATGGATGTGTCATGAAGGGGATTATTATCGTTTTTCCATGCTGCATTCAGCCAGATAAGAGCTTTCACATCAGGCCATACATCATTGGACAGTGACGAGAGCATCTCTGTAACAAATGATGCAGGATCGATAAACCTGCTTTGCACATCTGTTCCGCTGATGAGCAGAACTGGTTTTTCAATTCCCCCGGCCATAAGAGTTTGTATGGTTGTATCCAGGGTATCTTTGAAGGGTTTTGTCCCGGTCTCAAAGGGTTTTTTTGATCCAAATAAGGAAATGGCAACCAGGTCACAATATTCATCTCCGGGGTAATACCATGTGATGTTATTCCATTCCAAAGACGGCTGGCTCTCAGCATTTACATGATATATCCAGATAAGATTAGAAGCCCCCTCTTCACGCATAATATCAATGATATGACGGTATGCCTCCTGAAACAGGCCCTGTCCTTTCTCGTTCCCGTTCCAGTATCCGTTCCACGGATAGTTCCACTGGTTTACTTCGGTCCCATATTCAATGAGAATGGGAGAGCCAAAGACTCGTGCCTCCCGTGCCCATGATCGGAGTTCACCGTCAAACTTTCCAAGAGCAATATTGTGCAATGTGTATACCGGTTCCTGCTGATACGGACGGTCTGAGCTTCGCATCATGAGCCTGATATACGGGATCATACCTTCGTTTCGTACAGTCTTTGCATCATCAGCGGGAAATTTCCGGTCATTCATCCATTCATCTGAAAATACTCCTATTGCAGGGTTTTCGCCGGATTTTTCCCGAAACTCCCGGATCTCCTGAAGGAGAACCTGCTCTCTTCCTGTTGGTGATCCTGGCGGTGCAAATACCCCTAGTGCAATACTCCCGTCCTCTCCGAGACAAAAGTTTGGTGGCAGTCCTGAAGCGATTGAAGTTATGGCAATCAGGACAAGGATAAGACCACATCCCCCTTGTATGATGACTCCCCCTTTCATCACGATCCCTCGCATCCGAGGTATTTCTATTTTCATGTAAAAAGTCTGTCTCATTCTGATCTTCCGGTGGAAGATATATTCGGATCATATTTATGTAGAAGCTCGTGTATCACCTGAGACGTATGCATCTGACCGGCTGGGTTGAGCTTGATGGAACAGTACTGTCAGAGGAAGAGGTAGAGCAGGCTCTTTTATCTGACCCCTCAATAGTCTCGCGCTTTGGTGGTGAATTTTATCTTGAGTTTGGATCCTGCTTGGCCCGTGATATGTATGGCATCATTCCCGGCCCATGCAGGGCAGGCACTATCACCTGTGATGGACATGTAGTCGGCCTGGTGCATCCTCCCTGTCCTCTTCTCTCTCTTGAAGATGCGATTCTCACCGCTGTACGGCTCAGATCTGACTCAGGTATTACAGCCCTCTCAGGGGGGGTTGATTCAGCTCTTGTCGCTGCTCTTGCGAGACGACCCTGTCTTGTTGTGGGCATGGAAGGATGTCATGATATCAGGCAGGCAAAAGAGATTGCGGCTCTTCTTGATCTGCCACTCCACGTCAGAGTGGTGACTCCTGAAGATGTACAGAAAGCCCTTCCGGTGGTCATATCCCTCATAGAAGATCCAAATCCGGTTGATGTGGCTATAGGGACGACATTATACTTTGTAGCGGAGACTGCTCACCAGCTCGGGTATGAACGCATTCTCACCGGCCAGGGGGCAGATGAAGTCTTTGGAGGATATGCCAGGTATCTGGAAACGCCGGACCATCTTCTGGATGAGGTGTTTGCCCGTGATTTTGCATCACTTGCCCGTCAGGGGTGCCGGGATCAGAGTATTGCACGATCTATGGGTGCCTACCTTTCCATGCCATATCTTGATATCAGGGTTGTATGCGCTGCACAGGCAATACCCCCCCGTGAACGGGTCTTTGGCGGTGTCCGGAAAAAACCCCTTCGTGAAGTTGCCTGTCGGTATCTGCCTGAATCATACGCATATTATGAGAAAAAGGCCATGCAGTACGGGACCGGGATCTGGAAAGAGATAAAACGGATAGCCCGGCAGAATGGTTATCACAGCTCTGTTTCAGATTTTATATCACATCTCAGGAGGACATAAGAATACAATGGTTACCGCAGAAGACGTCAGAAAAATAGCAAAACTTGCTGATGTCGGTATTGATGATTCAGAACTCTCCGAATTTACTACCCAGTGTTCAGGCATTCTGGAATATTTTGCCGTTCTTGATACCCTTGATCAGAATAAGCCATTCATCCGTGACCGGTATAATATACTCCGTGACGATGAGGTGCTCCCCTCCCTGACGCAGGAAGAGTCCCTCCGGAATGCAGGACAGACCGAAAAAGGATACTTTAAAGCTCCCCGGGTGATGTGACATGAAGAAGCTGTCATTTTATCCGGACGATTCTGTTCATGCTTTTATCACCACTATCCCTGAAGTCACCTATGGCGACGGACCTCTTTCGGGAGTCACCGTTGCGGTAAAAGACAATATATCAACGAAGGGAATTGAGACCACCTGTGCCTCAAAGATATTGAAAGGGTATATTCCCCCGTATGATGCCCATGTGGTCACGCTGCTTCGGAATGCCGGGGCGGCACTGGTTGGAAAGACCAATATGGACGAGTTTGGGATGGGCACCACCACTGAAAACAGTGCCTTTGGACCGACGCTCAACCCGCTTGATCATGAACGGGTTCCGGGCGGTTCATCAGGCGGTTCTGCCGCGGCGGTTGCAGCAGGACTTGTTGACTGTGCCATCGGGTCTGATACGGGGGGTTCCATCCGGTGTCCTGCTGCATTTTGTGGGATTGCTGGATTAAAACCGACCTATGGCAGGGTATCCAGATACGGCCTTATTGCATATGCAAACTCTCTTGAGCAGATTGGGCCGATGGCGCGTGATGTCACAACGCTCTCAAAGCTGTATTCTGTTATTGCCGGACATGACCCGAGGGACGCAACCTCAGTTGACCGGCCGTACTCGCATATCCCGTCCGCTGATATAAAAGGGCTGAAGATCGGTGTTCCAGACGAGTTTTTTGGTGAAGGAGTAAACCCGAAGGTAGCCGGTGTTGTGAGGAAAGCACTGGAGACGCTTGAATCGTACGGTGCACAGACTATCCCCTGTACCATACCCTCAATGAAGTATGCATTATCCGCGTACTATGTGACCTGCACCAGTGAAGCATCCAGCAATCTTGCACGGTTTGATGGTGTCAGGTACGGGCCGGCAGTAGAGACGCTCAAGAGCTGGCATGATGCGTACTCTGATCAGAGAAAGGCCGGGTTTGGAAAGGAAGTCCGCCGTCGTATCATTCTTGGAACATTTTCACTGGCTGCCGGATACTATGGGAGATATTATCAGAAGGCTCAGACTGCACGCCAGATGGTCAGGGATGATCTTGAACGGATCTTCAGGGATGTTGATGTGATTGCCGGGCCGACAATGCCTGATATCGCGTTCCGGCTTGGGGAAAAGAGCGATCCGCTCCAGATGTACCTCTCCGATATTCTGACCGTTCCTGCAAACCTTGCCGGAGTTCCGGCGATATCAGTTCCGTGTGGAAAGGTGGAACACATGCCGGTCGGACTGCAGCTTATCGGGCGGTACTTTGAGGATGAGCGGATTATTGATACGGCATATGCGTTTGAACAGGGGGGAGCATGATGGAGGAGCGGGAGACGATAATCGGTCTTGAGATCCACTGTCAGCTGAATACGAAATCCAAGATGTTCTGCGGGTGCTCGACCGATTTTCGCGATAATGAACCAAACACCCATACCTGCCCGGTCTGTCTTGGCCTTCCTGGCAGTATGCCGATGGTGAATAAGCGGGCTATTGAGTATGCCCTGAAGGTTGCAAAGGCGTTAAACTGCACGATACGGGAAGAGTCAGAATTTTCACGTAAGAATTACTTTTATCCTGACCTGAACAAGGCATATCAGATCACCCAGTATGACAAGCCTCTGGCAGAATGCGGTAAACTCCTCATTGATGGTGATAATGGAGAGAAAGAGGTAAGGATTACGAGAATTCACCTGGAGGAGGATCCCGGCCGGTCGGTCCATATGGGAACCACGGATCGGGGGAAATACACCCTTGTTGATTATAACCGTGCCGGTATTCCGCTCATTGAGATAGTCACGGAGCCGGATCTCAGATCTCCCAAAGAAGCCAGAAAGTTCCTGAACAAGCTTCGGGCAACCCTTGAGTATCTGAACGTATTTGATTCTGAAAAGGAAGGTTCTCTCCGTGTTGATGCAAACATCTCCCTGCAGGGTTCAGAGCGTGTTGAAGTCAAGAATATCTCATCATACAAGGGTGTTGAGAAAGCCCTGACATTTGAAGTCACGAGGCAGCGGAATCTGCTCCGTCGCGGGCAGACGGTCGCCCGGGAGACCAGACACTTTGTGGAGGCAAGGGGGGTTACCACGTCATCCCGATCAAAAGAAGAGGAGAATGATTACCGGTACTTCCCGGAGCCTGATCTTCTCCCGCTCCGTGTGGCATCATGGGTTGATGAGATTGAACTTCCTGAGCTTCCGGATGCCCGCAGGGAGCGGTTCATTACGCAGTACGGGATCTCGGCTGAGCATGCAAAAACCCTGACCGGTGGTCTGAAGCTTGCAGAGTTCTATGAGAATGTTGCAACAACCGATCCGATCCTGGCCGCCACGTGGGCCGCAGATTATCTCCTCGGAGAGTTGAATTACCGGGACTTTTCGATCGATGCCATGCGGGAAGACCTCTTTGTGGAACTGCTCGATCTGATTGCTGCTGATACCATTACAGACAAATCCGCAGTTGAGATCCTCAGGCTGATTCTTGATGCGGTAAAAGACGGAAATACGCCGGAGCGGCCCAAAGAGATTGTAAGCAGGCTTGGTCTTGCCAAGACCAGTGGTGATCAGGTGACTGCTCTGATACAGGAGGTCATTGCCGAGCAGCAGGCGGCGGTCGATGATTATTATGCCGGGAAAATGCAGGCACTGAATTTCCTGGTCGGACAGGTCATGAAAAAATGCAGGGGCAGGGCAGATCCCGGACATCTGAATACACTACTAAAAGAGATTCTGGACAAGAAGGTCTGATATCATGCATCTGATTATTGCCGAGAAGAACATTGCCGCAAACCGGATTGCACAGATCCTCTCCGGAAATGAGAAAGTGACGGCAAAAAAGGAGGGCGGAGTGAATGTCTATTCCTTTGGTGATACAATCTCAATCGGACTGCGAGGTCATGTCGTTGAGGTTGATTTTATTGAAGGATACACGAACTGGCGGTCACAGGAGCGGCCTCCCCGGTCATTAATCGATGCTGATACCATAAAACGGCCTACCGAACCTGCCATCGTCAAACTGATTCAGAAATTTGCAAAAAAAGCAAACCGTGTCACTATTGCCACTGATTTTGATACTGAGGGGGAACTTATCGGAAAGGAAGCGTATGAGCTGGTCCGGGCAGTCAACCCTAAAGTTCCGATTGACCGGGCACGTTTTTCGGCTATCACCAAAGAAGAGATTACCCGGGCATTCTCGGAACCTGCAGAGATTGACTTTGATCTGGCCGCCGCAGGTGAAGCAAGACAGGTTGTCGATCTCATCTGGGGAGCATCTCTTACCCGGTTTATCAGTCTTGCTGCAAAACGGGGCGGCGGGAATATCCTCTCAGTCGGGCGTGTGCAGTCTCCAACACTTGCCATGATCGTTGACCGGGAACGGGAGATAGAGTCCTTTATCCCCGAGCCGTACTGGGAGATATCCCTGACCACGGAAAAGGATGGCGAGCCGATCATCGCCCGTCACGCTGAGGGCCGGTTTACTGATAAGAAACTGGCTGATGCGGCATATGCCGGGACAAAAGATCCGCTTGTCATTACGGAGGTGAAGGAAGGAAAGCGGGTAGATCGTGCCCCGACCCCGTTTGACACAACGCAGTTTATCGTTGCCGCTGCACGGATAGGGTATTCTGCTGCAAATGCGATGCGTGTTGCAGAAGAATTGTATATGAACGGATTTATCTCATACCCCCGTACTGACAATACGATCTATCCTCCCTCCCTGAATCTTGAAGGTATCTTAAAGACGCTTGAAAAAACCAGATTTGCTTCTGATGTGGCATGGGTGAGAAAGAATAAACGGGCAAAACCGACTGAAGGGAAGAAATCATCTACCGATCACCCGCCAATCCACCCGACCGGTGTTGCAACCGAAGAGCAGCTTGGTGAAAACTGGAAATTATACGAACTTATTGTGAGGCGGTTTCTTGCCACCCTCTCCCCTGATGCTGAATGGGCGACCATGCGTATCGAAATGGACGCATCAGGACAGAGTTATATTGCTACCGGCTCCCGCCTGACCGAGCCGGGATGGCGGACGGTCTACCCGTACTCTGAAGCAAAGGACTCGGTTCTTCCGATGGTCAGAAAGGGAGAGAGACTCCGGATCAGGGATCTGAATCTTGAGGAGAAACAGACTCAGCCACCGCCGCGGTACTCACAGAGCAAACTGATCCAGGTGATGGAAGAGCTCGGGCTTGGTACAAAATCCACCAGGCATGAGGTGATCCAAAAACTCATCTCACGCAAGTACATTGAAGGCAACCCGCTTCGGCCGACACTTGTTGGAAAGGCGGTGACCGAATCACTGGAAGCACATGCATCAACCATCACCAGGCCTGATATGACCCAGAAGCTGGAGCAGGCTATGGAGGCAATCAAGGTCAGAAACAAGACCCGTGATGGTGTTGTGGATGACTCCAGAAAGATGCTCCATCAGGTCTTTGACGAGCTTGAACCAAACGAGGCCGTCATCGGACAGGAGATTATGGGTCAGACCGATGAAGAGCTGACCATCGGACCATGTCCGGTCTGTGGAAAAGATCTTCGGATCAGGCGCAAGGGTGCTTCACAGTTTATCGGATGCAACGGATATCCTGACTGTACCTGTAATATCTCCCTGCCGGGAACCATGTGGGGGTCTGCGGTCAGGACAAAGAAAGTCTGTGATATCCACAATCTGTTCCATGTGAGTCTTATTGCAAAAGGTGCACGGCCCTGGGAGATGGGGTGTCCGCTCTGTCAGCTTATCGAGCAGCAGAAAGAGCACTATGCGAAGATGCCGTCAATGACTGAAGCAATCCAGCAAAAACTTCTTGATGCAAAGATATTCTCGCTGTATGATCTCTCAAAGCTTGAACCAGGTTTTCTGGCAAAGCAGATCGGGATCACCAGAAAGCTCGCAGATGCGCTCATTCGTGAAGCAAACGATGTGCTCGATCTGATCCGGAGACGGTCGGAATGCAAAAAGTTCATGAAACAGTTTGTCCCTCCAAAACGCGGGCGGAGTCATACAAAAGTCATGAACGGGTTTGCCGAGTCAGGAATCAATTGTATAGGAGATATCGCATCAGCATCACTTGAGTCACTGAAGAAAACCGGCCTGTCCGAAGAGGAAGCAAAAACTCTTAAAGAAGAGGCAATTGCACTGGTTGCCAAAAACCAGCTGAAAGATATAGGTATTCCTGCCGTGTCACTGAAGCGGTATCAGGAAGCCGGGTTTTTAACACCTGAAGATATCGCCTCTGCCCATCCGGCATATCTTGCGATAAAGACCGGTATATCAATTGAGACAGTTATCAGGCACGCAACACTCATTACTCAGGCGCTTGGCAGACCTGATCCGGTGAAGATATCGAAAAAGGCATTTGAAGCAGGAAGATCTGAGCTTCTTGCCCTGCCCGGAGTGGGGGAGTCAACTCTTGAACATCTCTATCGTGCAGGAATTTATGATAAAAAAACCCTTGATGCTGCAGATACGGCAACCGCTGCCAGACTGAGCGGGTTATCAAAGGATCATGTAAAGAAACTTCAGGCCCTGGCAGCCGCCTAGATACCCTCTCTCCCGAACGTTTTTCTTTCTGAACTCATGAAGCTGTACAGCACTTTTGAGGATGATATATATGCATACAAAATGGAAAACCTGGGCTCACGTAACCAAGCTGGACCCTGATAAACATCTTACCGAAGAGGAGATCGCAGAGATTGCGACAAGCGGCACTGATGCCCTTATCCTTTCAGGCACGCTCAATATTACCAAAGAGAATATGTCACAGCTGCGTGACCAGGTCAAGGAATACGGGCTGCCGCTTGTTGTTGAACCAGCAGGTCCTGAGTCGGTGATCTTTCACGGGATAGATCTGCTCTATGTTGCAAGCGTGATGAATACCTCTGATGCACGGTGGATCGTCGGGAAGCACCGCGACTGGGCGATGAATCCTGACATTGTCTGGGAGAAGGTAATTCCTGAGGCATATATTGTATTGAATCCGAACTCTGCGGTTGGCAGGGTAACCGGTGCTGACTGCAATATCTCTGCTCAGGAAGTTGCTGCATATGCATCTGTTGCAGACCATTATTTCAAATTCCCGATCGTATACATCGAATACAGCGGTATGTATGGAGATCCTGAAGTGGTGAAGAGTGCGGGCAGGGCAATCGATCACGCGATACTGTACTATGGTGGCGGGATTGATTCAGCGGAGAAGGCTGCAGAAATGGCAAAATATGCAGATACGATAGTCGTCGGAAATGCAGTCTATGAGAAGGGAGTAAAGACCCTTGTAGAGACTGTCCAGGCAGTGCAGTAATGAATGCCGCATATCCGGATTGTCCTGGTTGAACCACTCTATGAGGGGAATGTCGGGTTTACCGCACGGGTGATGAAAAATTTCGGGTTTACCGATCTTATCCTCATCAATCCCTGTACCATAGGAAACGAGGCACTGATTCGTGCATCCCATGCGGATGATGTGCTCCGGCAGGCCCGCATCATGACACTTGATGAGGTATTTGCCACGTCACACCGGGTTGTAGCAACAACCGGTTCACTCTCTTATTCTGCCTGTCATCCGACACGAATGCCATTTTATTCCCCGAAAGAATTGCGAGAACTTATCGGGGAGCTGGACGCAACGATATCCATCCTGTTTGGACGGGAAAACTGGGGACTTTCAAATGAAGAGGTCCGAAGGGCTGATATTGTGTGCACAATTCCTACGTCACCCCTCTATCCTATCATTAATCTCTCCCATGCAGTCGGGGTTATCTGCTATGAACTTGCCAATCTTCCAAAAGCAGTCATCCCTCTTGCAACAAAGGAAGAGATGGACCATCTCTATGAACATATTGATCAGTATCTGGATCGTGTGGATCATCCGGGGTTTAAACGGGAATCCACCATGACGCTTATCCGCCGTGTCCTTGGACGGTGTAATCTCACCTGGCGGGAATGCAGCACGATTCATGGGCTGCTCAGACGTTCTGAGTGGCATTTTGCACCCCCTGAACAATACCAAGACCAGCAGGACCTGACCGAATCTGATCATAATGATAAACAGTAATCGGAAACAACAGATCGGTACATGATCCTTGTTGACTGGCAGATAATGGATCGTATCGAGCGTGGGTATATCGGTATTGATCCCTATAATCCTGAATTAATACAACCAAATTCTATAGATATCAGGCTTGGAAACCACTTTGTCTGGTATACACCCGGGGATGATGTCATTGATCCCTATAATCGTGACAGCGTGATAAGCGGGACAGAAGAGATGACTGCAGAGAGTATTGTTCTTCATCCGGGTCAGTTTGTTCTTGCCGAGACAATGGAGGCAATTCGTCTTCCTGATAATATCGTCGCCAGCATCGAAGGAAAGAGCAGTATTGCCCGTCTGGGAATTGAACTCCATCAGACCGGAGGGTGGATTGATGCAGGGTTTGCAGGTTCTATTACCCTTGAGATGTGTAATGTAAACCAGCGCCCCGTCAGGATGCATGCCGGTATGCCGATCGGACAGCTGGTCTTTTACACCACCGAACGGGCACATTGCCCGTATAACGCGAAAAAGGATGCAAAGTACCTCAACCAGCGGCAGGCCACCCTTTCACGGTATTACGAAAATAAAAAGAGAGCCTGACCTGATATCCCCGCCGACTGTTTTACTTTTTTCCCATGCCGTGATCAGATTGATGGAACCTATCTGATTTTATACCCGATAAACGTCAACATATATGGATATTGTACGTGGAGACCTGATTCATGCGCCTTCTTTTAATACATTCTGATTTCATTGAATATGAGGCAAAGAAGAAGACCAAATTTGCTGAAGAACCCTGTAATCCGGCCGACCGTCTTGATGATGCCCTGGTTGCCTTTTGTGCAGTCGAGTCGCCTGATGCTGACGGGATTGATGATGTTATTGATCAGACGGTTGCAGCCATCAGCGAGATGGCCGGAAAGGTTGAATGTAACCGGGTGATGGTATATCCGTATGCCCACCTGTCATCAGACCTTGCCGCACCGGATCTTGCTGTGGCAGCTCTGAAATCAATAGAAGATTTACTTGAAAAGGCAGGGTATGAGGTAAAACGGGCACCGTTCGGCTGGTATAAATCATTCTCCCTCTCCTGCAAGGGACATCCGCTTTCTGAGCTCTCACGGTCAATCACCCCTTCAGAGGATGCAGAAAAACCGGAAAAGAAACATATAGAACATAAATTCTTTGTTCTGACACCTGAAGGGACGGTGCATGATGTACAGGAATACCTGGACGACTCTCCGTTTGCAGCCCTCATCAGAAAGGAGATAGGCACTGCTGTTCCGGTTGGTGGCGAACCGGTTCATGTTGATCTGATGCGTTCGAAGGAGTTTGTAGATTATGAACCGGTCTCTGATGTTGGTCATCTCCGGTGGCTTCCCCGTGGAAAGCTGGTTCGTGATCTGTTAGCAGATTACGCTCTCTCCCTTGTTCTTGACTATGGTGCAAGCCCGGTTGAGACGCCGGTGATGTATGATCTGGCTGACAAGGCAATCTTTGAACATGCCGACAAGTTTGGAGAACGACAGTATAGGTTCAAGTCCGGGAACCGGAATATGATGCTTCGGTTTGCTGCCTGTTTTGGTATGTTTACCACCATGCGGAGTATGCATATCTCTCCGAATCATCTGCCGATGAAGATGTATGAACTCTCCACCTACTCGTTCAGGCATGAACAAAAAGGAGAAGTTATCGGTCTGAAACGGCTTCGTGCCTTTACCATGCCGGATATGCATTCCCTGTGTAAGGATCTGGATAATGCCCTGACCTGTTTTGAAGAACAGCTGGCTATCGGATGGAAGACCGGCCGTGACTTCGGGACCCGGCTTGTTGCCGTCTTCCGGTGCACTGAGGAGTTTTACAAAGAGTATGAGGCATGGATCAAGAAAATTGTTAAAGATTCAGGCGTTCCTGTCCTGATTGAAACCTTATCTGACCGGGTGCACTACTGGATTGCTAAGATTGATCTTGCAGCAATTGACGGGCAGAACCGGCCGATTGAGAACCCGACCGTACAGATTGATGTGGAGAGCAGCAGACGGTTCGGCATAAAATATCATCTTGCTGATGGAACAGAAGTATTTCCGCCCATTCTTCACTGTTCACCAACCGGATCTGTCGAACGGGTATTCTGTGCAATCCTTGAGAATACGGTGAACCAGACCGTGGCACATCTTCCAACCTGGCTGACCCCGACCCAGGTCAGAATCATTCCGGTCACCGATAACCACCTTGCATATGCAAAAGAACTGGCAGATAAACTGAACCAGGCCCGGATTCGTGCAGATGTTGATGACCGTGATGATTCCTTAAACAAAAAGATTCGTGCTGCCGGCATGGACTGGGTATCATATGTGGCTGTAGTCGGCGATGCGGAGATGGGCACCGGGAACCTGACCGTCACCGTCAGATCAGAATCAGAACCAAATAAACCCTGTAAGATCACCTGTACTGCAGACGACCTGATTAATAGAATTCATGAAGAGACCAGGGGAATGCCATATCGTCCGATGTATACCCCCCGGTTGTTATCATTAAAACCGAGATATATCTGAAGGTTCACTTCCTCTTTTACTTTTTTTCTGTACCTGGTTCTCCCTCCGTTCCGAAACTTGATTACCTTTTATTGCCATTTCATCTTATGCCAAAAAAGCGGCTTGCTGTCATTGATGCCGATCGCTGTGTCGGGTGCCAGTCCTGCATGTTTGCCTGTACCAGACGGTTAGGATATGGGGGAGTTGCCAAATCGGCTATTCATGTCAGCTCAGTCGGTGGAATTGAACGTGGTTTTTCTGTGCGGGTGTGCCGGGCATGCCAGGACCCTCCCTGTATTCATCTCTGTCCTGAAGGTGCTCTTCTGCCCCGTGCGGGCGGGGGTGTCACACTCAGGAAAGACATGTGCACCGGATGTAAAAAATGCCCTGACGGGTGTATTCTTGGTGCGATCTCCTGGGATTATGAGGAGAATCATCCCATCATCTGTATCTATTGCGGGTATTGCTCGAAGTACTGCCCATATGAGGTTATTGAATTACAGGAGCTGAGTGCTGATGAGTCCTGAATCATCGCTATCCAGAGTGTTATTTATTAACCTCAGCACATGGTCGTTTCATACTGAGGAACGTCCTGACCTCTTTCAGGAACGACTGGGAGGGGCTGGAGCAGGTATCCGGTTATTAGATGAGTGTTGTCCGCCTGGTGCCGACCCGCTTGGTCCGGACAATCCGATAATATTTACCGTCGGTGTGGCAACCGCCCTCTTTCCTCTCGCCTCAAAGTGTGTTGCCATGTTCAAATCCCCGCTGACCGGAAATCTTGGCGAGAGTCATGCCGGTGGCAGGACAGCAGTTGCAATCAGATCCGCCGGATATGGTGCCATCGTTATCACCGGGAAAGCATCTCATCCGGTGTATCTCTCAATCACAAAAGATGGTGTTGCATTTCGTGATGCCAGGGCATTATGGGGAACCAACCGGAGTGATACTGCTGCACGTATCATCAGGTCAAAGGATGGAACACTTGGAACCAGGACCATTCTGCGGATAGGCCGGGCCGGAGAGAATCTTGTCAGGTATGCCAGTGTTACTTCAGAGACATACCGCCATTTTGGAAGGCTCGGGCTTGGAGCGGTATTTGGGTCAAAAAAACTCAAGGCCGTTCTAGTTTCCGGTGATGAACTGATTGAGATTTCTGATAAAAAGAAGTACCGGGATCTGTATGACCGGCTCTATGATCAGGTGACCAGATCTCCGTTGATGCAGAAGTACCATGAGATAGGAACCCCGGTCAATGTGAATTCACTCTCCGCAATGGGTTCCCTTCCGGTGAAAAACCTCACCGAACAACGGCTTATCGGAGCAGAAAAATCATCCGGGGAAGAGTTTGCCAGGCATTATCTCTCACGGAGAGTTGCCTGTTCCCATTGCCCGGTCAGTTGTATCCATATTGGTCAGATCAGAATTCCATATCCGAACGATCCGTACTTCTTTAAGACCATCCCGGTCAGTTATGACTATGAACCAATTTATTCCCTGGGCTTTATGCTTGGAATCTCTGAACCGGCTGATATATTAGCGCTGATCGATTGTATCGAACAGACCGGTCTTGATGCCATGTCTGCCGGTGTCTGTGCTGCATGGGCAACAGAGGCGATGGCTCATGGGCTTATTGATGAAAAAATAACCGATGGAATCAGGCTATTGTTTGGTGATGCAGGATCGTATCTGGCTTTTTTTGAAGCTCTGACAAACCAGAAAGGTGAATTTTATCGAAATATCGGGAAGGGAGTATCTCATGCCTCCTCTGTGTATGGTGGAGAAGCGTATGCCCTTGCCTTTGGGAGAAATGAGATGCCCGGATATCATACCGGTCCGGCAACGTATATTGGTTATATCTGTGGAGCACGGCACAGCCATCTTGATAATGCGGGGTATAGCATTGATCAGAAACCAAGAGAGAAATTTCCTGATACACCGGAAAAAATTGCTGATGAACTCTATGAAGAAGAAGCATATCGTCAGATCCTCTCAAGCCTGGTTGTGTGTTTCTTTGCCCGAGGTCTGTATACGAAAGAGATCATCAGGGAGGTTCTGTCCGTGTGTGGTATATCCATGACAGCAGATGAACTTGATACCCTTGGAAGATCCATACTTGCCGAAAAATACCGGTTTAAAATCCGTGAGGGATTTTCTCTTGAACCAGATTCGATCTCTGTTCCAGAGAGAATTCTTACACTGCCCTCCGGCTATGGAATGATACAGGAAGCAGATATCAGGCGGGGAGTAGCACGATACAGGGAATTACTTGAACGGGATATCTGAATTAAATACTACAATATTGATGTATTTGAAAGGATCCAGGTAATCAGATGAAAAAATTACACCACCATATTGTACCGGATCATACGTAATCTCACCATGACAATAAACGGATGATATGAACGGTTACTATGGATTATATTATCGAAACTGAATCTCTCACGAAAAAATACGGGGAACTGACCGCTGTAAATGCAGTAACACTCAAAGTCAGAGCAGGATCGCTGTTTGGTCTGCTTGGTCCGAACGGGTCTGGTAAGACAACGATGATAAAGATGCTGACCGGTCAGATACGACCTACATCAGGAAGTGCCCAGGTTCATGGTCGTGATGTTACGGTTGATCCGGTTGGTATCAGAAGACTGGTTGGTATTATACCAGAGCAGGAGTCTCCGCCGAGTTTTCTGACCGCAATGGAATATCTTAAGTTTATCGGTGATATCAGGAAAATTTCAGAACTTGAAGAGAAAGCAGCATGGTGGTTTGATTTTCTTGAGTACGGTGATAAAAAAGATGTGCTCTGTAAGGATCTCTCCCGGGGAACCAGGCAGAAACTCATGCTCACCCAGGCATTTCTTCATGAACCTGAACTTGCCCTGATTGATGAACCACTCATAAACTTTGACCCGATTATGCAGGATAAGGTCAAACAGTTTTTTGTTTCCTATGTACAAAAGGAAAACACACTCTTTATCTCAACTCATCTGCTCGCGGTTGCTGAGGAGATCTGTTCAGAAGTTGCAATTCTTCATCAGGGTAACCTGCTCTATACCGGATCCATGGAATCGGTCAGGGAAGGAGGCCGCCATCTGTCGGATCTCTTCCTCTCACTGGTCAGGAGATACTGATGAGTGGACTTTTTTGGAATATGATGAAGGAAGAATGGCGGATTCATTCGACCATGTTTGGGAGTCTGAATTTTGCCCTTTTCCCGGTTATGATATGTGCGATAGCATGTATGGGCACATTTCTTCTTCCGCTGATTCAGACCTCGATGCAAATTGGCGATCTTGTCATTCTGATTCATACCCAGTATCTTATGCTTGGGTTTATGGTCGGAGCATTCGGTCTTTTCGGAAATGAGGTGATGAATCGCCGGTTTGGTCAGGCAAGTCTTCTTGCGTTCTCTGCCCGGACTCTTCCCGTAAGCCCGCGGTATATCTTCACGATCTTTGTGCTGAAGGATACAATATATTACTTTTTTCTCTGGATCTTTCCATTTGGTACCGGATTTCTCCTCGGATCCATCTTCACCGGTATTCCGTTCTCCTATTCCGTACATCTGCTCCTTACTCTTACGCTTTCATTCCTGACTGGTATGTCGGTGGTGTTTTTCCTGTCTTCGCTCTATGAACGATCGGTTCGGGCACTCGTCCTTCTCCTCATCGGTACAGGAATTGTATTCATTGGCGGCATCATACTCACCAATGTCAATCCTGCCACATATTTTCCCCCCCTTACTCTTTTCTCCAATTTCTCAATGAATGCTCTTTTGGCAAGTATTATGCTGGTTCTTATACCCGGTATATCAGCACTGTTTCTCTTCTCACCTGATGCCAGAACCGGGGCAAAAACCTATCAGAACCGGATAAAACCACTCATCAGATCTCTCAGCCGACTTCCAAATCCTCCTCTTGCTGCAAAAGATGTTCTTGATCTCTGGAGATCCGGAAGTGTTGTCGGACAGACTATCTTTTCGTTTCTTGTACCTCTCATTATCATCTGGTTTTTTCTCTCATTGCTGAATGAGTATGTATCAACGATTCACCTGTTATGTACCTTTGCGATGATTACCGGAATTGTTGCCTCAACAATGTATACCTGGCTCTGCATGTTTGATTCACTGAGTGTGTATGCCCTTTTGCCGATCTCTGTCGGTGATATTATTACCAGTAAAATTACCTCATTTACTCTTCTTCAGATAATCCCAACGATATTTATAGGAGGGATTACTCTGCTTTCAGGACAAACGGAGTATCTTTTGCCGGTTCTGGTGTTGACACTTTCTGTGTCGTATTATGTACTGGCGGTGTCCATCTGGCTGACCGGATTATCACCAGGTGTACTCGTCTATAATGTCCGTGTGATGATCCGGTATTTTATGCTTATCGGTGTCGTGCTGTCAGTTTTTGGTTCCCTGACCCTGATGGATCCCTGGTATGGTATGGCAGGGATTATGCTTTGTATCCCGGCGTATGGATTTATCCAGCGTGGGATGAGAAGATGGGAGAAGGAGGAACAGATCGGGTATTAGGTATTATGATTCCAAATTATCTTACGGAGAAAAATATTTTTTTTAAAGCCGCTGGAGGGAGCTATCCTATCAATTCCTAAGTCCTTAAAGAAAAATGGACACATTTCTTTATCGAAGCATGTACTGAAATCCAGCTTGTCCAAAATGATGATCAGAAGAATAGGCCTTATCTATTCCGTATTCTTTCATTACTTCAAAAGATAAGCAATCCGTAAGACTCCAATCTTTATCCAGATATGTTGCGTACCTATCAAGTGCCCGTAATAAGAGTATCTCATCGGTCTTAACAACCTCAATCTGGTCTGTATTGTAGCAGTCCTGAATAAATTCTGCAACAATCTTTTTGTTGCTTTTTACAAAAGCATTTCCGATTTCAAAGAGCACAGCATCAGTTATCCAGATTTTCTGATAATCAAAAAGATCACGTGCAATCTCTACAGCTTGCTTATGATGCTTATCTTCAGGGGTGAACATTGCTATAACAAAAGAAGTATCAATGAAGACAGATTTCATTATTCATGATTACCCTTTTTTGGTGTTCCATAGAGATAATGATCATGCTCCTCAGAAAAGTCTGATGGGCCATGAATCTTACCTGCATTTTTTATAAGAAAGTCTATGGCATGTTCTCTTTTTGAGGGTGATTCTTTCTCAACAGTGAGTAGATATTCTTTATTAGGCTCTAACTCAATTGGCTCAACTATTTTAAATGACGTCCCATCAAAGGTTGCTTTTATTTTAATTGATCCCATTAAAGATACTCCTTTAATTACTATTTATTTTCAAATGCTATCACGTTTTACTTTAATTCTTGTACGCTCTCTAACCATTTCATTGCGGATGAACCCTTGACTCTACAATTTTTCCTTTTTCTCCATTAGTCTTAATTTTACCAGAAACCACTGCTTTTGAGATCATTCCTTTCTGAATATTATGATTTATGGAAGGATTCAGATATCTCCGTACTTCATTTTGAGAATACCATCCTTCAGGATCAAGAACGGGATTTATTTGTGTTTCTGACTTAATTTCTGTTCTTTGATCTGATTCTCCGATTTCATTGAATATATTTGTCATTCCTTGGCTTGCATTGCAATATCCATCGGTTTTGTTGATTCCTTCGAACCTATTTTTTACACATATGATGTGTATTGTTGACTCAAGATCTCTTATATTTGACTCTATAAACTCTATACGCTCTTTCAAATGTAAGATCTCATCATTGTGTATGATTGAAGGTAATTCTTTCGAACAGATAAATATTGATTCAGAGCATTTTCAATTATTGAACTTCTACTAATTCGGGTCTGATATGCAAATTGATTGAGCCTATCATACATATCTATCGAGAGGGTAATATTGTATCTACCTTTCATGTGTATAATGTGTAATCGTGTATTGAAATATATATAAAGATATTCAGATAACTTACCTCAAAGAAAAAATAGTGATATTAAATTGATTCATATTCAGATGGAAAATTCCTTCAGCACCCAAATTAAATTCAAGAGATATGTCTTTTGTTCAGACAGAAGTAACCGTTAATGGAGCATCTATTTCTAGGTATATAATTCCTGAAGAAGAGGATGCAATATCGACGTAATAGATCAAAAAGAAAATCTCAAAAATTTTGGCTCAAAAAATAGAAGGGAAGTGGAACTTTTTCTCCGAAGCCGCTGGAGGGATTTGAACCCTCGACCTGCTGATTACGAATCAGCCGCTATACCGCTAAGCCACAACGGCGTGCCCTTAATATACGCATGATGTATATTAAAAAATATCTCATCCGGCATGACAGAAATAGTGCGACTGTCAGTGACTACTCTGTGAGTATCATATGAATGCAGAATAAAAATAAATTAAATTTTTTGGAATTCACAATAAAAATCTCTGATATAAAATTATATTTATCCTGTAATAAATAAATCAGAATTCGCTGATTATTTCAACATATCTGATGAAAGAAGAAACTATTTCTCCCTTTCCTATGTGATATATAAGGCATGAAGATCGGAGCAATACTCCCGGTTTTTGCATTCCTTCTCCTGTCAGTTATGACGGCAGGGGTTGTAGCAGAAGAGAATGCAACGGGATCCGGGTGGTATGATCAGGGGCTTTCTGCTCTTGAGAATGAAAACTACGAAGAAGCAATCTCCAACTTTCTAAAAGCAGTCGAAGAGGATCCACAAAATGAACAGGCATACTCAAAACTTGGTGGATCCTATCTGATGTCCGGTGATGTTGCATCAGCAATTTTTGCATTTCAGAATGTAACAACGATTAATCCTGAAAACGGAGTTGCATGGGGCAATATCGGATATCTGTACCTTATCGGAAAGGAGAAACCGGATCCGGTTTCGGCACTGGAAGCACTGAATAAAGCAGTTGAGTTCACGACTGACGATCCTGGTATCTGGATTAACAAGGGAATTGCGCATCTTCTCAACAGTGAATCTGACCTTGCACTTGAGGCTTTTAATAAAGCAATTGATCTAAAGCCTGATGGTTCCCGTGCATATTACTGGAAAGGAATCACACTTTCTGACCTTGGAGAGCCGGAAGAAGCCCTTACAGCATATGAAAAGGCAATTGAACTGAATCCTGAATTTAAGGATGCCCTGTACGCAAAAGGAATTGCCGAGAGTGCACTTGGGAAATTTGATGAAGCAGAGGCTACCTTTAACCAGGTTCTTGCATTAGCAGGTGATTATTCTGAGCCATTCCTGACTGTCGGAAGTGATTCGGATGTATGGGATCGCAAGGGCCGTATCCTCTTTGAAGTCAGGAAAAACCCTGATGAAGCACTTACAGCCTTCAATAAAGCTATTGAACTGAACCCGGAAAATGCAAATGCCCTCTATTACAAGGGCAGGGTTTTATATGACCAGAATGATCTGATCGGTGCCATGGAGGCATTTACCGCAGCAACCAAAGCCGATCCCCAGATGGGAGTTGCACACTACTGGATGGGACAGGTATATATTGACCAGAGTGACCGTGCAGGTGCAATTGCTGAATTCAGGACTGCGACCGAGTTAAATCCGAACCTTGCTGATGCCTGGTATTATCTTGGCGGCCTCTTAAGCGACGAAGGCTCATATGATGAAGCAACCAGCGCTCTTGATAAGATGATTGAGCTGAGGCCTGACCTTGCTGATCCGTATTACCTCAAGGGTCTGACCCAGTATCAGCTTGGAAATTATCAGGAAGCAGCCGACTCACTTGAGCAGGCAACAGCTCTCAATGCATCACAGATGACTGAAGATGACCGGTCAAAGGCCTTTTATACTCTGGGTCTTGCCCGTGTTGAGAATGATGACAAGCAGGGAGCTTCTGAAGCCTTTGCTGAAGCAGTTGCTCTCAATGCAACCAATGCAGTCGCATGGAATGACTACGGTGTTGTTCTCAGTGAACTGGATAACAACGAGGAAGCACTCAAGGCCTTTGAGGAAGCAATCAGGCTCTCCGGTTCAGAAGCGGAATACCATTATAATTATGGAACAACCCTTGTAAAGCTCAATAAGGCTGATGAAGCAGTTGCTGCGTTTGACAAGGCCATCCAGATTGAGCCAAGTCCACGTGCCTATCTTGCAAAAGGTCTGGCACTGGTGACCCAGGAGAAGTTTGAGGATGCATTGAAAGCATTTGATGCTGCAATTGCCCTGGATGACACCAAGGCTGATCTCTGGGCACAGAAGGCATTTGCTCTCTATAAACTGAACAGGATGGATGAGGCAAAGGCAGCAGTCGATAAGGCCCTCTCCTTTGATCAGACCTGGCAGTATGCCCTTGATCTGAAAGCTCTTATTGAAAACCCGGAGGGGGGGAATGTCACTTCATCACAGCCTGATGAAGGAATGAATGTATCCGGTGAGACCGGGAATGAGACCCAGCCCTCCAGCTAACTCTTTTTTTCCGAAAGTTCAATTGTTTTGGTGCTGATAGGTACAATCAACTGCAGGTCATCTCCTGCATGTCAGGTCCTGTATGCACACGCGTGAAAAAGAATTGATAATGCAGCGAGCTGCGCTTCATGCCAGGCGTGAGGAGTTTGAAGAGGCACTTTCCTGCATTCAGATGATAATTGACGAAGATCCTGATGATGCGGTTGCATGGTTTAACAAAGGGTATACCCTGCATCTGTCAGGAAGAACAGATGACGCACGGGACCTGTTTCTGCATCTTCTGGGCCAGTATCCTAACCGGGCCGATATCTGCTTTGAGCTGGGTCGTATCGCACAAAAGACCGGAGAAATTCAGGAAGCGGAAGAATATTTTTCCAGATGCATCTCTCTTGAACCCCTCCGGCCTGAGCCCAGGATAGAACTAGGAAAGTTGTGGTTTGAGAGCGGCCATTATCATAAAGCCAGGGATATCCTGTCTGAAGCGCTCGTGTTTGATCCGGAGAATCCGGAGATTTTAACCTTTCTGGGGCTTGTCGCCCATAAAATGGATAAACCTGAAGAGGCGGAACGCTGGTTTCGCGAATCACTTGATCATGATCCGGACCATACTGAAACCTTATTATATTGTGCCAGGCTGTATGAAGAGATGGGAAGGTGGAAGGATGAATTATGGTGTTATAACCGGCTCATCGAGATTAATCCGGAACAGATTGTTCCATGGCTGAAAAAGGGGATGATATCTCTCTCACAGGATAATCTTCAGATGGCAGTCTCATGTTTCCGTATGGCGTCCGTACTTGATGCGGACAGTCACCTTCCTCATCTCCTCCTGGGTCTGGTATATAGCACTCTCGACCGTCACCGGGAGGCTGTGATATCCCTTGAAAAAGCAGTCTCATTATCGGATGAACCTGATATTCTTCTTCAGTACGGCCGGGTTTTAGGTGCATGCAACCAGTATGAGAAGGCGCTCTCAGTCTTTCAGTCACTTCACCTCCGGTATCCGGGGGACTCGTCTGCAGCTGAGGGATATGCCCGATCCCTGTATCATCTTCACCGGTGGGATGAACTGATCGAATTGTGTGAGAGACAACGGGCGTATGATCCGGACAATCCATTCTGGGTAACCACTCTTGCCCGGATCTGGGGATGGCACAGATCCGATATCGATAAAGCAGTGCAGATTCTTCAGGAATGGACTGGCCGCCCGGCAGGAACCCAGATCCATCTGGTTCTTGCCGATCTGTATGTCGGTGCCGAAAGGTATGAGGAGGCCAGGGAACTGTTATCTGGTCTTTTGAAGACCTATCCTGAAGATTATCAGATACTGTTCCGGTATGCATCATTACTCGCCCAGATCAGGGAATTTAAGCACGCTGCACAGCAGTTTGAAATGGTATTACAGCTTCGGCCAGATGACGGGAATCTGGCATACCTTGCAGGGCAGTCGTATGAACAGGCAGGGGATCCTGACCGGGCACTTGAATTATTTACCCGTGCGATCACCAGTATTCCTGATAACGCTGAAATCTGGCTTTCACGTGCACGTGTTTTATTTGATCTCGGACAGTATACAGAAGCTGCCATAAATGCAGCCCAGGCCGCGTCTTTGAATCCGGACTGGTCTGATGCGTTCCTCCTGAAAGGATTGGCAGAGATGTATGCGGAAGAGTACGACAAGGCACGAATCAGTCTGACCTGTGTTACCACTCTGGATCCTGACAATGCAGAAGGATGGAGATACTTAGGTGATGCATTACTTCATTCAGGAGAAGAGTCGGCAGCACGGATGTGTTATGAACGGACACTTGCACTTGATCCAGATGATATTCTGGCTCAGGACGGTTATAAAACCTGCACAGATATCCTGGCAGGCAGGTCTGTATCAGATCAACCTGAAGAACCTATATCGGATGAACATCAGTAATATATAGAGTACGGTCTGGCATCATTTTCAAAACATCCGTGATGCCTGTATATATCGGTTTTAACCGGAGGATACGAGTACGATGGAAGAAAATCATGCCATTTGGATAGAGAAATACCGGCCGCGGGTTCTTGAAGATATCATCGGGCAGCAGGAGATTATTGAGCGGCTTCGGTCATATGTGGCAAAACGGGAGATGCCCCACCTCCTATTTACCGGAAATGCCGGGACCGGTAAGACAACCGCCGCAGTAGCTCTGGCACGTGAATTTTTTGGTGACGACTGGCAGATGAACTTTCGGGAACTGAATGCATCTGATGAGCGGGGCATTGATGTCGTCAGGAACCAGATCAAACAATTTGCCAGGACTTCTCCGTTTGGCGGCTCAACCTTTAAGATACTCTTTCTCGATGAAGCAGATGCACTGACAACCGATGCACAGTCTGCTCTTCGCCGAACAATGGAGACGTATGCACAAACATGCAGATTCATCCTTTCCTGTAATTACTCGGCAAAAATTATTGACCCCATTCAGAGCAGGTGTGCAATTTACCGGTTCAGACCGCTTGGACGTCAGGCGGTTGCAGAGATGGTAAGAAGGATTAGTGCTGATCAGAACCTGACGGTATCAGAAGAGGTTATCGATGCAATCTTTTACGTTGCCCAGGGAGATATGCGAAAAGCCATCAATGCACTTCAGGGTGCGGCAATTCTTGGACGTGAGATCAGTCCTGATATGATCTTTGCAATAACCGCAACAGCACGTCCGGAAGAGATAGAAGATCTCATCGAGCTCAGTCTTGCAGGCAACTTTCTTGGAGCAGGGAGTGCACTCAAGGCGCTCCTTCATGACCGGGGCATCGCTCCCCAGGAACTCATCGGACAATTATACCGTGCAATTGTGAAGCGGGATCTTCCTGAAGGTGTCAAAGTCCGGCTGATTGATGCTCTTGGGGAGACAGACTTCCGTTTGTCAGAAGGAGCCGGAAGTGACATCCAGATGCAATCCCTTATCGCAAAATTTGTGATGTACGGTGGTCGAAGTAGTCGGTAATTCTGAAATGTCCGGGTCTTTCATTGATGAAGCCCTGAACGAAATCCTTGTTTTTACTGTGCGCCATGTACGCCTTGGTGTTCCGGCTGTTATTCTGGATCATGTCATCAGGATGGTTGCAATAACCCCGATTCATGACGGTCCTCGTGGGATTGTGGGGATAATAAATTATCATGGTGATGTGCTTCCGGTGTTCTCCTTTCGAAAGTATCTCGCACTTGAAGAGAAACCGCCAGATATCGATGACTATTTAATCATTGTAAAGGAAGAGCGAACGATTGCAATAATTGCTGAACATATTACCGGTGTATACCATCTTGCACATGACATTATTTCTCCTGAAGATCTTTCACCTGGTCTGAAAGGGTTCTCCGGTATTTATCGATGTAAAGATGGTTTATTAGTCATCACGCATCCGAAAGATTTAATCTGCATGGACGATCAGGAGAAGATCAGAGCCATGAAGGAATCTCTCTTATTATGAGCGATGATCTGAATGATGAAGCGATACGAAAGATTCGTGCGGTCATTCTGGAATATACCGGAATACTGTTTGATGATCACCACAGCCATGATCTCACCCGTCATATCACCTCTGCATGTACCGATTTGAATATCCCTCTCCGTACGTGTCTTGATCAGCTGGATGATTCATCCTTTCTCTCACGCTTTTTGGAAGTCCTGATTCATTATATCACAATTGGAGAGACGTATTTTTTCAGGGATAAGAATCTCTTTATCTATCTCAGGGATACATTACTCCCTGACCTTATCAGAATACGAAGACAGGAACAGAAATTGTATCTTCGTATCTGGAGTGCAGCCTGTAGCAGTGGTGAAGAGCCATATTCCCTTGCAATGCTGCTCAGATATCTGCTGATTGATATTGCTGACTGGGACATCTATCTGCTGGCTACTGATATTAATAAAAACATGCTTCATCGTGCCCAGGAAGGTGTGTATTCACGATGGTCATTCAGGGATGATCCGATTATTCCTATTGGCTCGTATTTCTCCCCGACCCCTGATAACCGGATGAAGATCGACGACTCAATACGGAATATGGTTCAGTTTGATAGAATGAATCTTATCCGTGACAGTACCCTGTATCATGCACGGGAACCTTCATCCCTGGATATTATACTCTGCCGGAATGTGCTGATGTATTTCTCTCCTGACCAGTCCAGGGAGGTGGTCCGTCATCTGACCAGTTCCCTCCGTGTCGGGGGATATCTCATTGTCTCTCCCCAGGAGATCGGGATCGTTCAGGGTCATGATATCCGGATGCTTCATTACGGTTCTGTTTTTCTACACGAAAGGATTGAACCTGCAATTCACCGGTATGAAGAGAGGGATCTTCGTTCCTGTCATGAACATGAGATTGTATATGAACTGACTGTTCCTGAATCATTGCAACCGGCGGGCATGGATTTATTTGATCAGGAACCATATGAACCACCTGATGACCTGCCAGTCGGGGGCGGAGAAATACTGCCCTCCCCTGTTCCCACGTCTTATGATAAATCTGAAGAATCCCGGTTTGATCAATTCATCGCCGAAAACCGGCTTGATGAGGCAGCTCAGATAATCGCCCGGTTAAAACCTGATATGAATACTATGTGGATCAGGCAGGTTGAGATCCTAATCAGAGGGTATGCAGGAAATGGAGAGTATGATAAGGCACTTGGATGGAGTGACCGTCTGATTGCTGTGGATGTTTTAAATCCACGGCCATATCTTCTGAAAGCTGCAGTACTTGATGAACAGGGTATGTATGATCAGGCTCTGCAGTTGTTACGACAGTCCTTATATGCATTTCATGATTATCTTCCAGCTCACCTTGCGATTGCCGGAATTTATGCAAAAACCGGAAAGTCAGATCTGGCACGGCATCATTATGAACTGGCGGTTCATATTCTTGAATCAACAGATGAGGATACCATTCGTGAAGAGACAGAGGGTATACCTGCACAAAAGATGAAGGATATGATACAGATGCTTCTTGGGGGATGATACGTGACAAGCGGACTTACCATGATGCAGGGCAGTCAAACCGGTGAAGAAATTTTATTGGAACGGGCAAGAAAACTGGCCAAGCCCCTCGAGGCGACGGAAGATACCCATGATGGAATTGAAATCCTCTCTTTTCTCCTGAATGGTGAACGATATGGGGTTTTGACTGAGTATGTCAAAGAAGTTACCCTTCTTCGTCACCTTACCCCCCTTCCGGGAACTCCTGATTTTATATTAGGAATTATCAGCATCAGGGGGCGTGTCATTTCTGTTACCGATTTGCGGGTATTTTTTGATCTTCCAAGAAAGGGCTTGTCTGATTATAATAAAATTATTGTTCTCTGCGGAGAGGGCATGGAATTTGCAATCCTGGCAGACCAGGTTGAGGGGGTATCCTGGCAGAAAATGTCTCATCTGGTTCCGCCTCCGGATACCATACGGGGTATCGGGAAGGAGTTTTTAGCCGGAGTGTTTCCCGGACCGCTGATCCTGATGAATACAAAAGCGGTGCTCACTCATCCAAGGCTGGTTGTTGACCGCAAAAATGAAAAATTATAGTATGATGGCGGGTAATATCATCTTTCCTGTAAATATTCATATGTTCTCGAAAGACTGGATGAGTATTCTCCGGTACAGGTATCAGCCATCTGACAAGGTGTGAATCATGGGTATCAATGCAATTCTGGATAACATAAACATCGGCAAAAAACTATTTGTTGGCTTTATTATTGTAATCATGCTCATGTCACTGATCATTGTGGCATGTCTTATCAGTGTGGACAGACTGACATCAGAAGTTGACCAGCTCTATTCAGAACAGACCATTCCCTTAATGAAAATTGGAGAGATAGAGGTTGGGCTTCATTCTATTCGTGCTCTTGTATTCCGCTCAATAGCGATTCCTGAAGAGCGTGATCAGGATTATCAGCGTTTAATTCTGGAGATCAATAAAACAGAACCACTGATTGAAGAGATGAAGGCTATTCCCATGAATGGGGAACAGCAGGACCTCTTTAAGACCTTCCTGAATCAGTGGGTACGATATAAAATGGCTGCAACAGGAGTCTTTGATCTTGAAAAGAGTGGAAAAGAGCGTGAAGCAAAGATTTCCATAATGAATGGCGGGGAACATGCAGAGGCCAGGCGGGCAACAGAGTCCACGTTTCAATCACTGAAGGAATCTTTTCTTAAAGATGCACAAAGGACAATTGAAAAAGCAGAATCCGAAAAGAATAGTCTCCTTACCATAATCATCGTGTCCGGATTAGTCATCATTATTCTGTCCCTGCTGATCGCGTTTCTTCTGACAAATAATATCACAAAACCACTTTCGGAACTCATGGATGTCGCAACCAGAATCGGAAGGGGTGACAGTTCTGCCAGGATGACCGGACACCGGAATGATGAAATCGGGGTTCTCAGTTATGCGGTCAATGAAATGGGAAGCAATATCTCACGCATGGTGGATGATGCCAGGGCCCTTTCTGATGCAGCTGTAAAGGGTGAACTCACCTTCCGGGTAGATCCGGAGAAGCATGAAGGCGATTACAGGAAGATCATTACCGGTATGAATTCAACCCTTGATGCATATGTCAAACCAATGGGCATTACTGCTGAATATATCAATGAGATGGCTCATGGCACCATACCGCCACCGATAGAGGAATCTTTTTACGGATCTTTTGAAGAGGTAAAAACCAATCTGAATAATCTGATTAAAATACTGAATGAAAGAAACCGGGACATTGAACTGCTCATCTCGAATGGCATAGCCGGAAATCTGGATTACCGGGTTGATCTCTCCAAATACACCGGGTATAGCAGGGATATGTTTGACGGGATTAATAAGATGCTTGATGCTATTATCGGTCCGTTAAATATTGCAGCAGAATATGTCGACCGCATATCGAGAGGAGATATCCCTCCGAAGATCACCGATTCATACAATGGCGATTTTAATCTGATAAAAAATAATCTGAATCAGTGTATAGAAGCAGTCAATCTGATGATAAATGATGCCGGAATGCTTGCCGAGGCTGCAGTTGAAGGCCGGCTGGATACCCGGGCAGATGCATCCCGCCATCAGGGAGATTTCAGACGTATTGTTGAGGGAGTGAATAAAACACTGGATGCAGTCATTGAGCCTGTTCATGAGGCGATGCGGGTTTCGGCAGAGTATGCGGCAGGGAACTTTACTGCACGGGTGGATGAGAAACTCCGCGTGAAAGGTGAGTATATCACCTTTAAGGAAGCCCTGAACCGGATAGGAATTGAACTGTCGCGGATGATGACCATAATCAACGATGAGCTCTATCAGGGAGTCAATGTGCTCTCGGCAGCATCCACAGAAATTTTGTCTGTTACTGCGCAGTTATCATCAAGTACGGCAGAGACTGCATCTGCGGTCAATGAGACCTCCGCAACGGTAGAGGAAGTCAGAAAGACGAGTGAAGTCACAAATCAGAAAGCAAAAGCAGTGGCAGAAAAATCACAGGCGGTAAACCAGGTTGTGAAGAATGGTCAGACATCGGTTGAAGAGATCATGACCGGTATGAATCAGATCAATCAGCAGATGGAGTCAATTGCATCCAATGTCATCCGTCTTTCCGAGCAGAGTCAGGCCATCGGTGAGATAATCGCAAGTGTTACCGATATAGCGGAACAATCAAACCTGCTCGCGGTGAATGCATCTATAGAGGCTGCGAAGGCCGGAGAGTTTGGAAAAGGATTCGGGGTTGTGGCTCAGGAGATTAAGAGTCTTGCAGAGCAGTCAAAGCAGGCAACCACAAATATCCGTAATATTCTGACTGATATTCAGCGGGGTATCAGCTCCACTGTTATCTCAACCGAACAGGGGACCAAGACCGTTGCAACCGGACTCCGGCTGACTAAAGAGGCACAGGAAGCAATCAATGTCCTCTCACAGGGGATATCTGATGCTGCCAGAGCCGGGATTCAGATTACTGCTTCCAGTCAGGAACAGGTTGTCGGGATGGATCAGATCTCAATCGCTATGGAAAATATCCGGACCGCAGCTCAAAATAATCTTGAAGTAACCAGGCAGGTGGAAAAGACAGCCCGTGACCTTCATGATCTTGGAAATAGTCTGAAGGAGATCACTGAACGGTTCAGGGTTTGAGAAAGAGTCATGGATTTACAGGACGAGGAGTTTCTTGCACGGCTGCTTGCAACCTTCGGGGAAGAGGCAGCAGATCATATTCAGGCGATAGTAGCCGGAATCCTGGTACTGGAGCAGGACTCTTCCCGGTCGCAACAGGCAGAGATAGAGCCGGTATATCGTGCTACACATAGTCTTAAAGGAGCAGCCCGTGCAGTTGGGCTGAAAGATATTGAGACGGTATGTCAGCACCTTGAATCTGTCTTTTCATCAGTCCGGAAAGGTGATCTAATCCTCACTGAGAAAGAGTTTGATCTGGTTCATGAGACTGTTTCTCTCTTAGAATCCCTCCTTGCCGGTAATAAGGAAGTGAAGATCACTCCGATTATTCAAAAATTGAAAAATGCAGTTCCGTCACAAAAAACAACAGCTGCTGAACCGGTAAAACCAATGCCCACCCAGGATTCGGTACGGACACATGATCCCCGGCCGGATATCATACAATCCGAAACCGGAACAATAGACCCGGGATCTCACCAAAAACCTGGCTTCATTACATCTTCTCCGAAAATAAAGATATCAGAAGAACGGTTAACATCCCTGTATGAAACGGCCGATGACCTTCTATCATACCGGATGGCAGCAGGAACACACCTTTCTGAGTTAAAAACGATATCACGGACATTGCAGGCATGGAGATGGAACCTGAACCGGGTGGAAGGAGATGTTGCAAACCTGAAACGACAATCTCATAAAACCAGCGATTTCCTGGATCGTATCCTTCTTTTTATTGATACGACCCGTGATATGATCGGAAGCTGCGAGACAAGACTTGATGCAACCATTAAGATGATGGTCCAGGATCAGAGCGAGATGGATTCTGCCATCACCCAGCTTATCGAAAGTATCCGGGAGGTGGTTCTGGTTCCGTTCTCGTCTCTGACCGATACGTATCCGAGGATGGTTCGGGATATTGCACGTGAACAGGGTAAAAAAGTCTCTCTGACGGTAACCGGTTCAGATATTGAGATTGATCGGCGAATACTGGATGTTATCCGTGACCCGATGATTCATCTTATCCGGAATGCAGTAGATCACGGGATTGAGACTGAAGATATCCGAATTCAGCAGGGAAAACCAGCGGAAGGAAAATTATCGATTGAGATTATTCATAACCGGGCAAATCAGATCTCAATTACGATAACTGATGATGGAAAAGGCATAGACCCTGATACCACATCCGGTGTTGCTGTCAATAAGGGAATCATAGATGCGGAAGAGGCTCAGGCCTTAAACAGCAGGGAGAAAATCAGGTTGATCTTTCAGTCAGGGTTTACCACATCACAGAAAATTTCCACCGTTTCCGGCAGGGGTCTTGGTCTTGCAATTGTACAGGAGAAGATCAGTCAGGTCGGAGGTGTTGTCGATGTTGACAGTACTCCTGGAAAAATGACAAGGTTTTTCCTGACGGTTCCTATCACCCTCGCAACATTTAAGGGAATTCTCGTGTATGTCGAGAACCGCCCGTTTTTTTTACCATTACAGGATGTTGAACGGGTGATGATACCCGATCCTTCAGAGATTACTACAATTGAAGGGAGAACAGTATTGCATCTGGACAATCAGACGATTCCGGTTGCCATGCTGAGCTCCCTTCTCGGTCTCTCTTCCGGTTCAACTGATAATCCGGATGCCCGATCTCTCGTACTCATCAGGACCCCTACCCGGAGATTTGGTGTCATCGTCCATCAGATCGGCGGAGCTCATGAGATTGTTGTCCGTGATCTCGGGCCACAGCTGAAAGATATCCGGTTTGTGAGTGGTGTCGCGATTCTGAGCAATACCCAGATCGTTCCGGTTCTTCATGTTGAGGATCTTGCTGAAGAGATGCAGGGTAAGACCCGCCTTGGCGTATCAGTCCGGGATATATCATCATCGCTATCCGGCCGGAGAAAGATCATGGTAGTTGAAGATTCAATCACTTCCAGAATGCTGCTAAAAAACATCCTTGAAAGTGCAGGATATGAGGTTGAAACCGCCGTAGACGGCCTTGATGCGTTCACCAGACTGAAAACTTCTCCGGTTGATCTGGTGGTTTCGGATGTTGACATGCCACGGATGAATGGATTTGTACTGACCGAAAAGATCCGTGCGGAGAAGAAATTATCTGACCTTCCGGTTATCCTGGTTACTTCACTTGATTCACGGGAAGATCGTGAGCATGGTATTACGGTTGGAGCAAATGCCTATATCATTAAATCAAGTTTTGACCAGTCAAACCTTCTGGAAGTAATTACACGACTCATTGGTGCAGGCAGATGATTCGGGTATTGCTCGTTGATGACTCTGAAGTTACCCTCATGGTTCTGCAGAGTATTTTTGAAAGAGAACCGGATATTTCCGTAATTGGGAAGGCGAAAAACGGGAAGGAAGCGATCATACTTGCATCCCGCCTTGCTCCTGATATCATTACCATGGATATCAACATGCCTGATCTTGATGGGTTTACAACCACCCGGCAGATTATGGAGAGAACTCCGGTTCCTATCATTATTGTGAGTGGAATTGATAATCTTGAAGAGATTCAGGCATCATTTAGGGCAGTAGAGGCCGGAGCCCTGGCAGTATTCCGTAAGCCACCTGCTTTTGACGATCCGGAATATGAAAAAGCTGCCGCGGAGCTTGTTTTTGCAGTACGCACTTTTTCTGAAGTCAAAGTAATTCGAAGAAGAACAAATTACAAAGGTATCCTGAAAGGTGAAAGTCTTCAGGCACGGATACCGTTTAATATCGGGCAGGATGTCCGGATTGTTGTCATGGGTGCATCTACCGGGGGTCCTCAGGTAGTTCAGGAGATATTGCAAAATATTCCCCGTGATTTTTCCCTCCCCCTCGTCCTTGTACAGCATATGTCCCCTGGCTTTATCGAGGGACTGGCATTATGGCTTACTGAATCCACCGGATTTCCGGTAAAGATTGCTCTGGAGGGAGCGATTGCCGAGCCTGGAACATTATATCTGGCACCGGACGGGAAACATACCGGTATTACTTCGGATCTTCGTTTTTCATTCTCATCAGCCCCCCCTGAGCATAACCTGCGGCCGTCTGTATCGTATCTGTTCAGAACCGCTGCAAATAATCTGGGATCTCATGTTCTTGGAATTCTCCTCTCAGGGATGGGCTCTGATGGCGCTGAGGAACTCCTTCAGATAAAACAGAAAGGGGGGTGCACCATCATTCAGGATATGGAGAGTTCATTTGTGTATGGCATGCCGGGTGCTGCAGAGATGCTGAATGCAGGTATGTTTTCTCTTCCTCCTGTTGAAATTGCAAGGTTTTTACAAGCCGTATCAGGTCGGAGATGTCAGTGACAGAAAAGAACAGATGCCGGATCCTCGTTGTTGAGGATAGTAAGACGCAGGCAGATATTATTCGTCATTATCTGACACAGGAAGGGTATGAAGTACAATGGGTTGATTCGCCTGCCCTGGCATTTGAAATGTTAGCTTCTTCTTCTTTTGACATCATTCTAACTGACATCATCATGCCTGGTATGGACGGGTATACATTCTGCCATCTGCTCCGTCAGGATCCGAAATACTCTTTAATTCCAATAATTTTTGTTACCCAGTTGTCTGAACCGGCAGATATCCTCAGGGGCCTGTGCTGTGGAGCAAATAATTTTATCATAAAACCTGTACGCCGGGAGCAGTTAATAAGGGAAGTCTCTTTGGTTATACAAAAAAAATATTCCGCAGAGCCTTCTTACCAGTCTGATTCAGATACAATTCCTTTTTATTATGAAGGGCATGATTATGCAATCAAATCTTCTAGGGAGGATCTCCTTCGCATTCTTATGTCAATATACCAGACCGCTGCGCTCAAAAATTCAGAACTGGAACAGACAACCCGGGAGCTGAATGAATTTACATCACATCTGGAAGATCTTGTGGAAGAACGGACGCAGGCTTTATCGGTTACCAATGAGATTGTAGAACATCTCCTTATGCAGAGAACAGAACTCATCACCCGGATTGGTCATGACCTCAAGACCCCTCTTACACCTCTGTATGCGTTTTTACCATACCTGCTCAAAAAAGAGACAGATACGGAGAAGAAAGAGATCCTGTCCCTCTTAGTCCGAGATGTAACGGTTCTCAAGCAGCTTGTTGAACGGATTCTGAAACTATCCCACCTTACTCCGGATTCGTTCTCGGATGCTACGTCTACCGCAGATATTCATCTGATCTCTTTGGAAGTGCTTGGGAATCACTCATATCTGCTTGATCAAAAAGGGATTACTGTTCAGAATTATATCCGTCCAAGAACCTGTATCAATATGTCACACTTTCATGCCATGACGGTTATGGAGAACCTGGTTTCGAATGCAATCCTGTATAATACTGAAAACGGGACCATTACTCTCACCTGTGAGCGTGAAGGGAATATGCAGGTGCTTCGTGTTGAAGACACCGGGATTGGGCTTACAAAAGATCAGTTAAACCGGGTTTTTGACGATTTTTATAAGGCTGATGAATCACGGCATGATCATAGTGCGCATGGTCTTGGCCTTGCTATTGTCCGCCGGATAGTTGCATTGTACGGAGGTTCGGTCTTTGTGAAAAGTCCGGGACCTGGTTGTGGATCAACATTCCAGGTTCTGATACGTGATGCCAAAAATCAAAATAATCCGACTATCGTTCAGGGAGGTTAGCATGACTGATAATCAAAATGATAACGTCTCAATTCTTATCGCAGAAGATAGTAAAACACAGGCTGAAATACTACGCCATCTGCTCGATAAAGCCGGCTATCAGGTACGGGTAGCGTATAATGGAAAAGAGGCACTTGAAGCAGTAAAAAAAGAAGCCCCTACCCTGATCCTGACTGACGTGGTCATGCCGGAGATGAACGGATACGAATTATGCTCACTCTTAAAGGCCGATATGGCAACCCGCAACATTCCGGTCATTCTAGTAACACAACTTTTTGATCCGCGGGATGTTCTGTCCGGACTTGAATGCGGGGCAGACAATTTTATTATAAAACCATATGAACCAAAATATCTACTTGACCGGATTGAAGTCATCCTGGCAAACCGATCCCTGTATTCAGATGAATCTGTAGAATCAGGGGTTTCAGTGTTTTTTTCAGGCCAGACTCATGTTGTCAGATCAAACCGTCAGAAGATCCTCAATATTCTTCTCTCTACCTATGAGATTGCCATCACCAAAAATAATGAGCTGAACGAGGCCAAAGACCGGCTTGCATCGGTAAATGATCAATTGAGTGATGCAAATAATGAACTTCTTCGGATAAATGATGATCTGAAAAATGAGATATCAGAGAGGAAACGAGTCGAGTTATCTTTATCCCAGGCAAACCGAAAACTAGGTCTTTTATCATCCATTACCCGGCATGATATGAAAAATACGATGATGGCCCTGCTTTCATACAATGAACTTGCACGGATGGATAGTAAAGATCCGGTGTTTTTGGAATATCTGGAACGGGAAGCTTTTCTCCTCTCCAGGCTGTCTGCCCAGATAGAGTTTACCAGATTGTATGAGGAACTGGGGGTAAAAGGAGCAGTCTGGATACATCTTGAGAGTCTTATACAAAAGCTTAGTCAGTCTTTCCCCCAGATCACCATTGAGGTTGATCCTGAAGTCGGCCATTATGAGATATTTGTCGATCCCCTGATCGAAAAGGTATTTTATAATCTCTTTGATAATGCAATCAGACATGGTGAGCATGTAACGCACGTCCATATTAATGCCAGTGAGCAGGACAATATCCTCAATGTCAGTATTGCAGATAACGGGGCAGGCGTAGCTGATGAGGATAAAGAACAGATATTTGCCCGTGGATATGGGAAGAATACCGGACTTGGACTCTTTCTGGTTCGGGAGATCCTCTCGATTACTGATATTTCAATCATCGAGAATGGTAAAAAGGGAGAAGGGGCCTGTTTTGTAATGAGCGTTCCGAACGTTCATTATCGAAAAATCTCTTAATCAGTACGACAAACATAATTCCCCTTTTATGAACACTATATGCAACACTTCTGATACCTATGGTACCTGCGAAAGATGCTGATTCGGTTGAGATTACGGACCGTGATGCAGACTGGCACCGGTTCCTGAAGACACGATATAAAAAAGAACTGGATGAATTATCCCGTGAATATCCCTATACCAGATCTCTTTTCATAAACTATCGCGATATAGAGAGTTTTGGGAAGACCGGGACAGAACTTGCGGATGAACTGCTGGAAAACCCGGGGAAGGTGATAGGGGATATTAAGGATGCGATACGAACACACCGTCTGGTAAAAACAAGAAAAAAAGATGAGCAGCCTGATATTAATGTCCGATTTATCAATCTGCCAAGAAAGATAGCAATCCGAGAGATTCGATCGGATCATATTGGAAAATTTATCAGTATTGAAGGCATACTTCGAAAAACAACAGAAGTCAGGCCACGGATAACACTTGCTGTATTTCGTTGTCCTGCCGGGCACCGGACGGTGAAAGCCCAGTCGTATGGTCCCTTTGTGGAGCCGGACGGGTGTCAGGCAGATGGATGTACCCAGAAAAAACTTGAGCTGATACCCCGTTTTTCCCGGTTTGTCGACTCTCAAAAACTCAGAATCCAGGAATCTCCTGAGGGGCTTCGTGGGGGTGAGCAGCCTCAGACCATCGATCTGGATGTGACGGATGATATCTGCGGCATGGTGGCACCAGGTGATCGTATCGTCGTCAATGGCATTCTCCGGTCCATGCAACGCAATTCATATGGCACAAAATCGACAATTTTTGATATCTATATCGAATGTAACTCGATTGAGGTTGCTGAAAAGGAGTTTGAGGAGGTCAATATCAGCGAGGAGGATGAAAAAGAGATTATTGCCCTCTCAAAGGATCCCAACATCTATCGGAAGATTGCACATTCCATAGCTCCCACTATCTATGGGGTTGATGATGTCAAGGATGCGATCGCTCTCCAGCTCTTTGGAGGAATTGCAAAGGAGATGCCGGACGGAAGCAGGCTTCGGGGGGATATTCATGTCCTGCTGATAGGAGATCCCGGTATTGCAAAATCACAGATGCTCAGATATGTTGTCCGTCTCTCTCCCCGGGCTATCTATACTTCAGGACAATCGACCACCTCAGCCGGTCTTACTGCAACAGCGGTAAAGGATGAGTTTGGTGATGGCCGGTGGACGCTTGAAGCAGGAGCTCTTGTCCTTGCTGACATGGGTGTTGCCTGTGTTGATGAGATGGATAAGATGGAGAAGCATGACAGGAGTGCTCTTCATGAGGCAATGGAACAGCAGTCCATCTCGGTTGCAAAAGCCGGAATTACTGCAACCTTAAAATCCCGGTGTGCGCTTTTGGGTGCTGCAAACCCGAAATACGGGAGGTTTGATGATTTTGTCCCTATCGGGGATCAGATTAATATGCCTCCGTCCCTCCTTTCACGATTTGATCTGCTCTTTGTCCTTACCGATAAGCCGGAACATGAACGGGACCTTGCAATCGCAGAACATATTATTAAGGCTCATAGTGTCGGGGAACTGATTGCGCAGCACAATCGTGAACCCATACCTGGGGTAGACGAAGAGTACATCACCGAGCAGTTAAAACCGGTGACTCCTGAAATAGATCCGGCGATGTTTCGCAAGTATGTCGCCTATGCAAAACGGAGTTGTTTTCCGAGGCTTTCAGATGAGGCCCGTGAAACACTGATAGCATATTACATGAAACTGCGTGATCTTGCTGATGCAAATAAACCGGTACCGGTCACCGCACGACAACTTGAAGCAATTGTCAGGCTGGCTGAGGCATCTGCACGAATCAGACTCTCACAGGTGATAGAAAAGAGTGATGCAGACCGTGTTATTTCCATCATTGATACCTGTCTCAGACAGGTTGCCTATGATCCCGCAAGCGGGACATTTGATATTGACATGGTTGCAACCGGTGTCTCAAAGAGTAAACGGGACCTCATCCGGACGATTAAGCAGGTAATCAGGGATATTGCAGATGAAAATGGACGTGCACACAAGCCTGATGTGATTGAGATCGTCAAAGACCAGGGTTTTGACCGCGATGAGGTAGAACGTCAGCTGAATGCCATGCTTCGGTCAGGTGAAGCGATGGAACCGAAACATGATGTGGTAAAACTTATATAATGCATTGAGAGAATCCTGTTAACATAGGCGGTTGTAGTAGTAAGGTATGACATGTTCACCTGTGCATTCAACTCATGCACTTCGTTTTTTCCTGGTGATTCTGATCACCTTTGTCCTTGTATGGTGTGGTTTTGGAATATGTGTGTCTGCAGAGAAGGTACAGACACAGATTACCATCAGTACTGATCCTGCCGACCCGGGTGCGGATCTCCCCTTTACCGTGAAGGGTGTTCTGTCTGATGCAGATGGCAGTCCTTTGGGAAACAAGAAGGTCTCTCTGGAACAGCTGATGTCTGATAATCCGGAAGATGAATATACATTTCTGGCAGTTGCAACAACCGATATAAAAGGGAACTATTCGTTCTTCCGTCCGGCTGCCTCACCTCCGGAATATCTCCGTGTCAGATATAATGGTAATTCCCAGTTTGAAGGATCAGTCAGTGAGATTGTTCCCGGGCATGTATCGAAAGAACCAAAACAGCAGACCGGCATCATTCCACAGGTAGCCAAATCAAAGACGAAGATCACCGCAAAGGCCTCCCCGGCCAATCCATACCCCGGGCAGGCAGTGATAATCACCGGTCAGCTCATGGGTGAGAATGGTGCTCCTCTGGCAGGGAAAAAGGTTATCTGTGAAGCTTCAGACCGGGCTGGAACAAGAAGTGATTTTTCGATTCTTGGCATATCACCAACCGATGACAAAGGATTTTTTAAATTTGCTGCCAGTGGCGGGTCAACGACGACCTTTATTCAGGTCAGGTTCCCGGGTGATGATGAGTATGATGAATCGGTCAGCGATCTGATTTTAGTCCTATAAACTTTTTTATTACATTATAGTCCACGATAGTCGGTTTTTACATAGTCGCTCTGAACAGGAAAGGTTTTTCGTATCTCTTCTGCTTCCTGTTCATCTATATTGGAAAAGATGAGTTCCTCAAGATCACTTCCCCGGGCCCGTACAGTTCCATCCGGCCCGGCAATGCAGCTGCCCCCTGCATAGGTATCAACAGGAGTTGTACCTATGGTATTGACAGAAGCGACGAAAGACTGAAATTCAGCTGCTCTGCTCGTGGTAAAAAGATGAAAATGTTTCATGCGGCCTGATGGCCACGCTGAAGGGACAATTATCAGATGTGCCCCCCTGGTCCGATATGCCTGAAACAAGGGTGCAAACCTGAGATCATAGCAGAGAGCAAGCCCAATGGTGCAGGAATTATATGAAAACAGGCCCAGGCTTGTGCCAGGTGAATAATGGAGATCCTCACCGCCGGGAGAGAATAAGTGAATTTTTGAATATTTTGCAAGAGTCTTTCCATCCGGTCCGATTGCAATACAGGTATTTCTGGGTTTTGTATCTGTTTTTTCCCGGAATGATCCAATGATACCGATACTTACCTCTCGCGCAATCTCTTTCATATGATCCACGAGAGATCCTGATTCAAAAGTTGCATACGAGGTGTCTTCAGGATCCCATCCGGTCAGGATCTGTTCTGGAAATACAATCAGTTCAGCATCCCCTTCCACCGCTTCAGCAGCATATCGTTTTATTTTTTGCAGACCTGCATCCGGGTTGCTCCAACAGGGTGATATCTGTGCTGCACAAAGGATCATACAATATCATCTGATGTTATTTCCCAAAATGAGTTTTTGGATTTGATTTTCTGATCTGAAAAAAAAAACTGAATCGGACTGATGGTACCTATGGGAGAAGAGAAGAAAAAAGAGATTGAATTACAGATTTCCGGAATGCATTGTGCTACCTGTGCACTCACGGTAGAAAAAGGGCTCTCGTCAACCCCGGGAGTGCTTGCATCTTCAGTGAATCTGGCAACCGGAAAAGCCCGTGTTACGTATGATCCATCTCAGGCATCCCTTTCAGATCTGACAAAAGCGGTAGAGAAGAGCGGATTTTCGGTTGAATTAGAGAAAATCGTAGTCAGGGTCGGGGGTATGACCTGCGCATCATGTGTTCAGACCGTAACCCGTGCTCTCAGGGCTCTTGACGGAGTTGTATCAGTCACGGTCAATCCTGCAACAGAACGGGCATACATCTCGTATAATCCCTCACTCATAGATATCAGAAAGATCAGGGATGCAATTCAAAATGCAGGATACCAGTTTCTTGGAACAGACCGTGATGAGATGAATGAGGGAGAAAACATTCAGGAGAGAGAATTAAAAAGTCAGTTATTCAAAATTATCATTGGATTTGCACTCTCTTTCATCATTATGGGTATGATGTATATCCCTGCCCATGATATGCATCTGGTCTCATATCTGCAGTGTATCGTCACCACACCGGTTCTGTTCTGGCTTGGAAAACCAATTTTTCTGGCTGCTATTAGTGCGCTTCGGTTAAAAACGCTGAATATGGATGTCATGTACGCAATGGGAATAAGTGTTGCATACCTTGCAAGTGTGCTTGGGACTTTTTCAATTATTCTTGATATGAGCACATTATTTTATGAGACTGCCCTGATGCTTACGGCATTTTTATCCCTTGGCAGATATCTGGAGGCCCGTGCGAAAGGCCGGACATCATCTGCCATCGCTTCACTTATTGGCCTTCAGCCAGACACAGCCTCGGTCATCCGGGATGGGACCGAGAAAGAAATTCCAGTACAGGATGTCATTACCGGAGACATAATCCGGATGAGACCTGGCGGAAGAATACCGGTGGATGGTGTTATAATATCCGGCTCCAGTTATGTGGATGAGTCCATGGTTACCGGAGAACCACTGGCTGTTTTCCGGGAACCGGGCCATGAAGTCATTGGCGGCACTCTGGTTACAACCGGGACATTTACCTATGAGGCAACAAGGGTGGGATCTGATACCATGCTTGCCCGAATCATCAGGCTGGTGGAGGAAGCCCAGGGGTCACGTCCTCCGGTTCAAAGAATTGCAGACTCTGCGGTCGCCTGGTTCATCCCCGTCGTCCTCACGATTGCAGTACTCTCCTTTGTATACTGGTATGGAATCCGGGGAATGGACCTGCGGTTTTCTCTGCAGACCCTCATAGCAGTTCTGGTTGTTGCCTGTCCCTGTGCTCTTGGTCTTGCAACCCCGACTGCAGTAACAGTCGGTATCGGCCGTGGGGCAGAACTGGGCATTCTTATCCGGAACGGGTCGGTTCTCGAGATCGCTGATACAATAAATGTAGCCCTTTTTGACAAAACCGGAACAATCACGAGGGGAAAGCCGGTGGTTACGGATGTTGATTCCTTTACCGGAAATCCGAATCTTCTCTTATCAATGGCGGCTTCTCTTGAATTTCTCTCAGATCATCCTATCAGTTCCGCAATTCTTGAAAAAGCACAACAGGAAGGTATTGAGCCTGCGGAGGTATCTTCATTTCAGACCATACCCGGAAGTGGTCTTACCGGTATGATATCAGGCGGATTAGTCCGGCTTGGAGCTCCGGAGTTTATTCTGTCGCAGAACCTCACGATAAATCCAGAAGAAGCAGAACTTCTTTCGAGGCGGGAAAAAGAAGGGAAAACAACAATCCTCGTCTCTCGTGATGAACGTATTCTTGGTATTATCTCTATTGCAGATCAGATAAAGTCTGATGCATCGCTTTGTGTCAGGCTCCTGAAGGATATGGGGATTCGATCCGGTATGGTGACCGGTGACAATCATGTTACTGCACAGGCAGTAGCATCAATGGTAGGAATTCATGATATTCATGCACGGATTCTTCCGGAAGGTAAGGAAGAAGTGGTTGCAAAAGTTCAAAAAGACGGTAATGTTGTGGCTTTTATAGGGGATGGGTTAAATGATGCACCTGCTCTTGCACGGGCTGATACCGGCATTGCCATCGGTTCAGGAACAGATGTTGCAATAGAAAGTGCAGATATTGTTCTGGTGAGGGATTCATTAATTCATATTCCCGCATCTCTTCAGCTGGCACGAAAAGTCATGGGTAGAATCAGATTAAATCTGTTCTGGGCTTTTGCGTATAATAGTATCCTTATCCCACTTGCAGCCGGTATTCTGTATCCTGCTATCCGGTTCCGGCCGGAATACGGAGCCCTTGCTATGGCACTATCATCTGTAACAGTAATAAGCCTCTCACTTCTGCTGAAGCGATATACTCCCCCGGCACTTGAACATGAGAGACAGCTTGGTATGCATGAGGATATATCTGAAATTGATCCGGTCTGCGGTATGTCAGTTCAGTCAAAGACAGCAAAGTATACATCTGAATATCAGGGAAAGACCTATTATTTTTGCAATAAGGGATGTAAAGATGCGTTTGATACCGATCCTGACCGGTATAAAAAATAAATTTTTACTCGTAGACTGTAATTTTGAGTGTATTGGATGATGCGGCACTATACCCGTCATCGCCCGAAAAAACAGCCTCTATCTGTACAGATCCACTCTCAACTACCGGGAGACTAAAAGAATATTCACCATTGATGTCAGTGGAGACCGATCCTGCTTCCCTCCATTCGGACATACCGCCAAAGGCACATCCACCAAGGCACCCGACCGGACTTGAAGCAAGACGGTATACTATTTCTTTTTGTGGAATACCTTTTCCCTCACTGTCTGTTAACCGTCCTTTAAATGAAACATAGTCACCGGTTTTTGGAAAAGTGGGCCATCCGCTTAACGTTAATGCCGTTTTTTTCGGTTCATTTCCAGGTACTGCCAGAACTGACACCTTTTCACTATATATTCCGGTATACAATGCCTCAAATCCCCAGTCCCCTCCAACATCCGCGATCTGATTATATCTGAATGACCCGTTCGGTGCAGGTTTTGCAAGCATAAATGTATCTGCATGTGAACCGGTGGGCGCAGAAATAAGAATTATCACATCAGAAGGCTGAGTCCCAAATAATGAGCGATCGATCTGGCCGGTGAGAGTGATTTTATCTCCAATAATTACCTCATCCTGGAGTTCCTTTAATTGAATAAGGTCGGATGGTTGTGCATTTTCCCGGGTTTCATCCTGGTATGCGTACCCGTGAGGTATAAGGAAAAATCCTATACATCCCAGAATAATCAGGAAAGAATGTATGTGCATCTCATATCCCTGTCGAATCCTGTATATATACTATATTTGTGTATGGTCTTATCAGGTTTGAGGAAGTAATTGCTGCTTATGACGATGTTTTGTGAGAGGAAGATGATTCATATCTGATGCCGACGGCACGCTATACAAGGGACCAGATAATCCGGCTATCATACATAATCCATCGTATCCGGTGATACGGAATGTATCCTTCCTCCTCACATCCGACGACCCTGCTTTGAACAATATACCGGTTTTCAAGTCGTATAACATCAGTTCCATGAATGATCGAGCAGTCACCGCCTGCCCCCCGGTTCAGATATCCGATGGTGACCTTTGAGAAATCACATTCCGGATCATACCAGATTCGGAGCAGGATCCGGTGTGTGGTTCGCATACATATGCAGGAAATTTACCGTTCAAGAAGTTTTCGATAGTGCTCTGCCCGTTCATAATAACCGGATGCATCTCCTGACCGGACAGGCCGTCCTTCAAACCAGGGATCGACAAATCCCGGGCTGAGCAGATGTGCAAGCAGCTGCATCTCACGAAGGCTGTATTGCCCGGGTGATGTCTCACTATGAATATAACAATAGGTATAGCGTGATCCAAACAGACAGAGGAGTGGTCGTGCATACCGAAAGAGAGTCCCTGTAACACTCATAATTACAGGGTATGGGCACTCTGCTGTTATTTTTAAGAGTCTGAGCAGATCTTCCTTTGTTCTAGGCTGAACGGCTATCTTTACCATATCACCAAATGAATGGAGCTCTTCAATAAGATCTTTCATCTCATCATCGGCAGGCATCCGGTTCTGATGACAGGAAGCAATTATCTGTTTATTATATTGCCTGACCATCGGAGCGTGTTCCTTAAACCGGATTTCAAGGTCAATAAGATCTCCAAACTCAATATATGGTTCAATCCTGCTCCAGAATCCGGATGAACCCCCTGCATACGCCCCCCCTTCATCACTACTTCTGACGGTCAGGATTACCGGGCCCTGAAAGGTCTTCCGAAGGGCCTCGAGAGCGTCACTGAGAGATTCTGTTATGAGATCAAGTCTGATCTCCACCGCGTCAGCTTCGGTAACCTGCGGTGATACGATTTCCCTCGTGCTGGATAGTGAGGCAATAATCTGAATGAGTCTGTTCGGATCAGCCTTGAGTGCCAGAGAGGCCATTTATCCTCTCCCGATGATTGTGATGTCCGATAATCTGACCGATGGAACGATGGTTGAACCCAGTGTCCGCGTCTCTTTACTGACTCCCTGTATTTTATGAAGTATGTCAAAGATGTTCCCGGAAATCATGCCGGTTCTGATTGGTTCCTGTAAAGCTCTGTCAGAAACGAAAAACGGGGATGACAGTTCCACAGAGAAATCACCGGACATCGGATTTGCGGTATGTGCACCGATGAGGTCATGCACAAAGACCGCTTTTTCATCTAATATATCTGACTCCGGACCTTTCAGGATAAGATTATGATTTCCGATGGCAGGAGCGCCGGACTGACCGGTCCTGACAGCACTGGCAGTCGGTTTCTGATTATACCGGTATGCAGTTCTCAGATCGTACGCAAATGACTGAAGAACTCCATGCTCTATGAACGGGATCGTTCTCACCGGCATACCTTCACCATCCCATGCACAGTTTGCAATACCCCGGATATCCATCGGGTCATCAATCAGTGATATGTTCTCTCCTGCAACCGTCTCTCCGATCCTGCCTGCAAAGACAGAACGACCGGTATGAACATTTCTTCCTGACAAGGCAGGAATAACTGCGGCATCAAGAAGTTGTGAGATTGCCAGCGGTGAGAGTACAACATCATACCGTCCGGTTTCGATCTCCTCTCCTCCCTGGCCTTTTGCGGCAAAGAAGGCAGCTTCTTCTCCTGTTTTCTGGGGATCAACAGAGTCAAGGTTCCACGAGGTGTCAGATTCATAACCGGTAGACTGACCGGCTATCATCTCAAGACTGACGTGCACCTGTGTTCCCCTGGTGGAATAGCAGAGTCCATTACTGTTTGCAAGTGTGTGTTCTGATATGGCAACTGAAGCAGACCCTGAGGTTATTTGTGCGTCATATGTTTCTGAACCGGTCTTAAGTTTAGTGATGAGATCCGTGACAAGGACCGGGTCAGGAGAGATACGACTATCAAAAGCAAGTGGTTTTTGATCGATGTTTTCCGGTGACGGGAGACCTTTCCAGGGAACCGGATCTGCAAACCTGGCGCTGGCACACGCAGCCTCAAGACATCTCTTCCATGTCTTTGGATTATCAGTGCATGATACACCTATCTTACCGTCTTTGATAATACGGATAATGATGCCTGATCCTTTGAGTTTACTCCCGATTGCAATCCGATCCTGTTTCAGTTCCGCTGCGATTGATTCGGTCCGGGCTAAGAATATCTCGGTCTCATCTGCAACGTGCTCCGCAGCCCGCAGGATGTCATCAATCAATCTCACACCCTCCGACAATTGCATTTTCAAGCAGAAGATGCGGTGATCCGTCAGTGACAGGCACTGTCTGTCCTCCTTTTCCACAATATCCCGGATGCAGGGCCAGATCGTTCCCGATTAAAGAGATCGTATGAAGAGTCTGTAAGATCTCTCCGGATAATGAGACATCTCTGACCATCGTGGTTAATTCACCGTTCTCTATTAAAAACCCATACTCAGCATTAAACTGAAACATGCCACGTCCGGGATCAACCTGACCGCCCCGGGATCCTTTCAGGAGAATTCCTGATTTACATTCGGAAATTATCTCATCATAGGAAGAGTCGCCGTTTTCAATGAAGGTGTTACTCATCCTGACAATGGGTTCAACACCCGGCATTCCACGGCAGTGACCGGCATCTCCGTTTCCAACTGATGCAAGTGTCTCTTTGGAATGCAGATATGCTGTCAGGATACCATTGCGGATGATCTCAGTCCGTTTCGTTTCACTCCCCTCATCATCAACCGGACAAAATCCAAACTCCGGTCGCGAGGGATCATCAGCTATCGTCAGAAGCGGGGATCCTATTCTCTCGTTGATCTTCCCTTTCAGGATTGAGCTTCCTTCTTTTATCAGGTCGCCTTCAGACGCATGACCGACTGCTTCATGGGCAAACACCCCTGCAAGCTCGGGATCCAGCACTGCCCGCATGATTCCTCCTTTTGCCGGTTTTGCATCAAGGAGTTTTCGTGCCCGGTCTGCCGCCTCCCGTGCAAGATCCTGACGATGTCTGATATTTAAACCTGATATGGTATGATCCCGCTCATATCCCATCTGAACAACTCCGGCCCGGGATGCGACGGCAAGGACTGAAAATCCGCATCTGCAGAGGTGATAGGTGTATGAATGACCAAAACAGTCTGAAAAAAAGACTGTTTCATCTTTTTCAATATAATTGATCCTTCGGCTGACAATGTCAGGTCCTTCGGTTGCTTTATACATATCAAGCAGAATGGATACTTTCTCATCAAGACTGACATCTGCCGGATTTTCTTTCATGGCTGGAACAGGATGAAGGTTTGAGGGAGTCTTTTGTATCGGAATATGAATTGTGGTAACCTTTGCTGCATCATATGCTTCGTTCAGGAAAGCATCCGGAATCTGCTCAAATTCTGCGTCTTCTCCTGAAACTGATAAAACTCCCCATCCTTTTTCCCCAAGAACCCTGATGACTGCCTTATCAAAAAAGGAGGAGCCGGCCTGCTCTACTCTTCCATTATCCACATCGATCTGGGTAACCTCTCCGCTTACCCTGCGGACGTCGTAATACCGGTATGGAACGGACATCAGACAACCGTCCGGGGTGCAGGAATATCAGACCCGAGGATTGAACGTGTGGTGGACCAGGCAATCGTCTTGAGTTTGTCAAGGAAGAGTTCCTTATTTTCAGGCACAAGCGCAATCTTGAGCACTTCATCGATCTTTTCGACCGGGATGATCTCTATGGCTGATACAAATTCATCTTCAATGAGAACATCCCCAAGATTTGCCTTTGGAATGAGAACTTTCCTGATTCCAGCCCGTGCTGCGGCTTCTATCTTGTATGTGACCCCGCCCACCGGAAGTACGTCACCCCTCACAGAGAGCGATCCGGTCATGGCAATATCCTGTCTGACCGGGATCGATTCCAGTGCACTTATCGCTGCAGTTGCAACGGTGATGGATGCAGAATCCCCCTCGACCCCCTGATAGGTGCCGATAAACTGAATGTGGATATCAATGTTCCTGATATCCTTTCCGGTGAACCGTTTCAGAATGGCACCAACGTTTTTGATGGATTCCTGTGCAATCTCCTTGAGAAGACCGGTTGCGATGATATTTCCCCCGTCACCCTGTGCAGGAGTAATTGCAGCCATAATCGGAAGCACGGAGCCGGCATCATTTCCCATCACGGCAAGTCCGTTCACCCGTCCGATTTCAGTTCCTTCAACCACGGTAAGTTCGTACTCACGGGTTCTGCGAATCATCTGGGCTGATATCTGATCCTCGATGGATCGGGCAGTCTTTTTTGCCTCTAATACATGCCGGCGGGTGGTGAGCTCAGCACCCTCCTGACGTGCGAGATCCCCTGCGACCCTGATAAGACCGCCCATGTCCCGTAGTTTCAGGGTCAGGTATCCCTTGCGGTTTGACCGTCGTTTTGCTTCATGGATGACCTCATCAATTGCAGACCGGTCAAAGTGGGGGATCATGCCGTCATTCTTGATCTCCTGTGCGATAAACCGGATAAATTTCTCACGGTTCTCCGGAGTATCAGGCATGGTATCTTCCATATAAATTTCATAACCGTTCCCCCTGATACGGGATCTGAGTGCCGGGTGCATCCCTTCAATAGCATCAAGGTTTCCTGCAGCTACCATGACAAAATCACAGGGAACCGGCTCGGTCCTGACCATAGCACCTGATGACCGCTCACTCTGTCCGGTGATGGCAAACTGACCCTCCTGCATTGCAGTCAGGAGACTCTGCTGTGATGGAAGACCGAGTGTATTGATCTCATCAATAAAGAGAACACCCTTATGTGCCCGGTGAATGGCTCCTGCCTCTACCCGGTCATGTGCCGGCGTCTCAAGTCCTCCGGACTGGAAGGGATCATGACGGACATCACCAAGAAGCGCTCCGGCATGGGATCCGGTTGCATCAACAAAAGGTGCAGTGGTCGTTTTATCATTTGAAACCAGGAGTTTCGGGACCATCTGTTCTTCCCGCGGGGTGGCATACCGCAGTGCCATAAAGATAAAGGCTGCGGCTATGATCCCCATAAGCCACTGGTAGGTGATGAATGCATACCCGATGATACCGATCATCAGGATCATGATCAGGGTATTGCGGAACTGGATCTTTTTCCTTGCCTCAGCCTTATGGGCAGCTACAATCTCCTTTCCACGACCTGATTTGACTGTTCTGATGATTGGTTCATTCTGATCTTCAGAGTTTGGATATGCAAGAATATCCTGCATCTCTTCTTTCGGGAGCAGCTCAGCCATTGCTTTTGCCAGCATGGATTTCCCTGTGCCTGGTGTCCCGATCATCATGACATGTCTGCGCTGGATTGCAGCTTTTCGAATAACCTCTACCGCATGGTCCTGCCCGATGACCTGGTCAATGAGTTTTTCCGGTACAGCAACTGAGCGTGATGAGCCATCATCCACTGGTGTATGCGATTCATCCTGGGAGGGTGCTTGTGCAGGCTGTGTTTCTGCTACAGGCGCATCGACCTCCTCTTCATATGCATCTAGTGATACAATACCCGGAGCGTCCCATACTTTGGTAGTTTCCGGAGTATCTGGTTGATCTTCTATCTCTGATGGTTCTTTCACCCGATTCATTATAGTATAGACACCTGCAAAACCGTTCGTGGTACTTATTTCATGGACAATTGTTTAAGTACTTTCAGCAAATCTTAATGGGACTATGAAGGTTGTCAGTACGCAACGGTCCCAGGTTCTTGCCGGCCGGCTCGCAACTGCATTGAATATTCCGGTAATTGATACCAGATGGCAAAAATTTCCAGACGGGGAGATCTATGTGCGTGCAGAGCAGCCCGCGGAAAAGGTGGTTATGTGTGGGAGCATCCTGACCAGTGATGACCTGGTTGAGATGCTCCTTTTAAAGGATATATATTCAGATTCCGATATCACGCTTATCATACCATACATGGGATATGCCAGGCAGGATAAACAGTTTAATCCTGGTGAACCGTTATCAGCCAGAGCGATAGCCCGGATACTGGGGGCAGATGTATCACGGGTCTATACGGTAAATATTCATGAAAAATCAGTCCTGAATCATTTCCACACCGAGGCCACCGATATTACACTCTCATCACCGGCAGCAGAATATATTAAAACCCTGTCCCTGGAAAATCCACTTATCCTGAGTCCTGATGAAGGGGCTCTCCATCTCGCAGAAGATGTTGCCGGTTATGGAAAATGGGAGTCTGATTATCTGCAAAAGACCAGACTATCCGGAGATAAGGTTCGGATTGAACCAAAATCAGTTCAGGTATCAGGCCGGGATGTCGTCATACTGGATGATATTATCTCAACCGGTGGAACACAGGCCACTGCTGCATCCATGCTGTACGAACAGGGTGCCCGGTCAATTCACACGGTTGGTATTCACGGGGTTCTGGCATCAGGGGCATATACCCGGCTGAAAAGTGCAGGAATTGCATCCATATCCTGTAGCGATACCATTGAACGTGCCTGTAGTACCTATTCTGCAGCACCGGTCCTTGCTGAATATCTATGATCTCAGACCGAGTCTGATGATACCCGATCCACAGATTTTCATCCTTGATACCTCAGCTTTTTTTATTACAATTCCTGTTCCCGGGAAAATGATGACAACCCCCGGTGTAATAAATGAGCTGAAAGATCTGAAAGGGAAGGCGAGGCTTGAGGTATTACAATCAGAAGGTCTGATTATTTCAGAGCCTTCCCGGCAGTCGATCAGTACAATTCAGAGGGCAGCTGATCAGTCCGGGGACCGGACGGTTCTCTCTCCTGTTGATATTGAAATTCTTGCACTTGCGTATGAGGTCCGGGGGATTATCTGCTCGGATGACTTTGCCCTTCAGAATACTGCACAGTACGTAAATATCCCGGTCAGCACTCTTCTCCAGAGAAAAGCAGAAAAAAAACAATGGAAATTACGATGCCAGGGGTGTGGGAAGTATTATGAAACCATGCCTCCTGACTCGGTCTGTCCGGTATGTGGTCTTGAGGTAAAAAGAAAAAATAAATAGATTGACGAAAATGTCTGTTCAGATGACTACCCTGGATGAGTTGATACAAAAAGCACGTCACCTGCGAAGTGAAGGACACAGCCCTGGTCAGATAGCAGATGAATTGTCCCTTTCCATGGAGACGGTAACCTGGCTTTTAACACAGGAGAAAGGAGCGGCAACCCCGAAGGATATTCATATTGACTGGACAGCCGTGTCAGGCGAGTCGCAACTTCTTGAGGAGAGTGCCCAGATGCTCCTTTCCCGTCTGCATCTGAAACACCCTGAAGGGCCGGTTCCCCAGGTATATGTCGGTATCGCCATATCCGGAATTCCCCTGGCAACGCTTATGGCAGTATCCGAAGGTGTCAGGATTGGTATTTATCATCCTGCAAAACAGGCAGGCGGAGAGGACCCCGTCGGTTCCATGAGTGGTAATTTTGATATTCATGCCGGAGAACGGATCGTCATCGTGGATGATGTGATAACCTCCGGAAAAACCCTCCAGGAAGTGATCAGTTATATTAAACGGCATGGTGCTCTTCCTGTTGCATGTTGTGTTCTCTTTGATAAGCGCGGTATTCGTGACATTGACGGTGTTCCGGTCTATAGTCTGTTTAAGGTCTCCCGAATAGACTAACCGGCTCATCTGGAAGACACAGACTCACAATTTTTATATAGAACTTTAAATCCACCTGTATTGAAACGGAGGATATTCCATGCTTGTTCAACAACCGGTAATCATTCTGAAACAGAATGTCGAGCGTACACAGGGATATGAAGCCCAGCGCTCCAATATAGCAGCAGCAAAAGCACTTGCTGAGGCGGTTCGGTCGACTCTTGGTCCACGAGGAATGGATAAGATGCTCATTGATGGAACGGGGGATGTCACTATCACCAATGACGGGATTACTATTCTTGATGAGATATCTGTCCAGCACCCGGGAGCCAAGATGGTCATTGAAGTGTCCCGGACCCAGGATGAGGAAGTTGGCGACGGGACGACAACCGCTGTCATTCTTGTCGGTGCACTGATGGAACAGGCAGAAACCCTGCTCAATAAGAAGATCCACCCGACTGTCATCTGTCGTGGATACAGGATGGGAATGCAGAAGGCCCTTGAAATTCTGCAGTCAATGGCATCAAAAACCGATCCCTACAATAAGGACGTCATGAAGAAGATCGTTCAGACTGCAATTACCGGGAAATCAATCGAGGATGTTAAGGATAAAATCAGTGAGATCTCAGTTGAAGCGGTAATAAAGGTCGCAAACAGGGACGGAAACAAGGTCACGGTCAATGAAGATGACGTCAAGATAAAAAAACACACCGGGGGCACGATGGATGATGCAGAACTGATTATGGGCTGTGTCATTGATAAGACCCGTGTGAACCAGGAGATGCCACGACGCGTTACCAATGCAAAGGTAGCCCTTGTTCAGAAGGAACTTGAGATCAAAAAGACTGAGGTCAAATCCAAGATTAAAATCTCAAGCACTGAACAGATTGAAGCATTTGCAGAACAGGAACGTGCTGCCTTAAAAGAGATGGCAGATGCGGTAGCAGCATCAGGGGCCAATGTCCTCCTCTGTCAGAAAGGAATTGCAGATGCAGCCCAGTTTTATCTTGCAAAGGCAGGAATTCTTGCCGTGGAAGATGTTCCTGAAGCTGATATGAAGTTTGCAGCCCGTGCACTCGGGGCAAATATTGTAACCAAGGCTGAGGATCTGAAAAAGAGTGATCTTGGTATCGCCGAGCAGGCAGAACAACTTGAAGATGCCGACATGATCGTCATTTCAGGTGCAAAGAATCCAAAGACGGTAACCATCCTCCTTCGTGGATCCACGTATTACCTGGTCGATGAACTTGAGCGAGCCGTTGTCGATGCAACCCGTGTCGTCATGGACGCAATGGAAGACGGACTGTTTGTGCCTGGTGGCGGCGCTGTTGAAAGCGAACTTGCAGTACGCCTTCGTGACTATGCAGTAAAAGTCGGTGGCCGTGAACAGATTGCCATTGAGGCATACGCCGATGCCTTCTGTGCCATACCGATCACCCTTGCAGAAAACTCCGGTTATAACCCTGTGGATAAATTGGTCGAATTAAAGAAGGCTCATGCAGAGGGCAATAAGAACTTTGGACTCAATGTCTATACCGGAAAACTTGTGGATATGCAGAAAGAGGGTGTTATCGAACCAATCAGATGCAAGAGGCAGGCAATTCAGAGTTCTGAAGAAGCTGTTGAGATGCTGCTTCGTGTTGATGATATGATGATATCCCAGTCCGCAAAGAATACCCCGCCGGAACCAATGGAATAACCCTTTTTATTTTTCCAGATATTTCCCTGAGTCAGAAAGCCTGTTCATCTGTTTTTTCTGATTTTTTTGTTCAATCACTTCAAATCCCCGTATCATAAAATTGATCTTTGCCGCTTCCCGCTCGAGTCGTTCGTCATCTTCCTCAAGTTTCTTCAGTACTTTTTCAAGCATCTCGATTACTTCCGGGGATGTTTTTGTCCGTGTTCCTTTGAGTATTTCAAAAACATCATCAAGGTACATACCAGATGCTCTGGAGATTGATACCGCAGAAAAGGCCCGGAGACGTGCAAGTAAATCAGGGGGAAAAGGAACGGACCATGAAATTTTACCCTGGCATTTATCTTCTTCCTGAGATTTAAAAAGCCCCATGGTTATCCTCGGATTATATGCAGCTATGATATCGACTAATTGTAATTATTGTGGAAAGTAAAAGATTATCTCTTTTTTGTCTGGATTCAATATCAGGACAGAAACAGATGTCCGACCCTCAGGATGGCAGGGGTGATCGACCGGGTCGGACTGGTATCGGTGATACCAATATTTCTGGATCATGATTTTCTATAAGGTTACTGATTTGCCGGGCAGTATTGCCGGGCATAATAATGAGAGATAGAAAACCTCCCTGTATCAGTACTTCATTAATACTGAGTTTTTCATGTTCCCTGCGATATTTATATCAAACGGAAGTGATAATATGTAAAAGCAGCTGTGCCGAGGTAGTCTAGTCCGGGAAGGCGGTGGTCTCGAAAACCACTGGTGGTAACACCTCGGGAGTTCAAATCTCCCCTTCGGCGTTCATTTTTAAGATAATAATTTTTATATATAAAAACCCATATGGTATATCACGATGGGTTGGGCATATGAAACCGGGTATTAATTCAGGAATTACGTGGGTAATCCTCTTATCCCTCATTGCATCCACTGGTTTATCCTCCGGAGAAATCCCTCCGATTAGCGTTCAAAATGCACATTCAGCAATTATTGCAGATTTTTCAGCAGATAACCAACAGGGAAAAGCACCATTCACGGTAACATTTACTGATCTCTCTACCGGACTGCGGGACCATTATGAATGGGCATTTGGCGACGGAGAACATTCATTTGAACAAAATCCGGTTCATACTTATTATGAGCCGGGAGTATACACTGTATCACTTTCCGTCTCCGGAACTGCAGGATCAGATAAAAAAACGAGAATCGGGTATATTTCAGTATCAGAAGCAGAATCAGATAAATCCGCATCCCCGGAGATCAGAGGGGAAGAGCGCATGGATGAAAATGGTTTGGTTCTGTCAGTACAGAATGGAGATATAACTCCTGTTGGAGAAAACGTATCTTCAGAATCACTACCTGAACCAGTAAATACCACTGAACCTGTACCACCCTCTCCGGCTATTCCCAAAGAACCAGTATCAGAGCCACTGGCATCTGCGGTTCATGCTGATTTTTCAATTACTGATTCAGTCGGACTGGCTCCCCTCAAAGTGACCTTTACTGACCAGTCTGCCGGCCCGGTAACATCATGGCTGTGGGATTTTGGTGATGGAACAACATCTGCCGCAACATCTCCCATTCATATATTTCAAAACCCTGGCGTGTACGACATCACATTAACCGTTGAAGGTCAGGGAAGTTCTGATAGCACCAAAAAAACCGGGGCTGTTCAGGTAATTGCTCCAGTTGTGTCTTCATTTATTGCAAGCCCGTGTGAAGGGACAACTCCGCTTGAAGTCAGATTTGAGGAGCAGTCAACCGGTACAATTGTAAAACGGGAATGGTCATTTGGGGATGGTATTTATTCAGAACTGGAAAATCCGGTTCATGTATATGAAAAACCGGGTACGTATGACGTATCATTAAAAGTAACCGGCACACACAATGAGGACCTTCTTACCAGACCATCATATATAATCGTTCATCCGGACCTTCCGCCTCCAACAGAACTCCCAACACCTGTCCCAACTCCTTTTACACCAGTTCCCGAACCAGTCATGCCCAGACCGGTGGATGAAGCAATCCCAATCCTGACCGAATCGCTCAATATAAATCCTGAACCTGCATCATCCACGATAGAACCTACTGAACCAGTTCCTGGAACTGAGGAAGTATCACCGTCCGGGACGGAAATCCCTGTATCAGTTCCTCCTGTGGTGGATTTTGTTATATCACCCGGTTCAGGAACCGCTCCTCTAACAATCCAATGCACTGATACCTCTACCGGCGTATTTGAATCAATATTATGGGACTTTGGAGATGGATCAAATGCTACCGAAACAAATCCGATCCATACCTATGAGACGCCTGGGGAGTATACTATAACCCTGACCAGATCCAGTCCCGGATATCCTGATAAATTTGCAAAAACCGCAGTTATTCAGGTACAGGGCCCACCAGAACCCCCTGTTGCACAGTTTACCATCAGCAGCACTGAAGGAACCGCACCGTTTGCTATTGTGTGTACTGATCAGTCGGAGGGTGATATTACTGAATGGATCTGGGACTTTGGTGATGGGAAGGTAATCAGAGGAAGAAATCCAACCCATACTTACGTACTTCCCGGTCAGTACCCCATCACCCTGACCGTCAGAGGACCGGGCGGAAAGGATGAACTCCGAAAGAATTCGGTCATTACAGTACTTCCATCTCCGGAAAAACTGAAGGCATCATTCTCTGCTGATCCTGTCCGCGGGACTGCCCCCTTATCAGTTATCTTCCGGGATACATCAACAGGAACCATATCTGCATGGGACTGGGACTTTGGTGACGGTACCGCATCCCATGAGCAGAATCCGACTCATGTGTATTCACAACCAGGTACATATTCAGTAAAGCTTGTTGTGACCGGACCTGATGGCAGATCTGAAAAATCTGATGAGAACCTGATTATTGTTGAGACCGCTGTTGAACCAGTTCGTGCTGCATTTTCCGTGTACCCGATTTCAGGTGATGCACCCCTGACCGTATCATGTACTGATAAGACCATGGGTGATGCAGATACATGGAACTGGTCGTTTGGTGATGGTGGTTTTTCATCTGAGAAAAACCCGAACCATACGTATAATCAGCCCGGGATTTATACCGTCAGTCTGGAAGCAAGCGGACCTGGTGGGAAGGACAGTGTAGTGAAGAATGATTTGATATCAGTTCTTGGATCCGGCATTTCTCCAGAACTTATTATTACCGCTGAACCTGCCCATGGGACAGCACCCCTTACTGTCACATTTGGAAAAACCAACGTTTCCAATGCTGTCAGTACAGTGTGGAATTTCGGTGAGGGGAACACATCCAATGAAGAAAATCCGGTACACACATACGCTGTACCCGGTCTATATAATGTTAGTCTGACAGTTCAGGATTCGCTTGGACAAACCCGGACTGTAACGAAAAACGAATTCATTAACGTAACTCAGCCGATACCGCCACCAGTAGCGAAGTTTACCAGTAATAGCACTCATGGATATGCCCCCTGCCCGATCCGGTTCACCGATCAGTCTCAGGGAGAGATTACACAATGGAAATGGTCGTTTGGTGATGGAAATGAAGCACATTCACAGGATATCATTCACACATACAACACAACCGGATTATTTTATGTCTCCCTGACCGTGACCGGGCCGGGCGGTGAGGATACATATGTTGCACCACAGCCGGTTATTGTTGAGGAAATAATATCAACTCAAACTCCTGCTCCGGTCATTGTGAATGAATCTCCTGTTCCGACCGCCCGGCCAGAGCAGAAAACAAACATAGAGAATGGAAATATTTCTCCACCTGGTACCCTTGATAATGAAACATCCACGCTGGTTACGCCGGTGATTACTCAGAACCTCCCTGTCCTTACAGAATCAGTTGAAAACCAGAGTCTTCAGGGAACAGAACCAGAATCTGTGAGCCCTGTAAAAGAACTATCACCTGTGAGGAATGATACGAAATCCAGTATTACTCCCGAACTGGGACAACAAGAGATACCTGATACAGAAATACACGCAGAACCACGTACGATACCGGAAATTTTCGTCACAAATAAGACCGGCCCGGCACCCTTGACCGTTCAGTTCAGTTCAACATGGTCAGAAGAGAACGGTACATATCTTTGGAATTTTGGTGATGGAACCACATCCAATGAATCCAATGTGATTCATACGTATGAGAAACCAGGCAATTACACCATCCGTCTCACCCGTGAGTATGATGGGAATACACAGGAGATCATCAATAACAATATGATCTCTGTAACAGAACCGGTATCCATCCCATTTGCATCATTTACTGCGAATCCGGTAACAGGACCGGTGCCACTTCATGTCACATTCCAGAGTGAATCAAACGGTACAATCTCTGAATGGAAGTGGGACTTTGGTGACTCTTCAACAGGGACCGGTGAGACGGTAACCCACACATACACCCGGCCAGGAACGTATTCAGTCAGCCTGATGGTCCGCGGGCCTGATGGGACCTCTGTTGAGATGAGAGAGAACCTCATTACCGCCGGAACATCGCTTACCCCGCCGCAGGCACGATTCAGAACCGATAAAAGAACCGGATATGCTCCCTTAACCGTTCAGTTTACTGATCAGTCCCTTGGGAAAGTTACCGACTGGAAATGGGACTTTGGAGACGGATCATCTGCAACTGAAAAGAACCCGGTTCATGTCTTTAATGAAACAGGGGTGTTCTCTGTATCATTGACCGTATCAGGACCGACCGGAATCAATCAGGTCAGCAGAAAGGGATATATCGTAGTAACAAAATCACCAGAACCCCTGATTGCAGGATTTACATTAAAACCCTCTGAAGGAATTGCTCCCTTATCGGTTCAATGTACAGACACATCCTCCGGGACTGTAAACAGATATCTGTGGGAGTTTGGTGACGGGGCTGTTTCAGAGTCCAGGAATCCGTCTCACCGGTACACATCACCAGGCTCGTATATTATCAAACTGACAGTATATGGGCCCGCAGGAGTAAGTTCTGCAGATCAGATGGTAACAGTCGGTCCGGTTTTAACAAAGCCCTCCCGACTTAATACCTATCCATATTATTACAAAATTTCATCAAAAGAGCAGAATTTTTCAGCCAGTGATGATTCAGATCTCTCAAATGTGACAAAACCATTTGCTGATTTTGTCATCAGTACAAAGAGCGGCAGGACTCCTCTTACAGTTATCTGTGAGGATCGGTCTACAGGAACAATAGAGTCATGGTCATGGGACTTTGGAGACGGCAGTTATTCCATTGAGCAGAATCCGACTCATATCTATACAAAACCAGGAACATACACCATATCCCTGACAGTAAAAAGTTCGTATGGGGTATCAAACAAAAAATTACGTGATGCTATCAACGTAATCTGATTAAATCCATTTTTTCCATCTGAAGATTCCAACCATACTTATCATTACCAGGATCATGATCCCAAAGATGATCAGAGGTCCTGCAGGATGGTCAATACCGGGCAGGTATGCAAAATTCATACCATAGACCCCGGTTATAAATGTTAACGGGATAAATATCACCGCAATAACCGTTAAAACGCGAACTATCTCATTCGTCCGGTTTGAGACTGAAGAGAGGTAGATCTCCATGATTCCTTCAGCCATCTCACGATGGATATCGAGATCTTCAGAAATTTTTATCACGTGATCATGAACATCTCTCAAAAAAACCCGGATTGAATCGGTCAGAATCTCTGAATCCGATCGCTCAAGGTGCATAATGACGTCACGAAGAGACCAGACCTGTCGCTTAAAGTTAATCAGAGTATGCCGAAATGACTGGATCTCCTGAATAATTTCCGGTGACGGATCATGAACAACATCCTCTTCCAGCCTTTCTGCAATATCCTCAATCCTTTCAAGACCATAAAAATAGGTGTCGACGACCGAGTCGATAAGAGAATACATCAGATAATCAATCCCATGAGCTCTGAATTTCCCGTTTGGATGAAGTATTCTTGATTTAATATGTTCAAACGGATGAGGTGTTTCTGATATTGATATGAGAAACCTTTTTTTGGTAATGATATTTATCTTCCGTGAATGCCATTCCTTCCCTGAAGTCAGGATAATATCAAGGGTGACAAAGAGGGTGTCTCCAAAATCTTCAAATTTCGCCCGTCCCTTGGTATTGAACACGTCTTCTGTTATTAACGAATGAAGTTCTGCATCAGCAAATACCTGACTGATTTTTTCATTATCCAAAAGCCCTGATATATGGATCCAGCAGATACCGGGTTCTGATCGTACCTGTATGATATCAGCCGGACTGATCTCCGGATACACCTGTGTGTTTTCAGGTGTATACACCAGGGCAGAGATATGTGTTTGTTCAGGTTCATGTTTGCCGATATATATAGGGATTCCTGGTGGAAGTCCGGTTTTTATTGATACATGTTCCTCATATGTCACACCCTGCATCTCCTGTATCAGAATAAGAAAAATTGAGATTATGAGGAATTATGTTTTTCCGGGAAGAGTTCTTCAAATGGCTTTTCATCTTCATGCCGGATTTTTATCCCACTAATCCTTCCGGTTTTTATGCCGATGTAATATATAAGCATTGGAACGGCTACAGCGGGTATTGACAGATATAATGATCCTCTCAGATCTTCATTGAATGCAAGAATGACGAGTGCAAAAATCTCCAGAATAACTCCTATCATCAGAGGGAACCAGGGAGAGAGTGGAGCAGGAGCTTTTATGTCCTCTTTTGAATATCCTCTCTCATATACACGTCTTCGGAAAACCACCTGTGAATAGCAGATAGATATCCAGCATATTGCCCCTGTAAATGCTGATACCGACAGGAGCCAGAGATAGAGTTCCCCCTCCCCGTTGGAAAACCACCACATGCTTAAAACAGCCCAGCACATGAGAAGAGTAAACAGGGTGGCATACATCGGGGTGCATTGTTTATTGAGCCGGGAAAATATTTTGGGAGCCATTCCCTCAAGTGAAAGGCCATAGAGTGCCCTGACTGAACCATAAAATCCTGAGTTTGCACAGGAGAATGCTGCAGTCAGAACGATGAATGATAAAATTCCAGCAACTTCGGTAAACCCGTACTTTGAGAGAGCAAGGGAAAATACACTGTCTGAGAGATCAGCTTCAGAATACGGGAGTATCATGACCAGTAACAGGATCGGGATAATGTCGACCCGAAGGATACGGTATACAACCTGACGGCATGCCTTTGGAACTATTTTGTCTGGGTTCTGGGTTTCTGCCGCTGCAAGACCGACAATTTCAGAGCCCTGAAAATTGACAAGAATGAGAGCCAGATTACTTATGAGGATAAAAACCCCGGCCGGGAAGATATCCGTGTAGAGGTCACTATCGGGCGGGAAGATCACACTAAACCCGACCGGCCCGCCGTTTCCGATAAGGCCCAGAATGATCAGAGCTGCGACGAGGCAAAAAACCCCATTATGGATGATCTTTATCAAAGAAAGGGTGCTTTCAACAAATCCGAATCCTCCTACATGAATAATATTCAGGATGGTAATCATGGTCAGGAAGATGACTGCCCAGGCAACAACGGGAAGCTGCGGTGCAAACACATGCATGATAATCCCCCCTGCCACTGCTTCGGAGGGGATATAGGCACACCAGTTAAACCAGTAACTCCATCCCGTTCCCACTGCCCATGTGGGCGAGATAAATTCTGCCGAATGGCTGATGAAATTCCCTTGTCTTGGAACATTCACCAGGAGTTCGGCAAAGGATTGCATGACGGTCCAGATGACCAGTCCTCCAATAGCATACAAAAGAATAACGCTCGGTCCCATTTGAGCGATAAGATAACCTGAACCCAGATAATATATTGAGCCGATGATCCCACCGATTGCAATCAGACTGGCCATCCAGGGTCGGATTCCCCGTTGGAGCCGGAGGGTTTTTGCCCTTCCTGCCAGAGGAACCGGATTATCTACCGGTGTATGTTCACACATGCACCCGGTGTTCTCATCACAGGAGGTCACTTAAGGAAGCCCCCTGAAGATAATCACGAAAAAAGAAATTATTTTATTAATTTTACTCTCCATTTCACTCCTCGATTTACAATACTCTGACAATTGTGCTTCAAAACTTCAGCATCTCAGTAAAAAATAATTTCTATTGCATTTAACGTATAAAAAAGAGTTATTTTCTTGTAATAAGGAAAAAATTAAGGGATATTGAATTATTAATGAGTAATGTTTTTTTATTTTTTGATTATTATATGAAAGAGTGAGACAACATCCTGTAAATTGATCCTTCCATCGCCACTATAATCATACAAGGATGTGGTATCCCCTGATGAGACTTTGTTCATATATACCACGACATCCTGAAGGTCTTCACGGCCATTCTGGTTCAGGTCCGTGTTTATGGTCGATGTTTTCATTGTTTGTTGCGCAGATAGGGGATGGTAATCGATATTATTCCTCTGCAGAATATAGGGCTCCTGACAAAACCCTTGAGGATCAGATGTACAGAGATCAGAAAATCCCTCACCGGCCGGATCACCCCAATAGTTCCCGGAGAGATATGACAGGTTTGCATTACCGGAACTGGTTAAGTTCCATGTATTGATGGAATTTTTATCCTGAATGAGGCAATTATTATAATTTTTAAATGTATTTTCCGCAAAGAGATTGTTATTTCCCTGAACCAGGAGAAGGCCAAACTTTTGATTATCGATAAGGGTATTTTTCAGAATGGTGCTGTTATCTGCTTTGAGAACAAGACCGGTGTCATCATTTTTCACAAAAGAGTTCTCCACAATCTGAACCGGACCGGATATGATGACAGATCCGGCAAAGGTATTCGAGGAAAAAACATTCTCTGAAAGATTGAGATGGTGTGTATCTGATACCAGACCGGCATATGAGCACTGTGAGAATTGTGATTTTGTTATGGTAATATTATTGCAACCGCTCAGGGTTATACCGGATGGCATTCGTGTTTTTAAACCGGAGATATCAGTCATAACAATATGTGAGCACACGCCGTCTGTAGCGTTGCGAAGATAGATCCCGGCCGGACTTTCCTGACCATAGAGAGAGGATAATAGAAAATGTTCTGTATTTGCCAGATAATATCCACTAACAAGGTTTCGCTCGGCATGAAGTCTGGTACAGGTAAGATTTTTTGTTCCAAATTCTGATCGTAGGCCGATTCCATTTTCCATGAAGGTAAGATCCGAAAGGGTGATATTCGTACTATTGACCAGGATGACTCCTGCGCTATTTTTGGAAAGTACCAGATCAGACAACTGAATATCGGATGCATTTACAAGGATGACCATTGCAGGGTTTGTTCCCGGACCGATAATTCTGTCATGTGCACCATTCAGATAAAGAAGGATCCGCGAGTCAATGGTATTTGTATAGGATATCTGATGATCATAAAAGCGGATGTCTGATGCAGAGATATCAAAACCAATTTTGTTGTTTTTTAGTGAGTTCCCTGATAATTGCATTCCTTCAGAATCTGAGACTGACAGACCCATGAGACATGAGTTAATCTGATTTCCGATTATTTTCGGAGTTTTTGTTTTCAGTAATTCAATACCTGCCTCCTTGTTTTTATTGAGAATACAATTCTGAATTTCAGGTGAGGATGATGCCCCGATACTCACTCCGTCTCCTGAATTCGCCGATATTTCACAATCGCTTATAAAAAAATTGTCAGCTCCTGCTTCAGTCTTTATCCCATATCCGGGGTTTGAGGAGATAGTGCTTCTGACAATAGTAATATCAGGAGATCCGCTGATCATCACTCCCCCTGCATTTGTCTTTCCACTCTTTCCATTCCCGGATATCTGGGATTGCATAATGGTGATGTTTCGTGAACCGGAGATAAGGATGCCATTTCCGCCGGTAATATCATTTCTGGTATTTTGGGCAGAAGACCCGGTGATAAGAATATTTTCTGATGATTCTATAGAGAGTCCTGCTCGCAGGTTTTGGGTGAGTGAAATGGTATCAAGATTGATTGCAGAGGCATTTTTTATAAAAAGGCCGGTCTCAAAGTTTTTGATGGTGATATTTCGTATAGTAATATTAACGATTGGGTGTTCGGGATTATTGAGAATTATTCCAGATCCAGGTATTGCACTGCCGTTGAGAATAGTACCCAATCCTTCAAGGATGACATCTGAGTGAGTGATATGTATGGCCGATCCGTTGATCATATATGAAGAGTTCAGAATGTATATGCCGGGTTTATCGATAAGAAGAGGAAAAACATATGTTTCATTCCCGGAAAGGGGATCAGATGGATCCGGTGATGGTAGTATCAGATGTTCAGCTCCACTGTATACAGGAATACAACAAGTACATACGAGTGCAAGAAAGAAGCATCGAATGAATAATACCGGATGAGAGGAACGATTTAAAAAATTCATAGTATCAATATATTTTCATTCACATATATGTTTCATATTGAGAATATTCTCATTCATGCCATTTGGAAATAACTGTTAAATCCAAAGCCGTTTCATTCTTCTTATGGCTTTTATCAAATGGTCAGATTCCTTAAGTGTTCATGTTGCAGAAATAGATGAGCAGCATCAGAAATTAATTCAACTTATTAATACGCTTCATGATGCAATGCTTGAAAAAAAAGGAAAAGAAGTTCTTGCAGATATTCTGGATCAGCTTGCTGCTTACACCGTGTATCATTTTTCAACAGAAGAAAAGTATATGGAGCAGTGTAATTATTCGGGATTGCTTTTACATAAGAAAGAACATGACAGTTTTGTCGGTAAAGTTGACAGCTTAATAAAAGATTATCAGGCAAATAAACTTGGAATTACTATTGATCTGATGAACTTCCTTCGTGACTGGGTTTCTCATCATATCCAGGTAACAGATAAAAAATATTCAGAAACATTCAATAAAAACGGAATTATTTAACCTTTTATATTTTTTTCCAGAGGGTTTCGTATCTGCTTTATGCATGCAGGGGTAATCAGCTACAGATGAATGAGTTGCAGGACTGGTTTGCATATTCCTCGTTTCGCCCTGGTCAGAAAGAGATGCTGAATAAAGCAGCAGAGACTGCGAAACACAGCGGAGTCCTCCTCATTGATGCACCAACCGGGTCAGGTAAGTCATCGGTCGTGTCTGCATTGCTGGCCCAACGTAATAATCGCCAGATCATTGTGGCAGTCCGCACGATATCCCAGCTTGCAACATATATGCGGGAGCTTGAACTTATCCGAAAGAAACAACCTGATTTAAAATTTTCATATCTGGTTGGAAAAAGTTCGATGTGCCCGCTTGGTGGTTTTGGGGATCCCTATCGGAAGTGCGAAGCCGTCAAAGGATTTTCAACAGCGCTTATCCGCGAACGGGCAGATCGGGGTTCTTTGGATCCCACAAAGGACAAGGTCATTCTTGAACAGATTCGAAAAAATGATCCTGACCATCCTATAATCTGCCCCTATTTCATCAGGAGTAAAACAGCGATAGTGAATGAAAAGGCAGGCGGCCTACGTCTTGCACCATCTGATGCCTGCAAACGAATGGCAGCACGGGTAATTGAACGATGTATCAGACCCGATAATCTTCGGGAATCGTGCGACGGGCTCTGTCCATATGAAGTGATGACTCAGGCTTCGATGCAGGCGGATGTGCTCATCTGCAACTACCATCACATTATGGATGAACAGATCCGGAGCCAGCTGTATTTAAATCTGCAACGGGAGCCTTCAGAAATCCTTCTTCTCATTGATGAAGCCCATAACTGCGGGGATGTGATGCAGGATATCATGTCGGTGACGCTAGATCATCGTGCCCTGGAACAGGCAGATTATGATATCACTTCCATTAAGAGAGATTTCAGGGATCTTGAAGCAATACGACGACTCATTCCCGGAATAAGAAAATTTCTCGATGGCCTCCGGCGCTCAACGGAGACAGAAGACTGGTTTGATCCCCAGTTGTTCAGCAGGATGATACTTCGTGAGTCATTGTATGGTACGATGGAGGAGGTGGTTGATGATTTCATGGATCTTGCAGAAAGTATCAAGGAATCAAACAGTAAACGGGGTGATTACCGGACGACCGGGATTGAACGTCTGTCTGCTTTTTTATACCGGCTCCATAACTCAGGAACGAACCCGGCATACCTTACCCTGTTTCGAAAAGACAATGAGAATATCTATCTTGAAGTCAGGAACATTGATCCGTCCCCTGCCCTTTCAACCCTTGCACGGGAACATTTCTGCTCGGTATATATTTCGGGAACCCTGACGCCGCTTCGCAGTTACCAGCAGCTTTACTTCAGGGCTCTTCCCGTCGATTACCCGATCTCTTTGTTCTCTCTTCCAAATCATTTTCCTAAAGAAAACCGGATGGTTCTCGTCACGTCTGATATTACTTCAGCCTATTCCAGACGGCAATCGGATGATAATACGAAAAGAATGGTATCATATATTCGGAATTTTTGCACCATTCCTGGAAATATTGGTGTATGGTTTCCATCATACCAGATGCTTGAGTCAGTGACCAGAGAGGTTGAGATGCATCTTCATGACCGTGAAGTATTTATTGAGCCACGGGACAGCAGTGAGGCAGGTTCACTCTTATCAAGATTTATGAGTCTGCCGGGAAAAGGAAAGAAAGGGATATTATTTGCCGTCTGTGGCGGAAAATTTTCTGAAGGACTTGATTATCGCGGTGAGATGCTGACCGGTGCAATGGTTATCGGGCTGCCGCTTGCTCCCTGGAATCAGGTCAGGCAGATGATAATGCAGTATTACACCCGTCAGTACGGAGAAGAAGGGAGATTTATTGCATATACACTGCCTGCTCTGAATAAGGTCCTGCAGGCCCTCGGGCGGGTGCTTCGGACTCCGGAGGATCGGGGTATTCTTATCTTTGGAGATAACCGGTTTCTTGACCCCGCGATACAGGAGCGGCTTCCGTCATGGATGCAGGAAGAGATACAGGAAGTGGATACCCATACATTCCCATCAGTCATGCAGGGATGGAAATGATGGAAGGATCAAAACAATTCGGTCTCTGGTTTGTGTACATACGATGGGATACCAATAATATTGTCAGCAGGATCCGGTTTGTCAGACAGAAGGTGCCTGGCCCTGTTCCTCTTCCCCTCTCACAGTATCTTGCAGGAAAAACCACTCATCTCTCTCCTTTGCGAAGTATTCATGAACAGGATACCACTATCTATGGCGATATTTACCGGGAGGTTCTTACAATTCCCTATGGAGAGACAAGAACATATAAAGAGATTGCCGATGCAGTCGGGACCGCAGCACGGGTTGTTGGAATGGCCATGAAACGAAACCTTACCCCGATCCTGATTCCCTGCCATCGTGTGGTTGCTGCAGGAGGACTGGGGGGATACACACCGGATATTGCAATCAAACAGAATCTTCTGGCACTTGAGTCAGGAGTCAGTAAAAAAATGAATGTTTCGGATAGAGCTTCAAAGACTTCAGTATGAAATCAGCCCTCATTTTAGTTGGTGGTCAGGCCGTACGAGCCAACGGGTATCCAAAGTACCTTTTCACATGTGGAAATCAGTCATTTCTGGAACGGCAAATAGAAGAACTGCAATCCTGCACTGATGAAATCCTTGTCGTATGCAGGGATGATGAACAGATTGAAGACCTTCCCTTATATCCGGTGCGCTATATTCATGATATCAGAAAGGGACAGGGGCCGGCCGGAGGGATTCATTCCGGTGCCTGGCATGCATCTGGTGAGTATATGTTTGTGACAGCCTGTGATATGCCCTTTCTCTCATGTGTGGTGATCAGTTTTTTGTTCAATGCAGCGGAGGGGTATGATGCAGCAGTACCAGTGTGGGAGGATGGTAAGTATGAACCATTATGTGCGGTGTATCGCCGGGAAGCTATCCGGAAGTTTTATGAGCTATATGATGAGAGGCGTCTTTCAGTTCTGATTCACAATCTTCATACCAGATATATTCCTGTTTCCGTTATCAAAGATTTGGTTCCGAATCAGGATATTTTCTGTAATGTCAATGATTTGGCATCACTTTCAAAAATTCAAAAAAAATGAATCAGGCCTGGCTGATTCTTCCTGATATCAGTGTTGCAAGTCGTTTGAGTTCATCAAGGGTGACCGGCGGGACAGAATAACTGGTAAGTTCAACAAGATATGCACCCTGTCTGAAGACGACACCAGTTTTCCTGACTGATTCAAATCCATACCCCTCATCACCTGCAGTAATCGCAACAAGAGTCTCTCCTGCATTTTTCGTCTTTGTCTGCGTATAATACGACACTGCATTCTGAGCACCTGTATATTTAGTAATATCCTGGGTAATTTTAGAACCTGATGATGGCAGAATAAAAATTGACGAATATTTTTCCGGGGTATGTATCAGCTCACCAGTCCTTTGCCATCCCTGACCGATATCTGATTCCTGAATAAATACGGATGGTAATAATCCTGATTTTACTTTTTTGTCCTGAATAAGGTTACTTACATTTGAGTATGCATTCACAGTGGAATTATCAACCGGGATTTTCATTGCAATATCTGCAGCAATATTGTCACCCATAAAATCAAACTGGAATGTGCCTGCCCGGCGGATAGCCGCTGTCTTGTTTGTCAAACTATAGGACTTCCCATATCCCTCCCGGATGATTTCCTGGTTTGTATCCGTATCATACACACGCATCTCAAACCAGGCATCCTGTGACGGGCGGACTTTTGTAAATTTTATCGTCCCCTCCTTATCCCCCGTTCTTTTATATACTTCCTGTTCATCAGTGACCATTTTTGGATAAAATCCAAGTTCAATATACAGGGGCGGAGTAGCGAGATGGTATGCATAGGCAGAGGCATTTTTTACAAATGTCTGATTCAGAATTTCATATATCGTCACGAACTGCCGGTTATCAGTAGCTATTGGCCGGTTATACGGCAGGTATGATGTCTGAGTATCAGGTTTCAGCTGGGTATAGTCTCTTGGCGTAACCTTTACAAACGTTTCATTCCCGGCAGAGGGCAATACTGTTTCAGGAGCAGAAGTACCGGACGGTGATGCTGATCCCGGTTCAGGAGCCGGACTTTGTGTTGCTATCTGAGACTGGCTCCCAGGTGTTCCTGACTGATTATATGCAGTTATCAGATCCTTCATATCCCCGTTTCCCTGTGATACCGGACCGTATGCCTGTGCTTCCTGTTGCCCGGCTGGAGGCGTAACCTCTACGCATCCTGACAGACATACAGATACAGACAGGATAATCAGAATAAGTATGGCAGGAAAGACCCTGATCACATTCATGCTCTGATCATTAGACGGCTTAAATTATCTATCTTCACGTGGATAAGCTACCTCTCAGGAAGAGATGGATCACTGCGTGAGCTTGATATCATATGAAATGAAATCTGGAAGCACATATGAAGTACCTGAATCTGAAAATGTGGGGACCATTTTACATACTCGGGGTACTTCTGATTCTGTATATCATGTGGACTGTGGAAGAGATTCGTCCGCAGGGCCTGGCATTATTTATCACAACATTTTTTGTTCTGCTTCTGGTTGGTATGAATTTTTATATTATCTATAGTGAAATTAAGGCGCATGAGGAAAAAGAAGATAAAAACAGGGAGTTGTCAGGCCTTGAACCCATACCCCGCAAAAAAGGGTTCTTCAAGAAAGGCTGAAATCTGATTTATCCTGCCTTTTGAAATATTTTGAGCATCGGTTTGTATGGTCTGAACAGATGTTCAACATCCTTTGACATATATTCAGACATCCCCATAATATAATATCCATTATTTGCAAGGCTTTCATGGACAAGTCTGACAAGATCTTTCTTCTGCTGTTCATTAAAATAAATCGTGACGTTCCTGCATGATACAACGTCAAACATCCGGGCAACCGGGACACCTTTCATGAGGTCGTGGGACTGGAACCGGACCATGTTTCTGATATGATCCTTAATCCTGAATTTTCCATCATCCATCTTCTCAAAATGCTTTGATATCTGAGTGTCACTCAGATTTTCAAGAGCATTTTTCTCATATATACCGGCACGGGCACGCTTTAGGATCTCTTCATCAATATCGGTTGCAGTAATGACATTATTCAGGATGACTCCGGGTTTTGCCTGATCATATAACAAAATAGCGTAGGTATAGGGCTCTTCTCCTGATGAACATCCCGCACTCCATATTTTAATAGATCTCTTCTCCGAAATGATAGACGGAAATATTTCTCTTCCAACCAGGTTGAATACATCAGGATCACGAAGAAACTTGGTGACATTAATTGTCAGGGCGTTTCGTAGTTTTTCTTCTTCTTCAGGGTGTGTCTTCAGGTACTGATGGTATTCAACAAAATCCTTTGATCTCGTCGAGTTCATCCGGGAAAGCAATCTTCGCTTAATATAATCCTGTTTATAGCTCGTGAGCTGGATATTGAGCCTTTTCTGAACATCCAGAATGAGTTCCGGAAGGCCCTTCTCACTCACCTGTGGGACGTTAATCTGAGGAAAAACCGGGGGGATAATCTTTTTTTCCATACTATCGTCTTGAGGAGAAGATGAGTTAATGCAGGCCCGCCATATTATTCAGAATCTCTTTCATATCAAGCCATATGACTAGGTTTGCTTCTTTTTCTTCTCCGTCGTGTTTCTCTATGAAATCATCGTGGGTGACCTTAATGATACCTTTTATCCTGGTCTTGATCCGCTCATTGATCTCATCCCCGAGTGGAGTCACCTGTCTTGCACCAATTTCTGTAACACTGCGCACATTGTCGACGATGATACCAAGATGTTCGCCGTGAGCGGCATCTGGAGGAACAATTATTATCTTCTGTCCGGCCCGGTCTTTTTTCACCCGTTCTCCCAGAAGGATTGCAAGATCAATAACATGGGTGACCTCACCTCTCAGGTTGATGATCCCAATGATATAGGGAGGTGCCTTTGGAAGAGGGGTAATCGGAAGCATTTCAACAACCTCCCTGACCATCCCGATATCCATTGCATATCTGCCTCCGGATAATTCAAATTCAACAATATCTATCTGCCTGGAGATATCATCAGAACCTTTAATGGCAGATCGTTCTTCCTGGAGATTATTTGTCACGGATGTCAGTTCAGAACTCAGGTTTTCTATCCGGGTTTTCAGATTTGCAATAATTTCCTGAGCTTCTGTCTGATCCAAAAACCAGAACAGGCCTGCATTGGGTGAGTGTGGATCCGTCTGGGATACTATCTGATATGATTTCAGACCGGCAGGGTATACAGAAGAGAGTACGAGTGATCTATTCTCCCTGGCCTGAACAGCATGAGATAGCAGGACTGGTGCATATTCCGGAAGGTTTCCTTCATGAATACCACTCCACTCCTGAAAAGATGCATTCATTGCAGTAATTACGGATTCTTTTATTATAATGCCGGGTATGGGGACCAGGGAGAATTGTATTGATGGTAATGGATCGGTTTTTTTTATCTCTTCTGGCTCGGAGATGAGAGGGGTATCAGGCTCCGGTTCTTTTATATCACGGGCTTTTTCGGTTTCGACCTCCGGAGCAGCCTCGATTGGAGGCTGAAGAATCAGAATATATTGTGCGGGTGTTATCGTCCGGTTCGAAATCAGAAGGCCTGAGTAACATTGCACTCCATAGGGTGATTCAATGCACACTCTGTCAGGAAGAACCTCTATCTCTTCACTCATTCCGTCATAATCAGTCACTGTTATTCCGATATCAGTCAGATTCTGACCCTGAAGCTGATCTGATGAAACCCCGATTAACTCTGAAAGACCTTCATTTGCCAAAATTACTCTTGAAGTCTCATCAAACAACACCATAGGTGACGGGTTCAGATCAAGGAGTGTTTTGAGGAATGGAGCTGACACCTCTGAAGTTTTCTGCGTATTTATCTCAGGTGTCTGTCCCTCCTCTTCTTCGTCTGGGAAAAGTACTACTAATACGTGCGGCTCATCTCTGGCTGACAGGGGAATGACCTGGACCCATACCGGGTATGCTGTGCCATCTTTGTGGTATATCGAGGTCTGAAAATCAGATTTCGTCCCTGATGACAGGACGGTATCAATTATCTCAATAATATCCCCTGAGAAACCACTGCTCGCAATATCCCTGAGATATACTTCCTGATGTTCTCTTCCAAGAAATTCAAAAAAGGCACGGTTTATGAAACGAATGGTGTGATATCCGTCGACAATGGCAACCGGGAATAGTATTTCTGATAATCCCGCTTCCAGTATCTCCTTTGATAGAACTTCCTGTGCCTTTGACTCTTCCTGAGAGGTATACGGAATGAGAAGATCGAGGGAGACAGCCTCATGATCAAAGGGAACGATGGGAGGTTTTATTGAGACTATTGAATATATATTTCCGTCTGGTGCGGTAAATGGGCGTTCATCCGGGACATATTTTGATATTGAAGGGAACTGTCTGGTAATTTCACTGCGTTCCACTGAAAAAATTGTACAAAAGATATCATTTGCATCCAGTATCTGCTGTTCAGATCCCAAAAGGACCATGGGAATTGTATGATACTGAAAAATTTCCAGAGCTCTGTCAAACTCAGTATGAGCCGATATCAGATCGGAGAGATAACTTTCATGCTCCCGTTTTATGCTGTCCTGTTCTTCTTTCAGTTTCTCAAGTTCTTTTGAAATTTTAACAAGATTCTGTTCTGTTTCAAAAAGAGTGTCTGCATCCTGTTTTAACCTGTTCAGGATTGGTACAAACGCATCAGGGACCTTTGGGAATTCACCATTTGTATAGGTAAGAAGTTTTGCAACAATCTCCGAATAATCTCCAGTTGTTTCTTTTGTATCCGGCTGGTTCTTCTCTTCCTCGGTTACCATAAAAAGGCCTCTTCTTCCGGGATGTTTCCAGTCATCAGTCTCCATCATCTCCCCCCTGTCCTCCATCTGTCAATTATCGATGCTGCCTGTGAAAATCCGGGCAATGCAGGATCATCCGGTGCCATGGTAATGAGTGGTATTCCTTTTTTTATTGATTGTGATACTTCTTTTCCTTCGGGTATGATAACAACCTCAGGAATTTCTGTTCGTATCCGGTTTTCCAGCTGGCTTCGGATCTCCTGAAGTGATCCCTGCTTCTCTTCAGGTTTTAATCCAAACAGATGTTGAATTTTCTCCAGCAGTGTTTCTGTCTTTTCACATGGATTATCCCATCTGTTCAGGATTGCCATACCAATATGAATATCGATACCAAGAATCTCTTTGATGTCACGGATAACAAGAGTAATATGATCATATCCGGCAATCGCAAAAATATCTGATGAAAAAACCATCACTGAATGATCGGCAGCAATCATACCATTCATAAGAAATTGCCCGAGAAAAGGGGGTGTGTCAATAAGGATATGATCATATTTGTTTTTTATCTGCTGTATCCCTTTTTTCAGAATATAATACCTGTCCGGGTTCTGATATAAAACCGCTTCTGCGCCGACGAGATCAAGATGTGAGGGGACTATATCAATACCAGAGACTGTTTTAATAATATAATCGGACAGAAGAGGAGAAGACTGAGGAGATGTGCACTGCTGTATATAATAATGATATATATGCTTTTGAAGGGATTCAGGATAGACTCCAAGGCCTAAGGTTGCATTCGCCTGGGGATCAGTATCAATGATCAGTACTGTTCTTCCCAGGTTTTTGAGAATCCCTGCTATCTGAAGGCATGACGTGGTTTTTCCTGTTCCACCTTTATGGTGGATAAATGCAGTGGCGGTAATACAATTCCCCTTTCGTAAATAGAATAATCAGGATATTTCTATAAATAAATGACGGTTTATGAAGTATTCCATCATGGTTCATAGATCAGTCATTCATGCACGGCAGAGTCAAAATCCTTTTTCTCTATGTACAATCATTATATTATGAGAGGGAGAGTGCGGCCGACGGTAACGTGTAAACGTAGCTGAGGAAAGTCCCCCCACCAACCGGGTACGCAGCCCTGCATTGCAGGGGTGGTGAGAATCACGGCTATGGACCAGAAACGATACGGTATGTCCTGAGTTATGATGCATACCTGCTGAACTGAGACGGGCATCTCCGATGAAACGGCGAATCCCTGCGGGTGCAAACCGAAACAGGGCATATAGATAACCCGGTATCTGCCCGGGTTCGGTGCTGAGCTGAATGCCGCAATGAACAGAAGGGGGCTTACTCCTCCCACTCATGTATCGTAAAGTTCAGGTAGCTGTCATGCATTATTGCTATGTATGCAATCTGACTCCTCATGGACCGGGCACCGGTTTTTACAGGAAACACTTTTCAGGGATTCCCAGCAGTCTTTGGCAGAACCGAAAACCCGGATTTGTGGTATCTGCGAACCTAATCAGACGATCATTCCACTACCGGTTCCTGCCGACATCCCGCTTGATCCGGTAATCCTGTGGGATGCTCTCGATGACCGCCAGACTATTCGGACATATTCTCCAGATGAAATGCATAAATGGGAATTGTCTATTCTTCTCCACTATACTCAGGGTGTCAGAGAAAAGAAAAATGGGTCACATTTCAGGACAGTTCCATCTGCCGGAGCATTACATCCGTTTGAAACCCGTATTGTAGTGAACCGGGTGGAAGGGCTTTTGCCTGGTATCTACCGGTATCTTCCCCTTGACCATGCTCTGGTCAGAGAAGAATGTCATTCCGGTGATCATGAATCGGTAGCGAAAACGTGCAGAAATCCAACTCTGATATCATCCTCTGCGGTATCATTTATCTGGACCGCTGTTCCTGAGCGGATGATCTGGAAATTCGGGCCCCGGGGCTGGAGATATCTGTTTATTGAGGCCGGTCATATCTGTCAGAATCTGTATGTGGCGTGCGCAGGTCTTTCTCTTGGTGTTTGTGCAATCGGTTCATATAATGATAATGATATGAACTGTATTCTGGGAATAGATGGCGAATCAGAATTTTGTATTTATATGGCATCCGTCGGGAGAAAAAAAGAATAATTTATTCTCCATGAGGACGAATTGCAATCCCTTTTTCGATTAAATATTTTTTTACATCTGCGACCGTCATCTCTCCGTAATGAAAGACACTGGCTGCAAGTGCCGCATCTGCTTTTCCATATACAAACCCTTCATAAAAATGTTCCATTGTTCCGACACCACCGGAAGCGATGACCGGAATTTTGACAGAATCAGAGATTGCTTTTGTAATTGGGATATCAAAACCTTCCTTCGTCCCGTCGGTTTCCATGGAGGTCAGTAATATCTCACCAGCGCCCCTGTTTTCCGCCTCCTTCGCCCATGCAATAGCATCAATTCCGGTCGGTTGTGATCCTCCGTGCGTAACCACCTCATACCAGCATACACTCCCGTCAGGAAGTGTGATGCCCGTCTTTCCTGCATCAGGCGAGGTTCTTCGTTTTACATCGATCGCAACAACAACACACTGTGTTCCAAAAGCCTTCGAGGCCTCTGATATCAGGGCAGGATTCTGAACAGCACTCGTATTCATTGATACCTTATCGGCCCCGGCTCTCAGTGTTTTTTGGACATCCTCAAGGGTTCGTATCCCTCCTCCGACTGTCAGGGGAAGAAAGAGTTCGTCTGCAGCACGTTGTATAACCTCAATAATCATCCCCCTGTTCTCTTTTGATGCGGTAATGTCCAGAAAAACCACCTCATCAGCACCCTGCTGATTATACCGGCACGCAAGCTCCACCGGATCCCCGGCATCACGAAGACCGAGAAAATTGGTTCCTTTCACGACTCGTCCATCCTTGATATCCAGACAGGGGATGATCCTCCGGGTCAGTGTCATCGTTCTATTTTCTTGTCTGCTGTACTAGAAGAGGATTATGGCAAGATGATTTATTATCACCGGAGAAACACTTATGGAAAATTTTGATAATAATTTCAGTGCTATGAGGAAACCATGGATTCTGGTGATTTAAAGATTGAATGGGCACGACAGTATATGCCTGTCCTGAGTGCCATCTCGGAACGATTTAAAAAAGAAAAACCCTTTGCCGGGAAAGTAATTGGAATGGCCCTGCATGTTGAGGCAAAAACTGCAAACCTTGTCCGTACACTTGCTGACGGGGGGGCTATTGTCCATATCACCGGCTGCAATCCCCTTTCAACCCAGGATGATGTTGCCGCTGCACTGGGCAGAGTCCCGAATGTATTCTGTTATGCAAAACGCGGGTGCACGGTTGACGAATATTATAAAGCCATTGACACTGTGCTTGATGCAAAACCAGTCATCACCATAGATGACGGTATGGATCTGATCCACCGTCTGCATACCGTACGGCAGGATGTTCTCCCGGGTGTTATCGGCGGGTGTGAGGAGACAACTACCGGTATTCATCGCCTTCGGGCTATGGCAGCGGAAGGCAGATTACTCTTCCCTGTTATTGCCGTCAATGATACCCCGATGAAACATTACTTTGATAATGTGCATGGGACCGGAGAGAGTGCTCTTACCGCAATCATGGCAACGACAAATTCACTGATTGCAGGAAAATGGATCGTTGTTGCAGGGTTTGGTTTTTGTGGACGAGGTCTTGCACGAAAAGCCTCTGCACTTGGTGCCAAGGTTATTGTAACCGAGATAGATCCCCGTCGTGCACTTGAAGCTCACATGGAAGGATTTCACGTCATGTCCATGCAGGAGGCTGCACCAATAGGTGATATTTTTATTACCACCACCGGTAACCGTGATGTCATCACCGGTACGCATATGGCTGCCATGAAATCCGGAGTAATTCTTTCAAACGCCGGACATTTCAATATTGAGATAGATGGTATCTGGCTTTCTTCCAATGCAGACACCATAGAAGAGCGTGAAGGAATACATTCCTACCACATCAATGGCAAGGTTATTCACTTACTGGCAGAAGGGCGTCTTGTCAATCTTGCGGTTCCGAAAGGGATGGGTCATCCGATTGAAGTGATGGATCTCTCATTTGCCCTGCAGGCGCTTAGCACGGAATATATCGCTCTGCACCATAAAGAACTGAAACCGGATGTTCATCAGGTTCCGGATGAGATAGACCGGACGGTTGCATCATATAAACTTGCATCCCTGAATCTTTCCATTGACATATTGTCAAAAGAACAGGAAGAATATATGGGAAGCTGGGATCACGGCACCTGATTAATGAGCAAGCCTTCCTTTAATGGAAGCTGCAATTTTTGTATCAAGGGTCGCAGCTTTCTGAAAGCACATAAACGCCTCTCTTTTAAGACCTGCATCCTCAAGGATTACCCCTTTATTCAGGAGTGCTCCGACATGTTTCGGGTTTAACTTCAGTGTCTTGTCATAACATTGCAATGCTTCTTTATGTCTGACAAGGTCGGTGTAAATCAGACCCATATGATACCAGGCCGAAGCAAATGAAGGATCGATACTCGTCGCCTGGGAAAATGCCTGCAAAGCCTCAAAATATTGTTCGAGTTGTCGGTGAATCAGACCCTTATTAAAATACGCCTTTGCATGAAATTTATCCAGTTCAATGACTTTCTCATATGAATGCAGTGCCTCCTCGAAATTCTTCGCTTTATGAAGAATGAGGCCGCGGTTAAACCATGCCTCAGTGTTATGAGGATTTCCGGCAATCGCATGTTCATAATATTCAAGGGCATCACTGTGACGTTTCAGTTTATGCAGACACATCGCCCTGTTTTTCATTGCATCCAGGTGTTTTGGATTGATCTTTAAGGCGTTGTCATAGCATTGCAATGCTTCATTAAATTTACCCAGTTTATAAAAACACAGTCCCCGCAGACTCCAGGTATCCGGATTCCATTTGTCAAGAAGCAGACTCTTTTTTGTTGCGTCAAGGGCTTCTTCAACCTTTTTCATCTTCAGAAGCAGATCTGCCCGTGCCAGCCATACACTTACTTCACGGGGCTGGATCTCCAGAAGCTTGCCTGAGCTTTGAAATGCCTCCTGAATACGTTCCATTCTGATGAGGCTGCGAATTTTATAGAGCCACGCTGATAAATTACGCTTATCAAGTTCCAGGACTTTATCAAAGGCATTCAGGGCTTCATAAAACTGCTTATCCTCAAACAGACAGATGCCCCTGTTCAGACGGAGGTTGAGATCTTTTGGGCTGAGCTGGATTGCTGCTTCAAAGGCATTGCCAGCCTCTTTATACCGTTTCAGGTTTTTCAGACAATAGCCTTTGTATATCAGTGCACGGAGCTGTTTTTTATCTTCCCTGATAACCCGGTCAAAGCATTCAAGTGCCTTGTCATCCTGGTGAAGATGAAAAAGACTGTATCCCTTAAACAGCCATGCCCTGATCTGAAACGGATCCTTGCTGATGACTTTATCAAAACAGGCAATGGCCTCTTCGTATTCTTTTCGGTTATGATGAATAAATCCCTTATAGAGCCATGATAAGGTTAAATCCGGCTGAATAGTCAGTGACTTTTCAATAAACGGATATGCTTTTTCAAATTCTCCTGCCTGAACCAGATTGACTGCGGTGATATAACAGACATTCCCGAGATCTTCCTGGGATAAAAATCTTTCACTACTCTCTTTTTTATCAGTTCCTTCTTCAGGAAGATCCTCGGATATCTCAATGGCTTCAATCTGCTCATCAGATATGGATGTGTCAAGAACGGTGCCTGCTGCAAAATCCTCTTCAGCCGGAGTGACTTCTTCAGTTTCCTGAGTGTCTGTATCCCCGCTCACTTCCTCAGCCAGTGGTTCGGTTTCGGAAGATACCGGCCCTTCCGCATTAGCAATAGCAGTTGCAATTTCCTTTACTGTGGTTCGTTCAGGTTCCGTAAGGGTTGCTTCAGGCTCAATTACGGCAATCTCTTCCTCTTCCTCATCAGGTGTCACCTCTGATGATACACTGGTTTCTTCCGCCTGAGTGCTGACCTGCTGAACAGAAGATTCTGCGATCTCCTGCTTCTCCTTTGGTTCTGGTTGTTTAAATGATGAAACATCCCGAATAAGAAAAGAAAGCATCTGCTCATACTGCTCTGCCGTTATCTCCCCTTTTGCAAAGCGTACCTGCAGTATTTTTATGGGATCTTCATCTGACATCGATCACCCTGATAAAGAACACTTGTCTCTACTACCCATTAAGAATTATCCGGTTATCTATTTATGCATTGCAGAGACGTGTGTTCGTGACCCTGCAACAAGATTTATGGCTCTTTTTTTCTGGTTCCATCTGACTCTGACCTCAGAAATTTTGACAATATCACCATAATCAGCATTACGAAATGTTTTTAGCTCCATATTCTTCAGGGATCGGGGAATAATGAGATAGACTCTGGCTCCTCCTGACCCGTCACAGATGAGATAGACTGCAAATTCCCGGTTCCCAATGTCCATGGACATTTTTGCACCAGCAATGGTCACCGTTTCACCAATATATTCTTCGAGATCGCTGAGAGGAATCGTGCCTCGTATGAAGGTGCCAGGTACGATCGGTTTTCGTGATTTTTTTGTAAGTATACTGTATGAGAATTTTATATCGGTGTTCATAAACCGGTATCCGTCCTGGACATTACTGACCATGGACATGAGTTTTGTTGGCTGCATCCGGGGAAGTTCTGCAAAAGACCAGCAGTCGGAGGGATTGCAGACTCCTGAATGAAGATATGTGCAGGGGCCATAGACATATAAGCCAGCCTTTTCAAGATTCCTCTGGAGGACTCGTAATTCAGTCGAATGTCTGAGCTCTGCCGGTTCAACAAGGATAAGAAGTCCATCATCTGACAGAAATGATGCATACTTCATAAGTAGCTCAGTTTTTTCATTACTACTCAGTCCGGAGAGCTCTGCGAGTACATTCTGGCAGGTAATCAATGAATAACTGGATGGCTCATGAATACTCCACGTTCTGATATCGGCCTGTTCTATCAGGTTTACTGTAACCGGTGAATCTGATGCAAATGTCGGGACGAGATATCTGAATGCTTCGATAAACTCTTCTGATTGTTCTAACGCATCTATTGTCAGGGTCCCCCTTTTTCTCTCTTTCATAAACCAGATGAGTGCAAGCGGAACAACTCCAGGGCCTGTACCCAAATCCAGGATCCGCACATCATCAGGAACCAGGCCGGTTTTATCAAGTTTTTGAATGATGCTATGAAATTGAATTATGTATCCAGGGGCCTGATAAGCCAGGTATGCAAAAATATCATATCCTCTTCCATATTTTGCATGAGGGACCGTGCTCCAGTACCCGGCTTTCTGAGCAAGGATGGACTGTCTGATTCGCTCAAGAGTCGATGGATTATCCGGGGATTTACCGGTTTTATCCTGAATGTATGATTCAATCAGCCGTTCCAGACGGGAAGGAATTTTTAATGGTTTTGCCGTTTTTTGTCCTGTTTTGGATCTTTTTGGCAGTGATTTCTTTTCCGATGGCCCTGATTTTTTTCCAGCATGATAGTGTGAGAACGGTTTATTAAAATTCATGAATATCAGATTCAGGTCCGTGTTAGTATATTACAAAGAGGCTGATAAATTATCTCCATAGAATGACTGGTACCAGTCAGATTATTCCGGGTATAATATAGTATCCCCGATACTATTTTAAAACATGTTCATTTCAGTACAGGTTGCTCAATGCATGATATACGGCAGAAATAATATAGTCTGAACCACAATATCCTTTTCATATGGATCCACTATCTGATCCTGCAGGGAGTCATCCAGAATACGGACTTATGGTTGTGGATGATGATGAGGATATTCTGTTTACGGTTCATTCATTATTCAAAAAACGCCCGTTTCCTGTTTTACTTGCCCACTCCGGTCAGGAATGCCTGAATTATCTGGAGAACGGTTTTAAAGGTGTTATATTAATGGACATCATGATGCCGGGTCTTGACGGGTGGGAGACAATCCAGGAGATTGTAAACCGGAATCTGATGCATGACCTGATTATTTCCATGTTCACAGCAAAAGATGTTCCTGACACCTCGCTTGATCACCTGAAAGAATATGTGTTTGATTATATTACCAAACCGTTTGAACCTGAAAATCTTATCGCGCTGGTTGATGATTACATAACCATGCTCGATTAATGCGGGACATGCAATGAACATCCTCATTATTGGTTCTTCAACTGGTGGTCCGCGGATAATATTTGATATTTTTAAAGACATACCTGCTGTTCCTCTGGCGATAATTATTGTGCAGCATATGCCTGAATCAACGACATCACGATTTGCCCGGAGATTGTCCCAGCTTACCACGATGAATGTTATGGTGCCGAAAGGCGGAGAGGTCATCAACCACGGCTCACTTTATGTGACACCGGGGGATCATCATCTGGTTCTCAAAAATAATGAAATAATTATGCTTGATAAATCAGAAAAAGTAAATTTTGTCCGACCATCTGTTGATGTGACGATGTTGTCTCTCCGGTCTGATCCAAGGCACAGATATTATGGGATCATTCTTTCAGGGATGGGCTGTGATGGGGCACAGGGCCTGGCTTATATGAAGAAGATTGGTGCACACGTGTGTATTCAGGATCCGGATACCTGTACAATCAGAAGTATGCCGGAAGCAGCGATCAAGGCCACCGATGTTGATCAGGTTTTATCACCTGAAGCTATCCATAATTTTATATTGTCTATAAAATAAAATCAGGAAGTTTTCCTTAAATTAAATACTTCCATCTCCTTTCTCATATTCGCAACAGCATCATTAATCAGATTGATAATACCGTTGATCTGAGAGACAACAGCGAGAGCCTCCTCACTTGTTGCTGATGACTGCGTCGCATCATCTGCGGTCCGCTTGACAAGGGTGCTCATCTCATTTGCACTTGCGGTAATCTCTTCAAATGAGGCCGCCTGTTGTTCGGTTGCCTGGGCGATAGTAAGCATCTTCTGATTTATGTCATCAACTGCCCTCGTAAGTTCTGTGAACACATTCAGGGTGTCTGACAATGCTCTGTTTCCTTCACCAACCGCCTTGCCTGCTGCTTCAATAGCATGAGCTGCACTGTCTGATTTCCGTTCAAGGCCCATTATCATATCAGCAATTGATTCAGCTGATGTTCGTGATTCCTGGGCAAGTGCTTTCACTTCAGAAGCAACAACTGCAAATCCCCTACCTGCTTCTCCTGCACGGGCAGCTTCAATCGCAGCATTTAATGCAAGAAGGTTGGTCTGGTTTGCAAGATCCGTGATGATATTTACAATTTTCCGAATCTGATCCATCTCACTTCTGATCGCCCCGATGATCTGTTCAACTTCAGATGACGACCGGGTGATACTTTCCATACCCTTGTCAGCGGCACCTGCATATTCTGTCCCTTTCTTTGCAAGCGTGTTTGCATCTTCGCTCAGTCTGGCAACAGCATCGGCATTTGCAGAGATATCACTGACCATGACGGTAAGATCCGCCATTGCACGGAGTACCTGATCAATTCCTTCTTCAGCTTTTGAAGCATTCATCGATGTTTCTTCAGCATTTTGTGCGATTTCACGAGCACCTCTGCTGACATCTTCGACACCGTACTGGGCATTACTCGAGTGTGTTACCAGTGATTCGATCTCCTGATGGAGTCTTTCAATCGTCTTTGATATATCAGATCCGATGGTATCAAGCGAATTCTTGAAATCAGCAAATTCACCTTTTACCTGTATGCTGGGATCAAAAGATGTGGCAAGATTACACCGGGCATACTCTTTTGCAACCCGCATCGCTTCTTCAATGGGTTCTACCACTGCGTCAAGTGTTTCATTTATTCCCTTGACCAGCGTTGCATACGAACCCTGGTGTTTGTTCACATCAGCACGGGTATGAAGATCACCGGCAGTAGCAGCTTCTGATAACCGGTTCACATCATGTATGAGGAGACTGATGGCATCAATACACTGGTTCAGGTTATTTTTAAGTTCGTTAAAGTCCCCATGATATTCTTCCGTAATCCGGGGAGGGAGATCACCCTTACTGATGCGGTCGATGTATTCAGCCGCGAGATTTAACGGACCGATGTACGTGTCAAGCATATTATTGATGCTCTTGATCATGTTGCCATGATATCCGGAGTATTTTGATGGGTCTGCCCTGACATCCAGTCTTCCTTCCATACCGGCCTTAGTGAGGAGCTGAATGTCAGCTCCTCTCATCTGAATAACTTCAATAAGAGCATTGAGGTTATTTTTGATCTCATTGAAGTCTCCTTTGTACTCCTCGGTGATCTTCGGTGGTGTGTCTCCTTTACTAATCCGGTCGATATATTCAGCAGAGACGTTAATCGGTCCGATGTATGCATCAAGCATGTCGTTAATGCCTTTGATCATCCGTCCGTTTTCTCCCGGATACCGGGTATAATCTGCCCTGACATCGAGTTTCCCGTCAAGTGCAGCCTGAATGAGCATTTTAATATCATCGTTTCTCATATGGACAACATCAATGAGAGCATTGAGATTATTTTTAATCTCATTAAAGTCTCCATAATACTCATCGGTGATCTTTGGCGGTATGTCTCCTTTACTGATTCTGTCGATATATTCTGCTGAAACATTTAATGGATTGATAATTGCATCAAGTGTTTTATTAAACCCTTGCGCAATTTTAAGGAAATCTCCGTGGTAATTGTTTGTATCAGCACGGACATCGAGATGACCGCTGGATGTTTTCTCACTGAGCATCTCAACATCAGTAATGAGTTGAAGCAGGTTTTTCCTTAGCAGATCAATCTTTTCATTTGCAATAGCCTGCTTCCCGGGGAGTTTCTCCAATACCGGTGAAAAATCACCATCTGCATATGATACGATAACTCCCAGCATCTTTAATATCTTGGTGACATGCTGTTTTACTGCAGCATTTACCCCGATTGCCATCTCTTTATAAATCCCTACAAACTCATCTTCATTCATATATGCATCTATATCACCAGCATTTTGGTTTTGTGACATAGTGTTCATCGAATTGATGAAATGGGTCAATGTGTTTATAAGGTTATTCAGATTATTTTTAATCTCGTTAAAGTCTCCTCTGTATTCTTCCGTAATAAGCGGCGGGAGATCTCCTTTACTGATTCTGTCTATATATTCAGCAGAAACATTGATTGGTCCGATGTATGCATCAAGCATGTCGTTGATGCCTTTGATCATCCGTCCGTT
>CAZCSN010000001.1:0-129988 GCA_964501255.1 uncultured Methanospirillum sp. | reverse complement strand
AAACCCAAAATTATTAATTTCCCCAAATGAATATTCAATCTCTCCAAAATTTCTATTTATATTTATCTGTATTGGACTAATATTTTGGTTTTTTGCAGGTCCAGAGACTAGATTTGGATTGGGTTTTCTATACTCACTTCCTTTGTTTTTAATTACGTACCCATATATCCGCTTTCGAACTCCGTATCCAGAAATATTTCAAAAAATTCTTATTTATTTATTTTTTTCATTAATTCTTTGTTCAATAGGTTATAGTTTATATTCCATTAATAGTATTGATTATTTAAAAGTTATTCAAATCCCAGAGGTAGACTATGTAGAAGAAAAAACGATTAATGGGCTTAGTGTGTATATACCAACATCATCTCCATACATGAATTACTTTATCCCTTGGAACGGTCCTCTCCCCTCAACACCATATTTGAATAATAATTTATCGATAACTAAAAATGGTGAGATATTTACAAAATTTGAAATTATAAGGTGATTTATGATTAAACCTAATGGATATAAAAACAGCTTAGGCAAAATTATTTTTATTTTCCATTTCCCAATATTTACCCTTTCTCTCTAATAACTCTTCATGTGTCCCTTCCTCTATTATTCTCCCTCTTTCAATTACTACGATTTTATCCGCATTCCTTATCGTCGTTAATCTATGTGCAATTACTAATGTTGTACATTCCATTGCAACCTGATCAATAGCCCTCTGTACTTCTGCCTCTGAAATATTATCGAGCGCACTCGTTGCCTCATCCAAAATAAGTAGCTCAGGCCGACGAATCATAGCTCGGGCAATTGCAATCCTCTGTTTTTCTCCACCAGATAGTATGACTCCTTGATCTCCAACAAGTGTGTCATATCCACCGGGCAACTCCAGGATAAATTCATTCGCATGAGCGAGTTTTGCTGCATTCACGATCTCAGCATCTGAATAATCACCACCAAAAAGAATATTTTCTCTGATTGTTGCATTGAAAATAAAGGAGTCCTGACTTACATATCCCACTATGTCATGATATCTGTTTATATCGAATTCTTTTAAATCGCATCCGTTAACCAGGATCCTTCCGGAGTTCGGATCATACAGGCGGAGAAGAAGAGCTGCTATTGTTGATTTTCCCGAACCCGATGGCCCTACAAGGGCAGTCATCGATCCTTTTGTGATGGTCATGGATATATTATGTAATATTTTTGTATGACCATATGAAAAATTTACATTTTCTAATATAATGTCTGAAGAAATATCTCTACAAATTTTCTCCCCATTTATCACGGTATTGTATTTTCTTTCATGAAGAATCGAATAAACGATGGTAATATGAGGATGAAAATTTTTTAATTCCATCTTATAGGTCCCCATATTCATGGCTTTGGGAAGAATTTTCATCATTCCCGCAGCGAATGTCCCAAGAACCGGAATAATCGTAAGAAAATTATCTGCATAATAGATATACAATACTAGAATTATTACTCCAATGGTTATGTAAAACAATGAATTAATCGCAATAATGGGAATTCTCTGAATAAACATCAGTTCTGCAAATTTATCCCAGTATACTTTCAGGGCTTTAAGGTATTGGTCTTCCCAGTGTTTTGAGGCACTAAATGCCTTAATAGGTTTTATTCCTGTAATATATTCATTTATAACCTTATTTTCCGACTGGCCTGATGCAATCTGAAGGCTCCCTAATTTTTCTGAAATATTTTTACTGATCGAGTTAATAATAAGGTAGAAAACTCCCCCACCAATAAGTACAAGAACAAGTCCCCCTGGTGATATGAGAAAAAGCATAATTATCACCAGTAATGATGTAATCAAATCCGTGCACAGACATAATAACCTATCATACGTCTGCTGGACATAATACGGACTTTGGTTAAAAAGGTTGATGAGATCCCCCTGTCGTGAATCAACAAAAAATTTGTAATCATTCGAATCTATCTTTGCAAAGATAGACTTTTTTGTTTTTACAATCAAATCCCGCTGAAAGATAAATGCAATCTTCCAGTACGCCAGTTGAAGTATAAGCGAAGTCCCGGTTAGAAGAATAAATAACAATCCAAGATGGACAAACTGTGATCCCATCGGGATCAGACTGCTAATGTATTCAATTACCCCATAATATGGGATAGTATTCGCATTAATCTGAAATCCAACCGATATCATCGGGTATAATAACGCAATACTCCCTGCATCAATAAGGCCAATAATGATAGATAATATCAGAAGAATAAAAAGGTAGGGCTCATATCCCTGTATGAAAAAACGAAGCTGATGAATATATTCTTTAAATGTGACCATTTCTCATAATGTATGGTCATTGGAAACCCTTAATACATACACTTAAAGATAGACAGTAAAAACCGCCAGTGTTAAGTAATATATATTTAATTGCATGGATATTTTTGGCTTAGCATATGGTTCAAATGAAATCTTTAAATTCCCAGTATTTTTCAAATCAGACCCCATTATACAAACCTATCATTTCGACTTTTGGACACCTTTGTAAATCCGTATTATTAAGGGCTATTCCCTTTGAAATCGATGATAACGATACTTCTCAAAGGCCGCTATGAGAAGCGATACTCAGCCGATACCATCATAAGGTCTCTATGAGATAGTGCAGTACAGGCCGTCTATGAAAACATAAATGAGCGTCCATTTTAAGGGAAAACTCGCGATATTAACTCTAAAATATTGGGATTTTAGTATTTAGCCATCTATTATCCGGAATACTTGTTATGTTTAAAAAGGATACCCATAAGAATACCTGCGAACAATGATTATTATTTGCAATGACCCTTTTAAAAATCCCATATGGTATCAGTAATTACCGGACTATTGCCCGTGAAGGATACGCATATGTCGATAAAACCCGGTATATCCGTGTACTTGAAGAGTACTCAAGCCCCTTTGTATTACTATTACGCCCCCGTCGGTTTGGGAAAAGCCTATTTGCGTCGGTCCTTAATTGCTACTATGACATCGCAGAAAAAGATAATTTTGAGCATCTTTTTTTAAATACTGATATTGGCCGCGATCCGACCTCACGAAAAAATTCGTATTTTGTTTTAAATTTTAATTTTTCCGGTATTGCATCAGAGTCCGAAGATGAACTATACGATAGTTTTCGAAGAAAGACAAGAAATGCATTACAACTGTTTATCGATCGATATAAACTGGATATAGATATCCAGAATTCGGGCTCTGCAGCAGATCAGTTATCTGAATTTTTCATGAGTATCTCGGCAAAGATTGACAGATCTGTGTATGTTATCATCGATGAATATGACCAGTTTGCGAATGAATTACTCAGTTTTCATTTTGAGGTTTTCCAAAATACGATTGGAAAAAATGGATTTATCCGTAAATGGTATGAGGTATTAAAAGAGGCCACTGCCACCATTGTCGATCGAATTTTTATTACCGGAGTGTCACCGATTACCCTTGACAGTCTGACATCAGGATTTAATATTTCGGATAACATTTCAAGACTCTCTCTGGTACATGAAATCATGGGTTTTACCAGTGAAGAAATACACACCTTGTTCAAAAAAACAGTCCCTGAAGAGATTGATTATTATTCAATCGAAAATACTCTGCAGGAATATTATAATGGATACCTTTTCTGTGAAGATGCAGAAAAAAGATTATTTAATAGTGATATGGTTCTGTATTATGTAAAGAATTATCAAATCTGTCAGAAACCTCCAAAATCCCTCCTCGACACAAATATTGCAGGCGATTATGGAAAACTTGGAAACCTCCTGAGAATAAAAAACCCAATACAAAATATTGACACTATAAAAGAGATTGTCACAACTGGATTTGTTACCGCAAATATTACCTGCACATTCTCAATGGATCTTCCGTTTACAAAAGATGATTTCAAATCTCTTTTGTATTACCTGGGTCTTCTTTCCATTCGCGAGAGTCTTCCCGGTGCAGTCTCACTGCAGATTCCAAATTATGTCATCCGCGGATTATATTATGACTTTTTCCTTGAACTCATTGCAAAAGAAGCCCCGTTCCAGGTCGAACCGGACAGGATCCGGGATGCAATATATCAGATCGCGTATGAAGGAAAATGTGACAAGTTAGTCAATCTCATCGAAGAACTACTTCATGCATTTTCAAACCGGGATTTCATCGGATTTGACGAGAAATACATTAAGATTGCCATCTTTGCATATGCAAACATGAGCAGTCTGTATCAGGTAAAATCTGAATATGAGGTTTCAGATGGATATATTGATCTCGCACTGCTCAAAAGGGATCCCTGGCACCCGGATTATTATGCTCTCTTTGAACTCAAGTATGTGAAAAAGAGTATGAGTTCTGATGAGATGATAGAGAAGGTGACGAATGAAGGAATAAAACAACTGAATCAGTATATTTCATCACCAGAATTATCATCTATTCCAAATCTGAAACGATGGGTTCTTGTCTTTTGTGGTGACCGGTGTGTGCGAAAAGAGGAACTGTAATCACAATCTCATCCTTTCGTATGACATAATAACCAAAGAGATCCAGGCGTGACCAAATATATGGGGGTATGTACCCAAATGTCAGCAATGCAAAAATGAATTATTTGGAATCTTCGGTCATCCGTATTGAGGGCGCCAGGTCCTGCCTAACCCCCCCAATTCAATTTTTTCATCATCACCAGCCCGTCCCTGAGATCCACTTTCGGCTCCCATCCCAGTTTTTCCCGTGCCTTTGTAATATCCGGAACTCTCCGTGTCGGATCATCCGGGGGCATCGGATGATATGATAATTCTGATTGAGATCCGGTCAGATCAATAATCATCTTTGCAAGGTCCAGTATGGTATACTCAACCGGATTGCCGATATTCATCACCTCCCCTTCTAAACCCGGCAGCCCTGCAAGTCGCAGTAATCCGGTTATCTGGTCTGTCACATAACAGAATGACCGTGTCTGTGTTCCGTCGCCAAATATCGTGATCGGCTCATTATGCATAGCCTGATCAAAGAACCGCGGAATGACCCTTCCATAATGCCCGTCTGATCTCATCCGCGGTCCGTATGTATTAAAAATCCTTACAATTCTGACATCCAGACCATGCTGCCGGTGATAGGCCATGCAAAATGCCTCCCCAGCCCGCTTTGCCTCATCATAGCATCCCCTTATCCCCAGTGTATTTACATTCCCCCGATAGGTTTCTGGTGTCGGAAAGATCGCAGCTTCCCCATAAATCTCACTGGTGGAGGTAAACAAAAATCTGGCTTCATATTTTCTTGCAATTCCTAACGCATTCATCGTACCGAGGGTATTTGATTTTAAAATCTGAATCGGGTAATGCTCAAATTCAAGCGGGCTTGCCCGCGATGCGAGATGGCAGACGAGATCCACTTTCCGTCCTGGATCATATGCCTTGGAAATATCATGGATGATGCGGGTGAATTTTGGATGATTCTTGAGATGGTCAGTATTTTCTGACCGGCCTGATGCATAATTATCCAGACAGATGACTTCAGCTCCCTTATTGAGAAGGATCTCACACAACCATGAACCTAAAAAACCTGATCCACCGGTTACCAAAACAGTCTGATTATCATATGAGATATCTGACAGGCTGGATAGTACTCGTTCAGTCTCTGTAGTAGCAGTAGTATTTGCTATATCCGTCATTCGATCTACCAATATAATTCCCCTTCACTTCTTCTTATAATGATGAGACATATCTCGGATTTTTTTATTCTATGAGATTCATGCCTTTGAGGCGAAAATTACCACCTCATTTCATCAACTATTATCTTCTTTTACGACAAATCTTGTGATAATTGTGTTTTTCAGATCAATTTGGGTATACTTTCCCATCGGATTATATTCATAGGGAGAACATGAAAGTATCACTTATTATCCCCGCATACAATGAACAGGAAGCAATCGGGCCGGTTATTGAAGAATATTATCCGTTTGTTGACGAGATAGTGGTCGTTGATGATGGTTCTTATGATAAGACATACGAAATAGCCAGTTCATACCAGGATGCAAAAGTGCATGTCTGTCAGCATTCACACAATCAGGGGAAGGTTGGTGCCTTACGTACAGGCGTTCATTCGTCGACCGGAGATATTATCGTCTTTACTGATGCAGATTGTACATATCCGGCCAGATATATTCCTGAATTCTTATATGAATTGGATCGCGGGGCTGATCTCGTTTTAGGTGTGCGGAATATCGAGGCACACAATATCCCTCTCCTTAACCGGATTGGAAATACGATTTTCTCTACTATGGCCACCTACATCAGTGGGAAGTATATTTCGGATGGCCAGACCGGATATCGTGCGTTTCGAAGAGAAATGCTGGATGATCTTTTTGTTTCCGCAAAAAGTCTTGAGTTTGAGACAAAAATGACCGTCAGAGCAGCAAAACTGGGTTTTGTTATCGCCGAAGTCCCGATAGAATATCGTGAACGGGTTGGAACGTCGAAACTTCATCCGGTTCGCGATGGATATCGGATGTTTCGTGCGTTATTGTCGATTGCATGGCATGAGACATCTCCACTTGCGAAAATGATATCCGTGCCGGGCCTGGTCCTTCTGCTCGCAGGGGTTGTTTTTGGTCTTATAAGTATTCAGGAAAGACTTTTTAATTATTATTTAATCCATGAATATTACCCATTAATATCCGTCTTTCTCATGCTTTTTGGAATTCAGCTCACTTCAATCGGGCTTATCATAGATTATCTCTCGAAAAAAATGGATAGGATTGAAGAAAGAATTCGCCAGATAAGTGTAAAAAGGGAGAATTAATTACGGATGAATACAATTCTCATTATCCTCATTGGGATATTATTTGCATCATCCGGGCAGATTTTATGGAAAATTGGTATGACTGATGTTGGTCCGATCAGTTCTCTGTCAGCAGGTCCTTTCATTGCAATGGTATTGAGCCCATGGGTGATAGGTGGGACATTATGTTATGGCTTATCCACCGTGTTCTGGCTTATCGCTCTCTCAAGAGCTGACCTGTCATTCGTATACCCGTTTATTGCACTTACCTTTGTGATTATTTTCATCGCATCACATATTCTCTTTCATGAAAACATCAGTGCTTTGAGACTTGTTGGGGCGATAATAATTATAAGTGGCATTATTGTTCTTGTACGTGGTTAAAAAAAAGTAAGCCGGTTCAGGGCTTAAAAACAGTCAGGTTCACAAATTTAAAACTCATACATTTATCGGAAATGGTCTTCATTTCCGGGATATCACATAATTTTGTACATGTACTGATAAACTGAATATCATTGAACCCTTTATTCAGGATAAAATTACTCCTCCCTTCAGTCATTCCTCCTGGAGGGGCAGTAATTGTTCCAAGACTTTCTCCATTCACTATCAGTGACAGGTTTTTCTCTGTGTAAACAGGTTCAGCAAGGAAATATAGGGCATATTCTCCGGTTGATTTTGCAAAAGCTTTTATCTTTCCTTCATTTTTTAAATAAAACTCAGGGAATGCATTTGATCCAAACCAGCCATTTTGAAAGAGAACAAGTACCTCATCTGGAAGGACTTCCGGATCGGGAAGAATTTCATATACAACGTCAGGACCAAATACGCCGGCCATCCTGATGGAAGAATTAAAATTCTGCTTAATATTCTGATGAAGGGTTGATACATACCTGGAAATAAATTCCTCTGCCTGTTCATCAGGAACACCCTTCATCAGGCGAATCCTGTCTGCATGAATGATCACATATCTGACTCCAATATGCTGGAGGAGGGAGATGGTGTTATTTGAAGGGAAATACTCGCCTGTGTCCCGCATAATTTTTGAAGCAAGTTCAACATCTCTTCCACTGTATCCATTCACCATCTCTTTCCAGTGATAGACTGAGTAATACGTATACTCAGAATTATCCTCAACCCATCGTGTTGGAATCTCGATAATCCGGGCATCATCCGGTTGTGCTGCAAGCCAGTGATATACTTCGGGAACCTGATCACCTGTAGCAAGAGATGCTGGCAATTGAACCGGCACATGCCATGATCCAAATAGTGCCAGAATGATACATCCAATTACTATGATCTGTTTCAGTTCCTTCTTTTGTACTCGATTAAAAAGAGCAGCGGCACCAAAACCGGTAAGAACAGATCCGGCCAGACTAATAATAAAACTGAATCGTGAAAGGTCACGAATTATCGCAATATAGGGAACACATGAATATAGAACATAATAAGGAGTAAGAACTCCGGTTGCTTCTCCATTCAGTTTCAGTACTGGTCCAAGAGCAAGAACGAGACTCACGATCGCTATTCCGGCAAACAGTATCGGAATTTTCTGGGTTATTATATACTGGAAATCCGGTTTCGCACCTTTGTACTGAGTAACGGGGAGTAACAATCCCAGGAATGCAAATACAATAAAGGGAATTCCAAACTGGTTTATGATAAAAATGATATCGAATGACCAGGACGAATTCACCGGTTCATCAAGATCCCGTTCAGCATCATACTGCGTACTTGCGGCAAAATAGGGGAGAGCGAAGGGGGTAAGAATAACGATGATCAGGCCAAGTGAGATAAGAATCTGAATGACTGACTCTTTTGCCATCAATCGCTTTCTGACATCTGAATCCAGGATCACATATCCAAGAAAAAACAAAGTCCCGATAATGATTGTAAAAATCCCAACATACCAACTGGACAAGGCAGAGAGGGTAAAAAAAACTGAAGCAGCTCCAATATCCCGATATCTCGATGAATAAAAATATTTATCAAGAAATAACAGCATAAAAGGTATCCATTGCATGGCCAACAGGTGTAACTGTATTGTCATCCGGTATCCATAAAATGCAAAGAAAATACCAGCTATAAATGCTGCATATCGGTTGTGAGTATACCGGTATGTGAGGAGATACATCCCAAAACCGCATAGGACAAAGGTCAGAAGTCGCACGACATTATGAGTAAACACCGGATCCTGTGTTATTTCATAGATGGGTATGGAAAATATCGTCCACCCCAGGAGATGTTCAGATAATGCCAGTGAATATTCGTTTGCCGGATAGAAGATATTTGCATGAAAGAGATGGATGGGATCTTCAAGCACCTGCTTTGTCGTCCATATTAAAGACCAGCAGGTGAATGCCTCATCTCCCCCTCCAATGGTGTCACTCACATGCAATATCATGGGATATGTTAACACGGCAGTCAGAATTGCATACAGAAGAATGACAATACAATATTCGCGAATGAGAGCCGTATTAAAATGCAATTATATCACAGTACAAGAGTTGGTGTCCGGACCAATAAAAGTGGTGATTTGGTAATGGCTCATTTATTGCACGTATTGTGGAGATAAGTGAGTGATATTACTTCAGCTGTCACACACATCTTCCCGTAATATGGCCATGAGATCATCCCTGAATTCGTCCCGCTGTAATGCCAGTTCAAAAAATGCCTTCATCCATCCAAGTTTATCACCGATATCATATCGTCTGCAGTGTGTTATGAGACCAATTGATCCTGATAACTTCCGGATGGCATCTGTCAGTTGTATCTCTCCACCTTTTCCCGGTTTCGTCTGTTTGAGATGGGTGAATATCTCCGGCGTAAAGAGATAGCATCCGATTGCCCCAAGGTTTGACGGGGCTTCCTGAATAGCGGGCTTCTCAATGATATTTTCAATTGTATAATGATTCTTTTCTATCTCTGTTCCATCAATAATTCCATAATCGGGAATTTTATATTCCGGGACCGGTTCAATAGCAATAACTGACTTTTGATATTTTCGAAATGCCTGAATCATCTGTTGGGTGCAGGTCGGTTCACCGTCAGGTGCAATCGTAATGGTGTCCCCGAGCAGGACCACAAACGGCTCGTCATTACAGTGTTTTTCAGTAAGAAGTATGGCATCACCAAGTCCTTTTGGCTCACGCTGCCTGATGTAATGGATATTCGGGATCTCGCTCATATCGATATAGGTATGTGAGCCAGATCCTGGATGAGATGATAATTTATCCTCAAGTTCGATGCACCGGTCAAAATGATCCTCAATTGCCCGTTTGTTTCTCCCGGTGATGATAATTATATCATCAATCCCTGACGCAACCGCCTCTTCAACCACATACTGAATAACCGGCTTGTCTACAACCGGGAGCATCTCTTTTGGCTGTGCTTTTGTGATCGGAAGAAACCTGGTTCCAAGACCTGCTGCCGGGATGACGACTTTTCTTACCACATCAGCCATATTACCAGCAGACTCCTTCGATTCCAGAACAGGACAAAATTTTGCGCCCTTCAATAATGACCTGATTCTTCATCCTGGCAAATTCAGCACCCAGTTTGGAAAATTCAGGCCACTCGGTCAGAACCAGGCAGGCATCGGCCCCCACAAGGGCATCTTCTGCATTCGAGTGGTAGGTAATATCCGGAAATATCTTTTTCATGGACCCGGCAGCCATGGGATCGAATGCAGAGATGATTGCCCCCTGTTCCAATAGCTCAGAAATGACCGGTATGGACCGTGAATCCCGCACATCATCCGTGTTGTCCTTAAATGCAAGACCAAGGACAGCAATTTTCTTATCTCTGATATCGCCAATTCGCGTTCGAAGCAGCTGGATAATTCTGCCTGGCTGATGTTCATTTACCTCAATCACCGATTTAAGCAGAACCGGGTCTTCGCCATGCCTTTCTGCAAGCCTGATGAGTGCCATGACATCCTTCGGGAAACAGCTCCCTCCAAATCCAAGGCCTGCATTTAAAAAATACGGGTTAATCCGGTGATCATACCCGACTCCTTTCATGACTTCATACACATCAATCCCAAGTTTTTTACAGATATTCCCGATCTCATTTGAGAAGGAGATCTTGGTTGCCAGAAATGCATTCGAGGTGTATTTGATCATCTCAGCCGCTTTCAGGGAGGTTGTGATGACGGGTGCATCCAGTTTTTCATACGCTTTTTGTACAACCTGTATCGCTTTTTCAGATGTGCCCCCGATGACGATCCGGTCAGGATGCAAAAAGTCATCAATCGCTCTTCCTTCCCGGAGAAATTCCGGGTTCATACAAAAACCGACTGAATCAGATACATCTCCCAGCGATTTCATCACCGCCGGGATGACCACTGATTCTGTGGTTCCAGGCGGAACGGTACTTTTGACCGTAATGACATGGTATCTTGATGTTCCCTTCAGGGCAGATCCAATGGATTCAGAAGCACCTGTGATATATGTGAGATCTGCAGATCCGTCATCCTGTGGTGGTGTCCCAACACATATCAGAATAATATCCGCATCCTGTATCCCTTCGTAATGGGATTGAGCAGACAGGTTTTTTCCGGAGATCTGCCGGAGTATATCCTCCAGCTTATCTTCATAAATCGGAGGCACTCCCTGATTGATAAGATCTGCTTTTCTGACATCAATCTCGACAATACGAACCGTATGCCCAAGATATGCAAAACATGAAGCGGTGACAAGACCGACATATCCCCCGCCAATAACTGTAATATTCAAATTTAATCTCTCCGTTTCGTAATGTTTTCAGGATAGATCTGAATTGGCAAAAACAGGACTATTGTTTATTTTTCAATGATAATGAAATATTAGAGAGAGGGGTTAGTTTCAATTTTTACCATCAGCTCACCTTTTCCCCTGTTTGCAACATCCCCATGATATATTACCATGCCATCCTTCTCTCCTGTTCTCTCAAAAGTTGGCAGCATATCAATCACCTTTCCTCCCACAATACAGGTCCCTTTTGACATATTCGCCGCAGGAATCCTGGCATTACCCTCAATAACCAGCATACCCCCCCGCATTTCTGCCCCGGCAAACATCCCTGCATTTCCATGGACATGAATCTCCCCGCCGGTGAGGTATTCTCCGAGATAATCCCCGGCATTCCCCATGACCTCAATTATACCGCCACGCATTCCCCGCTTTTCACCACGGTACCCGGAACCACAGTAATCCCCGGCATTCCCATGACAGAGGATTGATCCGGCACGCATCTCACGACCCAGCCACCCATCAGCATTTCCACGAATGATAATATTTCCACCACGCATGAAATTTCCACAATGCATCCCGATATCGCCTTCGATGATGATCGTTCCGGATGACATGTACTCTCCAACCCGCTTGACCCGGCTTGTATCTCCTCTCAGGATAACCACGATATTTTCGGGCGAATTGACATTACCCTCCTTTCGGACAGTAAAGATATCCTCAAGACGGCGTTTTTTATTGCCCTCCCAGACAAACAGTTCCCGGCTCCCGATAAAGTTCATCGGAATAATCATCTCCGCTTCGATGGGAAGGAATGGTTTTGCCCTGGGTTTCATGGTAAGGGTGACCTGCATCATGGCGTAACTCCTGATCGCAACGGGACCCCCCGCTGCACGTACTCATCCTGCACCAGGTAATTTTCAAGATCCACCGAGTAAAATCTGGAGAACTTCTCAACAAACCGGGGACTTTTCAGTACATCCATATCATCCGGCAGGTCTGCCTGTGCCCAGAAGGTCCGGTTTGGTACCCCCCGGATAACCTCTCCATCCCTGCTGACCACGATCCCGTCCTTGAGTGTGTACAGAGTCTGCTGAAATGCCCCGATTACCTCTTCATACTGCAGTGAGGGATCGGTCTGATCCGGTTTAATGGGATATATGGCAATATCAGCGAGCGCTCCTTCCATGAGATGTCCCTTCCCCTGGTCGATGATACCGAGTGCCTTCGCCTGCCCGGCCCTGGTCATGACTGCAATCTCTTCAAAGGTCAGTTCCCGGTCAATGGTTCCGAGTGATGAGCGTTCGGTTGTCAGCTTGTGCACCTGACCAAGTTCCTTCTCACGGTACGTGTTTGACATTAAAAGGCCGATGATCTCGGGATATTTGACAAAAGGAGCACCATTCGGGTTGTCAGTGGTGAGCATACACTGCCATGGATTTTTGATGAGAAGGGCCAGTTCAAGACCGATAGCCCACATGATACTGTTCACAAGGCTCTTTCTGCTGTAATAAACCGGAATGACTCCTGATCCGGTTTCCAGCTCCACATCATGATTACTCCATTTGTTATGGTGGAGTGTATAGAGCCGGAATTCCATCGGCCCGTCGGCGGTCATGGTCATCGTCCGCCCGAACATGACCTGACCCATGTCAATGACGACCTGGGGTTTGGTATTGACTGACGCTGCAATTTTTTCTGCTTCTGATCTGATGTCACCCCAGGTACTGCCCCCGTAGGAATGGAACTGGACGTGGGTCAGATAGAGCGTCTGACGGTCTGGATTGAGATCAGACGGAATATCGAGGGTTTGAAGCGTAGTCCGGTAATTCCCTGGCATCCCTAAATTGTTGCAGTGCAGATGAACCGAATGGGGAAGGTGTAAAAATTCACATGCCCTGATTGATGTTTCGATAATATCACGGGGGGTGATATCCCAGTTGGGAACCGGCTCATCAATACCGGACAGGTCATCACCAAATCCCCATGCTTCTGTTCCCCCTGGATTTGTCAGTTTAATGCCAAATCCCTTCACGGCAGACAATGTCCATCCGATGACTGCAGCAGCCTGCCTGACATCCTTATCGCCGACTGCCTCAAAAAGACTCCAGTTCCCGTCAAACAGGGTATTTGCAAGCATATCCTGCATGGGGGTTGCGGCAAACTCCTCGTGGGTATGACGTGCCTCAAGTGGTGCCATCGCCCCCTCCAAAAGTGTTGTATACCCCATTCTGCTGTACCGATAACTGTTTCCATAGGTCGTCGGGACAGTATACCCGGAGGTGGGATACATTGCTCCACGTCGCGGCGTCCTTCCTGCCCGCATATCTTCAGGACTCATATATCGGCCAAAGTTCACCTTTGTCCCGCATACATGTGTATGGGAGTCAATACCTCCGGGAAGGGTCAGGTATCCTCCGGCATCAATCACCTCACAGCCGGATGAGACCGTGTCCACGATTCGCCCGTCCCGAATCGGAATGTCCATGATATCGCCATGGATGCCCTGCAGGGGATCGATCACATAAGCATTTTTAATCAGGAGTTCAGGCATGGTCTTTCATCTCCCGAATCCGGTCATATATCTGCTGCATAAGTTCAGTGTCGGTTGGATACCCGGTCTCCATGAACTTCCGTGTTCTTATGGGAATTCCGTCCATCCGGTACGCGGTACCTGCTGCATCGATGCCATTTACCGCAGAGGGGATCTGCAGGGTGCAGAGATGAGTGGTTGCACTCGGGTAGGGATCAAAGAGGATGGTCGGTATCTGTGCAAGATGTTCACAGCAGACCCGGGGGAAATGAGCTCCCGGATCACTTGCCATAATAAGCGCTGCATCAGCCTCCTTTCTGGCAAGGATATCCACAGATGTTGTCTCGCCCGGATTGTAAAATGCAATCCCTCGTGAATAATCGACCGCGAACGGGTATCCGGTAATCCAGGTGAACACCTCGTTTGATCCATATACATTTGAATGTCCCCGCATTGGTGAGATAGTCCACTTGGTATACCGGTTTAACTCGTCAACAAATTCGATCGCATTCCGGATATTTTTATATTTTCCTCCGGTCATGGTCATACCGACCCCGAAGAAAAGAGCACCAAACTTCGCCTGTTTACATATATCAGCAATCCGGATGAGCTGGGTCTTTGGAACACCGGCCACTGTGTCAGGAATGATATCAGCCCGCCCCCTGATAAGTGCCCGCAGGGCAGAAAGGACATGGTAATCTCCACCCTGCTCGATCTGTACAAACTCTGTGGCTATCTCAGCGGTTGCGGTCTTTCTCACGTCGACAACGATGACCTTTCGTTCACGGAATGCATTATGAAGAAAGTAGGCATCTGCATAGTTCGTATACCTGCTCAGGTGCCGGGGATGGGCCTCGATAGGATTGGAACCCCAGTATATAATTGTATCAGCGCGGTTTTTTACCTGCCCGAGTGTACAGCCCGGATGTCCGACCTCCTGTATCGCGAGGATTGACGGGCCGTGACAGACTGATGTGGTGCTGTCAACGACCCCGCCAATGAGTTCTGCAAGATGAGCACCGATTGCCTGTGTCTCTGTCGCACACCCTGACCAGCCATAGAGAAGGGGCCGGTCGGCTTCAGTAAGGATTTTAACGGCAAATTCTATCGCCTCCCCGTAGGTGATATCAACCCACTCGTCACCTTTTCGCAGGATTGGATTTTTCAGTCTGGTTCCCGCGTCGTCAAGGAACTTATGGGCTCCTAACGTACAGGCATTCTCTACTCCGGATATCTTCCCGTCTGTCATCTCGATCATGATATCATCACAGAGACATCCGCAATAGGGACAGACCACATGCCTGATCTTATCTTCCATACGGAACTCCTCCAAGGCGCTTCATGAGTTCTCCAACGGACGGGATTTTCTCTCCGGTTGCTTCGATATCTGCTTCAGCACTCTTAAAATCCGGCATTCCCGTACTGTGCGTGCCTCCCCCGACAAGATAATTCGCATATGGTCCGAGCGGGAGAAATCCGGTTCCCCGTTTTATTGTTTCATCTGACTGAACGCGAAGGACGACCGATACCCCGGCTGTTGTCGCCTGTACCCGCTCCCCGTCATCAACACCAATCTCCATCATATCAACGGGGTTTAACCGGAGGGTTGATGTTTCCCGGTAGTATTCAGGTGAATTTTTCCGGTCCACATGGGATCCCTGAACCACTGTTCGTCCGGTATTAATCCGAATCTTCATGTCTCCTCCGATATCTGCAATGGTTCAAGTACCCGTGCAATAAGAATCGAGCGGGTCGGACACTGTTCCTCGCATGTCTTGCATCCGGTGCATTTCTCCTCGTGAAATACCGTATTGATTCCCTTATATACCCGCATAATGATCTCATCCGAGGTGCTTGTTCCCTTTGCTGCGAGTTGCGGATCTATCTCCTTATTGACCGGACAGGCGACCGTGCAGCTTCCACATCCCATGCATGTTACCGGATTGACCGTTATATGAAACTGGAACTGCATATACGTCCCGTCCTGTGCATTTTTCGTATGAACCCGGCCGGCATCCAGCACCAGTTCGGGGCATATCTCAACGCACAGACCGCACCTGATACAATGGCCCTGATGAATAACCGGATTCCACTCCCCCGGCTTTCCGGTTCTGATGACCTCGATCGCTCCTGGTGCCGGGCAGATCATCATACATTGAAAGCAGTGGGTGCATTCTTTTCCGGTCAGGTGCGGAAACTCCCTGAAATGAGACGGGGTAGTAAGGGGGGCGGTTTTTGCAAAAAAAAATGTCCGTATCCATTCCGGCCGTGCCATATGCCGGATATATGCTCCTATCGATCTCATTATTCCTCGATTTCTGGATTTTTTCCTCTGCTCATTCAAATCAGATTTTTGTCTCAAAACCCTCTATTGGTACATGGGCGAGTTTAAAATCCCCCTCAGCGTTCCCGGTGCAATTTCAGAATGAAGGGGGATAACAGTCCCAATTTTTCCTTCTGCACAGTATTTGGATAATCTGACATGACTTCCCTTTCTGCCGGAAATTTCAAATCCATACTCCTTACAGAGGATTTTTATGACTTTCTCTCCGGATACTGGTTTATTGCGTGACACAGGTCGAAACCTCAAATGTAGTCAGGTAACTCTTTCCAATTTTCTGAAGAGGGAATTCTTCAAGATACAACTCTGTTGCATCACGTAGATTGAAAGTAGCCTCCTTGATAGTTATTCCCTGACTGCAGGTTCCGACTTCGGGGCATTCTGCAATGAACCATCCTTCTTCTTCATGTATCACTGCACTGAGCACACAATTCATATTCTTCTCCATTTGGGTGATTCCTCTTACCTTTCAGTACAGGCAATGCACGGATCTGAACTGATGTAAGCGGCCGTGACATCTGCCACAGATGTGACTCCTGGAATCATGTATCTGGCACATGCTTCGATATTCATAATTGACGGGGTCTGAATGGAAATCTCCTGAACCCTCCCATGGGTATCAGACTTCACCCGGTAGGTCAGTTCTCCTCTCGGTGCCTCTCCCTGATGGGTTGTCTCACCCCGTCCGATCGTTCCACCTCCCCGGATTTTGCCTTCAGGAAGGGTTCTGATGATCGTCCGGATCAGATCGGCACTTTGCAGAATCTCCTGGAACCGCAGCATCACCCGTGCAAAATTATCTCCCTCGGTCCGGACAAGTGGCTTAAACCCAAGTCTCTGGTATGTCGGATGATCTGATCGCAAATCTATTGGTATTCCGCAGGCACGGGCAGTCGGGCCGACTGCATGGATGAGTTCTGCCTGCTCCCTGGTCATTACCCCGATTCCCTTACTTCGAAGCCCGATGAGCGGTCCGGATTCAAACATGCTCATATAACGGCGTGTCTCACGCTCCACATCATCCATCGCTTTCAAAATCCGTGCAAGGTCTTCATCATCAGGATCAAATCTGACTCCTCCCGGGACGATGTATGCACAGGTGACCCGTGCACCGGTCAGATATTCAAGCATGTCCATGACGGTTTCACGAATATTGAGGAGATACATCCCGATCGTCTCATGTTCGATGGTATAACAGTACGAGAAATTTGCGATCAGATGGCTCTGCATCCGGTCAAGTTCATTAGCCAGTACCCGCAGGTATGCCGCCCGGTCAGGGACAGAAACACCAGATATCTTCTCCATCGTCTCGATGAATACAAAATTATGGATAACTGAACAGATCCCGCACACCCGTTCGGCAAGGAACATAACCTCCTGCCACGGCCGGCCTACCATGATCCGCTCAATCCCCTTTTTCATATACCCCAGTTCAACCTCGGCGGCGAGGATCTGTTCACCAAAGGTTTCACACTTTATCCGGCAGGGTTCCTTAAAGATCGGGTGGACCGGCCCGAGCGGAATTGATACATCAACCGTCTTTTTCATCGCTTCAGCTCCCAGTCTTTGAATATAAGCGGGGCTACTGAGAGGATCGCCGAGATAATCTCAGTCGGGCGGGGCGGACATCCCGGGACCTCTGCTGCAATCGGGATATAACTTTTTGCCGGAGCCTTTGTCAGGGTCTGTGGCCGGGAGAAGACACATCCTGATATCGGGCAGTTCCCGATGGATACGGCAGCCTTTGGTTCAGGAATCTTGTCCCATACCATCCGGAGTTTATCCTCCCACTGTGGAGTCACTCCGCCGATTATCAGAAGAACATCTGCTTCACGCGGGTTATTATGGACATATATCCCGTACTGCTCAAGGTCATACCGGGGGGAGAGGCATGCCAGAACCTCGATATCACATCCGTTACAGGAGCCGGTATCCACATAACAGACATGAATGGAACGCTGACGAACGGCATTTTTCAGTGATTGCAGAATGGTCATTCTGATTCCTCTCCAAATATCCTGGATCGTATGACTGCTTTTCCCCTCTCCGGGTCATTATATGATTGAGCGATGCTCAGGGCTTCGTCCATGATCTCCTGCGAAATGACCGGTATATAAATTGTAAAAAGGTCATACCCTATCTCCCGCTTCATACCGCCCTCGGTATCACCATTATCACGCCAGCTGTCATATCTGGCGGCGAGTGACTCGAGCATCATCATATCAAGGTTTTCGATCAGCAGCCGTCTCATCTTCATCGGGGGAATTCCGAGCATATCTGCACAGGCGGTGACCACCTTTTTATGGTACGGGCTTTTCAGGATAGCAAATTTCATCCCATGCAGATCACGTTCGTAGATTTCTGTCATATCATCCCCCCGCTTTTGAGTATTGCGTACAGGCCAAAGAGGAGGATGCAGGCCCAGATAGCAATCATCTCGCCTTCATGTAGCTGGTGTTCATCCTTTGTAAAGGGAAGTGCGGCAAGAAGAGCGACTGCTGCAATTCCGATGAATGCCTGCCAGAGTACATGGCCCCTGATAAGTTCTATTCCAAAGAGCACTGCATATACGAGCGCCCCTCCTGCAAGAACTGTCCTGATGCGACTCATCCCATCACCCCCAGAGCGATAATGTATATTGCCAGAACGCCCGTAATCACCGTCTGAAGGGCTACCGCGTCAAATGGCGAGAGCATGGGGGTGAATGCACAGACAAAGGAGAGTGAAATGAGGACGATAAGCATTGCAAGGAGCATGAGGTACCAGGGAAGAGCTCCGATAAAGAGAAAAACAAATGCTGCAAGAAGCACGAACGTCTTCAGTGCATAGGCAACCTCAAGTCCTGCACGCCAGACTCCGAAATGCTCGGTCCGGTTTCCTGATACGATCTCTTTCGCCTCAATAATTGAGAACGGCCCATAATGCATCTTGGAGAGGATGACGATGTACATGGCGACGGCAATCGGAAATGCTCCAATCAGCAGCGGTCCGTGTATCTCCTGGTATCTCGTGATATCACTGATCATCAGCGAGCCTGTTACCACGTACATGCCTGCAATCGTTGCAAAGAGCGGGATCTCTGATGCTGCCGACATCACGGATCTGATCGCTCCAAACTTCCCGTATGGCGATCCTGATGAGAGTCCCAGCCCATGTTCGGTGATCTTATGCAGCATGAATACGGCAAAGAGAAGGAGCAGACTGCCTCCGCTGAATACGATATAGAATGCACCGGTCCATATGGCTATGGAAACTGCCACAATGAAGACAAACATGGGCATACTTGCCGTTTTTGGAATCCATGTCTGCTTAAATGAGAATTTCAAGGTGTGGAGAATCTCCTGCCAGATCGGCGGGCCCGGTCGTCCCTGTATCCGTGCAATGATCTTCCGATGGATACCGTGGAACAAAAGACCGATAATGACTGCAGGAAGTATCTCTGTTATCATGTTAATACCCGGTAAAAGGGATGTCCCCATCTGTGTTTGATGCGTTCCACCAGAGAAAGAGTGCCAGAATACATACCGGAAATGTCAGGACCACGACGATCACCGGCAGCCATTCTGGCTGTATCCCGACGGATACCGCATATGCTGCGATCCCGAGAATAACTCCTGTGATTATGGTTATTGCCAGATATGACTCTTTATTCATTGTTACACCGTCAGAATGATCTCGATGACCCGGAGAAAGATAAGTAGGGAACTGACATGAATCATCAGTACATATGGTGCTCCTGGTGCCCGGGTGATCTCAGCCTTTGCGATATAAAAGGGTGCCATTCCCTCCCCCATTACCCCAAGGACCAGAAACATCTTTGCAGCCAGGGGAACCATACCCATTCCGGCAAGTTCCCAGACGGACAGCGTTCCACAGGTCCCAAGAGCGGTTGCTGCACCACCAAAGAGGAAGGTTGTTGCGACCATGGCGACGATTCCATAGTTATACGCTGCATTCAGAACATACCGGTTGTTCACACCGGCAACAATGCCGATGTTCGTGATCCCGATAAGTGCGGTAAAGAGTGAGAAGTTGAAGAGGTCACCTGAACAGACTGCACCAAGTGTGGCAAGACCACAGGCAACTGCCATGAACCGCTGAAACCTGAGGTTTTCATGAGTGATCTCTTTGGTATACACCGCGTCGGTTCCAAATACGATGTCTGTCTGCCGCTCCGGCCGTGCGATGATGGCGATAATGATGAAGGCGGTTGCAAACAGGAAGAGGGTCGTCGTATACAGGCTGAAGTAATTAACGATGTCCCCAAACTCGAGGACAAAGAGTTCTTCTCCCTCAATTGGCAGATTAAACATCTCTCCCCTCCCGCATGGTACCGATAAGTGCCATCTTTGTGGTCACTTTCATGAGGATCGCCCCTCCTGCAAGCATCACTGCAATCAGCCAGGCCTGTGGCAGTATCATGAAGATAAAGAATGCCACGATCCAGAGTGCCCATGCATATCCTGATACCGTTTCAAGGAGGGTAAACCGTTCCTCATATCCTTTGCACATGAAATAAAAGACAAGGCCTATACCTGCAACCGCCCCGCCGGAGAACCCGGAGAGGATGATCCCATACACAACCAGAACAAAGGTGATGATCGGCGGTGCAGTTTGCATCACCTCGATCCGTACCGGTCGGAAGTCCGGGAGAGGCAGCCTCTCCTTTCGGATATAGAGTTCGGTGAGCATGAGGAGTTCTGATATCCCGACCACAAGACCAGGAAGGATTAGGGCTTCTGCCAGATCTGTGGCAACAAGACAGACCAGAACAAGGCCGGTGGTCTCAATCAGATCAACAACGAGAATCTTATGGATGTCGTCCCGTTCACGAAACAGGGCGATGAATGACAGAGCTACACAGAAGAGGGTACAAAAAAGCCCGATCTGGTAAAAATCCATCATCCTCTCCTCCTGAAGAGAAATGAGGCGATTGCAAATGCCGTAAAGAGGATACTCGTCTCAACGACGGTATCAAGACCCCGGGTATTGTAGAGGATCTCATCAAGAATCCCTCCTGGATGGGCAACGATCGTGGTTCCGAGATAGGGTGTCGTATTGGCAAGGAACCATGAAAATGGCGTCAGGTAAGATGTGACAAAACCTACTGCTGGTGAATTCTCAGGATACTGGGCTTTCACCTCTGCCCTGTCAAAGGGAGTCCCTCCCCTGTCATAAGGGTCAAGGGTTGAATCCCGGTCTATGGTTTTTGGGTAAATCTGGTCCTCGTGATAGCTGAGCATTGGGACCATAAGGATGCCAGAGAAGGCAACAAAGATACCAAGAGCTGCATAGACGGCAACCAGGTTCTCATAGGTTGACATCCAGTTTGAGAAGATCCGAAATCCTGATCCGATACGACGTATCATGCGGTCATCCTCCGCTCGACAAGAAGAACCAGAACAAATGTTGTAAGGGTAGAAACGGCGATAAAGGTAAGGAGAGCCAGTGTCTCATCAAAGGATAATGCAACCAGAAGCAGGCCGAATGCCGGGATCTCAAGATTAATAATCCTGGTCAGGTATTCCCGGTCACGGGGGAAGGCACAGACCCAGGTTCCAATAAAAAGCAGGATCAGCCCTGCATAAAATTCAGGACTCATGTCTCCCCCTTTCTGCAGAGCTGAAGGATAAAGACCGTTGACAGAGGGATGATAAGAGCAAGAGCTGCAGCAACATCAACATAGCCTCGTGCTATGATGAGGGGCATGACTCCGCCTCCGATAACCCCGATACCGATCAGTTTGGCATAGGGGTCACGAACAAATCCTGCATACACTGCTCCGATGAGGGTAATCATACACATTATTATAAGGAGCAGGATATTCACGGTTCCACCCCCCCTGCCCAGGTACTTGCGATGGCGTTAGATTCAAAGGTTGATCCAATAAAATATGCTGCTGCGGCGATGATTCCAAGCGGGTGAGGGATCATCAGGGCCATGATTCCTGCAATGCAAAAACTAAACACATTCAGGAATGGGAGTTTTCGCATAACATCAGGTTCACAGATAATTCTGATGACTGCATACAGAGCGATTATCCCACAGAGTATGGCAGCAAGCTCCGCACTCTCTGCCGGCGGTTTCAGCATCGGTGAGGCAAAGGGGCCTGGTATCGAATCCAAAAAGGATTGCAGACTCTCACTGTTCATTTCCGAAGCCTCCATATCTTTCCAAGGAGTCTGCTTGCATGCCGGTGGGATATCCCCTGTATGGTCAGGATTGCAATCACCATTCCAATGATGAAGAATTCAGCCGGAATTCCGATCTGTGTTCCCAGATACACCATAAAGGTTGCCAGGAAACATCCGGTTGTTCCTGCATAGCCGGGATCAGAGCATATGCGGTTCCCCATATATACGAGGACTGTTGCCAGGAGACCGCCGGGAATTCCAAAGCAGTATACGCCGCAGGCAGCAAGAAGGGTACCGGCCGATGCATCAGGGGACGATACAATATTGCCCATCATGGTCCCTCCCCGGAGATCCCCTCCGGCTTTTTCAACTGCTGCTGCAATCGCTTTTGCTCCGACAACGCCCCCTTCCCGTGGCAATGCCCAGATCATATCAACCGTAATAAAGAGAATCCAGGCGCTGAGGGCCGCAAAGCCAATCTGAAGGAATGAGTTGATCATGCCAGTGAGTTACGTACGCTTCGTGCGTGAACAGATTAAAGGTTGTGATCCATGATTCTCGCACTATCCAGGGCAAAATAAGAGATTATTGTGCAATATCCAAAAGAAGTCCATTTCCCTCATATGTGTATATAATCAGTATTCAGGACACGATGTATATGCCTCCTTAAGCGCCTTCCATAATTCATTCTTCCAAATCTTTCCGGTTTTGGGATTATATATTGCCGACCATGAATTCATCAGGATGTCCTCTCTGCCCGTGATCATCAGCACATAAAATTCAGCCATGTATGCCTCATACTCACGTTCTATAGTGCATCCAAAGTTATCTTTATCACTGGTCATATGCTGGACGGCATGGGCCAGCTCATGTGCAATTGTACCGCTCACTTCTTCCCATGACTTCCTCTTCCAGTAGTCCCATGAGATATATACTGTCCCGGGTTCTTTTTTTCCGTGAGCATAAACATACTGCCCGCTTGAATTGATCTCATCAGTCAGCCGGAGTTCGATGCCATAATCCGGAACCAGACCGGCAAGGTCTTTGAGGAGATCATTATCAGCATATGCCAGAATCTCCCATGCCTTCATGAGGTCAGGATCGATCAGGTCCTCCGGGTTCCTCACCGGTTCAGGTGTGGCCTCTTCCTCCCGAGCCAGTACTTCAATATCTGCAGCCCGTGCGAGCTGGCCGTTTATGAACAACCGGAGTGTATAGATACCTGGTTCAAGTTCCCGATCATCCTCCCAGGATATTGACCGGTGCGTGATACCCTCTCTCCCTTCATCCCACTCCTCTTCGGTTGAGTAGAACCATTCATCGTTATACAGCCATTCAACCTCAACCTGCATACCGTCTTCCATATTCATAAAGGGGAAAACAGCACAGATTTTTACTGTCCCTGACTGATATGCATCCACCGGCCTGATAGGAACGCTCTCACTGGTCACGCCCTCAGAGAAAGTGATCTCACCAAACGCAGCAAAACCCGGGGTATACTCTCCGGCGACGTCACACATACAGGAGGGTATGAAAAAGAGAAGGATGAGAAAAATATATGCCGCCTGTTTATCTTTCTTTCTCTCATTGGTTCTTTTTCTCATCCGCATCTGTACCTTTGTACTGAATTCCGTAGTGTTTTGTCAGAAACAGGCGTACTTTATCGGTTTTCACAAAGTTTTTATCCACTTCATTAATCAAATCATCGATAGCCTGGATCTGCTCCTGGATCTTTCCTTCATACTCGCCACCCTGTAATTCGTTGAGGATGGTAATAGATGCAAGAGGGTTTCTGATCTGATCATTAATTGCGGCAAGTTTAACCAGATTCTCTTCAATCTGTGCTATTGCAGTAATCTCCCGTTTCCTCATCTCCAACAGCTCAGTCACATCACGGAATATGATCATGATAAGGACATCATCACCAGACAGGACTGCACTGCATTGCGCCTCGGTCTTCAGTATTGTCCCGTCTTTGCTCAGAAAATCCCACTCAATCACTGACAATTCGCCCTGTGCAACCCGTTGGATGATATCCTGGGATGCAACATGCGACTCCCTGCCATCCGGCTGGAGAGGGGGAGAGAATTCATGAAGTTCTCTGCCGACAATATCCTTCATGTTTCTTCCTATCAGCTGGGTTGCGGCGTTATTGCAACTTGCTATTCTGGTACCTTTCAGGATGAAGATTGCCTCATGAGCCGATTCAAAGAGCCTCCGGTAATTCTCCTCTGCCCTCCATCTCTTCCCCAGCTCTTCCAGCAGTTCCTCTTCCCTGGTCTGCAGGTTACTGATTGTATCCTTCAGACTTGCAACCAGACGGTTAATCGCCCGTTCAATCTGACGAAACTCGGATGAACCGGTCGGGCGAATCCGGTAATCCAGGTCTCCGGCTGCGATATGCTCAATATCCTCAACGATCCGGTCAATCGGCCGTGACAGATATCGGGATCCGGCAATTGCACCACCTGCTGCAATAATCGCGGTAAGCAGCAAAAATCCGCCAAATATCAGGGTGAGGGTGAGTTTCTTCTGATCCCGTTCATCTGTTGAATAGACCGTCCGTGCTGCAAGAAACATCTCGGATGCTGATGGTGACTCTGTATCGCTGATAGGAAGATGGGTATACCTGACAACATCACCGGTGACCGGATCAATCTCTTCATAGTTTGTGTGATCCGCAAATGTCCTGATAATTTTTGAAATAACATCAGCTTTTGGCTGGGTATCGTTCTTCTGAACAGAGTATCGGGAAACAGGTTCATACCGCGAGTTATAGAGTTCAATTGATCTGATATCCTTGTTGATTCTGGGGAGGTTATGGATGAGTTCCTTATATGATGCATTAGATGCGTAAGGAAGGAGTTGTGAAAATGACCGGCTGATCTCAAGCAGGTATCTGCCATCACCGGTCCCCATGTATGCAAATTTTCTGAACGGAGCATTTCTGGCATATCCACGTACCATCCGGTCAGGAACAAAAGTTCCGTTCTTTCGGATCTGTGAGACACGGTTATAAAATTTTGGCCACATCTTAAAGTCAAGACCAATATCCTCGGGAAATGTACTTTTTACGACCTGGCCGTCGGCATTTACCAGATAGAGATCATACTCTCCATCCAGCTGAGAATCTAAGGTACTCTTTAATGCGCTGAGATTAATCTGTGTAATATCTCCTCCCGATTTTTCATATGCTGTATGATATATCTCCATTGCTTTTTCCAATGAAGGAATATATTGTAGTTCATAGAGGGAAATCCCCCGGTCAATCCAGATGACCGACTGCTGGAGGATCTGATCGGTGAGGTTTTGGCGGTTTTTAAACTCTTCATCAAGGCTGGTCAGCGAGCTGGTGTACCAGACAATGACAAGGGCAATAAGGGAGATGAGGAGCAAAAAAAGGATGACTGCCGCTAATTTTCGTGAAAAAGAAGTGAAAATAAAAGGTTGCTCATCATCCATAGAAACACCGCAAAGGGGAATTAGAGATAGTATTACTTAAAAACTTCCTTGACTGATCTGATATCAGGATGTGTGGCTTGAACGGGGTGTGTCGGTGAAAGTAATTCATATTGCAGGATGGTCCGGTTCAGGAAAAACCACATTCATTCTCAGGCTCTGTTCTCATCTGGTGCATCGCGGCAGGACCGCAACTATTAAGCATATCGGCAGTCATTATTGTGCTCTTCCCCTCGGGAAAGATACAACCCTTCATTTTGAGGCCGGGGCTGATCCTGCTATCGGGATTGATGATGAGAAGACATCAGCAGTATTTCATTCCACCAGTCTTTATGATGCTTTAAATCTGCTTTCCGATTCAGGTGTCAGGTATGCAGTACTCGAAGGGTTCAAACGGATGCCTTTTCAGAAGGTTCACATCGGTACCCTGGACGGCCCGCATCTTCTGAAGAACCCGGAGGTTTCTGATGTTTTAACTGTTCTTGATCAGTTTGATGACTGGTATACACCTGCCGGCCTGATGAAGGAACTCCGGGATGAATATCCGGGATGTCATATCTTCTCCTGGACCGGATATGTCACAGATTATCAGAAATCACAGGATTTTTGTTCCCGGATAGAAGCTGAATATTCTGATGATCCACACATTGCAGGAATTCGTGCCAGGGTCCACCGGTGGAGTGATGATGGCCGGTACCCGGTGTATCTCCTGATGGCAATGAATAATTCCTCAGACGATGCGGCCATTTTCTTTCGGGCAGTACAGCAGCTTGGGGCGTGTATCCTCCCATGATGGAAATACCTGATCGACGGTCTGCATTCATCCACCGGATGGCAGACGTATCGAAAGACCCGGCTGAACTCAGTCAGGTGACCGGTGAAGTCCTTCAGATGGTGTCAGAAGCCCTCTTCAGACTTCGAAAAGAGCATATCCGGTTTCGGGCATCTGATTCCATTATACTGGCAGACAGCTCCTCCGGTATGACGAGAAAGGAGGCGAATGCCTTTCTGTGTGCCTGTTTTCTGGAGTTCCGCTCTGGAAAAACCGATGTGTGGGACAATGTGGTCTTTTTTACTGAGGAGATTCTTGATAACCCTGATGCCTTATGGCAGGAGATTGTTCATCATACCCGTGAAGGATGGAATGAACGGTTTTATGATTATAATCTGCATCCGGAACGGGTAATACACGACCGTCTGTACCAGATTGCAACCCTGATGATACGTTTTTATGCCGGTGACGGACGGCAGATATGGACCGGATATGAACAGGACCCTGAATCAGTCTATAAACGGCTCCTTATTCTGAAGATACCCCGGTCTATCGCATGTCTCATTGTGGGAACATTAAAGGATCTGGGAATTGTGCAGGGGCCGTTTGATATTGTCGGGGATATCGTCGATGCACGGGTTCTTGGACGAATGGTATGTGGTGACGGGAGTGACATCACCCCTATGAAGGCACGAAGGCTTGCCCGTATGCTTTCACCTGATGATCCCTGGAAGCTTGATCGCCCTCTCTATCTGATTGGCACAACCTGGTGTGGTCCGGGACCAAAGTGCAGGGCATGTCCGGTGAAACAGTCGTGTGTTACTGCCCTTTCGGAGAGTATAAGGATCCGTCCGGATCCGGTTATCCGTGAGAGTCTTTTCGGGAAAAAATCATATCAGCGAACCTTAAAACAATGGCAGAATACCCCTGCTGCATCAAACGATGATCCGAATTTTAATTAGTTTTCTGTTCATCAGAATCATTTTTTAGCTGGTAGCTTTATTTGCTCTGCTGCGGTATATTCATATATGACAAACCGGATCGATACCCCCCAGAAGATCAGGTTTTTAAAGTTCATCTCGTTGTCTGAATCGGGTGTCAGGCCTGGTGAAATTGCACAGGAATTCGGTATCCGGACCTCTACGGTCACAAGATCCCTCCATGAACTGGGAGAGGCCGGCTATATCCGGTATGATCCCTACCAGAAGGTCTCTCTCACCAGTGATGGAGAAGAACTGACCCGGTTTTTTCATCGCCGTCATCGTATCCTCTCCTTAATGTTTGTCCGTGCCGGTCTTTCCGAGCAGGATGCATGTACGCAGGCTGAGAAGATCGAGCATCTTGTGCCAAAGGTCCATATTGACCAGATCTGTCGCTCACTCGGGCATCCCAGCAGGGCAGCCTGCGGGGTGATTGAACATGATCCGGTCTGTTGCGGGGGCTCTGTATGAAAAATGTAAGCTATAAGCTCAAAGAGAATATATACATCTCATACAGGCCACGTCACATCACCATACGTCATGCCGTATTGCCGCTCCTTTTCCTGATACTTCTTTGTGTATGTGGATGTATTGAACAAAAGCCGATGGCACCTTCTTCTCAATCAATGGTCATAGCCTGTACAATACCCCCCCAGGGGGAGTTCATCAGGGCGGTTGCCGGGGAGTATCCGGTATCGGTTCTGGTGATGGTTCCAGCCGGGGCAAGCCCGCATACCTTTGAGCCGACCCCGTCACAGATAGCCGGGCTTGAGTCAGCGGATCTCTATCTTGCCCTTGGATCAGGGATGGAGTTTGAGAACCGGTGGCTTACACGGATACAACAACAATATCCTGATTTGCCGGTGATCAATATGTCAAAGGAGATTGAGATCGTTCGGCAGGCGGATACCAGTACTGAAGGAGGCAAACCGGATGACAATGATACCCATGAGGGAGCAGATCCTCATGTCTGGCTGTCCCTTCGGAATGCCGCCCGGATGGTGGATGCAACCGCTGAAGCGATGGCAGTATTGCAGCCGGATATGAAAGAAGTCTTCTATAAAAACCGCGATTCATACATTCAAAACCTTACTCTCCTTGACCAGCGTATCAGCACGTCTCTTCAGGGATTGAAGACCAGGACGATTCTGGTATATCATCCTGCCTTTGGTTATTTCTGCAGGGATTATAACCTGACTCAGAGAGCAGTTGAGGAGAACGGCCGCGAACCGTCAGCCAGGCAGCTTGCATCGCTCATAACACAGGCACGATCAGACGGGATACGTATTGTGTTTGCCGAACCGGAGGGATCGACACGACAGGCCGAGACCCTGGCCAGGGAGCTGAATGGAACGATGGTTCTTATCAGTCCGCTTGCGGGAGATTATCTGGAGAATATGCAGCATATTGCACGAGAAATATCAGGACTGTCATGATAAGGGATCCGGTTATCGGGCTTGACCATGTATCGGTCATCAGGAATCAGCAGATCATACTTGACTCCATCTCGTTTCAGGTCAGAAAAGGTGACTTTTTTGCAATCATCGGCCCGAACGGTGCGGGAAAGACGACTCTTGTCAGGGCGATACTCGGCCTTGTCCCGTATAGCGGAGATATCCTTCTCTTTGGAGAACCGGCATGCCCACAATCCAGGGCCAGAATCGGCTATGTTCCCCAGTCGCATGCATTCGATTTTTCTTTTCCGATAACGGTTCATGAGATGGTCCTGACCGGGAGGATGGGGAATAAGACCGGATTTGTGAGGAGGTACACCCCTGAGGATCACCGTGCTGCACGGGATGCATTATCACGGCTCTCTGCAGAGAATCTGGGGAGTCGTCCGGTGAAAGAACTCTCCGGCGGGGAGCGGCAACGAGCCCTGATTGCACGGGCACTTGCGGGAAATCCCGGGATTCTTATCCTTGATGAACCGACCGTCTATGTGGATACCCCGACTGAGGAGCATTTTTATACGCTGCTCACCTCCCTCTCCAGAGAGATAACCATCCTCATGATTACGCATGACATCGGGGTGGTCTCACGCCATGTAAACCGGGTTGCCTGTCTGAACCGCCGGTTATTCATGCACGAAAGTGATCAGGTCTCCCCGGAAATGATCGCCCGGGCATACGGATGCCCGGTAGACATCATCACCCACGGGGATATCCCTCACCGGGTACTTGAGCGGCACGGGGATGATTCATGATAGAAGCACTTGGGTTTGAATTTTTTCGATCTGCTCTCTTTGCCGGTCTTATGGCATCAGTCATCTGCGGGATCATCGGAAGTTACATCACGGTAAAACATATGATTTCAGTTGCCGGAGGGATCTCCCATGCAGCATTTGGAGGAATCGGCCTTGGGTACCTTCTCGGGATTGATCCCCTCGCCGGTGCATTCTGGTTTACCATCGGGATAGCCACCCTTATCTGGGGGCTGGTGGAGCGGGCAAAAGAGCATATTGACACGCTCATCGGTGCCTTTTGGGCAGGGGGGATGGCTGTGGGCATTCTCTGCCTTTCTCTGACCCCTGGATATACCCCTGATCTTTTTAGTTACCTCTTTGGCAACATCCTCCTCGTTACACCGGAACACCTGATGATGACTGGAATCCTTGGTGCCTGCATCGTACTGCTTTTTTTCTTCCTGTACCCGGTATTGCAGGCACTGGCATTTGATCCGGAATATGCTGCCATTTCAAATCTCCCTACCCGTGGGCTGCATCTTCTGGTTCTCATTCTGATTGCGGTATCGGTGGTAGTCCTCATACAGGTGGTCGGGATTATCCTGGTTATTGCGCTCCTGACACTCCCGGCAGCAATCGCCCGGCCTTTTTCTAAGACACTGAAAGGCATGATGATCGGTGCAACAGTCATGAGCATGCTTCTTACCACCGGAGGGATCGCCCTCTCCTGGGTCTTTGATATTCCATCAGGCTCTACTATTATCATCCTTGGTGTTGCCCTGTACCTGCTGGAATCAGGTGGAAAAGCAGTGATTCGGGGAGTAACAAAGAGATCTGCAAAAAGAGTCTGAACAATACATCACAAAGTGAGGTGGGTATGTGATGACCATGCAGGATCGGCAGAACCTGTCTGGGGTGATTTTGGTAATGGTGCTCTCTGAGCAATGATGAATCGGTTGATACTGATATATTCGCGTACTCCCACCTCGGAGAGGTCATCACAGTAGTACGATATTACATTAGGTAATAACCTATATGAAAATGATCTCTATAGTCTCCGGAGAAAAAAAGAGGTTACTGAAGAACCAGGTTCTTGTTGTATGTCAGCACGTCCGGAATTGAGTCAACACCCTCAACTGATTTCGGGAAGTTCGTAAATACGACCCGGTTTGCATAAATTGCCATATCCTCAAGTGCTTCTGCAATACCCTTTGCCATCTCACCGGACTGCATGTTCTCAATCACATACATCTTCCCGCCGCCGGGGAGCAGGTCTATTGAATAGAGTTTCTGGGGATCTGCTTTTAATGATTCTACGACCTTTGCCGGAGTCTTGTTTCCACCAAAGGCAAATTCCGGTGCAAAGAAGTCTACCACATTCAGACCAAGCCATTTCTCGACCGGCTCACGCTGCCATGCCATGACAACTGCGTACTTCTTTGAAAGCAGACTCTTCTCCTCATCGGTCAGGGTTCCTGCCGCAGCAATCTTCTCCTTGTATGCCTGTGCACGTTTCTCAAATGCCGTTGCATTGGCTCCATCTGCTGCCTTCAGCCATGCAAGAACGGTATCGGCAAGTTCCTGAGCCGACTCCGGGGTGTTCCAGGCTGCATCAGGTTTTAAGACCTTCCAGTTTGTCTTTCCAAAGCCGTTTGAGTCACGGAACTTCTCGATCGCCTGCATGGTTGCGAGATCCATACTTGCGTTATGGGCTAAAAACAGGTCAGCTTTTTCCAGGTTCTCCGCATTTTTCTGAATCAGGCCAGGCAGAATGTCACCCTGAAGGTGGGGGCATACCGTGGGATCCGCGATGTATACCACATGCACGGCATCACCACCGATCTCCTGAACCGGGTCCCAGAGAACACTGGTGGTTGTCACAACGTTCAGGGCCAGTGCTCCCGGAATAAGAGCAATGATGATGCCCAGAATAAGAAATGCTCCTGAATGCTTCATAATTATTACTTATTCATTTTTCGTATTAATGTTTGTGAAATACCACTTTTCTTTTTGGTGATACTGCTACCGCACCAACAAAAAGAGCACTGAATAATACCGCAGTGAGCGGACCGACCGGCAGGGAGTATACGATGCCAACGATTGCACCAGTCACACTGATGATGGCCGCGATAACCGGTGCCATGATGAACATATTTCTCATGGTGTTACAGAACTGGTAGGCGATGGCGGCAGGTGTCACCAGCCAGACATATAATAAAAGACCGCCGACAATCGGAATGCTCAGGGCGACCATGACCGAAATCAGGAACAGGATGCCATAGTATACCGGTCTGACCCGTATCCCTGCAATCTCTGCAAGTCGTTTATGAAAGACAATTGCAGTTATCTCCTTGTAAAAGATGGCAAGAAAGATGAAGATGATACCGGTGATAAGTGTCAGAGCGTATATCTCCTCGCGATAGAGGGAGATGACATTCCCGTACAGGAGCGAACTTGCATCAAACCCTTTCCCCGACCCCTGCATGAGTGCAATAAAAAAGATAGCCACCGCCATCATGGTCCCAAACAGCACCCCAAGGGTGGTATCGGTATGCATCCGCGTCCGGTCACTTAGGGGTCCCATGAGAAAGGCCGTCAGGATACTGACAAAAACTGCCGAAGGAAGGACGGCGTACCCGAAGAATGCCCCCACTGATCCTCCTGCAAAGGCGGCATGGGACATGGTAAACCCGATCGAGGAGATGTTCATCTGGGTGATTAATACACTTAAAAGAGCACACCCAAGGGAGGCAAAGAGCATCGCCTCCACTGCATGGCACATGACATTATTCGGGATGAGAAATTCAAGCATCAGGAAGCCACCGAGGCAGAACGAACCAGGTCTCCGACCATTGACGGATGAGTACACTGGTTGAGGATGATGGATCCATTCTGCATAACGATCACCCTGATGTCCCGGTCAGGAAGGGCATCAAAGGCATGGGAGACGATGAGAACCGGGATGCCGGCATCTGCGATCTGACAGAGGAGTCTGCTGACCTCTTCCCTGGTCACCATGTCAAGATTACTGAACGGTTCATCAAGCAGGAGAACTTCGGGATCTTTAGCAAGATTCTGGGCAATAAGGACCTTTTGCTGCTGACCGCCGGAGAGTTTTCCGATCTGGTTCTTCTGCATGATGGTCAGACCCAGTTGCTGAATGGCTAACCGCACCTTGTCCATATCCTGACTGGTATGCCGCTTCAGCCATCCGATCTTTCCATACCGTCCCATCAGGACGACTTCTTCAACGGTGAACGGTGTGAACGGGTGAAAATCAAAGTTCTGGATGACATAGCCGATCTTTTTTCGTGCGGCACAGCCATGTTTTATGACATCATATCCGCAGACTTCAACCCTGCCATTGACGACCGGAAGCAGTCCGGCGATTGTCTCAAGAAGCGTTGTTTTTCCCGCACCGTTCGGCCCGCCTATCACGACAAACTCACCAGGTTTTATCCCCAGGGTGACGTCTTTTATAACCGGAAGGTCTGCGCCTTCATACGTTGTCCAGACCTTCTCAAGATGAATAATCTCGCCGGATCCCCTGCTCATGTGAGGACCTCAACCGAAAAGAGCTGGTCGTCAGGAAGGGTATACAGCTCGGCAGCATACCGCTCGATCTCCAGTTCATACTCGGGGGTATCCTGCGGAATTTGTCTGAATGGAAGTGGTTTTAAACGTATTTTTTCTTCGCCTGATGAAAATTCACTGTACACGGTATCTGATTTTACAATCTCAATATTGCCCTTCCCAAGAGTGCATCCGCTTCCCAGCTGGACTCCGTCAGCAAGGCATGACTGAGGCGTGGTCCCTGAGCAATAGACACTGGCCCGTATCGCAAATGGATTATCCCCAAGTCTTTGTAATGCATATCGCCCCATCCGGTATCCAAGAACAATAAACGGACCCAGATGGCCATGAAATCTGGCGAGTTCGGTAACCGGGTATTCCCGGGGGAGTTCCATATACTGGCAGTGTTCATGCCATTTCATAATTATCTATCTTTGTTTGTAACACAAAAAAGATACTATTCATACCCATTGAGAAGAATGAAAAGTCGGTATGAATAGGTGCAGCACGAATTCCTAAGATGGCGTATTTGTGTCATCATTATTTAAATGGTATGAAAAATAAGGAAAAATTATAAAAATCAGATCCGTGGTCTGATATCCGGCATCTCTTTTTGAGCAATCTTTTTTATCCGCTTTGGTTTTCCCTCTTTATCATACAGGTAGACCGTGTAGGTATCTTTATTATCTTTCAGGATCACCGGGGTTGAGATCTTAAAAAATTCTCCGTCCTGGAAGATCCGGTTTCTCTCATCCCAGTCCACACCCAGTTCAAAATACACATCAAATCTCCCCTGACCGATGCTCTTGATACTGCCATAATCTTCTGCCGGAATGTAAATCGCGTACAGCGGGTCTGCATTTCCGCCAAGGGTGACGATGACAACGGCGTCACGATCATTCCCGGTATTATCAAAGTTTAAAACAATGTTCCCCGCACTGGGGGGATGACCATAGACATAGGAGGAGTCTATTGCCGCCCCGCTTACGCCCAACGTCATGCATCCAAAGAGAAGGAGGAGGAGTCCGCAATACCACAGTGTCTTTCCCATACCAGAAGAAGGGAATCGGGGGGTAATAAATGTTATAGTCGATCAGAAGGCATCAGGAAGAAGGATCTTACTCCGTCCGTTTGTTCCTTTTTCGACTGTTATTCTGACAGGAATCCGCTCCTTTAGTGCCGCAACATGTGAGATAACTCCGATGAGTTTTCCCTCCTGCTCAAGACCGGATAATGTGGAAAGAGCGGTCTCAAGTGCCTCACTGTCAAGGGTTCCAAAGCCCTCATCAAGAAAGAGGGAATCAACCCTGACGTTCTGACTTGCCATACCGGAGAGTCCCAGAGCCAGGGCAAGACTGACCATAAACATCTCTCCGCCGGAGAGGTTTTTGATCGACCTCTCAATTCCTCCCTGCCAGGTATCGATGACCTGCATATCAAGGGGAAGATTCGGATCCTGGACAAGGATATAGCGGTCGGTCATCCGGCGCAGATGCTCATTTGCATGGCCGAGAAGGATGCAGAAGGTAAGTCCCTGGGCAAAAACCCGGAATTTCTTTCCGTCAGAGGACCCGATCAGTTCAGAGAGCTTGCGCCACCGGTCTGCCTCTCTCTGTTGTCTGTCTCGTGCAGCGATCCGCTCTCCAAGCTGCCTCATCATCTCGTCATGCCTGGAGAGTTTCTCCTGGTATCTGCCGATTTCTGCCAGATAATACTCCTTTTGTTCCTGTAATACTTTCAGTTCCTCCTGTAACTCCACAACGGTTTTTGTCGTAATATTTTTTTGTATTTCCTCATCTAACCGTTTTTGTGCCCTTTTAGCGTTCTCGGTTATCTTTGTCTGTTCGGATTTCAGGTCATCCCATCTCTTTTGCAGCGCTGCAACCTCTTCCGATGACAAACGGGCAGCAATATAGGCCTTTTCATCTGCAAATCCGGCCTCCCTGATCCTGGTCAGAAATTCATCCAGGCTTTTTTCCAGATCTGACTGTGTAGAGAGAATCCGTGTCTCAAGATCTAAACGCAGGCTTTCCAGTGACTTGATTTTGTTGATAAGGCCATTTCTTTCGTTCTGTTTTGCGTCCCGTATCTCCCTGGCCTTTCTCACGGCATCAGAAAGCCGTTGCTCTTCACTCTCTGTATCTTTCTCTCCAAATTTCTGTGTTCGTTCATCCCGTACAGTACGGAGTAATTCTTCTTTTTCCCTGATTCGCCTAGAAAGTCTGGCGATCTCATCAGTCTTTTCTGATATCTTGCCCTGAATCCCGCTTATTTCGGTTTTTATGAATGTGAGCTGCTCATCACAGGCCTTTATCCGGTCCTCTTCCTCCTGAAATTTTTTCTGCCGGTTCCGAAGGCTGAGCAGGACTGCCGCAGTATTGATCTCACGAGTGACCACATAGCCAAAACCTTCGAGAACCGGTTTTATTTCATCAAAATATGCGTCAAGTTTCTTCTCCCGTGCAGATATCCGGACCTTTCGTTCCTCTCTTATCTGGTGTATGGAGGCAATCTCGTACTCCTTCTCCCGGCATTCCCTCTCAAGGGTATTCAGAAGTTCCCGGGCACTTGAAATTACCTGTGTTTGCTTTTTAATCTGTTCTTCGCACACCTCAGCATCATGAATTCCTGCATCAAGGGACCGGAGTTCAGATTCCATTGTGTTTTTATCTGCGATGAGTGTTTTTTCATCAGTCTTTGGATCGATTCCGAGGATTCCTGTTCCCTCGTTCCAGGTCGCCTGAAGAGCTGTAAGGTTCTTTTCACAATCTGTGATATCCTCACGACACCGGGATAGTTCAGCTGATTTTTGTGCGATCACTGTTGATATGGCTGTCAGCTGCCGGTTCAGGTCCTGAATTCTCTTCTCTTCATCAGCAAGGTCCTGTATGATCTCATCCGGCTGTATCTCAATCCCGGATGCATACGGGTGATGGAGGGATCCACAAAGGGGACAGGGTTTTCCATCCTGTAAGAGCTCCCGCTCGCTGGTGAGATCCCTCACCTTTGCAGCAAGCACTGCATTCATTCGTTTTGTATTCAGAATTTCCTGACGCTGACTGATATCTGATTCAATTCCTTCTTTTTCATATTCTGATGCCTGGAGAAAATGAGTCAGATCATCCAGTTTCTGTATGAGACTTTCACGTTTTGCAGATATGTCTCCTATGGTTGCGAATACATCTCTAAGCCGGCTCAGCTGGTCGGTTCGGATTCGTAAATCATCCCGTCTTTTCCGAAGATCCGGGAGTGAAGACCCTGAAAGGATGGTTGTGAGCGTTTGTTCATTCCTTTTTTGTTCTTCCTCTTTGTCATTCAGGAGGTTCTTTTGTTGATCCTTCTTCTTTTGAAGAGTATCAAGGCCCTCTTCCAGTTTCTGAAGGTTTCCTTTCTGCCTGGTGCACTCTTCCTTTTCCCTGCCGATAGTAATGAGTTCTTCCTGTATCAGTTTTATTTTCTGTTCAATTCCTGAGTAGAGATCCCTGATGGTGGCATCGGATGCATGCTGACTGATATAATATGCAGCCTTACTTTTATCATTCAGGATCTCCTGTTCCCGTTTCTTCGCCAGATCCTGATTCGTGATGTACATATTCAGGAGGTTTTGAAGCCTTTTCAATTCTTCATTCCATTGTATCGCTTCTGCCTCCTCCTTCTTTATTGTATTGTCAAGTGCCCTGATTGAATGGATGAGGGCAATTCCATCGTCGCGTTCTTTTTCTGCCTGCTCCACCCGGGCGAGAGCAGTATGCACCGCTGTTTCAAGCTCAGGAAGGGTTTTTTGCAGGGCCTCGAGCTCCACGGTCGTCTGATCCTTCTTTTCTGTATCCATCCTCACGGTTTTTCGCTGTACTGTGAGTGAAGCATAGAGCCCCTCGAATGTGGCCGCCTTTTGTGCTGCTAACAATGCTTCCCGTGAGGGTTCGAATGCAGCAGTTTTCTCTGCCAGATGGAGTGCATCCACCTCAAGATCATGTATCTCACGTCTGATGTTCTGAACCGTCTCAAGCCAGCGGAGAGCATCGGTGACCTGTGTGATATCCATATCCTTTTCAGCGATGGTTTTTTTCAGATCTTTTATCTCCTGAGAGATTCGTTCTGTTTCTTCCGGGGAGAGGATCTGGATACGATTAAGATCCTGATTCAGCTGATCGAGCAGGTTTTTTTCCTGTGTGTATCGCTCATGTGTTTTTGTTGAGAGTTTTGAGTAGATGTCTGTTCCCGTTATATGTTCCAGAATCGGGGCTCTGTCATCTTCAGATGCTGCAAGAAATCTGGTAAATTCACCCTGTGCTAACAGAATTGACTTGGTGAACTGATCATAGTCCATACCGGTTACTTCTTTGACGATATCCCTGACCTGGTTTATCTTTGAAGCCAGAATCTCCCCGGTATCGGCATTGCTGATCTCATGGTGTGGTGCCTGAAGTTCCCCGTCAGGCTTATTCCTCGCTCTTCTCTGATTCCAATGGCAGATAAATCTCCCTTTCTGGGACTCAAACACCACTTCAGCTGAGCATTCACCGGTGTGCCGGGTCATGATATGATTACTGGCTTTGGTCACCTTGTCAAGCCGGGGGGTTCTGCCATATAGTGCCAGACAGATAGCGTCAAGGATGGTTGTCTTTCCTGATCCGGTCGGTCCTGTGATCACAAAGATACCGGACGAGGTGAATGCAGGATTTGTAAAATCGATTTCCCATGTGCCGGCGAGGGAATTCAGGTTTGAAAATTTCAGTTTCAGAATTTTCATCGCTGTTACTCCGCAGTCATGTCGTCTTCCAGAACCAGCCTGTAAATCTCCCGAAATGACGCAAGCAGTTCATTGCGATCATCACCGGTAATTTTGGCGGCATCCATCCGTCTGATAAACACATCTTCAGGAGTCAGGTCAGCAAGGGATTCTTCGGGATGAGACGGGTGGAGTGTCTGATCCGGCAGCCGGTCCGGTCTGATCCTGAGTACCTCGACAGCCGATCCCTCACAAAAGGAGTGTATACTCTCCTGAGCACCCGCAATATTCCGTGAGTCCTGCAGAAGTACCTCAACAAGTACTGGTACTGATTCTGCCTTCAGGCGATAGAGTTCCTGCATGACCTCCACAATCGTTCCTGATATTCGTGACAGGCGGTGGAATACCGGCACCGGAATTTCCTCTATCGACATGATGCGGGAATCATGGACATCAAGCATCAGGACCGATTTGGTCTGACCTGCCTCTCCAAATCCCATTCCTAACGGGGCACCACTATACCGTATCCGATCACTGCCACAGACCCTCTGCGGGAGATGCAGATGACCAAGTGCCAGGTAATCGAAGCAGGAGGGAAAGGCATCAGCCCCGACACAGGCGAGGGTTCCAAGGTAGAGATTCCTGCTGCCGTCATCTTCCCTTGTAATCCCCTCCGCAGCAAACAGGTGGCCGGTTGCGATGATCGGAATTGGCCCGGTCTTTTCCCGCATGATCTCTGCACATCTACCGATTGCATGGTATTGTGCCCTGATACCTGCCAGCAGATTTGTTGTCTTCTCTTCCGGACTCTCCCCGGCCTGAGTGGTTCTGACATCCCGATCCCGAAGGTATGGTACCGGACAGACAATCAGCTCCGGCATCCCGTCCCGGTTATTGAGCACCAGTACCATTTCCTCCGGTTCTTTTGGGGCACTTCCGATAACGGTGATGTTAAGGTATTTGCAGAGTTCCCGGGGTGCAGCGATAAGCGAGGGAGAGTCATGGTTCCCGGCGGTAATGACAATATGCCTGCAGGAGGATGTTGATGCCCTGGCAAGAAACTGGTAATATTGCTCAAGGGATCGGTTCGGAGGGGTGGTTGAATCAAAAATGTCTCCTGCAACGATGAGAACATCAACCCCTTCCCGGTTCATAAGGGACACCAGCCATGAGAGAAACTGTTCATGCTCTTCGTATCGTTTTCGTCCGCAGATCTGACTCCCCAGATGCCAGTCTGAGGTATGGAGGATCTTCATTGTGTTTTCTCCCGACGATATGCCATGATGACGTATTCCCGAAAGACCATTCCAAACAGGGTTTGACGGAAAAGGGTAATATGAGATTCGAAATGGTATGCACGGGTTTTTCGTGTATGTCCGACTCAGGATCTGCCTGACTACCCATACCTAAAAACTCTATGACGAAAGAGTACAGTATGAGATCCCGTTCTCATCTTTTTGTAATTATCATCGGGATGGTCCTTGTCCTGATGACCGGCAGTCTCTGTACCGCTGAAGAAATTCCGTATCTGACCTACAATGACACAACCGCCGGATTTTCTTTCACGTATCCGGAAGGTGCGTCACTTGTCTATGCTGCTGATGCAGATACAAGGGAGATTTCTGTTCTGACCCCGGCAAATGTCACGATGATTACCATAGTGACCCGTAAAACGAAGCAGAGTCTTGAAAACCTGACATCAGACCTTGTATCCTCGGTGAATCTTCTCCCGAACGGGTCTGTGATATCCAGCGGGCCCGGAGTACTCGGAGATGCAGATGCCTTCTTCATTGATTATGAGTGGGTCAGAAATGACACTCCCGTCAGGACATACACGATTACAACCGTAAAAGACGGCAGATCGTTCTCTGCGATCTATGAAAACCGCGCAGAGCAGTATGAGGAGGAAAAAGCGGTAATCGATCCGATGATTCAGTCCTTTACGTTTATTGAGCGTGATACTGAAGAAAAGAACTATCCTGGGTACTCTTATTATCCGGGTATGGTGTATGACGTCTTTGGCATGCCGATGTATGATGATACTGAGGATTCCTGGACCCCCTATTCATACGGCTGGGATGGCTCAACCGGGTATCAGCTCCCCTACCAGATGACCGGTCAGTTCCCCCAGTATACCGGGTATAATCCCTATGGCTCCTCCTATCCGCAGTATCAGCAGTATCCACAACCGACTGTGATACCGACGCAGGGAATGATGCCGGGGTATACATCAATGCCAACTATCCGGCCGACGATGATGCCAACCCTCCAGCCATATCAGACACCAGTCACAGTTCCGGTCAGCTCGGGAGGAGAACTGGATCAATTGATCAATGATGGACTGGACTATCTGACAAAAAAGCAGTACAAACAGGCTGAACAGAATTTCCAGGCTGCATTGCAGATAGACTCATCTGATTTCCGCGCCTTGTACGGCTATGCAAAAGTGCTCTTCCAGGGATATGACGGCCGCGAAGAAGAGGCCCTGGAGCAGATTAAGTATGCCATATCCGGTGCAACCGGTTCAGCGTCAGATGATCAGATGGCAACGTTGTACTCATTAAAAACACAGATTGAATGGTATCTGAAGCGGTATCAGGATGCCCTGCAATCCATAGAATTTGTCATAACCCATGATGATCCGAAGTATCTGGCTTCTGATTATTACATAAAGGCAAGAATTCTCTATGAAAGCGGGGCTCCGGTTCAGGATGCTCTGGCAGCTGCACAAAAAGCCGTGTCTCTTGCACCGGATAATGCAGACTATTCCAAATTCCTGAATGAATTAAAACAGGTATCCGGTCAGTCCGGCAGTAGCTCAGTGTATCCGGAGGTAACCCCGGCTCCGACATGCACCCCATAGAAATCCCTTTTTTCGAAATTTTTATCCCGTATGATTCCAACTCCTCATTGGTGTCACAATGTCAGGATCACGCTCTCTGTTTATGCGAACTGCTCTGCTCTTCTGGTGTTGTTTTTCTCTGCTGTGCAGTACATCCGTTTTCAGTGAGAACATCTCCACACCGGAGAGTATTGATAAAGGTCTTTTTACCGGAGTTCTCAATACCCTGACTTCCGGTACGTTAGGAAATGATACATCGGATGAGTCCCTTATTGCCGAGGGTGAGCGACTCCTTCGGAATGGTTCCTTTCCCGAGGCTGCCAGGGTATTTGGCGAGGTTCTGGATACATATCCTGATTCTTTCGAAGCCTGGCTGGGACTGGCACGGGCACAATCAGGATCAGGAGACCAGGAACAGGCACTTGCATCAATAGACGAGTTCCTCTTTTTACACCCGGATGCATGGCAGGGGTATGTATTGCAGGGAACCATCCTGACATCCTTGTCCAGGTATCCTGAGGCAGTTGCAAGTTTTGAGAAAGGACTTCTGCTGAATGAGAGCGATCCGTTTGCATGGGCCGGATACGGGGCAGCACTCTATGGAAATGGATCATATGAAAAGGCACGTGATGCCTGCCAGAAAAGTCTGAATCTGCTCCCCGGAACCCCTTCGGCGCATTATTGGGAGGGCAGGAGCAGAATCCGTCTTGGTGATGAGGTCGGGGCTTTCAAAAGCCTCAATATGGCAGTATCTGCCGATCCCCATTTGATTGTTGCATATATTTCCATTTCTGATCTTTATAACACGTCAGAAACCCTGGAGAATGCCTTAGAGATTATCACCGACGGTATTGAGAAAAATCCCTCCTCATTCGAACTATGGAAGAGGAAAGGTATGCTGCTTGAGGAATTGAACCGTGCAGCAGAAGCCCGTGATGCCTATCAGGAGGCACTTCGCCTCAATCCGGATGACAACGATATCAGGTCGCGTCTTTCGGCAATAACCGGTGGTTCTGTCATATGAAAAAACCATCTGTTCCAGGTCTCTTTTCTCTGATTCTGCTGATTGCAGTGATTCTGTCCGGTTCATCAGTTCCGGCCGGTGCAGAATCTGGTAAAAGTCTGTCCCATACAAACGGAACACTTCTTGCCTGTTATCTGGTGGGCAATGATATTGAGTCTGAAAACCGGCTTGGAGATTATGGATTTATCACCCAGAATCTTCTTGATATGCGGGAGGGGTATGGAGAGGGGAATCCTGACCTTACGGTTATCATCGCATATGGCGGAGCAGACAAGGATGGATGGCGGGGGATGCGGGTGTATTCCCTTGCTGATGCAACTGCTGATTATCGTGATAATGGCCGGTACGACTCCTGGGATACCTATACCCGTGTGTATCCTGATTCAAATATGGGCACAAAGGAGTCATTTCAGGAATTTTTATCACTCCTTGAGCCCTGGAAAGATGCTGAACGAAAATATCTGATTATGAGCGGTCACGGAGCTGCATATAAAGGAGGGTTCCCTGATGAAAATTATGATACCGGGAATATCCCGCTTACGGACATACAGGCATCTCTGACAAAATCAGGAATCCATTTTGATCTGATCGGTCTTGATACCTGTCTGATGGGAACGATTGAGGTTGCCAGTGCATTATCAGATCATGCACGGTATCTGGTTGCATCTGAAGAGACAGAGCCCTCCTCCGGATGGAATTACACCATCATAGCCAGTGAACTGGTGCAAAACCCCTTTATGGATCCGAAAGAGTATGGGATCTCCATTATCGATGGTTATACAAGGCCGGAGATACAGGACAGTCCTGCAACCCTCTCCCTCATTGATCTGGATGTTATACCTGATGTGATCTCCTCACTTGATCCGTTTGCCCGTGAACTGAAACAGGTGTATGCGGATCCTCAGGGAAGAAGAGCGATAGAGAGGGTACTTGCAAACTCAGGCGAATTCGGCCTGCAGATGTATATGGATCTTGAGTCTGACAAGCGCCTGTTTATCTCCTATACGCTTGATCTCATCACCTTTGCCCGGGATATCAGGACGGCGGTTCCAAACCTGCAAACCAGCAGTGATGCTCTGATACAGTCAGTATCCCGGGCAGTTATTCATCATACCGGGCAGAAACGACCCTATGCAAATGGTCTTTCCATCTTCTCTCCGGTTCATAAAGAGGTAATCCTTGAGCATATCTTTGAATATTCTCCGGTTATTGCGGTGTCAGAAGAATGGTACTCATTCCTGATCCAGTTCTTCAGATCAGTCCTCTCTGACAGGGAGGAGCCTGTTTTCACAATATCAACAAAAGGAACAGAGGTCAGTGATGAGGGATTTGCCATGGTGCAGATAGAATTTGTCCGCCATACCCCGGATTATGATGTCCTGCTTGGATCAGAACCGGCCTATATAGCCCCATCCGGAGGGTATGTTCTCCCTGACTGGGATGGGAAGGCGTTTCATCTCAAGGATCCGAAGACCGGAAGGGTGCAGATCATACCGGTCTTCTTCCAGCGGTCAGTTGATGCCCATACAGAAGAGTATTTTGCATTTGCACGAATATCAAAAGAGGATGATCCTGAAGAGCCCTGGATATGTATTGATATCTTTTTTGACAGCAAAACCGGCATGACTACCATGTACTTTGTGTATCTTGGACCTGATGAGGAGAATGTTCTGACGATTGCACGTTCCGGGAGATTATATCCTCTCTCGGCCATGAATACAATCAGTATCACACCGTATGCACTCGTTTCGTATCCGAATGGAAAGAGAACCTGGATGCCGGTGTCATCCCGGCCGTTTTTCCTGCATGATACCATCACCACCAGTTATGAGACAGTCGCATGTGGTGAGTATGAATATTTCCTGGTTGCAACCGATATGCATGGCAACCGGGTGGTGGGAGAGAAAAAGAAGGTGTCGATTCCCTGCTGATGCAGTCACGGAATTACTATCTCCTTCTCTCTCAGGATACCCTGGTCTTTTCCAAAAAGTGTCAGATATGCCGTGATACCTTTTGGGGCATCCACACTGATGAGCACTTCATAGCAGCCTGCACCATCAACCGTCTCCTCATCATACGCAAGGCTTGAGCTCTCATCACCTTGTCTTTTTAAGATATCCAAAATCCCTTTTCCAACTCCGTTTCCTTCAATACAGACACGGAGGGTGAGATCGTCCCAACTTACCTCTGCTATCCTGATGTCATCAAAGAGAAGGGCAACTGAATTTTTCACGCTGCTGTTTGTATTGTTCACTTCAATCGTCCAGTTCCTGAGTGTCCTGTTCGATTCATTGTATTCATCTGAATTCTGGTACACATCCTTAAACGTGATGTCCTGTATCATATCCCCGATCGGGACGGTATTGGTGGAAAAATCCCTCTTCGCCCCAAGCATAGCGGAATCGATGGAAACCACCGACCCGTACGGGATGGACAGTCCGGTAAACTGTTCATACAGCAGACATACATTATTCTCCGGTGAGATGGTCAGTACCCAGTCCCCCCGCACCGGAATAGTAACCGTGGTATTAAAGCTGGGAATGGAAAATGGCTCACCTGCCCATTCATCACTGATATTTGCATCCCTGATACCAGACACAACAGGAGAGGTGAGCCGTTCCGGGATGACATATATGGATCTTCCATTCTCCTGGTCACCAAGATATAAGACCCCGTGCTGATTCGTAATCTCCCTGGCCACAATCTCCCTGATGACAACCTCTATCCAGGTCTGGGCCACATCTGATCCCCGTGCAGTGATGACGGTATCGGTGATCACTCCCTCTGACATGTTTGGAATGGCACCGGATTTCTCCAAATACTCACGGCTTTTTTTATCAGGCAGCGAGACCATAACCCCGGTAAGTACCCCCGCATGTGCAAGGACAAGCGTTCCGTTTCCAATCCCTGCACAAAGCGTTCCATTCCCGGCGGCCTGTTGCAGGATACGGATCAGGGGTTCAGAGTTCATGAGCGAACGTACGTCCTCTCCCCCGATGACAATGATGGCCGTCGTATTTGAGATCATATCAGTGACAGTCTCAAGGGGCTGCACCTCTTTGTCTGATATCACCTGACCGGAGGAAGGGCCTGTCAGAGTCCAGGAGATATCATAGGTGGTGAGCTCCTGAGCTGCGGTATTCAATGACTGTTCATCCCATCCTGCAGATGGAATAACTAAAACTGCCTCAGGGGCCGGACCTGCCGGTTCTGATGCCATACACTGACCGGAAAGCAGAATGATGATTAGAAATATCAGGATTTTTTTCATGGATCACTGACCTCATCCGTTCTCAAAAGGAAGAAATAATAGTATAATGACATATTGATTGATGAATGTTATGCCCCTCTTTTCACGGTTTTTCCCTCGCATTGTTGTACTTCTTTTTTTGATTCTGTTTGCCACTTCTTTCACATCCGCAGCCGATACCGGGGCAGATCCTCCGACAACACGGATTGCCATCTACATGGTCGGCAGTGATCTGGAATCTGAGTCGCATCTTGGTACAGCGGAGATAAAAGAGATACTATCTGGTTTTTCAGAAAACTCCGGTCATATTGATCTCCAGGTTGCATATGGCGGTGCACGAAGTATGGGGTGGGCAGGGATGACCATAGCCGGAAGGGAGGATCTTGAGCATGACTCAGCCGACGGGATCATCGGAAACGGCCAGTACTATACACAGAGGGAGCCGGGACTGAATATGGGAGATTTTAAAGGGCTTGCCGCCTTTATCGGCTATTTGAACACCCTCCCACCCGCTGACCGGAATATCCTCATCTTCTGGGATCATGGGGCTTCTTATGGCGGATTGTGCTTTGATGAAAACCATAACTGGGACCAGCTGACGATGGAGGAGATTACAGAGGCACTCAATACATCTTCTGTATCCTGGGACCTTATCGGCATGGATGCCTGTCTGATGGGTTCGCTTGAGGTTATGCGGGCCGTCCATCCGTTCGGCCGCCTCCTTCTTGTCTCTGAAGAGGTTGAGCCCGGTCATGGATGGGATTATGAGACCCCTATAAGGGCCCTCTCTGAAAATCCGCATATCCCGGTTGAAGAGTGGGGCAGACTGGTGATTGACTCATACATGGACAATCCCCATCATGAGCCGATGAAAAAAACCCTTTCCCTTATCAACATGACCGGGTTTCATGAGCTTGATGAAAAGCTTGCACTCCTTGGATCCTCCCTGCAGGGACAGATGGATCAAAAACCGGTTTATGAAGGGATTGGGGCCTCCTTTTATAATACACAACGGTATGGGTATGATCCCAGGATGGATACCGAAGTCTCTGTTGACCTTGGGGATCTGTCAGATAATCTGGGAACCAATATCAAAGATGCATCAGATCTCACAACCGAAGTAAAACAGGTAATAGACAGTCTTGTGATATACCAGCGAAATGACGGTTCAAGACCGAAATCGACCGGCATATCCACACTTTCACCCCGGAATAAACGTATTGGTGATCTTCCCCTGTCATCTGATACCATGCAAACCAACGCAACCTGGCTCTCATTTATTCGGGATTATATCACGTATATTTCATCAGACTCAAGTAAACCGGAAATAACATATCTCGGCAATGGTTCATTTGAGATTACTGACGATCAGGGTATTCAGGTGGTGATGGTCAAGACCGACTGGATGCCTGATGTCACCAATTTTTCTCATTCGTTCGGGATTAAGGCCGATCCGGTCTATCCGGACCCCCAGGGGGTGTATATACCCAATCCAGATGATAAGACTTTTTATATTGTGGATACCGGATCAGGAGAGCGGTCATACTTTTTCAATACCTATTACGGGAATGATGCGAACGGGACTGAACTCTACTTTGGCTTTGTAAACATTACCCGTGGATCAAAGACCAGGGAGACAGCAATAAACATCATGCGGCATCAGGACGGGACAATCCAATATGCCCTCTTCCCCTATGAAATCAATCCCTCGACCGGTGAATACCTGTTTTCACGGATTCCCCTTACTGCCCGGACCGGAGATATTATTACACCGGTGATTGTTGAGCGGTTTTTAGGAAAGGAACCGCGATGGCAGTATACCTCGCTCACTCCGCTGGTAATTACCAGAGATATGGAAATTGTGCGGGATCGGCTGCCGTATGGTGCATACTTACCATCTCTCTGGGCGAATGACTATAATCTGAATTATAATTTCTATCTCATGGATGTTCTTCGGTTCCCAAATAATGGAACACTGACATCTCCATAAACACCAGATATCCTATTTCTTTTTCTCAAGCCCTGCCCAGTATGTATAATAAAAGTCATCACCGTTCACAGCCCTGGTCACCATGAGGTACGGCCCTGGTTCAGGGTTGTCCACGATGATCATTTCCGAGATATAATTCTCTATCCCCTGGGACCAGCAGTCCTGGCAATCGTCGGTTGCATTATACGTAAACTCATCATATGAACCAGGCAGATCAGTCCCTTTCTGGACATACAAGTCCAGATTAGTGCCATTGCTGGATTCGGTCGTGAATATCACCCGTTCAAGATCCGGAGGTATAATGGTTTCAAAAACCTTTTGGGTCTGGTTTTCAATTATTCCCATGTCAACCTGATCGTGATAGATATACAAAACCAATATCTCCGCCTCTCCTCCTGATTCATTCGTGGAAAAATACAGGGGGTATCGTCCGGGATCAAGGAGAAGGTACTCACTACTGATATTTTTCATTGTCAGAATCCGGGGATATCCTGTCTGAATATCAGTAAAAACCTCCGGCACGATGTGTTTTTCAGTCCCTTCCCCTCCTGTCAGGTTCCATTCGGTCCCGTTCTCTCCCCATGCATACACCCTGACAAACCCGGTTTCACTGTCACGGATATCCAGATCAATTTTGAGGGGTTTTTCAGGAGTAACTGTTCCGGTCAGATGGGTTGAATAGACCGGACGAAAGAGATCTGATTCAGGAGTATATACCGGGTGTTCGGCTCCGGCCGTAACCAGGATGAGCGCCAGAACGATGAAGAGTGACAGAATATGGGATCTCACATCCCTCTATTGGATCGCCTGATTGTATAGGTATTTCTCTTCCTATGACCGGGGTATATATGGTTTCAAATCAGATTTCAATCAGGCCATGATACGAACGATGAGACGTCTGCTTAAAAAGATCCAGTCTTCGTATGAAAAACAGGTTCTGTTCTCGCTCATCCTTTTTTCCGGTATCATTCTTCTCTGGACCGTGCTGTTTTACTATATCCATAACCGTTATGAGGCAAAAGCAATCAGTCCTTTAGAGGCCCTCATCTTTGTCGTGGAGACGGTGACAACGACCGGATATGGTGAATTGCTTCCGTTTTCCCATGATCTCCTCTGGGGATTTGTCCTGGTTATGATGATATCCGGCGTGGTCATGTTTCTTATGCTGGTCAATCTCTTTCTGACTCCCATTATTCAGAACAAGGTGCATCCCGTTCCACCAGCCACACTGAGTTATCCCTGTTCAGGCCATGTTGTCATCTTTGGATATAATCCGGTGATTGTAGAGGTTTTAGAGCATATTCATTGTCTTGGTGTTGATATCGTTCTGATCGAAGAGGATGAGAAAAAGGCTCTTATGGAGGCAGTAACCCTTCCGGGTCTTGTTCAGGTTATTTATGGCCGGTTTGATGAAGAGAAAACCTGGAATAATGCAGGCGTTTCTGACTGCCGGTACATCCTCTTCTGTCTTGAGGATGTGATCTCTGCCGAGGTACTCCTGGGACTGCGGAAGATGACCACTGCCCGGGTTATTGTAATCACCACCGGTCATGATGCGGATCAGTATCTGACCATCTGTGGCGCTGATGTGCTGGTCCATTCAAAGGATATTGTCGGAACTCTGACTGCACGGCATGCCCTCCTTGGCGTGGAGCCTGATACTCTCGCAACAAACCCTGTGATGGAGAAGATATTACATGAGACCTCCTCTGCCATCGGGACGTGCAGGTTTGTCCGAATCCCTGTCCTTCCCGGGAGTATGGCAGAAGGAAAGACTATCTCTTCGCTTCGGTTTGAGACAGACTATCAGTTCAGGGTGATATACCTTCTCAGAAAGGGTGAGGTGATCCTCTCTCCTCCTGGTGACATGATTATTGACCGGTCGATGGTTCTATATCTTATCGGACCGGGAAATGGATTATTCAAACTAGTCAGCGGGGCATTTCTTGCCAGGAGTGATGCTCAAAATCTCGCGATCATCGGAGGGCTTGGAACGATGGGATCTGTCATTGCACGTGATTTTACACGGCTCGGGCTCTCATGTGTGACCATAGACCGAAATCCTGGTGCCGGGGCTGATATCACCGGAGGGATTCGTTCTGCGCTTGCAAATGCCCGTGATATTGTTCATTCGGCACGATTCTTCCTGGCAGTCACGCAGGATGACCGGGAAAACCTCTTTACCACGCTCATGGTGAGACATGAAAACCCTGACATCTGTATCTTCTCACGATGCGCACGACCAGAACTGATCCCCCGGATGTATGAGGCCGGTGCGGATTATGTTGTGTATATCCCGACCATCATTGCTCAGGCAGTCTGCCGTATGATGCTCTATCATAATGCCCAGATTCTCCACTCAATTGACCATTCCTTTTATATTGCTGCGCTCCAGGTAACCTCCCGGCGACTGCCTGATATCGGTTCACTTCGGAAAAAAACACAGGTCTCTATTCTGGCACGTGACCGGAAGAGCGATGTGAAGTTTCATCTCTCCGACAAAGACGGGATATGCGAGGGTGACTGCCTGTACCTGATGGGAACACAGGTGCAGATTCAAAAAGCAATTAAAAAACTCTCATACGATCCACAATAATAATCAATCCGGATTACCCCATGAAAATCCCTGCATATATGAAGGAACACCCGGTATTAAAACTCATACTCGGGTTAGTCGTCTTCTGCTTTACAATCTCTGCTCTTTTATATCTCTCCTATACCAGCTCCTTTTATCCTGAGAATCTTGACTATATTGGTATTTACTCCGAAAAATCAGATAATGCCGAGTATTTTTTAGGGCTGTATCCCCTTATTGAGCAAAAGACCATGGGTATTGTGATTACCGAATGGAAGGATTACAAAAATCAGTCAAAGTGCCTGATGGTCGTGCCTGATACTGCTGAAAATATCTCTTTCCTGCAGATGCCTGAACGTGAAGGGATTGTCTATCCTGACAAGATTGCGGAGAGTACTGATACGATCCGGATTCCTTATGAGCAGTATGAGAATCTGAGTCGTGTAAAGGAGACGGGCGGTGTTCTGCTCGTAAAGCCTGGTATGATCGAGGGGTATTACGGGGTTGAGATATTTGTTCCCGGGTGGATACACCAGACCTCTCTCTCACAGGTCTCAATCGTCATTCCCCTGTATGCAATGGGAAATGAAGAGATAGCAGGGGTGACACAGGTTACCAGATATAAAATCCAGGTCTCACTCCCGAAAAATTATGAACTGATTAATTCGGCTCCAAAACCGACCAGATTTAAGGTAACCGGTAATAACCTGGCAGTATACCAGTTTGATGTGAATGCATCAGAAAGTGACCTGATGCTGACCCTGGAGAACCGGCTGATAACCCGTGATATTAACAATCTTCGTGTTCTTCTTGGCACATTACTTGGGTTTTCCACGATGTTTTCCATCACCAATACGATAGAAATCCTCACCAGAAAAAAAGAGATTTTCAGACGTGACCGGTGAGTTATTCTTATCATCTCCCTCTCCTATTTGTATCATATGGGCATGTATCCGGCAACAGGGAAAATCCTGATTATTATCGGGATTTTTGTTTTAATCGCTCTTGTAACTCCCACAACCGCATCCCCCCTTCTGGTTTCAGGGATAGAAAACCCCCTTCCCATCTATATCCCTGAACTTCTTACTGCTCCGGCACCATCATGGGTTACCGAGGGACTCAGGTTCTCCTATGATACGATGGCCTCATTAAACCGGGCTGATATGAATCCCAATGGAGTTACCTTCCAAACTGACAGCCCGAAGACCGGTGTCGGGATCACCCAGCTGACGGTTGTTGGAATGAGTGGCAATTCGGTTGCAGTTACCACCGATTCATACGCGCCAAAACCGCCCTATGATACCATGTACCTGGTACATGCTCACGGGAGCGTCTATCCTGCCGGATGTGGCCCTTTCTGGGTAAATCCTGATGTTATCGCTGCATATGCCGACCGGTCGACCGGTTCCTTCATGGCATCCAGAATTCCATATACCGTCGGTGGGAAGACCTATGATGCAATAATGTTTGATTTTCCCTCCGGAGAACATGGCGTTCTTTCCATGATTTATGATCTGAAAACCGGGATGCTGCTCTATCATGTGGCGAATATTGAAAATAATGTCTGGTTCCAGGAAGAAGGTCAGGAGTACCAGCGTCAGTCCGGAACGTATGCGATGTTTGTCCTGCGTAATACCAGAACTGTTCAGATCCCCTGGATTACGGGAACAATGCCGTCATGGGTACAACCTGGCATCAGCATGACGTATTCAGGAGTGAAAGAGTTTTCCGTTGACGGACAGATAGGTCCCCCGACGCAGTCTCCCCTGACCAGTACGTATTCTTTTGGTGCAATCACCGACCGGTTTGCCCCGCTGGTTGTATCGACGGTATCACAGGATCTGGTTACCTCCCAGAGTTCAGTAAACCTGGTTACCGGGATGGCCCATATCGGCGGTTTGTTTATCCCTCCTGAAGCAGCAGGTCTGGGAACCGGGACGTTTGATCAGGATCCGGATACCGGCTTGGTCAGCAGTATCACTCAAAACGATTATAATGGTATTGTTGTTACAAAAACTAACGGGTTTGACAACTCGGCAGAATATGATTACGATGTATCCGGGAAACTTGTCCGGTTCGGGACGGTGATGAGGACCTCTACCACATCCGGGTTTGGGAGCACGGAACAGATGACCATGAACCTGCTCGGATATTAATTTTTATTGATTTTTAAAAATTATAAAATTATTAAAATTATTGGTATTTGAATCTCCCGATAGCTTTTGAAACCTCAGCAATAATCTTATTGAGGTCCTCAACCACCGCAACTATCTGGTTCGTGCCTGCAGAACTCTGTTCTGCGGCAGATGCGGCTGACATGGCCTCGGTTGCTATCTCCCCGACCAGAGTATTGACCTCATGAGCACTTGCAGTAATCTCTTCCACTGATGCAGCCTGCTGTTCAGTTGGTTTTGATACATCGTCCATATTTCTGGTGATATGTCCGACAGGTTTTTTGCCGTTCCTGACCGGTATCATATATGAATCCGTATATTCTCATCATCGTATTATTGCTCGGGGTGGTATGTATTTGCGGATGCACCGGAACATCTCACGACCCTGCTCAAAAGCCAGTAACCCAGGATAGTACCCAGGTTCCCGAAGAAACGGCCGCTGTATCGGTACCTTCCATACCGCCCTCATTTGAAGAGGAGATAGCAATGCTTCAGAAAAGGACTGACAATGAAGCTCCGGTCAGACTGAAGATCGGAGAGAAGACCACGGTATCATTGAAAGAGAATCCGACGACCGGGTATACCTGGAATGTCTCCGTAACTGAGGGACTTACGATAGTGAATGATACTTTTATCGGTCCTGAGAATAAGCAGATTGTCGGAGCCGGGGGGGTGCATGAGTGGATCCTCGAAGCGACTGCTCCTGGTAACCAGACCTTTACCGGGGTGTACCGCCGGTCCTGGGAGCCTCCGACTGATACTGATACGACCTATATTAAGCGATATATTGTTATGGAATAACAAGTCAGAATCAATCCGAATACAGGTGATCCATGAAACAGCAAAAAATCAGACGACTGATTCTCTTAATCTCATTCCTTCTCCTTCCAGCCACCTTCTTTTACCTCTCTCCGGTCCTCATTCTTGAAGGGGCAGCATCGGGAATTGTGACCGGGAGTGCTCTGATATTCATTTTCATTTTTCTTTTCTCTCTGATCGGCGGAAGATTATGGTGCGGTTGGATATGTCCTTTTGGCTCTCTTCAGGACCTTGCCCGAAATGTGCAGGACAAGCGGGTGACAAACCCCTGGATAGACCGGTTCAGGTATGGACTTTTTGTTCTCTGGCTTTGTATGATATTCGGGCTGTTCATTCGTGCAGGAGGCATTACCTCTGTTGAGCCCTTCTACCAGACCACCAACGGACTCTCGGTTGCAGGGGCGGTAGAACTGACCGTTTTCATCGTGATCCTTTTCATTATCACGGGGATTGCACTTATTCTTGGTAGAAGGGGGATGTGCCATCTCTTCTGTCCGATTTCGGTTCTGATGATCATTGGCAGGAAGATCAGGAATGCATTCGGTCTTCCGGCCATTCAACTGACAGCAGATTCAAAAGACTGTATCCGTTGCGGGCGATGTACAAAGGAATGTTCCCAGTCGCTTGATGTTCTCTCGATGGTGGAGCAGAACCGGATGGAACAGGCCGAATGTATTCTGTGTGGTGCGTGTATTGAGGTCTGTCCAAAGGATGTCATCGTTTTCTCTTTTGGAAGGCCAAAAAAATCAGAATGAACCAAAGATACAGGAATTCATGGTTTCGCTTAAATACTTTTTTTAAGCCCAGTACAATCCACTCAGGTCTCAATGGAAACCGCAACCGGTATATTCATCATCCCTCCCTGTGATATTGGAGTATGCCCGCTCTTTCCCGTGGCCGGCCAATCCTGATACTGGTCCTGGCAGGGTTTGTTATCCTTTTTTTCCTGCTATTTGCACTTTCCGGTTATCTGAATACTTCTGCATCGGCCCCACATCCTCAGAGTACGGGGGGACCAGGATCGTCTGTGCCAGGTTCTGCATTTGAACACATTCTGTCGCAGCTTGTTCTTCCATCGGGGTTTTCCATTTCACTTTATAGTTCTGGTATTCCTGGTGCCCGTTCACTCGCATATAGTCCTGATGGCACTCTCTTTGTCGGGACCCGTGGAGATTCGGTCTATGCAGTCCGCGATACCAATTCGGACGGGTTTGCTGAGACGGTCATCCCTGTTGCGACCGGTCTGAATGCCCCGAACGGCGTAGCCCTTCTGGATGGGGATCTCTATGTTGCAGAGATTAACCGAATTCTCAAATATCCTGACATTATATCACACCTCCCCCGGATTCCTGAACCGGTGGTGATAAGTACTTCATTCCCCTCCGATCCTGCTCATGGATGGAAATTTATCCGGTTTGGTCCGGATGGAATGCTGTATATCCCGGTTGGAGCACCCTGTAATATCTGCATCCCTTCTGATGAGCGGTACGCTGCCCTGTACAGGATGAACCCGGACGGGACCGGTCTTGAAATGTTTGCGCATGGAATTCGGAATACGGTAGGATTTGACTGGGATCCACAGACGGGGGATCTCTGGTTCACAGACAATGGGCGGGATATGCTTGGTGATGATATCCCTCCTGATGAACTGAATCATGCCCCGGCAAAGGGAATGTTCTTTGGGTACCCGTATCGTCATGGGACTGATATTGAAGATCCTGAACTCGGTTCAATGGCTCCGAATCAGTGTATGAACTGTACCCCTCCGGCACAGGAACTTGGCCCGCATGTTGCATCGCTGGGTATGCGGTTTTATACAGGGAGTATGTTTCCGGACAGGTATACAGGTTCTGTTTTTATCGCAGAACACGGATCATGGAACAGAAAAGAACCTATCGGGTACAGGATCACCGAGGTCAGGATACATAATGGAACTGCGATCTCATATCAGCCGTTTATCGAAGGATGGCTGAAAGACGGGAAGGTGTATGGAAGACCGGTTGATATTGAGATTATACCCGACGGATCAATGCTTATTTCTGATGATATGAACGGGGTTATTTACCAGGTCAGATATACCGGGTGATCGTCCACTCCCTCTTTTTTAAATCACCTGCATGATGTACATGAAAATTTTTTCTGAATCCGGGTTTGAAGAATCAGGTCTTCCGGTTATGATATCCTGCTATGGCCTAATATAAAACGAACTGAGTTATCAGGTCTCATCACAGCCAATATCATCCATCATCACCTATCCCTGTATCATATGGCTCCGTCAGTTCTGATTATCGGAGGGGGGATGGCAGGGCTCTCTGCCGGGTGTTTTGCCAGAATGAACGGATTTGAAACAGAAATACTGGAGATGCATACAATCCCCGGCGGGCTGTGTACCGCGTGGAACCGGAAGGGGTATACCTTTGATCTCTGTATCCACTGGCTCTGCGGGTCAAAACCCGGAACTGCCCTGTACCAGGTGTACGAACAACTCGGACTGATGGAGGGGAGGGATTTTTCCCATCCTGAATTATGGACCACCGTTCGCGATGAGCATGGGAACGAAGTAACGCTTTACACCGATCCAGACAAGTTGTATGATGAGCTGATCCGGATATCCCCGGAAGATATGTCCTTCATCTCCAGACTCTGCAATGATATCCGAAAGCTCAGCCGGATGGAGACACCGGTTGATATGACTCTCCTCGATATAATCCGGTATATCCCGTTTTTCGGCCTGATGAGACGATATAAGCCAACGGTTCATGAGGTGCTGTCACCGGTGAAAAGCCCGGTTCTTAGAGATCTTCTTATGGCAGGATTTGGATGGGAAGGGCAGTCCATGTTCTTTCCGCTCATGGGTCTTGCTATGCAGGGAGCAAAAAACGCCGGGTATCCGATGGGTGGTTCTCTGCCGTTTGCAAAGGCAGTTGAGAAACGATACCGGGATCTTGGGGGAACCATCCGGTATACGAGCAGAGTAACGTCCATTCTTACTGTCAATAACCGGGCAACAGGGGTCAGGCTTTCGGACGGAACAGAACGGTATGCCGATTATATCATCTCCTGTGCAGACGGGTATACTACCATCTTTGACTGGCTCAAAGGAGCATATTGTGACGATACCATCCGGGGGTATTACCGGAATCTGAAACCGTTCCCTCCGATTGTCTTCATCTCATTCGGGCTGAAGAAAGATCTCTCCCATCTTCCAAAAAGTCTGACCGTTCTCTTCGATCAGCCGGTTGAGATTGCCGGTGTGATGCAGGATTCTATCAGTTTCAGGAATCATAGCTTTGATCCAAGCCTTTTTCCACCTGGAAAAGGGGTTATTACCACCTGGATTACTGCTGATTACTCCTTCTGGGAACGGCTCCCGTACCGGAGTGATGAATACCGGATGGAGAAAGAAAAAGCAGGACGAAAGGTGTTTGATCTGCTGTGTAGTCAGTATCCTGAACTATCCGATGCCTGTGAGGTTATGGATGTTGCCTCCCCGATGACCTTTGTCAGATACACCGGGAACCGGAATGGCAGCTATGAAGGCTGGCAGGTCACACCTGATTCTTTCTTTTTGGAACTGCCGCAGACGGTTCCTGGTCTTTCCGGGTTTTTTATGGCCGGTCAGTGGGTAGTTACCGGCGGTGGAATTCCTGGTGCAGTACTGAGCGGGAGAAAAGCGGTGAAGCTGATGTGTGCCGGTATGGGGAAGACGTTTGTTGGTTATGTTGGTTAGAAAAAAGCAATTACAAACCATCCCCGTCCATCCCGCTCACCGCCGCAACGTATCTCCCGGTCTTTGTCAGTTTTACCATCGTGTTTCTCCCGACTTTTTTTCTTTTAATATACCCTGCATCATCCAGTTTATTCAGGTACCGGTTCTGTAATTTCATCAGGTACCTGGTCTGCACTTTTCTTCTCTTCTCGTATGCATAATTCCAGTAATCTTCTTCAAATCCTTCAACCTTCATCGAGTAGAGGTACCGGATAAGATCATCACATGAGAGTTCCTCATTGCATTTTGCGATATGATTGAGCAGCAGGAGTGATGATTCATCAGGAAGGGCGAACCTGAAATTCTCCAGCTGCCAGACCTTCACCGAATCGCATATCGACAGCCCGTGTTCATCCTGCTCTTTTTCTGTGGACGAGTACCGGCTGGCCCTGACATAGTACAGCCTGACATTGTGTATCATGGCAGCAAGTGTGGCACCGACACAGGCTATCTTCCCACAGGCAGACATATTGACATAGACACGGTTTCCCTTCTTCTTCTCACTGACAATAAGGGAGGAGATGGTCTTCATCACTTCAATGATATCAAACATGTCAATCCGGTGCAACACCACCTCGATCCCCTTACTCTCCAGAACCGCACGGTTTCGCTCGTCAAAGCTGTGCTGCCTGGAGGTCAGGGCATGTTCATTCGGGTTATCATATTTTGACAGATAGTCCATCGAGATGAGATGAACCCGGTGAGCTTTTATCTCCTGAAATGGGGTTACCACCCGGTCAATCTCATATCCGATGGGAATGATATGGACAAGTTCCTCAAGTTTTTCAGAAGTGGGGGTCATCGTATTACCCGGACATCAGGTATGTTCAGAATGCTCATAATGCTCATTATGTTCATATAGGTATATTCATATAGCTTTTTATGAATACTACTATTATCCCCTGCATACCCTACCATCCATCATATGAACTCCTGTTCACCACATTCTCCCACCTGACACACAAATCCCCGTGCAGGGGACTATTTCTCTCTGATATTCGTAATTTTCCGCCAGTCTCATATACCATCCGAAATATAAATTCCGGCAACAGAGCAGACAGACATTCATCTGCCGACTACCCTGATCGTGGGTTGTATGCATGATCATCCTGACATGAGCGGAACGGTACTATGGTAACGAATAATGAGGTCCTGCCAGATACAGAGACCATACCTGCCGGACTGTCACCCCTTTTTCTGATCCTTGAGTATGATCCGGCGATCAGCTATGCCGTCCAGCAGAACCGTATCCCGGTTATCAAGCGGTTACAGGTCGGGAACCGCTCTGACTGTTCCTACTATCATCTTCACCTTTCAATCACATCTGATCCGGTCTTTTCAGATCGGTTTGAGACCATCATCCCCGGGCTTGCACCAGGTGAGTTATACACCATACATACCGTCCCGCTCATCCTTTCCCATCGGTTTTTCAGGGAGGTTACCTCCCCGATCCATGGGATGCTTACCATTGAAATCACTCATCATCGCTCTTCTCTGATCAGAGAGTCATTTCCTGTCCGGGTTCTCGCCTGTGATCAGTGGGGTGGTCTTGGGTCCCTCCCTGAGCTTCTCTCTGCATTTATCACCCCGAATGCGTCTGCGGTGTCAGCACTGGTGCGACGAACACAGGATATCCTGTACACACTGACTAAAGACTCATCCTTAACCGGATATCTGACTCATGACCCCCACCGGGTCATCATGATGGCGAAGGCAGTGTATAGTGCATTGCAGGATCAGAAGATACGGTATATAATACCTGAAGCAGGTTTCGAGAAAGAGGGGCAGAAAATCAGGCTGGCGGATTCCATTTACCGGTATCGGATGGGAAACTGCCTTGATCTTACTCTTCTGTATGCAGGATGTCTTGAAAGAATCGGCCTTAATCCTCTTATCTGCATCACAGAAGGACATGCCTTTGCCGGAATCTGGCTCATCGATGATGTTTTTGGTGATGTGGTCATTGATGAGTGCCTTCCGATCAGAAAACGTGTTGAATTGCATGAGATAGCGGTTCTTGATGTCGTTACGGTAACCTCTGACACGATGATATCCTTTGAGGAGTCAATGAAAAAAGCAGTCAGGTATATCACTGATGATTCTGCATTTCGTTGTGTCATTGACGTTCGGACATCGCGAAACGGGAGATACAATATTATTCCACTCCCGCTCATCCCGTCTGAGCCGTGTCATCCGGGTGAGGTATCTGATGAAGTAACCTCTTTTGAAAGAGGGGAGAGAGAAGTCATAGTGCCTCCCTCATATGACCAGGGATTCGACCAAAGCACCACACGTCCTCCTGATCTTTCCCCTTCCATATCTCTCATTCCCCCTGAATCGAAACGACCCGTGTACCCCCGGATTGAACGGTGGATGCACAATCTGCTTGACCTTTCGCTACGAAATCATCTGCTTAACGTACTAGGGTCTGGTTCTTTTATCGTACTCCTTGCTCCGGATATTACCCGGCTGAAAGATGCGGTCTATGAAGGAAGGAACTTTCAGATCCTTCATTTTGACCAGCCGGTTGATCAGCCCCCCTATTCTCTTCTCCCCCAGGATCCGTTGTATGGATTTTTTACCGGAGAGTATGCACGAAACCGGCTCTATTGCGATTTATATGAGCGGCAGCTGAATATGAGGCTTTTGAGTCTGTATACGCAGGCGACCAGATCCCGTGAAGAGAGTGGAGCAGAGACACTGTATCTTGCACTCGGGACCCTGGTCTGGTATGAGAGTGATTCATCCACAACCCCTCTTTATGCTCCTATACTTCTTATTCCCCTTGAAATTACCCGTAAGGATGTACGGACCGGTTTTTTCGTCAGGATAGGGGATGACGAGCCAAGGGTGAACACCACCCTCCTGCAGCGGTTATTCCAGGACTTTCAGATTGAGATACCTCATATTGATCCCCTTCCCATGGATGATCACGGGGTTGATGTTGCTGCTGTTCTGCACCAGTTCAGAAAAGTCGTGAAGAATCTTCCCAGGTTTGAGGTTCTCGATACAGCGATCATCGGCCACTTTACCTTCCTGAAATATCTCATGTGGCGGGACCTGTATACCCATGCGGAGAAATTCATGGAAAATCCCCTGGTGAGCACCCTTGTTGATCCTCGGCAGTTTCCAACTTTAAAGGGGGAGGCATTTTGTAATGCTGCTGCTCTTGATGAGTCCTATGTACCGGATGATGTATTCTGTCCGGTTGGTGCTGACTCATCACAGCTTGCTGCTGTCATTGCTGCCGGAAAAGGACACACATTCGTACTGCATGGCCCGCCGGGAACGGGGAAGTCACAGACCATCACCAATATCATCGCCCATTGTATGGCTCTTGGAAAGACGGTCCTTTTTGTCGCCGAAAAACGGGTGGCTCTTGATGTCGTGTACAACCGGCTGAAAGAGTCAGGTCTTGCACCATTCTGCCTTGAACTTCATTCAAACAAGAGCCACAAACGGGAGGTGCTGCGTCAGTTTGAAGAGGTTTTACACCTGAAAGAACAGACCTCTCCCCAGGATTATCATCTGTATGCCGAATATCTCGCTGATCTTCGAAGAGCACTAAACTCCTATGTCCATGCCCTCCACTCGGAACGGAGCACCGGGGAGAGTTTCTATCAGGGTCTCCTCCGTCTGATGAGTCTGCGGCATACTGAGTACATCCCGCTTTCATGGCCGGATGTTTCTGCATGTACCAAAGAGACTCTCCATAATCTGAATGAGTTTATTCGTGATGTGCAGATAGTAACCAGTCAGATGGTGCCTTCCCGGGAGCATGTCTGGGCAGGAGTGCACTGCAGTTCCTGGAGTGTGAAGTGGAAGACGGCGGTGGATGAGGGCATTCGTACTTTCAGGATCTCACTTGAGAGGCTCACTGACCTTTTTCCAACGCTGTGCGACATTCTGGGATTGAATCCGGCCTCACCTTCTTCTGTTCTGTACGAGATCGGATCAATATATCATCTTTTACGTGATCAGAAATTCTCCTTCTCTGATGACTTGCTTTGTGATCTTCGGGATCCGCATACACTGGATGAGATGCATACATTTATCCAGGCAGGAAAGGAACGCAGAAAAATATGGGCCGATCTTTCAGAGCGATACCATTCCTCAATAGGCAGTATTGACTGTTCTTCATTTGAAAGCAGGATAGCGGGCATCCATTCAGCCTGGTTTTTGCGACGGAAAGCATTGGCTCGCGCTATCCAGCTGGATATCAGGGAATATTGTCGGGTTACGGTTCCTTCGGTTGAAGAGATCGTGAGGGATCTCCCGGGAATAAAACGAATGCAGGAGCTGGATCGGACTATTGCAGCTTTTTCCTCTCGTGCTGCTTTGCTTTTTGGACGGTATTGGAATGGGGAGGATCAGGACTGGGATATCTGCGAGGATCTCCTCCGGTCAGCAGTATCGGTTCAGGCCGCAGCATCCCGCATCGCCGTGAATGAGGATGAATATTGCCGTCTTGTCACCTGCTGGAGTTCTCTGACTGACCTTCTAAGGAATGAAGCAGAAGGCCCCCTGATTCGGCACCAGTTCACTGCGTTCGAAAAAGCGCTGAAAGAGTATTCTGATGCAGGAAGATCCCTCATTGAACTTCTGCACTATGACCCGGAGGTGCTGTGGCCGGAAAAATCGACGATTGACCTTCTGAAAGCCCAGTTATCTACGGTAAAAAGATGGGAGCCGGAGACATCACAATTGAAGAACTGGTGCCAGTGGAACAGGATGAAAAAGATTGCTGAGGAAAAGGGGTATTATGAGATAATTCAGCGGTTTGAAGATGCCACACTCCCCCCGTCACCGATTGAAGATCTCCTGCTGCGAAGTTATTACCAGCACTGGGTTGACGGACTTCGTGAACAGGATCCGGTTCTCCGGGAGTTTTATCGTCCAAAATTTGAGGATTCCATTGAGAAGTTCAGGGAGACTGATGAAATATTTACATCTCTGACCAGAAAGGAGATATCAGCCCGCCTGTTTGCACGGCTGCCACAGGGACAGGATCCAAACGAACGAGAGGAGCTCGGCATTCTCAGGCACCAGATACAGCTTTCGCGGCGGAATATGCCGCTTCGTTCACTCTTTCAGAATATTCCATCTATCCTGAAGAAAATCAAGCCCTGCATGCTGATGAGCCCAATCTCTGTTGCTCAGTACCTGGATCCTGACTCCCACGTATTTGACCTGGTAATCTTTGATGAAGCGTCACAGATACCTGTGTCTGATGCGATTGGGGCGATTGCACGGGGGAGGGCAGCCATCATCGTGGGCGACCCAAAGCAGCTTCCGCCAACAAACATCTTCAAACGGGTGAATGATAATGATGATGAATACGGAACGTCTTCCGTAGATCTGGAGAGCATTCTTGACGAGTGCATTGCGTCAGGAATCCCTGAGATGCACCTTTCATGGCATTACCGGAGCAGACATGAGAGCCTTATTGCGTTTAGCAATTATCATTTTTACCAGAACCGGCTTTTTACCTTCCCCTCATCACATACCGGCAGGGCGATAACGCTTGTCCATGTAAACGGGGTTTTTGATTCAGGAAATACCAGGACGAATCATGTCGAGGCTCTGGCAGTGGTACGTGAGATTGTCCGCCGGCTCCGTGATCCGGTCAGATCAGGAGATTCCATCGGGGTCATAACCTTCAATGAACGGCAGCAGGATCTCATCCGGTCACTTCTGGAGAAGGAACGACGGTTACGGCCGGATATTGAACCCTTTTTTAATGAAAACAGGCCTGAAGCAGTATTTATTAAAAATCTTGAGAATGTTCAGGGTGATGAACGTGATGTCATCCTCTTCTCCGTCGGGTATGGTCCTGACAAATCCGGAAAGGTGTCACTCAACTTTGGCCCTCTTAACCGTGACGGGGGGGAAAGACGCCTGAATGTGGCGATTACCCGTGCACGAAAGGAGATTTGTGTCTTTTCCTCACTGAATCCTGATCAGATCGATCTGACACGAACCCGTAAGATGGGTGTCATTTTACTGAAATCTTTCCTTGAATTTGCTGAAAAAGGTCCAAAGGCGATATCAGAGGCCTGTAAACGGGATGTGGAGACAGAGGGAAGACCTCTTGAATCAGAGATTGCACACGCTCTGGAGATTCAGGGATATCAGGTTCATATGAATGTTGGATGCGGGGGATACCGGATAGATATTGCAGTCATTGATCCGGATATACCCGGACGATATATTCTTGGAATTCTCTGCGATGGGATCTGGTATAGGGAGGCGCAATCCGCCCGTGATCGGGATATCCTCACCGAATCAGTTCTCACTACCCTTGGATGGAGAATTCACAGGGTATGGTGTACTGACTGGTGGGATGAGCCTGAGCTGGAACGAAACCGCATTATCCGGATTATCGAGGAGATTCGCCGGGAGTACGCACCGGAGACTATGGTCTACTGCCCGGCGGAGGACGAAGGACATGTAGAGAGCTGTCTGGAGGGTGATCAGGAGACAGATGATGCTCTCCGTGGTGATGGGATTGAAGGTGATATCACCAGCGATCTGAAATGTATGGGATATGATACTGGATCATACGAAGAATCCGTGAAATCAGATAATGACCTGTCACGGCCGTTGACATATCCTGAGATCTGGTACGTAGCCTACGCAGGAGATGAGGTTCTGGGAACAAAGGATGATCTTCTGGGCGGGACTCATGACAAGGAGATCATCCGTGTCTTACAAGAAATTGTGGCAATAGAAGGCCCTATTACCCAGGATCTCTGCATTTCGCGGCTTCTTCCCCACTGGCAGATAACCCGGAAAACTACTCAGGTTAAGAATAAAATAGAGTCACTACTCACATCACTTTCGTTCCACCACGAGACAGAAGGGAAACAGATCTTTTTATGGTCAGATCATAAGTCCTTTCTGGAATATGTGACTTTCCGCTCCCATCCGCCCGGCGATCCCTGGCAGCGGAAAGCGGATGAGATATCAATTCAGGAATACTGTAACGCAATGATTCACCTGATAAAACAGGAGAGAACCATGAATATCAACCTCCTGAGCCGTTCCATCGGATCTACGTTTGGCATAAAACGGATGAATGCAGCACTCCAGGCAAAAATTGATCAGGGAATAATTCTCCTTATGAATCGTGGTGAATTACGACGGAAAGGGGATGTAGTAATTTATAATCCTGAATAACGGTTGTCCTGGAGACAGTCAATTTACTCTGATGCCAGATATTCGTATCAAGCATCAGATGGTATAGGATGTTGTGATGCGCCTGCCAGCCTGGACAGACCGGTTCTCTGACAGGGCAGAGGAGAGGGAATACCATTCTTGTATATCATCCATCAGATGTACCTGAACTCACATGATCTTTCTGTTATGCATCTATGCACATCTATGCACCAGTTATGCACACAAAAATGCATAGCATCAGAGACTGATATTCTCCCCTTTTCTAAAAACAATACATATTACAGATTTTTGAAAGAGCTATGCATAATTTTTGATATGTACATACGATCTCTCTTATTCTAACACGTATCCCTGTACGCACTCTTAGGAATGTGCATAGCATATACGTTTTCCATTATTTTATCCCAATTTCTTAAACCGGCTGATTATATTCCTCTTTATCTATGCATTTCTGTATGCATAGCACGTGCATAGGTGTGCATAGCATGCATAGCATAATCGGGATGCTTCTCATTATTGGTGCCTGCACGATATAACCAGATCCCTGGAACCCGCATTATGCATCAATGTACCTGTTCGTTTGTTATTATATCCGGATTTTAAAAAATGTCCGGGATATCCTTGTATGGTTTGCATCTCCTGGAATATCCTGTTTTGCATATCATTGACGATCTGTCTCCTGGAGATAAGAAAAGACATCGTTCAACGGGTTAAAACAGTTGTACCGGATATTACCGAATGGACAGAGAATGTGCGATAAAGGAAATAATGAAAACATTTCAGAGTAAACGGATTATCACCCGGAGAACTGATCCGAAAGTATGCCCTGTGAGGGTGTTGTTCTCATTCATACAGAGGATCATCGGGAAAGATATATGACCGCATATTTTTTCATGCACTCTGTGTCAGAGCCATACATCTGAAGATAATAAGATACCTACACCTGAAAGGATGGATGAGGGTTTGTCAGGTCAGACTCAAATGTGGATTTGCTCATTATCGTAAGGATCCCTCTTTCGCTATCACTTCCGGGGTAACTATGATTACATCTCTCCATTAAATTCTGTATTTCCATTTTACAGATGTATAATTACTTTTTATACACATCAGCCGGATCAAATAACCGCTCTCCTGAAACAGTCCCGTCAAGCCTTCGGTAAAAGCATGACCGGTATCCGGTGTGACATGCTGCGGTGACCTGATCAACCAGGTAGATAACTGCATCTTCATCACAATCTATAAGAATTTCATGAACTTTTTGAAGATGCCCTGATTCCTCTCCTTTTTTCCAGAGTTTATTCCTGCTTCTGCTGTAATAATGGGCATATCCGGTGGACTGAGTCAGATCTACAGCCTCCTTGTTGGCATATGCAAGCATCAGTACTTCTTTTGTTGTATAATCCTGTGCTATAACCGGAACCAATCCCTTCTCGTCAAAATGAATCGTAATCATGCTATCCCGCTATCCTATGGAAATAATATCAGCTATCGTAAACCCGTTTGATTGGATGCATTTTAAACCTGTTCATTCACGAACGATACTGCATGCATCATTATTGACACACCATCTCAGTACAAGGGCTCATTTATCATAGCATTCATATGAACGATCCTTGTGTCCCGATCCTCTCTGGATCCAAACCGTCAGGGTTTAATCCATATCTGACCTTTTATTGTTCTATGATTAACCTGGCACTTCCAAAAGGGAGTCTTGAGGAACAGACGCTGCAACTTTTTAAGGAAGCCGATCTCGAAGTCAGACGGACAGACCGCGATTATAACCCGCAGATTAATGACTCACGGATAGGAAAGGTTAAGATATTGCGACCCCAGGAGATTCCGACCTATATTGAGATGGGGTACTTTGATATGGGGATATCCGGTCTTGACTGGATTCATGAGTCCGGAGCACAGGTTCAGGAGGTCGCACAACTCAACTATAGTAAAACAGGACCGGGGATAGTCAAAATTGTTGTTGCTGTACATCAGGATGAACCTATATCAAGTGTGCAGGATATCAGGCCCGGGAGTCGTATCACGACAGAATACCCTAAAATAACCAAAGAATTTTTTGAAAAACTGAATATTCCGGTACGCCTCTTTCCGTCCTATGGTGCCAGCGAGGCGAAGGTTCCTGATCTGATGGATGTGGTTGTTGACCTGACCGAGACCGGAACGACACTGCGAAAGAACGGACTTAAGATCATCGGCCAGATCATGGAGTCATATACAACCATCATTGCTAACAAGGCCAGCTTTGAGGATCCGGTCAAAAGAAAGGAGATTGAAGAGATTGTAACGCTTCTTATGGGCGTTATTGATGCCAGAAATAAGGTTCTCCTCTCGATGAATGTCCCTGCCGGGGTACTAGACTCAATAGTCGCGAATCTTCCGGCATTAAAGAAACCGACGGTTGCAAAGCTCCACGGTATCGATTATTTCAGTCTGGAAACGGTTGTACTCAAGAGTAAGGTGAATACCCTGATTCCTGAACTCAAGGCGGCTGGTGCAGAGGATATACTGGAGATACCAATCACCAAGATTGTGCGATAAAAATCAAATTTTTGGTCATTTAGGTATCTATCGTTTCATTTGATGAATTATATCTGTCCTGTTGCAGTATTGTCATATGGGGATACGCGGTTCATGGCATGTGAGTATTCAGTGGGCCACCATCCGGACCTTTTGGTATGTCTCATCGCCCTTATCGGTATGCTGCTCGGCTCGATGGTTTTGAAGGATCCATGGATTGGACTTATTCTGGCATTTTCGGGTTATATTGTGGCACGACTCATTTTCCTGGTGAGATATGGGGAATAAGGGGATTGGAAACTACCCTTTGATTGTTCCAGCGGGTGCATATCGTGCAATGAGTTCTTTTACCTGGCTGAAGTTTTCTTTGGTGCAGGCCAGCATGACAGGAGAGATCAGGATCTTCCGGTAGACTACAATCGTACGTTCCCGGTTCTGATACGATATTGATCTGATGTCATCCCATGCAATCGAATCCATCTCACGGGAGATGTTTATCAGGCTTCCTCCTGCTCCGGTTAGCGATCCACCTGCCAGTGATCCGATGGCAGTCAGCCGGTTTATTTTTTTTATGGTATCACCGGCTGCATACCCGATTCCTTCGGGGGTTACTGCGAAGACTGCATCAGGCCCCCCCTTTGTTGCTTTCTGATATAGTGCAGCAATACCAAGGGAGAGGCCGTATAAAAAGAGCCATATAGCAAAAAGAATAGGTATTATTGATATTGCTGCTCCCGGAGCGGTGAGCAGAATAATTACAAAGACCACGAGAAAACCTGCACCAAGAGCCATACCCAGTTGTTTGACGACGACCGAACTTGTGATCACCGGGATCTGAGCCGTCCAGACGAGTGAGTCCTGCGATGATGAGTGAGCAGCTGGTACAGGTTTTCCACACTCCTTACAGAATGCACTGTCTGGAGAGAGAGTAGAGCCACAATGGATACATTGAGTCATAAGATCCCCTGAATAGTATGATGGATATGCTGGTTCATATTTTTACTCCATAATGACAGGTAAGTCATGATGACGTCATATCCCGTGAAGATAAGGATGTGAACGATATTGTGATGTATTAAAAATGTGAGAATTTTTTATGCGTTCGCTGAATATCGCTGCATAAACGTATTATTTACTCCTTCAAGAGAAAATACTGAGTCACTTTCATACTTGTAAACGTTCACCGGCCTCCAGTAATACCTCCCGTCATCTGTTTTTTCAATCCGGTAAAAATAATAATCGCCATATTCGCGGTCGCTGTTTTCGTTTAGTTTCAGCCAGCCGGTTGCAGCGTATGAATACCTGCCATAATTATCAGCGATATACAGCATGTCTTCCAGGGTATCCGGGTTGTTCTGGACGATCCATGCTGCCATAAGGGTCTGATCATACATGAGAATCTCATATACTGACGGAACTCTCCCACCGTTTGCCCGCTCGATTGCATCAAAAACCCTCCAGTAATCAGATGAGGGGGGCTGGGCAACATTGAATGCAAGTGCAGTCAGCCCGGTCTGATATGCAAATTCTGCGGCAGTTAAATTTTCAAGGATCGTGGATGACAGAGCTATGGTGTCCATCCCGAGCCATCGGGTTTTCTGAAGGCCTCGATAGTGCGATGCCTGTGCCATGATATCGCCGATTTCATCAAATGCAACTGCATGAACAATAATATTCTCATCGTCTGTCTCATCAGTCAGCGATGAAATTATTGATTCAAGCGTTTTCAGGGCACTGGTAAAGTCCCGGGTATTCTGAGGATACAATACGGTATCAACAACATTACCATGCAGAATTATCTTTTCGGCCATGGTTCTTCCGTAGAGATCATCCCGTGCAAGGATAACTGCTTTTTTTGTCGAAATGTCAGTATCTGTCTGATCCTTGTAGGTGAACAAGGCATGTACCAATTGGGTATCATCCGGACATAATCTGATCTGAGGATCTCCCGGACGGGAGAGTGCCGGCGATGAGGAGGGGTTTACTGACAGTATCCCCTCCTGAGTAAGAACAGGAAGAATCGCAGCGACTTCCTCTGATGAATAGGGACCGGCAATCACCTGAACTCCCTCGGCTGCCAGTTCACGAGCTGCCTGGACTGCGCTCTCTCCGGTTCCGTTCGTTACTACTTTTCGTGTTGATACCGTCATATCAATGCCGGATTTTTTATAACTCTCTTTCAGATCAGATATTGCAAGGTCAAATGCAGCCTCGATACCTTCTGCTTTTGAAATACTGTCGCCATGCCCGTCAATGATAGCCCCGATGATAATCTCGTTTTGAAGGGATGCCCCGGCATTGCAAATCAGAATGTATAGGAAAAAGATAATAATTACCCTGCTTTTCATACTGTCTCCACCGTCATAATAATTTCATCAGATGTTATGCAGGCATTACCTGTACCGGGATATTACTTAATGTGTAGGATATCCTGAATAATTGATGATGAAACCGTTTCTCCAACAAAAATATCCAGTATTTTTTGAATTTTTTTCAGAAACTCTTCAATATTCTCATCATTAAGTTCTTCCGGGAGAATATCCATCTTTTTACACTGCATCGTGACAGCTGATGTTGCCAGTCCTGCTCCAATGACTGGTGTGAGCAGGTCAACTATCGTATCGGAGATATTACCCATCTTTCCCCCGAAAAAGGGTAAGCATCTTTTTTGCGGCAAAAATTAGACTGACAGCACCAGACAGATATGCAAGACTCTGAAACCATTTGAGTGAATAATCTGGCGTAAAACCAAAATCTGTTCCATGACCGAAGTATCTGAATAATAAACCAGGAGCCATAAATAGAGAAAATAAAAGTAATAGATCTAACAAAATGTTGCGCAGAAAGTCCCGATAAGCAAAAAGAGGGAGATATGATAACCGGTCCATTTGAACAATCTATTGTCCGGTTAAAGGGTATCATAGGGACAAAAAAGATATGTATCCCGACTTTTCACATTTGATACCAAATAGTATATTCAGATAACTATTTTATTATGCACACATGGCCCGGACAGAAAAAGAGGACGTATCAAGCAGGAATGAATGGCGGGAATTATCACGTAATTTAGCCAGCAGGGAAATATTATACTTTATATAAGGTTCCCCTGATGGAGGGAGAGAACCGAAGATCAAGGATTTTATGAAAGATGTGTTTCAATACTCGTTCCAGGGGTCTGTTGAATCACATCTTAAGGAACTGGAGGCAGAAGGGCTGGTTACAAAGAAAATACCAAAGAGTGGTGCCCCTGTATGGCATGCCGATCCATTACGAGTTATGGAAATGGTGAAGAGAGATCACTGTACTGAAAAAAAAGAGGAGGAACTTATGAATTTGAAGGATTTTCTTGATGAGATATACGGTGAATAGCAAAACTCCTCTTTCGTTATCAGGGGTTGATAATGTATTTATAAACCACAACCTTTTAAAAGGCTTTTACAGTTTTCCTCCGCTATTCATTCAATAGCAGCTCAAAGAAAAAAATTCGTGTATGTTTGGAAATTTATGAGGATTATGTTGTTCATACCTCATTACCGCACATTTTCTCAGCTTTTGATAACGTCATTTCAAATGCAATAAAATATTCGTATGCAAATGGAATAATCCGGATATTTGCAAAGGATCTTGGTCACCAGATTGCTGTATACATTACAGATACCGGTATTGGGTTGACACAAAGTGAATTGAAGAGGATATTTGAACCATTTTTCAAAGCTGATCCATCCCGTCATGATCGTTCATCTTCAGGTCTTGGTTTGTCGGTAACCAAACGCCTGATCCAGGTTGTCGGGGGGAGTATCTCTCTCCATAGTGAAGGTCCCGGGAGAGGAACAGAGGTTGAGATACGGTTAAATAAATTGTATATCTATGATAAAATATGATTTTAATCAAAATTAATCCTCAATTTTATTTTAGTATATAATATTAATTTATTTGGACGCCTTTATTTTGCATATTATATGTACCCAACAGAAACTACCATGTACTCATGAATACCGACACATAATTCGGTAGAATGAGTGATGGACCCTTAAAGGATCGGGATCTCTCAGGGTTAACCGGGAAGGGTAAAACCACACACAATAGGCCGTTTTTCGGTCACCAATACCTTTCCTCCTTTAAGGACCTGTAAATATAATCATAGATTCTACTCTCTCTTCTGCATAACTGATTGATGGAAAGAGTGATTTTCTTTCGCGCCTGAAGATTCATGAGTCAAATCATTCTAATGAATGTGTTTTCGATAAAAGAGCGAATTTTTTCGAAGATGGTATGAGAGAGTAAAAAAACTATGAATTTCAATAACGGTATGGAAGGTCTGATTTTTTAAATCAATCCCGGATTCTATCAAATTTTCTTAATCCGGTAATATGAAAACCCGTAAGATTTATCATCTCTTGAGCGAAGTAAGGATGTATACTGTGTACGTACGTGAATCAGAATGTTTGCATACCTGATGAGAGGGTTATTCAGTCTGATTCATAATGATTCACAGTATATACGACAGTGTACCAAGTGGTACGTCATAATAATCGAGATAATTCTGGGATCGTGTAGATTATTCCAGCCTTGAGAATTGCCCGTGTTATCATTACCGGATGAGAGCACGAATCATTTCCAAACCGAAAATCACAGTGAAATGAGTTGAAAGGAACGTGGATCAGTACAGGTTCGTGTGGTTCTCCTGTATTGATCACGTTCTTTCGGACCTGAAATATACCTGCCCACTTTGTCTGTTATTCTTTCTTTTAGCCATGTTGTGCACAATTATCTGTTATCGCTTTTACAATGTACATCCCGCTTATGAATCCCAACCTTTTTTTCTTTATATCCTCTAGTTATTGTATCTCAGGAGTAATTCCTGACATTGAGTATGCATAAAATGTGACGTACATGACAGAAAAAGATGAAACCGATATTCCGGACATAACAAAGAGATATGTGGTACTCAAGGCTCACGGAAGTGTAACCACTCAGGAAACGGTAGAGGTTTGCACCGAATCACGAGTCATCATAACGTTAAACGGAGCAATAATAGGTGATCTCTCAATAACCCCAATAGATCTTGAACCGTTTGCTCTTGGATATCTTATCTGTGAGGGGTATATTCATTCACCGGATGAGATCGATAAAATCACCATTCATCTTCCACATATCGACATTATCACAAAAAATTCTGTCAATCTGAATATTGGAACATTTTCAAAGAACAGCTCAGGAGGGTCCTGTCGTGATCTGCTCCCGGATGGAATATTCAGTCCTTTAGCCGATGGCCTGATACTGAAAGGGGAGACTATTTTTCAGTCAATGGATCATGTACATGAATACTCGGTCATCTGGAAGAGAACCGGTGGCATGCATTGCAGTCTTGTTATGGATTCTGACGGAAACGTAATCTCCGGTGTTGAGGATATGGGCCGGCATACAACAGTTGACAAAGCAGTCGGCATGGCCCTGATGAAAGGTGCAGATCTCAGGTCGTGTTATATCGTATGCTCGGGCAGGCTTCCGGTTGACATGGTTGCTAAAGCGTATCGTGCAGGGATATCTGTGATGATCAGCAATAATGCAGCATTCGCCGGAGGGATAGAATTTGCACAAAAGACAAATATGACACTCGCAGGATTTGTCCGTCCGCCGTATATGACTATCTATACCGGATCACACCGGATACGGTTTGAATCATCATCGTGACCGGTACCAGGAAAGAAAACCGGTATTGTTATCATATGGTACAGGCAATTCATTAACACATTACTATCAAATCTGTTCATGATGTGTGTTATTCCGACAATTTCAGACAGGGAGATAAGGGATTTTTGAAATTTATTTCCTGAATGTTCCTATTACAAACAATAGTCAAAACAGAAATAATATCTGATGCATGAAGTTATATAAATAAAGTTAACTTATGTGTTTATTCTTCAAATTCCTACCCGTATTTTTTATTTTTCACAGATAATCATCATTCTGCGCGGGAGGGTGAGAAATCTCTTTATAGATACCGATAACGCTAATGAGATGCACTATACTTGCCTGAAAATAAATAAAAACTGATCAACCAGCACAATATATTAAAAAAGATATTATAAAATTTAATTATCTGCGAAATATGGATCTTAAAATTAACGATTTCAATTGTTTCACCATTAAATCATCAATTTTTGAATTTCAATACAATAAATATATATGCCGAAAAAGGGAGAATTCTTGTATCACGGAACTCATCAGGAATCCTCATCCTGCAGTGTTCCGGGAAGGGTACCATATGACTGGAAATGTTCCGATCATATGACTGTTCATCGGCGATTTTCTTCGTTACGAGGAGCATTATGAGTGCAATAACTATCAATCTGATTTCCGGGCGCACGATTCAGCAGGGCGTCTCCATGGAAGGCGGAAAAGAGACCGACAGGTACATGAAAGCCTGTGGTATTATCGAGATCGATGATTCTGATTTCAAGCGCCTTGGCATTATGAAGAACACCAATGTCAGGGTGAAAAGCCAGTATGGCGAGGTCGTGGTAAAAGCAATTGAAGCAACACAGGGACCACACCCGGGTGTTGCATTCATTCCGATGGGGCCATGGGCAAACAGTGTCATAAGTCCTGAAACCTATAGCACCGGCATGCCGACATTTAAGGGTGTTCCCATCACCATTGAACCCGCAGAGAAAGAGAAAGTTCTCAACTCACTCGAACTTGTCAGATCAAAATGCTGGGGTGACGCATAATGTCAAAAAAAATAACCGATGTAATCTGCCCCTTCTGTGGAACATTGTGTGATGATCTTACTGTTATCACGGATGACGAAGGGAAGAAGATCTTGGATGTAGAGAATGCATGTGCAATCGGTGCAGAAAAATTCCTTCACTCATCTGATCACGCCCACCGGGTGACCCGGCCACGGAAACTCCAGGAGGATGGTTCATTTAAAGAGATCACCTATGAGGAAGCGATAGAGTACACGGCCCAGATGCTTGCAAAAGCAAAGAAACCTTCCATGTATGGCTGGTCTTCGACATCATGTGAGGCTCAGAGTGTCGGCCATGAGATAGCCGAACTGTGTGGTGCACTCGTTGATAATACTGCTGCAGTCTGTCACGGAACCACCCTTATAGCAGTCCAGAACGTGGGAATCCCGAGTTGTACCCTCGGAGAAGTGAAGAACCGTGCTGATCGGATTGTGTTCTGGGGCTGTAACCCGGCACATGCACACCCCCGTCACATGTCCCGGTACTCAATCTTCCCCCGTGGGTATTTCACCGGAAAAGGGCAGAAACAGAGAAAGATCATTGTTGTTGATCCCCGGTGTACCGATACCGCAAGCCTTGCCGATGTTCACCTCCAGGTTGAGCAGGGATATGATTATGAGTTACTCCAGGCAATCCGTGCAGCCGTCCGTGGTCAGCAACTGACCGGAGATATCATCGCCGGTGTCCCGAAGGAAAAAGTATACGAGGCAGCAGAGCTCTTAAAGTCAGGCCGTTTCGGGGTTATCTTCTTCGGTATGGGTGTAACCCAGTCTCTTGGGAAGGACCATAACATCGATGCAGCTATCATGCTGACAAAGGATCTGAACGATTACACGAAATTCTCCATCATTGCCATGAGAGGACATTACAATGTGACCGGATCAGGTCAGGTCCTCGGATGGCAGTTCGGGTTCCCGTATTCCGTTGACCTCTCGCGGGGATTTGCCCGGTATAACCCTGGTGAGACCGGAACCATTGAAGTCCTCAAACGCAAGGAGATTGACGCATTCTTCGTCCTTGGAAGTGACCCAGGGGCACACTTCCCGATGCAGTGCGTAAAAGAGATCTCCCGGCTCCCGTCTGTTGCCATTGATCCACACATCACTCCGACAACTGCTGTCTGCAAGGTCCATGTACCGGTTGCCTTTGTGGGGGTAGAGGTCGGTGGCAACTGCTATCGTATGGATAACGTCCCGATCGAGTCCAGAAAAGTGGTCGAACCACCGGAAGGAATGATGACCGATCAGCAGTTCCTTGAAGCGGTATTAAAGAGGGTCAAAGAACTCAAGGCAAATTAAGGGGAATGTACCATGAGCGAATATATCATCAAAAACGGAAAGGTCTACGACCCGAAGACAGGAATCAAGGGAGAAGTCTCTGATGTCTGTATCAAGGACGGTAAGATTGCAGATAAGGTTTCCAACAAGGCAAAGGTCATTGATGCAAAGGGCAAGACCGTCATGGCCGGTGCGGTTGAGATCCATGCACATGTAGCCGGTCCGAAAGTCAATGAAGGAAGAAACTACCGTCCGGAAGACAAGCTCTTCACATACAAACCTACCGGTAAAAACACCCGTATGGCCGGTGGATTCTCAATTCCGACCACCTTCAAAACCGGGTATGAATATGCCCGGATGGGATTTACCACCGTCATGGAAGCTGCAATGCCTCCGCTCTATGCACGGCATGTCCATGAAGAGATCAAGGATACTCCGATCGTCGATGAGGGTGCATTCCCTGTCTTCGGGAACAACTGGTTTGTCTTTGAGTATCTCAAGAACAACGAGATGGATAATGTCTGTGCATATATCTCCTGGCTGCTGAAGACCACGAAAGGATATGCAGTCAAGATTGTCAATCCCGGTGGTTCCGAGGCATGGGGATGGGGTGAGAACTGTACAACCGTAAACGATCCGGTTCCGTACTTTGATATTACTCCTGCAGAGATTGTAAAGGGTCTCCTGACCGCAAACGAGAAGATGGGACTTCCGCACTCTATTCACATCCACCAGAACAACCTTGGAAACCCGGGGAACTATGAGACAACCCTTGACACCCTGAAGATTGCCGAAGGAGTCAAGCCAAACAACAAATTCGGTCGTGAACAGGTCCTTCACAGCACCCATGTCCAGTTCCATTCGTACAAGGGAGACTCCTGGGCAACGTTTGAGTCAGGTGCAAAGGAAGTCGCTGACTACTTTAACAAGAACAAGAACATGACCATGGATCTTGGGTGTGTCACCCTTGATGAGACCACCACGATGACCGCTGACGGTCCGTTTGAGCATCACCTGACCTCACTGAATCACCTGAAGTGGGCAAATGTCGATGTCGAACTGGAGACCAGTTCAGGAATCGTGCCTTATGTCTACGATCCAAACATCAAGGTCTGTGCCATCCAGTGGTGTATCGGACTTGAACTCGGTCTTCTCGCAAAGGATCCCATGAGAACGTTTGTAACAACAGACCATCCGAATGCCGGACCGTTCACCCGGTACCCGCGTATCTACAAGTGGCTCATGTCCAATAAATCCCGTCAGGACATGCTCAAGGGCTTTAAGAACTCTGACAAGGTCATTGCAGCAACGAATCTCGCCTCCATTGACCGTGAGATCACCATGTTTGAGCTTGCCCAGATGACCCGTGCAGGTCCTGCAAAAGCACTTGGTCTCTATAACATCTTTGGTGGTCTTGCTCCAGGCATGGATGCAGATGTTGTCGTGTATGATCTGGACGAAGACAAGATCAAGGATCCCGAAGAGATCGAGAAGGCATTCACCGCTGCAGACTATGTCTTCAAGAGTGGTACCATGGTTGTTGAGCATGGTGAAGTTGTCAGCAACGGTAATAAGAGGACGCTCTGGGTAGATGCAAAGGTTCCGGAGAACAAACAGGTTGAACGCGATGTCCAGATGAAATTCCTGAAGTTCTACAGTATGAACCTTGCAAACTATGAGGTCTCCAATCATTACGTGCCAAACCCGTATGTCATCGAGGTAGATTCCAACTAAGGAGTGAAAAGGAATGGATATTGTAAAACTGACACTTGTCAAAGAGCCTGAATTGTATCTTGAAGCAGAAAATATCACTCCAGACCACTTTGCCGGAAAGACTGCCCAGCAGATTGGAGAACTTCATGTTCACCTTGGAAATACCACTGCAAAGATAAGCGACTACTTTACCGTTGAAGGGAAGGGAGGCGCAACTGCTGCAGATACGAAGATTATCATCTCCGGACCGACCGACAAGGTCAAATACATCGGAATGAAGATGACCGCCGGAGAGATTGAGGTTCAGGGCAATACCGACATGTACACCGCCGCATGGATGTCTGGCGGAAAGATCCATGTCAAGGGTAATGTCGATTCATTCTGTGGTATCGGCATGACCGGCGGTGAGTTCATCGTCGACGGGAATGCAAAGAACTACCTTGGTGCTTCCTACCGTGGTGACTGGCGGGGTATGATGGGCGGTAAGATTATCGTCAAGGGCAATGCCGGATCCGACACCGCCACATTCATGAACGGCGGAACCATTGATATCGGCGGCAATGTCGACGTTCACCTTGGAACGCATGCAGAGGGCGGTAAGATCATCGTCCGGGGCAATGCCAAAGGCCGTGTCGGTGGACAGATGGTGAAGGGAGAAATCTTTGTTCTTGGACAGGTTGAACGGATGATGCCCTCATATATCCTGAAAGGAGAGGAAGAGGTCGAGCTTGACGGGAAGAAGCAGCTCTTCCAGGTCTGGATCGGCGATATGGGTGAGCGTCATGCAAAACGGAAGGGAGAAGTAATCTATGGCAAGATTTACATCCCTGCCGGAGCAGGCGCTGCACAGGCTGCCGCACCCCGTGCTGAGCGGAAGAAGAAACTGACCGACAAGCAGCTTGAGCAGGTAAAAGAGGCGTTCAAAAACCAGGAGCCAACTGTTCAGCAGGTCAGAACCTACATCTATGATACCTTTGATATAGACATGAAACCCATGCAGGTCTCACGTCTTATCGACAGCCTGAAGAGATAATCTATTTTTTGTCTCTTCTTTCTCTCTTTTTCAGAAAAAGCCTTCGTTTTCCGGTTACTTCGGAGGATGACCGGTATAATCATATCAAAATCGGATTATTGGATGGGATGCAGTCTCTTTGCCCGTTTTCACGGTTCTAGAAATCTGTTTAAAGAGTTAATTAAAAAAGAAGGGTAAGAACCGGTCTGATTAATAGCCGGTTACGATCTCGTTCTCATCAAATCCGGCAACCAGTTCAGTTTTAAACGTCTCAAAGTCTAGGGTTTCGAGTTGATCAGGCAGAAGGGAATCACTCCATGCTTTCCGGTATACCCATTGTACGACCATTTCAATGACTTTTACAACCGTTTCAGGTGATTTTACCGTGACGACATGATACCCTACCCGGGGATGCCGGCCACGTTTTCCGCCAATGGTGATATGATATGCCGGAGGGTCGGCCTTGATGATATGGAAGGGACACGAATGAATGCACATGCCGCAATGAACACAGCGATCCTCGTCCATTTTTATCTGGCCGTTCTTAATCGCAATGGCTTTTTCCCTGCAGTACTGCACACAGGTTCCACAGCCGGTACAGGTCCCCGGAACCCGGTATGGCCTGACGACTCCGGTGATACCGATCTCATTGAGTCGCTCACTGACGCATGAATTCGGACAGGAAGATACTGCGATCCGGAATTTTACCGGCATCTCCTTGCCAAAGAATTTCTCATCAAGTGTACGTGCAAGTGAGATGGAGTCTATCATGGCAAACCGGCACCGGTTTGTTCCCGGACATGCGGTGATATTGACGATCTCTGCCTTTTCGGCCCCTACCGGAGTTCCGTTTGCAGCAAGATCTTCGGCAAGGAGATCGAGGGATGCAGGGAGGACATGAACCAGTTCAATCGTCTGCCTGGTGGTGAGGTGAACCTCGGTATTGAATTTTCGTGCAATACGCACAATGCCTTCCATCTGATCAACGGTAATCAGACCGGCAGGAATGCGAAGTCTGACTGTGCAGTACTCTCCTCCGGATTCATTGATGATACCGCCCTTTTCATAGAGGGGGATTTTTCTCATATGTAGATATCAGCTAAATGACATTATAGTTTAACGCACATCGGAAGACCGGTTACTTTGAAATTTTTCGTTGCTTACCATAACTAATTACCTTCATCCGGTGTATTACATCAGTATGATGCCACATGCACCGATACAATCCCTGTTGCTTTGCACGATTTTGATTGCAGTGTTAACAGCAATATTTCAGGTATCCGGAACGGAGTCTTCTTCATCCGGAATGCTTGAAATAACAAATGAAGAGGCTTTGAAAGAGTATTTAAAAAATGTAACTCCTCCCTACCGGTACGGGTACGGCAATGAGATGTATTCTGATCTTGTCCCTCTGGATGGAATGGCACCATTGGGATCCATGGTTCTCAAGGAGATGGCACCAGCCCCGACTTCTGCAGGCTCATCACTGAAAGGGGCTAGTGATTATTCAACGACAAATATCCAGGTTACCGGGGTTGATGAGGCCGATTTCGTAAAAAATGACGGGAAGTATATTTACATCGTAAGTGGCACGACACTGACGATTGTCGATGCATTTCCACCTGAGCAGGGGAAGATTGTGACTGAACTGCCGGTTAATGGATCAGTATCAGAACTCTTCCTCGCCGGTGATCGCCTTGTCGTCTTTTCAGATACATATGATGAGTATTGGTACACCCCTGCTGGATCAGCCGCTCCGGTGCCTGATTACTCAAGAAAAACCCAGGCTGTGATATATGATATATCGGACCGGAAAGATCCAAAAGAATTCAGGAGAATATCTGCCCCTGGATTGTATGAACATGCCCGAATGATTGGGGATTATGTGTATGTTATCACCCGCGAGAGTCCTGATTACTACAACCCCCGTATGCCGGTTATCTATGATGGGGAAGCAGCAATTCCTATTCCGAGGGTGTGGTGTCCTCCTTATCCGATGAACGAGTACCGGATGCATACCCTGACCTCGCTGCCGGTGACCGGCATGGACGAGCCCCAGGCTGAGTCATTCCTGTTGGGATATGCAAATACCCTCTATGTATCACCCTCGAATGTGTATGTTGGCTATGAAAAACAGCGCCCATGGTATGGATGGGGCCTGATTGAGGAAAAATCAGCAGAATCAAATGAACCTGTGCAGGAGTCAGTCATTCACCGGTTTGCAATCAAAAACGGGGATATCACGTACAAGGCAACAGGAACCGTCCCCGGATATCTCTTAAATCAGTTCTCCCTTGATGAAAACCGAGGAAATCTAAGAGTTGCAACCACGGTATCCGACTGGTCTGCGGATGATACACAATACAGCAATGTCTATGTGCTTGATCCGGATCTGAAGATCATCGGAAGACTTGAACACCTGGCTCCTGAAGAGAAGATTTACTCTGCCCGGTTCATGGGAGATCTCCTCTACCTGGTAACCTTTAAGCAGACAGACCCGCTGTTTGTCATTGATCTCTCAAATCCGTATCAGCCTGGGCTGCTGGGAGAACTCAAGATCCCCGGCTATTCTGATTATCTCCATCCGTATGACGAAACTCATCTGATAGGGATTGGAAAAGACACTATGGAGAATGAATGGGGCGGAATTGTCCCGACCGGAGTGAAAATTGCCCTCTTTGATGTGAGTAATGTAAGTAATCCCCGGCTGATTGAGAGTATTGTCATCGGAGAAAAAGGATCTGATTCAGCAGTTCTTTCCGATCACCGGGCCTTCCTGCTTGATAAAGAGAAGGATATCATGGCAATCCCAATCAGGGAGGTTATTCATAAACCTGTCCAGGGGAGTGCGTATAAGGGTTCCCATACCGAAGAGACCTGGCAGGGGACGTATGTCTTTGGAATTAACCCGGACACCGGATTTACTGAGAAAGGCAGGATTAAACAGGGGACCGGTACTTCAGGTGATGAGTGGTGGTACGGCTCAACAGTACTCCGGTCGCTCTTTATGGATGATGTACTTTATACGATATCCAGGGATCGGATTGTTGGTTCGAATTTGAAGAATCTGACGAAGCGCCTGATGGATATCAGTATCAGCCATGATGATCAGAAATGGAAATAGTAAATCACGATACTGTCTTAATTTAATTCAGACTATTCAATATATTTTTCATTCTATTTTTCTCTTAAACAGGAGTCTGTTTTTGATTTCATGAGATACACACATCACAAAATTTTTCCTCAGGAATGATGATCTCATGATATGGCAAGAGCATGTATTGCATTCGGAGCAGTAATGATACTCCTTTCCTTTTTAACAGGGATACCCCTGTCCGATTCACCTCTGAATGAATCAGTGAGTGAGTTTGTTAATACAAGTCCTGTGAAAGCCGGTGATGTAACACTCATGAACATGATTCAGCTGGCGACCGGCCCAGTCCTTACCACAGAAACTGAGGACGGGTTTGAAGGAAGCTGGGCTTTTAATTGTGAAGATGATTACACATGGGGCTTTGATGAACCCGCAGATGGAAGCGATAATGATAACTATGGGTGGAATTTTGACCCGTTTTATGTTGATCGCGATGAATTTTCTATCTATCAGATATTACCCCCGAATTATCCGGTGTATATTGGTATTCCTGATAAGGATGAATTTCCGAAATATCAAGAGCCTGATGTGATAACCCAATTAGGAAAATTGGTTCAGGAATATAAGCTAAAATGGAAAAAAGCACCGAAGTACACTCCCCCTTCATCAAACCTCCCCCAACCGGAAGGTTTTGACTGCGTATTGGGCATTTGTGACTGTTCAGGATACCAGATATATTGTCAGCCAGGCTATGTCATTCATCACGAGGATGCAGCAATGTGGAAGGCACGGTGTTGTTAGTCTGGAATGAATTGAATACTGTATAAGGAAGAGATTATCATGAAGATTCACCAATTTATCTCAATTCTCATCATTATTTCCAGTTGTGCAGCCATTGTATCTTCGGATTCGGATATGCAGATTCCAGATACAATCCGAACGCAGATTACGGATGCATTGAAAAAAGTTGATGAGATTAACATTGATGACAGTGCACAGGCCCGTGAACGTATCCGGTCGGTCAGGGAGGAGATGGCCATCACGTTGGCAAACATTACCGATTCGGTACAGCCAGGTGAGATTTCGAATGAGACTGCCAGACTTCTCAATAATTATATCACCCTGTGGGATACCCTGCTTGTTTCGTATGATTATATGATTCAGGGCGGAGATCAAAAGATCAGGGGATATGATGCAATATTAAGCAATGAGACGGATCGGTTTAAGACCGGGTTAGAAGCCTTTGCGGCTGCGGAAGAGTTGTACGGGTCTGCATATGATCAGCTCAGAAATACAGAGTCTCTTTTTGCCACACTTGATTCTGATACGTTAACGAATCTTTTGTCTGACACCGCGGTACCTACCATGACTTCAGTAAAAAAGATGCTGTACCGGCTTTTGGATAACATAGTGATAAGTCAGGCATATCAGGGTCTTTGCAAGGCCGAAATTTCAAAAGAAGCCACAGGAGATGTCAATTCATCTGAAGTACAGGAACCGCTTACGAATGCAACGTATCTGATGAAAAAACTCATTTCTTCTCCATATGTCGGTCAGGAAGCATCATTATTTGCAAATATTACCCTCACCTGAATTATCCGGGATCAATCCTGCCATTTTTTCGTAATGGCTTTTCAGCCCTGCCCGGTATCTATCCACCGATATCGCACGGGGTGCATGCTGACAAAGCCGGACAATCCGGTCTGCCTGTGCAATCAGAAGTTCCATCCCGGATCCGGCGATAATAAACGTGGTCCCGTTGCACCATCCCCTCGCTCCTGCAAGGAGGGATCCAAGTGATCTGATCTCTGAAGAACTCATGTAACAGGGGACCATCAGGTTCTGGGCAGCCCGGTCCTCATCAATAATAATATAGGGAGCCCTCCTCCGGATAGCATCAGATATCCGGTATGCCATGGATGCAGAACCACTCCCCTGTCCAAAGGCTGATTCGGCTGTTCCTGCCATACCTGGGGGGATTTTTTCAAAAAACGGGCGGAGATCAGCACCTTTCAGTTCAATACCAGTTGCATCAGGAGATACACCGCCTGGGATGGTCACCAGAGTCTCCCTCCCGTCGCCAGGTGCATGATCATCCTCACCCGCCAGAACAGCATTGAGAAGCGTGGATTTTCCCTCTGCATTGGACCCTGTTATTGCGAAAATCTCACCCCGTTTTATACCAAGTCCGGCGATCGTCCGGTTCGATCCAGCAAGTAGAACCTCCACCGGTTCAAGGTCAGCCGGGCAGTAAAAAGGAATATGCACGCCATCCTTCGGTCCTGCCACCCGGTGCCAGCACCGGTGACGGGTATATGTTCGTGCGGGTCGTGTTCCGTCCCCAATGAAGCAGACAAGACCCATGTCAGGGAGTTCTGAACGAAGGTGCTGCTGATCATATACAATCTCCCATCCATGTTTTATCAGCCGGACTGGAACCTGGTGAATACAATCCGAGATACGCTTAAGGTATATGCTGAATTCTTCCCGGATCGTGGCACTGCCTTTTGAAGAAAGCGGAAGATACGGCAGCGCTCCCCTGACAGTAAGCCGGATACCCTCCGGAGTGAGAATATTCCCGTCATCCGGTCTCCAGAGATGGGATGCCAGGGCTGACAAGGATGATGCAACGGTACAAGGCTCAATGTTTGCAGTGTACCGGCCCTGATTTCCGGTTCCGGCACCATAGAGCATTCCAAGATCCGTATCCTTCCCTGAAGCCTGTTTGCAGTTTTCAATTATTGTATGAACGGCCCCTGCCGATGAAGAGAAGGGAAGGGATATCTCTTCATGGAGGGGTCGCCTGAAGCAGACGGGGAATGAGAAGATAAGATCCTGGCGGTCAGGAGACGGAACAAGATATGCATCAGTCCCCAGCCGATAATTTTCCGGAATGAAATAATCCGGTGAAGAGAGCGATAGAAAAAGCTTTGGAAGGTGAGTGGTCCAGGTTTCCATGACTGTGTAGAATAATGTTTTTCCTGTCAGGCATAAGGAACAATGGTATACACAAACAGATTCGCAAAGCAATTTTCAGACAAATTCATACCATATGAGGATCAATGAAAAATAATCCGAATCGAAGGTTTTGATTCGCCTCCAGAGTTGATGGTATGACCACTGTTTTAATGGTTGATGATAATCCGGCAGATATTGATGAGATGAATGCTATTCTGACCGAGGCTGGGTTTAAAACGCTGACGCAGCCTGACGGAATACATATACTGGATTTTCTCACATCTCATCCTGTTGATCTCATTATGCTTGACCTGGTTATGCCAAAACTGAATGGAATTGAGATTTTGCGCGAACTCAAAAAGGAGTTTCCAACGATTCCTGTTATCATGTGTTCTGCAGCAGGGCTTGAGCAGGTGGTTGCTCTGGCTCTTCGTGTTGGTGCAGCGGGATATGTCATCAAACCATATCAGAAAGAGGAACTGCTTGGGAGTATTGAGAAAGTAATCGCAAAAAGATAAGTTACTGGTTTGGTTTTTCCACATCCCACCTCTCAATATTCCTCGTTTCCGGATTGAAGATAATTCCAACTTCAATGACCTGACGGGGGTCAGATGTGTATTTTTTGGCATATCCCCGTTGTCTGATCTGGTCAATGGGTAACATATCACCAGAGCGATCAATTCCCATCACCTTTAATTCAAAAATCCAGATGTATGTTCTGGTTTTCACGGTTAAGTCGATCCTGCCTTTGTTTGTTGTATCCTCCGCAATGATCTCATATCCCAGACTTGCCATATATGCATACACAACACTGGCATAATACCCTTCAAAATGTGATATCAGATTGTTCCGGTAATTATCATGAGGTATTGATGACAGAAAACCATAGAAAATATTCTTCAGTTCCTGACTATTACCGGATTCCAAAACCTTTCTGATATCCGGAAAAGGAATTTCCGTCAGATCATCCTGTAACAGAGCAAGGATCTGGCGGTTAAATGATTCACGGACTTCACGGTTTGGAAACCCGAGCGTATACCATGTTCCCTCCTCTGCACTGGACACATATGACCTGATGGTCAGATATCCGGCCTGGAACAACAGGGTTTCTGTCCGGATCTTCTCTGGATCAAATGACCCGAGCAGTTCTTCACCTGCAATCATTCCATCATACTCTGCCGGAAGCCGGGGTCTCTCCTGCCAGAGCTGGAGAAGAAATGTGGGAGTCCCGGTTTCAAACCAGTAGGGGCGGTATACTCCCTTTGAAAAAAGAAGCAGAATGTCAAATGGATTATATACTGTCTCCCCGGTCCACGAATATCCGTTATACCACTCCCGGACTTCAGCGATATGAAAGTCATGAATGTAATCAGAGAACACGTGCATTACATCCTCATGTGTATAGCCACAAATTGCAGAATATCGTGCGTCAAGGGTGATGTCATTGAGATTATTCAGACCAGAAAATATCCCCGTTTTTGCAAATTTCGAAACACCGGTGAGAAATACAAATTTCAGCAGGGGATCCAGATCCTTGATCATACCATAAAAGCTCCTGAGTTCATCCCGCATGATTACTGACTGAACCTGAATATGTACATTATCAAGGATGGGTTTATCATACTCATCAACGAGAAGAACTACCTGACACCCGGTTTTTTTGTATATATCCCGGATGAGGTCTTCAAGCTGAAAACCGGGTGATATATGAGGAACAACTGTGCAGCTATATCGTTCAGCTTCTCTCCTGATAATCCTGGTCAGATGTTCGTGAAGTTCTTCAACGGTGCTGTTAATCCGCTGACTCAGACTGATCCGTATCACCGGGTATTTTTTGGAAAAATCCCAGCCGGATTCCGGTGTATTGAGAAAAAGATCCTGAAAGAGCTCCTTTTTCCCTGAGAATGCGCAATCAAGAGTATCAAGAAAGAGACTTTTTCCAAATCTGCGTGGGCGGGAAAGAAAGTAATATTTTCCCTCGTTTACCAAAGAGGCTACATATGGGGTTTTATCTACATATGCATACCCCCCGGTCCGTATTTCAGAAAATGACTGAATCCCAATGGGTAGTTTTAAAGAAGCCATTGATATACTTTTTTCTCATACATCTCGTTTCTGAATCCTTATAACTATCATACCGCGAATCAGGTATCAGCTCAGATGATAATGCAAAGAAGAAGCATTTTGAAGAGCTTTTCATAGAATATGATAGACACGGGATTAGAGGGTTTGAACATTCATGCGAAATATTAAGGTAACATCCCTATTTTTGCTCATTCTGTTATTATCATGCAGTATCTGTACATCAGCAGAGGAAACGAGGATTCATGTTCTTGATGTGGGAACAGGGGATGCGATCCTGATAGAGTCGGCAGGGTTCAATACCCTGATTGATGCAGGTCCGGACCGGAATACCACAGCAGCGTACCTGACCGACCATACGATTACTGACATTCATCTCTTCCTGGTGACCAGTATGGACCCGGGGAAGATCGGGGGAGTACTGGAGGTTATGAACCGGACAAAGGTGCATGAGTATCGTGATACCGGAACCGGTCAGATGTCCCCGTACTATTACAGAATTGTAGAAAAAATACAGAACGAATCAATCCCATACAGTTCCCTGAAACCAGGCGAATTCATACCCGCCGGTACTGATACAACGATTGAGGTGATGCAGATCAGTCAGCCTGATAATGGCACCGGTGATGAAGCGATCCTGAACGTGCATGCAGGGAATGTATCCATGCTCCTTCTTTCAGAAAACGGCTCCCCTGATATCGATACCGGGAGGAAAATCCATATTCTCCGGGTACCTGATCATGGCTCCCGTCAGGCCTTTGACATAGGCTTTATACATCGGATACAACCGGAGGTTGCAGTCATCAGCATCGGACGGGAGGGAAAAGGGCCGAACAAAGCAACAGAGATGGGTCTTGAAGCAGCAGGCGCAGAGGTCTATCGAACGGATATCAGAGGTACAATTCTGATAAAAACAGATGGTGAAAAATATACGATCGGGTCATCACGGACATCACCTGCCGGAACAATATCTCTCATCAGTGTGATTGAGACACGACCCCCCGGGTGATCGCCAGGACTATTACACCGATCCAATAAAAAACATCAGATTTTTATAAATTGAATAAGGAGCGGATATTATTCTTTCAAATGATTAACGGGCGATATGGTCATTTCGTAAACCATGAGAGATTTTTTCCTCAATAAACAAAAGACCTTCAGTGATGCGGCAGACAGACGTCTGACTCATATCATTGATAATATTAAAAGACGATAATTTATCTTCCTTTAATGAAAAAACGGATATTATATCGATTTTATATCCCTGAAATTATATGGATTTCAGGTCATCACCTATAAATTTTTTCTATATAACCGGATCAATAATCTCATGATGTCTGACAATCACATACCTCTCACTGATATGTTCAGAGCAGGGAAATAGTTCTTATAGATGTATAATTCTAAAGTTTTTATCGCTCACTTTAGGGTTATTTTTTAAAAATACCTAGTATTTACAAATATAAAAAAAGAGGGTGCATGTGATGACCGGCTGGCTGGGAACATATGTAAGAATCGATGGTATTAGTCCTGTACTGATTCCGGAGAAGAGTCATGAAACCGCCATTTTCCTGCAGGGATCCGGATTTCGAAACAGGCTCCCTCTCCTTCTTTCCCGGTTTCACGAATCTCTATTCCGGTAAGGGAGAGGATCTCACGAGTTAAGAAGAGACCAAGACCGGTATTTTTTCCATATCCCCGTGTGAAAATTTTTTCTTTATCCTCTTTCGGAACACCTGATCCATTATCTGAATAGGTGAGAACTGCCACCCCATCGTCGGTCATGACATGAAAGGCGATCCTGGTTACTCTTCCGCCATGGCGGAAGGAATTTTCAATAAGGTTGTAAACCACCCGGTCAAACATCGGATCAGCATAGATTTCAAGCCCTTTTGTATTGTCATCAACTTTGCATTTCTGTTCGGTAAAATTTTTCATGGTCTCGTGTATGAGCCGGGTCATATGATGCCAGACCGGTTTATCAACACCCATCTGTTCATAAATACGGGTAAAAAGGATCAGGTCTTGGATCGCATTCAGGGCATCACGGACCATACTAATAATCCGGTTATTCTGCTCATTCTTTTGGATTTCATCTTCAAGAAGGTCAAAACCTGATGAAACCACGGATATCTGGTTTAAGAGGTCATGTCTGGTGATGGTTCCAAGCAGCGAGAGTTTGTGATTTGCTGCCCGCAGAGATTCCTCGGCATATTGCCGGTTTATCAGTTCCTGGTGTAATTCGTCGGTTCTCTGCCTGATTGAGATGATATCCTCTTTCAGTCTCCCAACCATCTTCTGAATGCTGTTCTCAAGCCTTCGAAACTCAAACCCTTTCGTCCGGCGTATCGGATGTTCATAATTCCCGTTTGCAATGATCTCGATATCCTCGATGATCTGATACACCGGCCTTGTGACGTACCGCGAGAAGAAATATGCAATCAGGAACAGAAGAATAATAAACAAAAACGCGGAGAGGACATTCCGGATCAGGGCCTGCTCTGTCTTTCTCGTTAGACGTTCGGTTGAATAAACGATCTCCGCCACTTTATCAAAAAGGCCGGAGGATACGGAAGAGCTGTTAATCTGCGGTATATAGAGGTATTTTGTTATCTCCTGCGGGCCCGGTCCGGGGACGATAAAGCTCGTCCGCCCGGTAAAAGCCTTTTTCAGATTGTCAATACGATCTTCACGCTCCTCGAACGTATATGGATATATGGAAAACCCGGGAATGGCGGTTTTAATATCATCCACCCCCTGGTATGTCTGATCATAAATCCAGACGGAAGAGACGTCCTCCCATATCCGGCTGTACCAGCGTGCAAGACGTGGATACTTTGATATTCCCTGCTTTTCAAAGAATTCCTGCATATTTATCCCGATTTCAAGGACATATTCGTGGTCCCGTGTCGGAATGTATGCATATTTCCGTTCCTCGCCCACTTTTGTTCCGGTTACGATGGCATCATATGCGACTGCGTCACCAAGCCGGATATCGGTCAGTCTTTTTTTGAATTTTGGGGCAAAGGAGAAGTTCAGCCCGATATCAGGTTCAAAGGTTGAGGCGATTATGACTCCTGAAGAATTGAAGATATACAGATCAATGGGAAGATCAAAATAGGTGCTGATGTCTTTTCGGATTGATTCAAGATCCGTATCTTCCGGCCGCCTGCCCTGTTCATGATACAGATCCTGAAACCGCTGTAATGCAAGCTTGAGTGGCTGATTGTAGGCGTTATCATAGAAAGAGAAACTCTGATCCGCCAGCTGGATGGCGTGTATGAGTGATTCCTCTCCATACTGCTGTGAGATTAAAAATTCGGATCTGATGGATTCTTTTTCGATATGATAGAGGTAGGTAAAAAGGATGCCGGTGCAGACGCTGCCGACGATAATGAAGATCAGCATAATATGGTACGATAACGAATATTGTCCATATTGATACTGGGTTTTACCGATTCTGCTCATGGATTATTCCAGTATAGTCCCTGACTATGTCAGTTGAATTATCAGTATTGCGTTGCAATCAGCATAAAGGGGTAGTCTTTGAATCTGGGGAGCTGATTTCTCGTTCATAATAATTCCGACTGCATATAAAAGAGTATTGTGTGAAAGAAAAAGCATGAATTCATCTCTATTTATGATTCAGCACACTCTGATACGAAACGGTACCCGCTATGAGGAACGAGCATCTCAAATCGTGCTCCCTTCCCCGGTATTCCGGTTTCTGTTATCTCTATTGAAGTGATTTTTAATATTTCTGAAATGAGATACAATCCAAAACCGGTATTTCTCCCATATCCATAGGTAAATATTACCTCCTTCTCTTCCAGGGGAACACCAATGCCATCATCTTCCCAGGCGATGATCAGGCCCCCTTCAGTACAGAGTGATGACACAGTAATCGTTGAGACATGGCCACCGTGGTTTTTTGCATTACCCAGGAGATTGTAAAAGACCTTCTCAATCATGGGGTCGGTATAGATCTCAAGTGATGGTGAAATGGTACAGATGAGGCGGAGATCATCAAACGGTAATTTTGCGAGGATGTCACTGATGGAAAACCAGTCCGGTTCAGATATGCCCACCTTTTCGTACTCCCGTGAAAATGCAATCTGTGACTCGATAGAGCAGGCGATAGTCTGCACTTTTTTCACAAAAACCGGTACTTCATGCGGCTCACACTCGTCCATGAGCGAGAGGAAACCCTGCATTGCACTCAGAGAATTTGTAATATCATGGCGGGTTATTGAACTGAGGAGACTGAGTTTTTTATGTGCGGTCCGAAGACGGTTCTCACTGAGACGGAGTGCCTCTTCCGCTTCCTTCTGACGGGTAATATCAGCCATTATTCCCATGAGCCGGGATGAATCATGAGTATCAGATACCGAAACCCTGTCCTCGACCCAGACATAATGACCATCAGCATGCCTGAACCGGTACACGACAACTCCTCCCCGTGAATTCGTATGGACATACTCGAATGCATTCAGTGCTGCCTGTCTATCTTCGGGATGGACAAGGGAGAGCCATTGATAAAATCCCTGACATATCTGATCATGCAAATACCCAAACACATCCCTGACATTCTCACTCATGATGATGGTGTCATTATCCATGTCATAATCATATACAACCAGGCCGGAGGATGTCGTGACCTTTTTATACCGATTTCTCCAGGCATCAGCCTCTCTTCTGGCTTTGTTCCGTTCTGTCACATCATCGCCGATGCACATATATCCAATCAGTTCCCCGTGTTCATCCCTGAGATCCGTGTTCATCACATCAATATCCAAAATCTCACCATTTCTCAGGAGGAGTTTCATCTCTTCATGCTGAGAAATAGTCCCTTTTTTCATCGCCTCCTGAAAAAAATGTTTTTTCATCTCTCTCAGATGCGGGGGGACGGCCAGTTCAAAAAAATCCCGGCCCATGAACTCTTCTCTGTTCCAGCCGGTCAGACGAAGCAGGTAATCATTACAAAATACCACCTTTCCGTCATTATCCAGTTGAAAGGCGATGAGATTCATGGTCTGAAGTGTCTTGCGAAACCGCCGGTCACTCTCAATAAGACGCTCCTCCACCTGTTTTCTCCTCACAGCCTGGCGTATTTTATGAGCGAGTTCGGCAAACTGTGAGGGGGCGTCAGTACCTTTCTGGATATAAAAATCAGCACCCTCATTGAGTGCGGTTATGACAACTTCTTCACGACCTTTGCCGGTAAAGAGAATAAAAGGAATTCTTCCATACAGAGACCGTACGGTTCGGAGAAACTGGATACCATCCACAGCCGGCATCTGATAGTCAGCGACAATCGCATCATAGGTCCGGGTTTTTAAGATTTCCAAAGCATCACAGGCTGATGTGATGGTATCAACGGTAATATCCGGTTCATTATTCAGGAATTTTTTTGCAAGAAATAAAAAATCAGACTCGTCATCTACATAGAGGACCGAGATCATCATATGCCTATTTAGAACATGATATATGAGACGATAATAGTAATGATTTCACCCCGGAACTTCGTGAAACGGACACCAGTTGTACTGATATTGCATATGAAAAAAACGGAGAAATATTCTATCTGATGCCCTGAAACCGGTATATAACTGAGATAACGGCAGGCATAATAAATATGGCTCCGGTCAGGGAGAAGACAACCGTGATAACCGTCGTTATTCCAAAGTTTGCAACAATGTTGAACTCAGAGAGCATAAGGGCAGCAAAACCGAATACGGTAGTCAGGCCGGATACGGTAATTGCAGTACCTATCTTCTGAACACTGACCTGTATCGCATCATAGAGGGAAAGACCCCGTGCAAGTTCTTCATTACATCGCTCCATGATCAGGATGGTGTACTCTGATGCAACACCAATGGTCATGGATCCAAGAACGGCAGTCAGGGGGGTATATTCTAGACCAGAAAGATACATGATGGCCCCATTCCATCCAACGATGATCACGATTGGGATCAGGGGAAGGGCTGCATTCAGACGACGATACACCAGCAGTAAAAACCCAAGGATGAATACAAATCCAAGGATTGTCATGAACGTTTTTGACCGCTCGATATCATCCATAAGGGTGCTGAACATCTCAAGTGATCCGGTAACCCGTATGGAGATGCCAGGGGGATGGGGGTAAAAGTTCATGTCTTTCCTGATGATCCGAATGAGATCCCGTGCCTGTGAAATCTCCATATCACGGGTTGAAAATTCCATCACAGCTTCATTCTTCTCATTCAGATATCGTTTTGTATATTGAACAGGAATTGTTGAGAGTACTTGTGCAGTTTCAGATCCGGTTTTTGGCAGTGTGCCATTATTATACGCTGCGATAAGGGTGGCAATGCTGTCCACATCTGTTACTTTCTCATTTTTTTGAACCACATAAGCCCCGAAATTATTGATCCATGCCAGGTTTTCCGGATGCAGGACGTCGTCAGCAAATACAATAATGGGGATTGTGGTGGTTGCTCCCATGGTGCGTGTTACCTTATTCATATCCAGTAAAGCGGGCATATCCGGAGGAACAAAGGTCTTTTGATCAGCACTGATGGGGACTTCGTTATCAAGGGTAAACCCGACTACCGCAATGGCAAATACAAGCAGCAGCACTGGTATCGGTCGCCGGGCAATTTGTAATGCGATACGCCCGAGGGTCCGGTCATACTTTTCTATCAGGGTTTCTTTGCCAGTATGCACGGAAGAATTTCCATGAGATTTCGGATCGTTTCCTCCTCCGGATACTGTTTCAAAATCATCTCTGCCCGGTTTTTTCTGTCTTTTCCCCCGATAATGAACCAGCATGGCAAAGACAGGGACAATGACAAGGGCTGCGATATAGCAGGAGATAACCCCGTATGTGCAGGTTATTCCAAAATCACCAACCATTGGTATCGGCCCGAATATCATCGCAATAAAACCGGTTGATGTTGCCAGCATAGCAATCAGGACCGAGGGACAGGTTCTGGTTATCGTGGTGGTGACTGCTTCCTGAAGTGGTGACTTGTAAATCTCCTCATCAAGTCGTGAGTGCATCTGGATGGCATAATCGATCCCAATACCTATCAGAACCGGAAATGCCCCGATTACAACCATACTGATCTGGGTACCGGTCAGTCCCATCAGACCAAAGGTCAGCACAAGACCTGCAGCAACGACGACCACCGGGAGAAGAGCGTATCTGACATGAGAAAAGAGAGCAAGAACGGCAATGACCATGAGAATCATCGCTGCCATGATCAGAGTCCCCATGGATGATCCCATCTCCCGTCCCATCTCCTGACTGAATGCCTGTTCACCTGAAAGAGTGACTGATACACCCGGGGGAGGTCTGGACGTCTTAACAATGGTCTGAATATTGGATAATACCTGCTTTTGGCGATCTTCTGAAAGCCCCGGAATGAGTGTGATAACCCCCAGGGTCATCATATGGGAGGGGAGGTTTCTTTCAACGACTCCTGGAGGGGCATTCTGAATAATCTTCTTTACTTCAGCGGATGATGTCGGAAGAACTCCGCCATTTCCCTCTTTGAGCAGGGAGACAATACTTGAGGTACGCTCAACAGACTGTTGATTCTGGATGTGGGATAATAAGCGGTCAATATACCATAGCGTGTCTACCTTTGTTACATCATCAGACTCGATGATGACCATAATGGCATCAGATCCATAGGTGTCGGCATAATGAGCGAGCAATGCGCCACGAGGTGTGTTTTTATCCAGATAGGCCTCGTTGCCTGTCTGCATGGTAATAAGTGTTGTCCCGTAGAGAGCGATGATAAAAAAAACAATTGCCACACCGGCGACGAGACCTGGGTGTTTTGTAACCTGGTATGCTAACCAGTCATACGGTCTGAACATATTTTATTCCATCCATTTTGGCAGTACGGTACTATGATACAGGTCTGAATAATGAGAATCTGGCATTTTAATCATGCATATGCAGGAAAGATGACCGTACTATCACAATATTCATAGATATGATAAGGAACTGACCTGATTTAATAAATTTCATACATGGATGGTAAGAAAATCCCGGCACTTTTGAAAAAATATATAAGCGGATGAAGACTGATGAGAATATCCGGACCTTTTCACCTCATGCATCCATCCGCGACTTCCTGCCGGATTGTACCGATAATTCCGACCGGCAGGGAACAATCTCTATTATTGCAATTATAATATATATATCTTGCGACCACTCTTTTTGTTGATGTGTTCATCGTCCGTACCTGCCGGATTCCGTACAAAGAAGGACTTAATTTCTCATATGAGATATAAGTAGACAATTGAGTGATTTAATGATATATTCAATAAAACCTGTTGAAAGCGTCGATATTACGGTTCTGGTCGATAACTATACCGACCTTCTCCTGGCTGAAGAGTCAAAGCATATCTCCCGGCCGGCACTCCCCCAGGGAATGACCCTTTTTGCTGAACATGGGTTATCACTCCTGATTCGGGTTCGATCAGGAGAGAAGGTTCAGTCTGTTCTTATGGATGCAGGGGCGACTGAGACAGCATTCATTCAGAATTTAAAGGTCCTTGGAATTGATCCAGATGAGATTTGTGAGATCATCATCAGCCACGGCCATTATGATCACACCGGTGCCCTGTATTCTGTTCTCCGCCAGTCATCCTGCCGTATTCCGGTTCACATTCATCCTGCAGCTTTTGCCCTGAGAAGAAAAAGACGCCCAGATGGTACGTATACCAATCTCCCTTCTATAATGCAGGATACGGTAACGCATAACGGGGGCATCCTTTCTCTCTCCACAGATCCATCGGTTCTTGCAGATCAAATGGTGCTGATTACGGGAGAGATTGAACGAACCACTTCGTTTGAGCAGGGATCACCGGTACTTGAGGCGATGGAAGAGAATCGCTATGTAAAAGATTCATTTCGTGATGATCAGTCAGTCATCCTTCACCTCAAAGAGAAGGGTCTTATCATCATCTCCGGATGTGCCCATACCGGAATCATCAATTCGGTCAGATATGCACAAAAAATAAGCGGTATAGAAAAGATTCATGCAGTATTGGGAGGATTCCACCTTTCAGGACCATATGTTAAAAAAATCATTCCTGACACGATTTCTGCCCTGCAGGAGATCAATCCTGATTACATCATACCGATGCACTGCACCGGATGGGATGCCCAGGTATGCATGGCTCATGCTATGCCGGATGCGTTTGTCCTCAGTACTGTTGGAACGACTTTTCATTTTGGCAGAGAATGATAACGGCCGGATAATCAGGGCAGATATATGAAACCTCTGCGCTGGCGTAATTACATCTCCTGTTTTGATCTGATTGCCCGAAGAATCAGAGATGGCGAACTTGCGGGGGGGGATATTCAGGATGCTGTGAAGGCTTGTACTGCTGATGATCCCCGCTCAAAACAACATGCTCTTGGTGTTCCATCCGCCTCGGTTGCATTTCTTGAATACCTTTTTCAAGAGGCCGGCGGGCCGTACTCCCGCGGTTTTGAATGGATTGCAGAAGTCATTCAGATCGTTTTTTCAAATGATCCCAACCTGCGGCATCTCATCGATCTGAATGCATCTGATGCCCTTGCAAATATGGTTCTGAATAAACGGGGGCGATTAAAATTTCTGATATCAGATCAGGTTGAACTCTGCAGTATTCTGGAATGGTGGATCCGGTTTGGGCTTGTGCCAGTCACCCCCCGGCAGGTTTTTGATGCAATCCTGAATAAACCAACGATACGGGATCGGATTCAGAAAGGAGCTCCACTTCTCATACTCCGGTTACTCGATGTGTTTCCTGAATATGCAGATGAAGTCAATCCGTCGGGGTATTCCCGTGAGTCACTGATAACCGCAGCAGGAACCATCACAAAACCCCCGTCAGAACGGCGGTACCATCATTTGTATACCGCTGCACAAAATGCAGGCAGGGATATTCATTCCCTGATTCGTGAGGAGGAGCAAAGAATTCTTCCGATGCAGATGAGAAGAAACCGGTATCTGTCATATCTGGTACGGATACTTCACGGAAATGTCTGCCAGATCTGTGCCGCCCGTGGTGAAGAGACCAGGGGGCCGGTCGAAGTCCATCATATTGTCCCCCTCTCCATGCACGGAAAAGACCTGGCTGAGAATATGATCACACTGTGTGTACCTCATCACCAGGCTGTTCATTCAGGTGCAATTATCGTCAGCAGAGAAGATGAAACCCTCATCATACGAGAGAATGAGAGCACATGGACATTACCGGTGTACATTGTGAACGGGCTGCATGGTGGTATGAGTCACTGACCGGAATCATCACCTTGGGTATGATCATAATATCTTCGAAGAAATGCCCGGACTTTCTCTGACTCTAACAGCCCTTTGTCCAGTTTATCCACAAGCTTATCAATCCTTGTTATCTGCTCAAGAATTTTTTCTCCATCAGGGCTATCCATCTCCTCCGCGTAGATCATGAGAAGGGTGAGGGGATTTCTGATCTGATCATTTAAAATCGCGAACTGCTCGATATTTTTATCAATCTGTGTAAATGCCTTCTTTTTGAGTTCTTCCATCATCCTCCGCTCACTGATATCACGGGCTGATACCAGGATCATCGTCTCCTCAGCATATTTATATGAGATGAGAGATACCTCAACCGGGATCGGTTTTTTTACTTTCGTGAAAAATTCTGTCTCATATCGGATTGGAGCGATATAGTCCCTGCCGGATACATCAAACCCTGCATGTATCGTGAACCTGGGATCGATGGCTGACATATTCATCGAATTATACTCTTCGCGTGAATATCCCAGAGCTGACAGCACACTCCCGCTCACGTCCCGGATGTGTCCGTTTCTGTCAAGCCATATCATCATGTCATGGCTCTGATCGATGGAGAATCTCACCTGCCGGAGTATTCGTTCCTGCTCTTTGAGTTCTTCCTGGCTTTCAATCAGCTGACGATACTGACGCTTTAATTCATACTCGGTCGCTGCAATCTGTTCATACGCAGCAGACAGTTCATCATTTTTTTGCTGGAGTTCAGTCAGAATCCGTTTTCGTTCGTCAAGTTCTTCAACCAGCTGTCGTGTCTTTTCTGCAACTGCTTTTCGAAGTGAGCGGTTCCACACAAAAAATGCTGTGATGATTATACAAAAGAATGCGATGACAATACCTGCTGCAATCAGTATCTGCCGGTTGATCAGGGGAGAAATAAGTGATACTGGAATCCACTTTGACAGAATGGCTTTTTTCCTCGATTCCGGAAGTGATCTCAGTCCTTTGTTGATGATGGAGACCAGAGCGGGCTGATCACTGCGAATTCCAAAGGCCAGATTTTGAAATGAGGCATCTGATGGTGTAATAACTCCTGAAACCTGGAGGTTGGAAAATCCTAAGGTATCTGTGTGGTATGCAGCGGTGGCCAGATCTCCGACATACGCATCTGTGGATCCAAATACAACCTTCTCAAGTCCTGAAGCAACATCAGGCACAACAACGGTATAGATATCCGGGTACTGCTCTGTAAGCAGAAGGTGGGATGTATAGCCGCCAACAACCGCTACTGATTTCCCAGAAAGATCGGTAATAGTCAGATCGGAAGGAGCAGTGTCCCTGGTGATGATGAGCAGAGGAGATGAGTAGATGGGATCACTATAGGAGAGGTACTGGGATCGTAAATCCGAGATATAAACCGCCCCAAGGATATCGATCTCCCGGTTTTTTATTTTTTCAATACACAGGCTCCAGTTCTCACATGGCACTACTTCCACGGTAAAACCAGCCATATCTGCAATAATTCTGATAAGGTCTGCAGAAATTCCCTCGTACTCACCGGCCGGAGTGAGGATTTCAAACGGAGGGTAGTTTGGATCCGGACATATCCTGATAACTGGGTGATTAGCGATCCATTCCTGTTCTTCAGATGTCAGATCAAGAGGGAGCGTGTCTGATGAGGGTGTGTCAGCAAAGCCCGGAGTGGCTGTAAAGCCGCTCAGAACACCAAAAGTTACGAGAAAGAGAAACCACGAATGTTTTGAAAAAAGATTCTGGTTCATTATTTTGATGTATACGGTTTTACGCAGTCAGTAATAAAGGGGGCAGATGATCAGATGGTAAACTGATCTATCTCCTTTTGGAGAGCGGCGACAACACTGTTGACATGCTCAACCACTTTTCTGATCTGATCAACGGCCGCTGAGGTCTCCTGAGATACTGCAGCACTTGATACGGCATTATCAGCCGTCTCTTTTATGAGGGAGGCAACATGTTCGATGTTGCTTGTAATCTCTGATACTGATGCCGCTTCTTCCTCAGATGCTGCTGCGACATCACCGACATCACGGGCTATCTGTTCCAGCATAACGGCAATATCTCCAAATAAGGTAAGACTCTGGCTGACCGCTTCATACCCCTGTTCGACCTGGGAATTCGCTCTGGTCATCAGATCAGATGCCCGGGCAGACTCCTTTTGCAGGTTTTTGATCATCTCCTCAATCTTCTCGGCTGAAGCATGACTCTCCATCGCAAGATCCTTGACTTCATCTGCAACAACAGCAAACCCTCTCCCTGCATCGCCTGCCCGTGCGGCTTCTATTGCTGCATTCAGAGCAAGAAGGTTTGTTTCATCTGAAATCCCTGTAATAATTCCAATAACATTATTGATCTGGGTCATCTGTTCCTGAATGGAAGTAATGATGCGGTTTAAGTCGTCGGTTGCAGTCCGTATTCCTTCCATCCCCTGACTTGCCGCTGATGCCAGAACCTGCCCTTTTTTACTCACTTCATTCCCTTTTTCAGTCAGCTTTGATACCGACTCACTCCGTACTGCAACATCTGATACTGCAGTTGAGAGGTCTTCCATGGCATGGAGGATATGGCTTGTTGCCTCACTTCCCTGGTCTGCCCTGACCGATACCGATTCTGCATGTTCGGCAACAACCGATGAACCGCGTGCAACTTCATCAGCCGATGCCTGTGCCTCTTCCGCACTTGCCGTCAGTTCAACCATGCGGGTTTGAATATTCTGAATGGTTTTCGTGACCTGGATACCGATACTGTTCATAGCATCCCGGAATGATACAAAATCACCGGATGTCTGGACTTTCGGATCAAACCGGGCTGCAAAGTTATTATCCGCGTACTCCCGGGCAAGGCGCATTGCTTCGTGTAATGGCCCGATAACCGCATCAAGGGTTGCATTGACTCCTTTGATGATAAGAGCAAACTCTCCGGAGAATTTATCAGCATCTCCCCGGACTGACAAGTCTCCTGATGCTGCCTGTCCGGCCAGATGATTCATGGTGGCGGTCAGATCAGATAATATCATCTTCATCCGTATCATCGAGTTCCCAAGTACATCTTTCTCCCCGGCCGTCTCAATCATAAATTTCAGATCACCGGCAGCAATCCGCTCAGCAGACTCTGCCTTGTTCTTCAGATTCTGCGAAAGAGCTCTGAACGCGTCTGCAAGTCTTCCCACCTCGTCATTTTGCACGATCGAGACCTGTGTGCTGATATCCCCGACTGAGAGATCATGCGCAACGCGTGTTATCTCCTCGATTGGCCGGGATATCGATCTCGCTACAAAATAGAGCAGGAGCAGGCCAAGAATAGAGAATACAATGCCGATAATGATCAGGATAATCGTTTGTTCAGTCGCTTTTCTGGTTACCACCTCAGCCGGGGCATAAATTATTACTCCCCATGAGGTCGGTGCATCACCAACTTTAACCGGGTTTACCGATCCCATAATCCCATGCTCTGAGAATGTTCGCTGCTCCCCGGATTGTACCGCATCAAGGATCAGATCAGAAGGAAGGCCGAATGAATCCGCAACTTCAGAGAAGGGTTTTCCGGCAACATCCTGATCCCCGGATGCACCGGCAACAAGCCCTTCATGGCTGAGCACAACCATCTTCCCGGTTCCCCCATAGAGATCCAGATTGTCGGCTATCTTTTCAATATCAGTCAGAGCCACATCAATCGCGACAATACCGGCAAATGAGCTGGCCATGGTAATCGGGAGTGAAACTGAGGCCATGAGCACCGGCGGATCCTGCATGGTCTCAAGATATGGCTCAATCAGTTCCCCTTTACCGGTTTTTTTCGGGATATCATAGTATGATCCGGGATCCTTGGTCGTCTCATCATAGAGTTTGCGGACCATCTTTCCACTGGCATCCCGGTACCAATAGATACGTAGACGACCGGTCCTGTCATACCCCTCACGGAGTTTATACTGCTCATCAAGTCCGTCAAATACTCCGGGCTCCCATATCGTATAAATGCCATTATAGAACGGATGGTCCTTTAATATACCCTCTAACAAATGAATGACATCAGTTCTGGCAAAATGTGAGTTCTTCTCCCTGATTCCGGCCAGTCCGGATGCTGTACTTGATGCAGTAAAATACGGCTCTTCCAGTACTTTACTGATATATGCCCCCTCACGTTCAGCAATACTGTTCATTTCATCGTGAGCTGCTGCAATTGCTGCTGAATTCAGAGCAAACGCCGCATATCCGATAATACATGCTGCAACCAGTATTAATGCAAACCCACCAAAGAACAGGATTTTTTGTTTGATCGATCTGAAATCAAACCATGAAATCTTCTTCATCGAAAGATTCCTATAATTTTTTCAGGACAGATTTTCATTGCCCAACTTTTTATTTATAGATCATCATCTGTCGGTCATTAGGGTACAAATTCAGTATTATTACATATTATGATGAGGAATTTTCTTTCCATCAGTTGTTTATACAGACCCGGTACGACCCCACCATTGATCCCATGAGTTTATTATCCGTCACATGAACAGATACATGATGACCATGGAGATAGCAATACATGGATTCTGGACAACAAAGGCCGGAGATGTCGATCCCCAAAAAACCCTTACAACTCCGGTCAGTGATTCCAGGTTTTTTTATCAGATCAGACATGATGCAAAAAAACGCCAGAAAGTGATCACGAAAATTTTCCTTGATGAACAGGAGATCTCATTGGTTCATGAATGGCTGAGTAATGACGGAAAAGAGACAAATTTCTTTGATATTCCACTTCAGTACCGGAAAAAGGGAGAGCACTCTCTGAAATTTCAGATTTTTGCCCCGGTGTCTGAAGCTGCTGATGCAGGTCCGGGGGACAAGATATATGAGAGCGAATCCTTCAGGCTGATGTATACCGAATAATTCATGCATACATCATAAGAGAAAGGAAAAATCCAAGTGTTTTCCTACGAATGATAGGGTATGAAAAATGTGGACATGAAAGTCGAAGGAACAATTCTGACCATCACCGTTGATATCAGCAAGGATTATGGCGAATCAAAATCCGGAAAGTAAATCACCATCGCGTCAACGGAAGGAAATATCTCAATCCCCGGCCATGAGGAGATCAAGATTGGACTGAACATCTACCGGAAAAAATAACCCTCTATTTTATTGCATACACAACTGTTGCATAAGCAACATTATATTGTACTCCTGCAAACCTGTACTGGTGTCAGACAGCCCAGTCCCGTCATCACTTCCACCCGGTCCTCTGTTCTCCATAATCAACCGGGCACGGGTTATTTATTTAAATGAGCGATTAAAGCCCTTTCAATTATCCGCAGGACAGTACCCCGTTTTTATGTGTCTGCTAAAACATCCGGGAATTACACAGGACGCAATGGCCAGGTATTTTCATCTTGATAAGGGAACGATTGCACGGACGGTGAAAAAAATGGAGGATGCAGGGTATATTTCAAGACAGGTCGATCCTGATAACCGCCGTGCATTCCGTCTGTCCCTGACCAGCACCGGCTATAAAATGGCACCTGAGATTATGGCTATCGATCAGGAATGGGAACAGGCTGTCTGTTTTCAGTTATGTGCAGAAGAAAAGGAGCACCTCCTAGCTCTTCTCAGACAGGTCGCATGTTTAAGTATTCAGACCATCCGTGAACTTGAGGGAGAGAATTGAAACAGAATCCAATTATAAACCACACAGATACATCCGCCGGGAAGAAAGAGGAGACGGTCGGGGTCTCCCTGTTACTGGGAGAGCCGGAGAAGGCGATCAGAAAATTATCCGGGCCACTTATCATCGCCATGATGCTCTATTCAACCTACAATATTGTCAATGCCATATGGGTTGCAGGGCTTGGATCAGATGCACTGGCTGCCGTCGGATTTATCTCTCCACTCTTTCTGGTTCTTGTCGGACTTGGCAACGGTCTCGCAGCAGGTACAACATCGGTAATTGCCCGTAGAATCGGGGCAGGTGATCTGGCAGGTGCAAACAATGCTGCCGTTCATGCAATTATTTTAACAGGTATTATCTCTGCTGTCATTACATTCCCGCTCGTTATCTGGACTACTGATATTGCTCTTTTCTTTGGAGCAGGAAAAACCGCAGGACTCTGTGGTGAGTATGGAAGGGTCATATTTGGAAGCACAGTTCTGATTCTGCTTACCAGTGTTGGATCTGCCATCCTTCGTGCAGAAGGGGACACAAAACGCTCGATGTATCTGATCGCTCTCTCTGCCCTCATGAACATGGTCCTTGATCCGCTCCTTATATACACTGCCGGATTGGGAATATCGGGAGCGGCGTGGGGGATGGTGATCTCTCAGATTTTTGTGATGATAGTCCTCATATACTGGTTCTTTGGAAAGAAGGACACATACGTTACCGTCTCCAGGCAATCCTATGTATACCAGAAACAGACGATGCAGGACATCCTTGGTGTTGGCATTCCCGCAAGCCTGGAATTTTTTCTGATGTCACTTCTGGCGATCATCATTAATGGCATGCTCGTCAGTGTGTCCGGGACAGATGCCGTTGCCGTATATGCTGCCGGGTGGCGGGTTGTGATATTTGCTATCATCCCCCTGGCTGCAATCGGAACGTCGGTTATATCGGTTGCTGGTGCTGCCTTTGGTGGCCGGAGATATGACAAACTGCCGATCATACATAATTATTCTGTAAAAACCGGTCTTATGGTAGCAATCAGCCTTTCCATAATAACCTGGCTTTTTTCATACCAGATCGCGTCAATATTTACGTATTCACCGGAGAGCATCCATCTGGCCCCATCCATTGCAGCATTTCTTGCAACGATGTGTTTCTTTTATCCCTTTGTTCCCCCGGGAATCATGTCGGGGTCGCTCTTTCAGGGTGTTGGAAAAGGGATGACCTCACTCATCCTGAATGTATTCAGAAATCTCCTCTTTATCGCTGTATGTGCCTACCTGTTTGGTATCGTTTTGGGATACGGGGAGCATGGCATCTGGTGGGGCATTGTTGCCGGAGATATTATGGGCGGGACTCTTGCGTACATATGGGCAAAAATATACCTGTCCCGGCTCCTCCGGTATCAGTGAATATACAAGCAGTCCATTATGAAAACATACATATCCCACATTTTTAATAGGGAGTATGATGAGCATGCATGATACATGTCCTCCATGTTATCCGGTACATGTATTTTCACACCGAATTGTTCCGGAAGATATCCTTCTTCAGGTGATACGGGCAGGGTCATGTGCTCCATATCCGTACCCGGAACCGGTATATCATACACATCTTCGGAAATTCTTTGTCTTCAGGACCGGGACTCCTGTTTGTGAAACACTGGAACAGATCCTGAAGCGGGCGATAGAGACAAGTTGTGATGAACTCATTTCCTTCTTCGGATGGCGTGCCTATACTCCTGAAGGGCCGGGTAGTTATATCCAGCTCCTCAAAAATTTTGAGACCACGGGCATACCATCGTTCAGGGCAGCACCATGGATCATTCTCATTACAGAGGAGCGGAGATTCCCCCCGGTTGAACAGGAATCATTAGCATTTGCGGTTTCGCATCTCTGGATGGCTGCGGTAACACAAGGGCTTGGCGTCCATCTGCTTCCCGGCATATCATATCTCTCCAGACGATCAGAGTTTTTTACACTGGTCAGTCTCCCGCCGGGAAAATATGCCGTTACCGGTGTTGCTATAGGATATCCCCATGAAAGCCTTGAAGAGAAGGGGAATGTTCCTGATGCTTTTTTGGATGTGTCATGGCTTTGAGCAATAGAGCATAATTCCCTGGCATCATGTATCAGCAGGATTATTTCCACCTAAAAACCATTCGTATTGGAGAAAAGTACTCCTGAACTATGCAGACTACCTTTCATCCAGACAGTACCATCGAAAAAATTACCCTATATATAGATGGAAAGCCTATCCAGGTCCTGATAACCTTTACGAAAGAGAAACAGGAAATTTTTATTCATCAGATCTCTGAAAGACTTCTTGTTGTACATGCCCCGCAGGGGATCTCCCTCGATGAGATCAGGAAGCAGGTACGGGATTATAAAAACCCACTGATGGTGGATGAGCATTCCGGAACAAAAAAAGAGCATTCTGCATTATCAGGGGGGACGATACACATAAAAGGTCTTGATATACCATATACCGTCGTTTATAACCCGCGGAGAAAGACCCTCTATCTCTCGATATATCCGGATGGCAGGGTTGTTGTTGAAAATCCCGGGACGGCCACAGAAGAGGATATCATCAGGTTTCTTCATAGTGAAAAAGAGTGGATTTACAAAGAATATTTCTGCACCCGTCCTGAATGCCCTCCTCCGTATGAGGACCAGACCATACAGATCGCTGATACAATTATTCCCTACCGGATATGTCGCAATACCCGGTGTAAACGGGTTACGCTGAAAATTCATGGAAATGGAAAGGTTGAGGTCTCTGCACCCTATGATACGCCGACACATACAATCGCTGCGTTTGTTGAAAGCCGGATATCATGGATTGCACCCCGGGTCGGAATCTCTCATCCGCTCCCGGATCATCAGGGAGAACAGGGAAATAATGGCAATGCACCCGGGGAAGAAACCGGAGAAATTACCCATCTGGGAGCGCGTATACCATATACCATCAAGCGGAGTACCCGTGCAAAACGAATCGTTATTAAGGTCAACCGGGCTCGTGAGGTGTGTGTGGTGTGCCCGTTACATGTCCGGGCCAATGATATCAGTGCTCATATGATCCAGCATGCAGAGTGGATCTACAATCATACCGTTGCAAGTACACGCCCTCTCCCCGTAAAAAGGACCTATGAGGATGGAGAGATCTTTCCCTGTCTTGGTGAATCGGTCACCATCAGAATCAGACGTGGAGAAGGCGTTCCTTTTGTGCGATCCGGTCATGAACTCATCATTACTATCCCGGCAGAATATACCAGTTATTATGCTAACAAAGCAATCAAAGAGATCATATCCGGATATTATGCAGAAGAGTTATATAAGTTTTCAAAACCACTTTTTAGCAGATATGCAAACATTCTGCAGATCCCTGTTCCTCCCATAAAAATCAGGGATCAGAAGACAAAATGGGGAACATGTACACCAAGAAGTATCATCCTCAACCTCAGACTGTGTATGGCACCATGCCATATCATCGAATATGTCATCGTCCATGAGCTGGCTCATAAAATTCACCCGAATCACTCCTCCTGGTACTGGAGTCTGGTTGAGCACCTGATGCCGGATTACAAGGAACGGCTTAAATATCTGAAAAATCACGGGCATGAATGGGTTTTATAAGGCAGATTCTGTTATTCATTCATTATTTTCCCGCTCCTGACCGTCCCCCGTATGTACGATGTTATGATGCCAAGAATTCCGAGTCCTATGAAGATGATGAAGATGACTGAGATACTTTTCTCCAGCTGCTGGTACACACCAGGTGTTATCTGAACGGTTCCGATAATCAGAGAAAAGACCATCATAGCGATTGCAAGGCTGATAAGTTGTCCGACTGACCGCATGGTTGCAACCATCCCTGACGCCATTCCCAGATCACCAGCCTGAACCGAGCTCATAATTGCATTGGTATTCGGGGAGGAGAATAGTCCGTATCCAAGACCGAGGGTTGCAAGACCCAGAAGAATCCAGAAAACAGCGTGGGATTGTAATACAAACAGAAGAATTCCCAGGCCGATGGTGGTCATGACCATCCCAAGGGTTGCTATTATTGCAGGTTCCACCGAATCTGATGCCTTCCCGGCCAGGGGGGATACCACCGTCTGAACAAGGGGCTGGGCAAGGAGAATCATACCGGTTGTTGCCGGGTCCAGACCCTGATTATACTGGAGTGACAGACTGACAAGAAACCCGACGGCAAAAACCACTGCATAGTTGATCATGGCTGCAATATTGGAGCAGAGAAACGTTTTGTTTGTCCTGAAGGTTGATAACCGGATAAGGGGTTTTTCCTGCTGCTGTTCCCACTTCGCAAAGAAATATCCTCCGGCCAGTCCCAGCCCTATCCATATAAGGCCTGATGGAGAAGGAAGAACCGTAAGGCCATACATAATGCCCATAAGCATGCATCCATACAGAACGGCTCCACCAGAATCAAATCCGCTCTTTTCATGCCCACGCCATTCATCCTGCAGATAGAGGAGGGTTAGAAAAACCACCAGAACGGCAAGTGGGACGTTTACAAGAAATATTGACGGCCATCCACAGTACTGTGTCAGAAACCCGCCCAGGACCGGACCGAGGGACAGGCCGGCATATACTGTTGCGGTAATGATGCCTATAGCCCGCCCACGTTCACCAGGAGGAAAAACCGCGGTCACAATAGCCATCGAAGTAGAGAATACCATCGCCCCGCCAAGACCCTGTATCATCCGTGCAATGATAATTACAAGACCGGTCCACGATAACGCTGCAAGAAGTGAACCAGCTGCAAACAGTATGTTGCCAAGAACAAAAATCCGCTTTCTTCCATATATATCGGCAAGTCTTCCAAAAGGGAGCATGCAGACTGCTGCGATAAGGAGATATGCGGTGGTGACCCAGCCGAGGGTTACTGCATCCAGACCAAATGAAGAGCCAATGGCCGGTAATGCTACATTTAATGAAGATACTGTATATGGAACCAGAAATGAGGCAAGTGAGGATATGAGCAGGATGACCGGTTTTACGGCCGGACTATACATGAGGAACAGAGTTTCTCATCAGATATGATGAACATGTCTTTCTGATCAAAGGGGCCTGAAACGGGTATAGTAAGAGGCATGTCATTGCATTATCATCTTAAAAATAAGACATGTGTGTATCATGTTAGGTCATACCTTTCCCTTTTATAGCCAGGATGAAGCCGAACAATTCGTGAAATATTTACGTAAAAATGGCGTATCTTCAAGGATAGAATCCGTTTCAGAATCCTCTTTCAGGTTTCTTGTTTCCGGAACATATGATAATCTCGTCTCTTATTTTACCTATTGCCAAAAAGAATTACAGGACGAACTTGAAGCTGAAAAAAGCAGGGAAGCGGATAATGAACAGGAAGATCCGGATGATGAAGCCGTTCATAACTGGATTTCCGAGATAGAGGAGGAACTGCAACAGGTGGAGGAGATACTCTCCCAGCTCGCTCTTGATCGGAGCAATACTCTTCTGTGCCTTGAAGGGAAGAGCGTGGGAGATATTGTATTTGAGCGTCAACCAGATCGGGTCCTGAATAAGGAGGAAATAACATCAGCACTTGATACACTGGTCCGGTATACAGTACTTCTCAATAATAAGGTAGTCGATGAGGAGGATGGGAAATTAGTCTTTAAAAAGATTATCCCTGCTGATGAACTCCTCTATGTATGTTCCCCACCGGTCATTCTCCTCCCGGGAGATGAAGAACTTGAATCATTCAACATCACAAAAATTCATAAAATGATCCTAATATCGCGCTATCATGTTCATGCCGGTCCTGAGTTCATATTCAGGATCTCGCTGGAAGAATTGCGTGAAGAACTGGAAAAATATGAGATGTCAGAAGAAGATTTTGTTGAGGTAATTACATCAGTAATATCAAAACATTCGGTCGTTGAATATCTAATCTATCTCATAAAAAGAACAAAAGCGGAGACGATCGAAGATCTTATCAGAGCCAAGGATGAGATCACTGACAGAGAGATTGATGGGCCCCGTAGTCTGGAAAGATTTGATATTCCCAATAATGATTATGTCAGACAGGTCATTGAGGATTTGAAAAAACTGGAGATTATCCGGCTCAAAGGAAATAAAATTAAATTGAACCTGTAATCACTCTTTTTTATCCTGAAAAGGTCTGGTTCTCTTTCAGATAGAGCCAGAACCCTTCCTTTGTGTGCAGCATGGTGGTGTTTACTGCCGGATCCCCGTATACCAGCGGGGTTGTATATTGTTGAACGCTTCCATTATACCCGACAAGATATGACCATGTATCTCCCAGCGGCCCCAGGACTGTCGAAGCAGGGCGATCCGGAACGGTGATACCAATACTGTTCCATCCCCGAACCAGGTTCACCGGTGTGATGGTTGTATTCTCTGATATCAGGGGAATCGTCATCGGTGAGACCGAATAAATCCAGAATCCATGTAATGGTGAGAAGGGATCCTCTGCCTTCATGGTAACCCATTCCGACGTAATCTTATCATAGGTAAAGATAGAGTGTCCTGATGAGTTAACACATGAGAAAATTGCCATGGTGTTATGGCCTTGCGCAAGTTCTTTAGGGGTTGAGATGAAATTCCAGCCTGAAACAAGTTGTATTGAACTTGTATTTTCTGATGTAATCTGTACCGGCACAGAGTCATATACTGACGCTGCAATATCGGTCAGGTTTTTTGGATGACTTGCTGCATAGAGCACATACGTTCCGTCAGATGGCACCGTCCGGGGAATTGTCCATGAATATGTCCAGGTATCAGTATCAGACACAGGTGCCGTATCGAATGAAGCCGGTACATCAGACTGAACCGGGACAAGAGGAGATGAAAGCGAACCACCAGCTGCCGGGATTCCCGGACCGGTCATGAAGAGGCAGATGGTATCAGTGATCCTGTTAAGGCCGGAGAGCGATGCTACAGATCCCTTCATATACGGTCCTGATCCTGCTACCTGAATCGTGACCTGTTTTTCAGTATTCACTGATACGGTGCAGGAATCACCGACATATCCGGAAAAGGTATGCTTCTCAACCGACGGGGTATAGGTCCCGGGTCTGGTTGCTGTACTTGTGTTCCAGTAGACCGTCCTGGTTCCCGTCGCATCCAGTTTCACCATACCATAAAACTGTGTTCCGTTCCATGTTGGATCATGCGGGACGTCCTCCCGGATCGATGCACCGGCACCATCAGAAAACACATACTCACCGATCAGGTATGGGCCTGCAGGGTCATCATGCATAACCTTCTCCTGTATGGGTGCAATGAGCGGTGGCTGATCCCCTGGCTGTCCGGTCATTGTACTGGTGTTTTTCATCCAGAGGTAATACTCATGATGAGGCAGCCCGGTAATGACTGTCGCAAATGACTCACCAGGGATCACTTCCCCCGGCCGGGCCTCAATGGCCACCGTATCATCAGCAAGCGTGACCGTATGTGTCATCGAGACGGTCTTATTGACATAATCAGATCCGTCCGGCGCTTTATACGCATCTTTCATCCCGTTTACATTGCATTCAGCCTTTATGGTATAGACTCCCGGCTGGTAGATACGTGTTCCGTTCAGATATGTAGCAGAGGTATTCCATCCGTCGGTCAGGGAAGGAACCGAATGATCCGACCCCTGTCCAAGCCAGTACCAGAAGGGGAGGTTCACCTGCAGATTGGTAAGCGGGTGCTGTGCCCCGTTCAGCCCGGTCAGATAGGTGAGAAGATCACCAGACGGACTGGAAATCGTAATCCGGATACTGCTATCTTCCGGACTATACCCTGTCCTGTTCATGACAGAGGAGAGATTTGACTCAATGATGAAGTTGCCAAGATTTCCCATCGGTATGATTGTATCAGTAACGTCAGTATCAGTTGATGCATCCCATATCCTGAGAGAGAGTGACGGATCGGTGACGGTAAAGGCGCATTCTCCTTTCTGATTATCCATCCACTGATACCATTCACCGGTTTTTCCGGCAAAATACGTTGGTTCGATTTGAAAACTGAACGGGTCTGACACCAAAAGCACTGCATCAGGAGCTGCAGGATTACTGTTACCGCTCTGCCACCAGGCGATTGATCCGGCGGTATTCAGCGCGCCTGAGATATCAAGATTTTGTTCACCGATAAACACGATGTCACCCTGCACAATCTTATTTGTCGCCTGAATGACCGGTTTTCCACCTAAAGGGAGAGCTCCTTCTGAGGGGGGCGTTGTCTGTTCCCCGGCCCCGGACACTGATGTAATCGATACGGAAGGAACCGATACAACCGGCATCGTCTGTTCAACTGCCCATCCTGCTGTTGTCATGAAACAGAAAAACAACAGACAGATCCACACATAACCCCACGACATAGAAATCATGGGGAGATTTGTGCTTAAAGATTATAGATTGTTCGTAGGGGATGTTTCTGAACCGGTTTTGAAAGGGCTAAAAAAGGCAAATCCTGATTGAATCAGGATTAGATGGTAACACCAGATTCGTACCCGAACGTCTTTTGGAAGTTTTTGATACCTCCGGAGACTGAGGTTTTGTCAGACCACTGGTTTGTTGCCGACGGAATGTCAGATTTGCCACGGGCCTCCATAATAGCGCCTGCAAATTGAGTCTTTAGTGTTCCTTCGGCAAGTCCGGAGCCGGTCCCTGGAATCGGAGTGACTGCAATCTGATAGAAGAGACCAGCCGGAACATCACTTGTTGCTGCAACAGCACGGAGAGAGCCTTTTGTTGAGACCTGACCGCTGTTGAAGTTGATAAGTTCGCTCTTTGCCTTTACCACATTACAGAATGCGGGAATGACGCTCTCCTTTGCCGATGCAAAGACACAACGGATTGAATCGTCGGTATTTGCATAATTACCGGCGACATCAAGGCTCCACTCTTCACTGCCGACAAGGAATGACCCGTCGATGCTCTCATAGGTAAGTACTTTCTCAACTTCCAGGTTGGATAGTCCTTTGCCCTTATTCTGTGAGTCAAAGCCAAGATCCTTGTTCAGCATGAGATGCCCGCCATTTGTCATAATGCTGTCAGAGAATGTCACAACAGCAATCGATTCACCCGGATTTAATCTGCTGTCATGGATACTGCCATATTCTGTATCCTGGGTCGTTGAATACGATGAAGCATCAAGAGTATTCAGAATTGACTGCCAGGTCTTCCCCCACCAGGGATCAGTCGGGGCGATGTCAGGCAATGCCAGATCATGTAAGAGATAATCAGGTACGGTAAGTGAATAGAGCTGATTTCCTGAACCGATCGAGTACGATAGTCCTGCAACAGATGACTTTGCAGCAGCAAGTGCCTGTACCTGCGCTGCGGTCAGGATTGTCGGATTGGATCCGCTGCCTCCGGTCAGTTGTGCAGTCGTAACCGGTGTCTCAGAGTCATCGATCGTCCATGAAATGTAGGATTTGTCAGATACGAATCCGACAACATCGATGATCGTGGAGATACTGATCTTCTGGTTTTCAGGCACCTGTGAGGGGAGCCGGTCTGCATACACACAACCGGACAGTACCAGAAGAAAAATCACAGCTGCTGAAATAATACGATATATACGCGATACCTCCATTATACACCCGGGACAACACTCTGTCTGTACAAGCTGTCACAGATGAATCCGCCATGTGATGAATACCTCATTCATGCATATGGTCAGAATCCCTGTGAGCCTCTCAGTACCTCGTGGCCCTGTTTTTAAGTAGTTTCTTCTTTCTCCGGGAAAAATGTGCAAATATTCAGTTTAAAAGAGTCATTTCAGGAAACAACCACTTAAAAATATAATTTTATGGTGCAACTGCCCAGGAGGGAAGTTCAAAGGTGATCCCAAGAGCCCATAGTACCACGGTATACATAAACATGGTTACCAGGAGAACACCGGTCATATTCAGAATGAAACCGGTTCGCATCAGATCCCGCATCGTCAGGTACCCGGTTCCATAGGCAACCGCATTTGGCGGGGTTGCAACCGGCAGCATGAAAGCAAGAGAGGCCGTCAGTGCAGCAGTAAGCATGAGAATGATTGGATTTATCATGAGACTGACTGATGTGACTGCAAGGATTGGCATCATCACAGAGGCGATTGCGGTATTTGACGTCACTTCGGTCAGGAATGAGACCAGAATCGCAACAAGAAACACGATAATAAATGCATTGAGTATTGACAATCCGGTCAGGTGCTTTACCAGTTCATCTGCAAGGCCGGATTTGATAAATCCTTTCGAAAGACAGATCCCCCCACCAAAGAGAAGAAGAATCCCCCAGGGAATTCTCGTCACCGACTCCCAGTCCATTGTGTACTGCCGCTTTTTGATACTGACCGGGAGGAGGAAGAGAAGGATAGCTCCAAACATGGCAATCGTTGAGTCATCAATACCTGGAAACAGCATATCAAGTCCGGGTATGGTGATGTCACCGATCTTTTTCGTCGAGGAAAAGATCCACATGAGTGCTGTCATGGTGAACACAATCAGGGTCCACCGCTCGCCAGGTGTGATCTTCCCGAGTTTTCGAAGTTCTTCACTGATGATCTCCCGGCTCTGGGGGAGTTTTGACGGGAGGTGCCTGAAGGGACCATACACCAGCCAGAGCCAGGTGAGCGGAATAAAAATTGCCACAAGGGGGATGCCAAAGATCATCCAGTCTACAAACCCGATGGAGGGCGCATCCGGAAAGAGGGTCTTCAGCTGGGCAAGAAATATCCCGTTAGGCGGAGAGCCGATAATAGTTCCAAGGCCTCCGATTGATGCGGCATATGCGATAGAGATAACAAGAGCCTTCGCAAAGTCAAGACTCCCCTCCTCACCCGTTGTTTCCCGAAATGCTTCTACCCCAATCGTTCCGATGATGGCAACAGCAATCGGGATCATCATCATCGCCGTGGCCGTGTTTGAGATCCACAGGGATATAAATGCGGTTGCAATCATAAAGCCCAGAATGATCTGTTTCGGGCTTGTTCCGGTCAGAAGAATGATGGAAAGGGCAATTCTCCGGTGCAGGTTCCACTTTTGCATCGCTGCGGCGATAATGAATCCACCTAGAAAGAGGAATATGGTTTTATCTGCATACGGTGCCGAGGCATCAGCCGGGCTTAATACGCCGAGCAGCGGAAACCCTACAAGCGGAACCATAGCAGTCGCCGGTATAGGGATTGCTTCGGTTATCCACCAGATAACCATAAGTATTGTTACAGCTGCGGTTGCCTGAATCTCCCATGATATGAAGATTGATCCGGGCATGGCCAGAATAAGGCCGCTTACCACCAGGCCCAGAAGGAGACAAAAAAAATTCTTCATTTGTTATACATGTGAATCACATCGTTATAATCCGTCCGAATTATCTCCTCAAAGGGTCACATACTACAGGGTTTATGAAACAGGATCGACAACATCTGATCCAGTCACTTCGCGGGAAGCGGACGAAAGGAGAGGATGAGTTTGCAAAGCCATTCTTTAAATGGGCCGGAGGAAAGAGTCAGCTCCTCTATGAATTAGATTCCCGGTTCCCGCACTCTCTTGAGACCGGTACCCTGTCAAGATATGTTGAGCCGTTCGTTGGCGGGGGTGCAGTCTTTTTTTATATTGCACAACTTTATCCCATCAGGGAATCTGTCATCTGTGATATCAATTCCGAATTAATTCTGACCTGGAGAGTTGTCAAACAGGATGTCACCGCTCTTATCAGACTTTTAAGTGATTTCCAGGAGATGTATGACACCCGTGACGAGGCTCTCCAACTTGACCTTTTTTATCAGATCCGTGATGATCTGAATCGGACCAGACCATCGTTTGATTATGACACGTATGGCAATCATACCATTAAACGGGCATCACAATTACTGTTCCTGAATAAGACATGTTTTAACGGACTTTTCAGACTCAACTCCAGGGGAGAATTTAATGTCCCCTTTGGGAAATATAAAAACCCTAATATTATTCAGGAAAAAAACCTGATGCGGGTATCACATCTTCTTACGCATACCACCATTCTTCAGGGTGATTTTACCACCTGCCTTGCGTATGTCTCCGACAGCACATTTGTTTATATCGATCCACCATACCGTCCGCTCAATAAAACTTCATCATTTACCGGGTATTCGCAGGAGGGATTTTCAGAACAGGATCAGATCAGGCTTTTTGATTTTTTCAGGGCTGTGGATAAAGCCGGTTCAAAAGTCATGCTCTCCAATTCAGATCCGAGAAATGAGAACCCGGATGATCATTTCTTTGATGATCTCTATCAGGATTATGTGATCGAGCGGGTACTTGCAAAACGGTTTATCAATAGTAAAGGAGATAAAAGAGGTGCAATTAACGAGTTGATCATCCGGAATTATCAGGAGTAAAAGAAAGATTATCCGGTAATCTCTCCTTCTCCTGCACTATAGAGCCAGTATCCCTGCTGTGGTCTGACAAGACGGTCATCGCTCTGGTCTCCTGACCCGCCATTCAGAATGGGGCTCTCGTACTGTTGCAGGGAGCTGTCGTACCCTATCACATATTTCCAGATACTCTGTATGGCAGATAATGCCGACTTTGCCTGTACCGGCTCTTTCACGGGGAGACCCCAGGTATTCCAGCCCTTTTGTATCTGTTTTCTGACGATTCCTGGAGATTGAGCATACTGGAGCCTGATCGAATCATCTTTTGTTGAATAGACCCAGTACCCGGTCATAACCGATACCGGATCTGATGCCTTGAGCGTTCTCCATCCTGTTTGCGGCAGGTATTCAAGGACTGAATGACCACCGGAGCTGACCGACCCGAATATCTGGGCGGTATCCTTTCCTGGGGCAAGAGGCCGTGGTACGGATACAAAGTTCCATCCCTGATACAGTCTGATCGCATCCTGGCCTGATATGCCGGCCAGAGCGGCGGTCAGGTTCACCCGGCCCTGTGCCGCAACCTTTCCCTGGAGTTCAGGGACGCGATCAGAGGAGGATATAAGGAGCGTCCGAATCTGCGTACCGGTAAGACTGGTATCAGCGCTCATTATCAGAGATGTCATTCCTGCCACAAAGGCCGTTGCCTGCGAAGTTCCGGTCATGTACCTGTACCGGGATCCCCCAGCAACGGGCAGGGATGTGCTGTATAAATCCTCTCCGGGCGCTGCACAATGAACACTGGTTCCGTAATTGGATGTTGGAACAAGAGTATCGGATGACGTGGTTGCTGCAACACTGATAATATTTGGTAGCTGATATGATGACGGGTAATGAGGCTCCTGATCATTATTTTTCCCCTGGTTTCCCGCTGCACAGACAAAGAGCGCAGGTGATGCGGCAATTGCATCATATAACCCCTGGGAATTTTCCGGGCCCCCGAATGAGCAACTGATAATATCTGCCCCGGCTGAAGTTGCATACTCAATTCCCTTGATGATATCTGATGTGTATGCTTTTCCATTCGCACCGATAGCCTTGACAGCCATCAGTTTTGTCTGCCATGCAACCCCGGAACCCCCGATCTTGTTGTTACCCACCGCACCAATTATCCCGGCACAATGGGTTCCATGCCCGTTATCATCCATCGGATCCTTTGTACCGGTGATAACATTTGCTCCGTGTTCTCCTGAAGGGCCGGTCCACATATTTGCCATAAGGTCAGGATGCGAATAATCAACACCGGTAGCAAGGACTGCAACAATCACATCCCCGGAACTGGTCGTCATATCCCAGGCACTCAGAACTTTTCCATCTGATCCTGCCTTTCCTGGGGGTACATCCTCACGGTATACCTGACCGGTGTTTGCGATGCTCCACTGCCGCCAGAGTTCAGGGTCATCCGGAGTCCGGTCGATAGAGAGTATGTAGTCAGGCTCGGCATATAACACGCCGGGCAGGGAAGAGAGTTTCTTTATCGCTTCCTCTTCACTCTTCCCCTTTGCTGAGTATACGACCAGCCCCGGAAGGCTTGTGCTGAGATCCTCTTTTAGAGCAACTCCTTCAATCTCCACATCTGCAAGGGCTGATACTTCGGATGTGTTATATCTCACCAGTATCCTTGCCCCGCCTTCGGCCCCCTGATCCACTCCTTCAGAGAGGACCTGTACCGGTGACGCAGATGTTATATTCTTCTGTACCGTACGGTTTTCAGAAATGAAAGGGATGATCGGGACCGACGCTCCGTTTTCACCCGATCCTGATCCCGGGACTTTGAAATAGTCACGGGCTGAGGGATGCCATCCCGATATTGGTTCAGCCGATGCATGACACCAGATAAGGAGAATAATAACCCCCATCATAACCCATCCGATATACCTGGTCATATCATTCACAGCTTGAATCATCGGCTGCTGAGAAGATAAGGTTTCATACTTTACCATCCAGAATGATACCATGGCAGGGAGCGTAGCGGCATGATTTATTCTCTTCTTTTTGTCGATGATGATCCTGAGATCTGTGACGTTGCACGAGCATTCCTTGAAAAAACAGGACCATTTAAAGTGACAACTTCAGATACGGTAAAAAAATCCCAGCGGCTTCTTAAAAAGAACCACTATGACGCCATCATCTCCGATTTTGATATGCCGGTAACCGATGGGATATCATTTCTCAGATCCCTTCGCAGCAAGGGGAACAAGATTCCTTTTGTGATTCTGACCGGAAAAGGGAATGACCAGGTTGTTATCGATGCCCTTAACAGCGGAGCTGATCTGTATTTTATCAAGACTGACTCTCCAAAGGATTTGTTCTATCACATGTCCGAGAAGCTTGTTCCTCTTATCAAATCCAAACAGGCTGAGATCATCTTTCACGAGATTTTTACCCAGTCCCCGATTGCAATCGAGCTGTATAATGCGGATGGAAAACTATTGCAGGTCAATAATGCCTGTCTTGATCTCTTTGGAATCATTGACCCAAAGGAGATCTCCATGTTTGATCTCTATAATGACCCGAATGTACCAGAGGAGATGCTAAAACAGCTCAGGAGAGGACAGCGAATTGAGTACACCGCAACCTTTGATTTTGACCTGGTAAAGGAGCATCATCTCTATAAAACCAGAAAATCAGGTACGATTTTTATCAAGGTCCAGATCACCCCTATCTCTCTCTCCTATCCGGATATCACCGGTGGATACCTGGTTCAGATTCAGGATCTGACTGATCAGAAACGGTCTGAGGATGCTTTAAAATCAAGTGAAGCACGATACAGGAGCATCTTTTCAAACAGCCATTCTGTTATGCTCATCATAAATCCTGATACCGGGGCAATACTGGATGCAAACCCTGCAGCCTGCTCCTATTATGGGTATACGCATGATGAACTGACTCATATGGAGATTATGCAGATAAACTGCTTAAGCAGGGATGAGATTTTTCAGGAGATGGAACGGGCACGAAAAGAAGAGAGAAATTTCTTTTACTTTCAACACCGTCTCGCCTCCGGAGAGATCCGTGATGTGGAGGTTCACAGCGGGCCGATAGTCCTTGATTCCAGACAGGTGCTGTATTCCATCATCCATGATATTACCGAGAAAAAACGGATAGAGGAGGCCCTGGTCACGGCAAATAAAAAACTGAATATGCTCTCTTCCATCACCCGGCATGATATTCTCAACGTTCTGACCGCACTGACCGGTTATCTTGAATTTGCAGGGACAGAGACCAGTATGGAAGAGACACGGATGTTTATCCAGAAGGCACAGACTGCAGCCCGTTCTATCAGGCATCATATCGAATTTACCCGTGATTATCAGGATCTGGGATCGAAAGAGCCGGTCTGGCATGATATCAGGGTAGTTCTGAAAAATTCATCCGTGCTTATCAATACCAAATCAGTGTCCATAGAATTTGATACCGATTCACGACTGCTCGTTCTTGCCGATCCACTTCTGGTTAAGGTTATTTACAACCTTATGGAGAATGCTATCCGTCATGGAGGACATGTTACAAAAATATCCAGTTATTGGAAGAAAACCCCTGAAAACACAGTGCACTGGATAATTGAGGATGATGGCGTAGGTATTTCACCGACCATGAAAAAGCATATCTTTTCACGGGAGGTTGGAAAAAATACCGGTCTTGGTCTATTCCTTGCACGGGAGATCCTGGCAATAACCGGTATTACCATTGAAGAGACCGGCATCGAGGGGCATGGTGCACAATTTACCATGACCATTCCTGAAGGAAAATACCGGATAGAATAGAGAACCTTCTTTTTCCTGGCTTCAAACAGAAAAAATATTATCGTGCCGTAGTAGCACTCCAGTCTTCACCATCGGTTCTGATCCGGATGGTACCATTAATATCGGTCCGAAATACCCGGGCACCCTGTTTCTTAATCTCTGCAAGTGTGGCTGACCGGGGATAACCGAACGGGTTTCCTGATGCAAGAGAGATGATAACCGCTTTTGGCCGTGTATTCATTATTGGTCCGATACCTGCATCCGAACCATGATCGGGAAGTTTTAAGATGGTTGCAGGTCCTCTGACCTCTGATGAATCACCGGGGAAGACAACAGAGACATTCTTCATGGATACGCGAAGGACCAGCGAGTCTGCATCCTGGTGGCCGGTAAGCCGGTATGGTCCGATCACATCAACCGCTGTTGTATTGGTAAAGGGAATAGTCATGCCGGCAGTAACGATCATCCTGACCGCCTGGTCTGATATAACGGCATTGATCACTTTTTCATACAGGTCTGATGAGTATGGCATGCCATTATCGACATAGGTCCTGACATCAAAAGCTTTGAGTACATCAACCATTCCTCCGATATGGTCATCATAGGGATGGGAGGCAACAACATAGTCAAGAGTTGTCACATTCAGCTGATTCAGGTATTCGACAAGGCGCGGACCGGAACTCACCGGCCCGGCATCAATAAGCATGTTTTTTCCCTCACTCTGAACGAGTGCAGCATCACCCTGACTGACGTCAAAGAAATAGAAGACTGTTTCTGGTTTGGGAGGAATTGTAGGAGTTGGAACAGGTGTCATCTCCGGGGTTGGCTCTGATGTAACCTCAGGGGTAGCCACCGGAACAGGGGTAGCTACCGGTATATCAGGTGCCTTCTCCTGTCCGGGAAGAATACCCAAAATGCCATCAGATACTGAAACCCCCGGTATCAGACCGGATGCGATTATTCCGATAATACCTGCCAGTAGTACCAGAATGACAGCACCGGAAATCCATGCTCTGCTCTTTTTTTGCGGAGTCAGTTCAGCTTTCTTTCGTGTAACTTTCTTTTCTGTGGGTTTTTTAATCCGGTCCAGGTTCCGCTGGTATATTTTATTATCAGGATCGAGCTGGAGAGCATTTTCAAAACAATGAACCGCACTCTCTTTATGAATGGTCTGGGATAAAGCCACCCCGTATGCATTCCAGGCTTTATGATTCCGATCATTCCTCTCGACCAGTTCAGAAAAGATATCAATCGCTTCTTCTATCTTTCCCGCTTTAATAAGCGATATCCCTTCATCGAACCGGCTCTCATCCGGATCTACAGCCATATCTGCGTCCATATTTCACAGGGAAGAACTTAAATCCTCCCATGAACGGAACAGATGAACGTATCATGGAAAAGCCATTTGTCCTGTCACCCCATGCTTCTTATAGACAGAAGACATATTGCACCCGTACGGTGCGATGATGAACCGACAACAGGTACTTTTCCTCCTCATTATCCTCATGGTCATTTCTGTACCATGTGCGGCACGAAGTCCGCCGGGGTGGCTTGCACCCGGCATGAAGATCACGTATACTGCGGCATTGTCAAATTATTATCTAAAAAAATATTATCTAAAAAAACGAGGAGCTGACCGGATCGAACGGAAGGATGCAGAGGGCGGTATATATTCTGAGATCAATTGAGTAAATTTAGCCCCTTTCGTATCACGCCGATCGGGAAGGAACTATGATGGAGAATGACACATGAACCCGAACTCTGTCGGTATTATCGGAGTACTTGCAATTCTCATGGTGATTCTAAGCATGCTTTTTCTGATCATGCCCATGAATACGGTGCAGAATGAGAAAAAACCCGACAAACTTGAGCAGATTATGGCACGGGGAACCATTGTCATTGCAACCGACCCCGAATCCTCTCCATTTTCTGAGCTGATTCCCGGATCGAACCGAAATGTATCATCCCGATGTCACCCGTCGCAGTATACCAGAAATCAGTTTACCGGTTTTGATGTCGCAGTCGGATGTGAGATTGCAGATCGGCTGGGTGTTGAGCCCTGTTTTGTAACACCGGCATGGACACGGATAGTAAGTGGTGACTGGGCAGATTCCTGGGATATCAGCGTTGGTTCTATGACCATTACCTATGAGCGGATGAACGATCTCTATTTCACCCAGCCATACAATTCTGCCCCTGCATATGTATTTGTCCGGGATGACCAGAAACGGTATCAGAGACCGGAAGACCTCAATGGAAAACGTATCGGGGTATGTGCAGGATGTGCTCAGGAAGCGTATCTGAAAGGAATGTTACATGTGCCCGGATATAATGTATCGTACCGGATAAAAAATGCAATACCGGTTGCGTATAATTATGAGGCAATCGCATTTGCTGATCTTAGTTCTAACTCCCTGAATAAACTGGATGCCATTATATCAGATGCACCTATCGGAATGCAGGCCGTGCGTTCCGGAATGCCTGTCCGCCCGATTCATGACCCGGTTTATTTCAGTTATTTTTCTGCAGCACTGGATAAGAAAAGCCTTTCAGATCCGATCTCCCTGCTTGAGCGTGTGTCTGCAATCATCAGCATGATGCATACAGACGGGACACTCCATGAAAAGGCTCAACAGTATCTTGGTGATGATTATACCTATGAGGCAGCAATGTTTGACATAAAGAGTCTGCATCAATTACCCACGGACCTGTAATGAACATTGAAAAGCCCTGGGAGACGAGTCTTTCTGCGAAACTTGTCATTTCATTTCTTTGTATCTCCCTGGCATTCATCGGTCTTATGGGGTTGGTCACCTATGTGTACGCGACGTCCCTGCTTGAGGAGTCGGTATATACTCAGCTTGAGGCAGGAGTTGTAACAAAAACCGAGTGGCTGAACAGCTGGGTTCATGACCAGATTCAGGCAGTTGTCATCACAGCCTGGCTTCCCGGAGTGAGGGAACAGGTATCCATCCTGACCACCACTGATCCGGACCTGCCTCTATACAAAAAGGCTTATGAAGAGATACATCAGTATATCTCCCTTCTTCTCACCCAGACCGGTTCATTTGATGAAGTATTTCTTGTGGACAATTCCGGACGGGTGCTCATATCAACTGACATATCTCATGAGGGCATTATTGAGGGAAAAGAGCCGTATTTCATAGAAGGTCTCTCAAAAACCCGTGTCTTCCCAATAACACTATCCGAAAAAACAGGAAAACCAGACTTTTTTATTGTGACACCCATCTTTACCCGGGAGAACCTTCGGGCAGGTCTGCTTGTATCACGAGTATCACTCAGCAGGGTTGAGCAGATTATTGGCGAGAGAACTGGCGTAATGGATGGTGTTGAGACCTATCTGGTCGATAAGGATCAGTATGCAATAACCAGACCTGCTTTCACCGGGAGTTCGAAGGATATCGGGCCTCTTAATTCATCAGGTATTTATTTCGCTGTAAGCGGTATGAGTGGTAAAGGGATATATAAGAATTACCTGGGAGTACCGGTGATCGGGGTGTACCGATGGATTGACGATAAACAGGTTGCCCTTATCTCTGAAATGAACCAAGAAAAGGCTTTTCTTCCGGCTCGAAACCTGGCAGTGATTCTTGTCATTATTGGCATACTCATCTCTCTTGCCCTGCTGATCAGTATCTATCTGATCTCCCTGAAGATTGCTGAGCCGATTCTTGCAATTACTGATGCTGCGATAAGGATGGAGAAGGGGGATTATCATGTACAGGCACCAGTCATGACCAGGGACGAGGTAGGTACCCTGGCTGAATCATTTAACAATATGGTTCGAAAATGTACCGCTACCATGGAGGAACTTGCCTTTTCACGGGAGAATCTTGAGATACAGGTCCGTGAACGGACGCAGGAGCTTGAACGCTCTCGGGAAAAAGCAGAGGCAGCAAGCAGATCAAAGAGCCTGTTCCTTGCCAATATGTCCCATGAAATTAAAACCCCTCTGAACGCAATAATCGGCTTTAGTTCACTCCTTACTGATATGGTCACTGAGCCTCTGGCAAAAAAGTATATCAGATCCATTCATACATCCGGCAGAATCCTTCTCATGCTTATCAATGATATCCTCGACATGTCCCGTATTGAAGCAGGAAAACTCATCTTTTCATCAGAACCAACAGATCCTGCCGGCCTGTGCATGGAGATTGTGAGTATTCTTGAATACAGGGCCCAGGAGAAGGGTCTGGATTTTATCTGCTCTATTCAGGATAACAGTCCTGTTGTATTTGTTGATATGGGCCGGATTCGTCAGGTACTGCTGAATATTCTGACGAACGCAATAAAGTTTACTGAAACAGGTTTTATCCGGCTTTCTTTTTCCTATGCACCTGTCGGTAAAGATCTGTTTAATATATGGTTTACTATACAGGATTCCGGTGTTGGTATTCCAAAGGAAGATCAACAGCGTATCTTTACTGCATTTGAGCAGCAAAATTCCAGAATATCGAAAGACTTCGGGGGGACCGGGCTTGGACTTGCGATAAGTAATGCACTGGTGACCCGTATGGGAGGAACTATTACTGTTGAAAGTGAGGTGGGAAAAGGTTCGACTTTTACCATCACCCTCCCGTCAGTCAGGGGATATGAACGGGAGACTGCAATAAAAGATGATTCGATCCCCAAAGAACATGGTACCTTCTCTCCAGCACGGGTAGTTCTCGTCATCGAGCATGAAGACGACCGGAGTAACATATCAGGCCTTCTGAGTCAGCTCTCCCTCGTCCCTATTCCGTTCGGAGCAGCTGGTGAGGCATTGAATTTTCTTCTTCATGAACAGGCAGATCTGATCATCACCGATGTGTCCATGACCGGTATGAGCGGCTCAGATCTCTACCATGAGGTAAAAAAACTCTATGCAGAAAGTATAATTCCCATAATCGGCGTTATCGAACCTGGAGAGAATACCGATCACATTGTTGGTTTTCGTGAAATTCTGATAAAACCTGTCAGTATCCTCCCGCTTATGGGGGCCCTGAAAAGAACACTTCTTCATACCCACACTCCTGCCTTTCAGGAAATGCAGGATGAGCAGCTGACACCATTTGGAGAAAGGGAAAAAATCAACCGGGAAATTTCAAAGGATGTGAGAGATAGATTCCTTCTTCGGTTTAAAAAACTGAAGAGTATCTTTACCGATGAGTCAGCACGAACACTCGCTCAGGATATGCATGCATATGCAGAGAAGCATCATATTCAGGAATTATCACTCCTGGCACAAAGACTGTCTGATGCAACAGATGCCTATGATTTCAGAGAGATTGAGGCTGTTTTTGCCCAGTTTCAATCGGTGTTTCCTGATCAATAGAGTATGTGGAATTTTCATATAGGGATGGAACCCATTATCTCCTTCATAGAAGATTCAGATGTGGAAATACGGGATCGGATCTTATGTGAATCAGGTACTGAAATAATGCCCCTGCCATCCGGAAGAAAAAACTATGGAAAATATCAGAAACGAAGACATAACTGTCCTGATTGTTGATGACAACAAGAGTAATCTGCAGATAATAGCACAGGTCCTCCACCGGTCAGGATACCAGGTCATGATGACTACAGACGGCCCTCATGCCCTGGAACTCGTTCAGGAAAAGGTACCTGATGCGATTTTACTCGATATCATGATGCCCGGGTGGGATGGGTTTGAGGTTTGCCGGAGATTGCGACTGATTAGGACCATATCGCATGTTCCGATCATTTTTCTTTCAGCAAAAGATGAGGATACCAATATCGAAACCGGTTTTGAAGCAGGCGGAACAGATTATATTACCAAACCTTTTCACGAGAAGATACTTCTTGCCCGGATCCGCGCCCATGTGGAGCGGGGTTACTATCTGAAAAATCTTGAGGAATCAAATCAGGTTCTCCGGGATAAGACTCACCAGCTGATTGAGATGAAAAAGAATCTTGAACAGTTGAACCGGCAGCTGGATCAGCAGATTCAGAAAAACCTGCACTTTCTGGCAGCAATCAATGATCAGGTACGAAACCCCCTGGCTGTTGCGATCACGCTTCTTGACCAGTGTTGTCACCCCCACAATGAGATGATTATTGAGGAGTTACGGCGGATTGATGCTGTCATTGACAATCTGGACAGGGGAGTTATCGAAAGTGAGAAGGTTCGCGAGTACCTGCGAAAATACCAAAATTGTGATGATCTGCTCTGATATGACAGATTCTTTTATCCTTATTCTTATCATCCTCCTTCTTCTCGGGATAGTAGCCGGATTCCTCGCAGGTCTTTTTGGTATTGGAGGCGGCGTGGTGATGGTACCGGTCATGTATCTGCTTATGCAGGATCTGGGATATGGCGATACTGCAATGACACGTGCAGTGGCAACTTCTGCTGCTGTTATCATCCCGACTGCTGTTGCAGGAACAATTCGGAATTATAGCGGTAAACAGATCACCTGGCGGCCTGCCCTCATTCTCGGGAGCAGCGGGATACTTGGGACGATGGCAGGCAGTACACTCTCAGTCCTCATTCCAAGTCAGATCCATGTCCTCGTTTTTTCCGGCTTTTTGATCTGTATGGCCGGCTGGATGATTATCAAACAATGCCGGTACTTTTGTGTATATACCCTCAGGCAGAGTAATGGAATTCTTCTGGTACTCGGGACTGGTGTCGGGGTTGCTTCAGGAATGTTCGGGATTGGAGGTGGAATTATTCTGATACCGGTTCTGACATCAGTACTGGGAATGAATATCCATACATCGGTTGGAACCTCTCTTGCCGCAATGGTGCTTATCGCTTCAGGAACCGTTCTGTCCTACATTATCCTTGGCTGGGGACTGACCGGACAGGTACCCTTTTCAATCGGGTACGTCAATATCCTGTTTGCCCTGATCCTTGCAGCCACCTCGGTTCCGGCTGTCAGAATTGGGTTGAAAACAGGAGCAGCCATGTCAGATACGAAATTACAGATACTCTTTGTCACCATGCTTGTTATTCTGGCGGCAAGAATGGCAGTATCAACTTAAAATAAAATAATATCAGGTTTTTTTACCTGTGCGGGTAATTGTGACCGGAAACCGGATAGGCCCAGGCTGGTTGGTATGAGGGCCAAGCGCTTCCTCATGGGGGTGGCTGTGAGTCATGTGCCATGGGCCTGGTTCAGACCGTTTTTTCCAGGCTTTTCGTGCAGGATGTGGATAGGGCGTTTTCATGGGATGATGCCGCAACGTCTCCAGATAACGCGCCCGGTCTTTACTAATTCTCCCTTCCTTTACCCGGTATCTCCGGGCAGGAGCTGGATCAATAACCCGTGGAGACATGCTTTATGCTTTTTTTACAAGATTAAATATCTTTGGTCTCCTGCGGTATTTAGAAAAGAAGGATCTGATAACAAGTCCGGTAAAGAGAAAAATTGGAAATGCGGGAAAATATTAGATATATTTATTCCGTCTCAACCAGTCCCGCTGGGGTGGAGTGTACCGGTACGAGATATCGCACTTCTCATCTTGGAATGACCAGGGTGTAATAATAATGACATCACCTTCGCGGATCCAGGCACGACGTTTCATCTTTCCCTTGATCCTGCCAAGTCGGGTTACGCCATCAGAACAACGGACACGAATATGAAATGAACCAAGCATCAGTTCGGCATACGCGAACTGCTCACCCTTTCTGCTGTTCGGCAGACGGACCCTGATGGTCTCAATATCTGTTTCTTCAAAAGATTCAGTTGTCGGTACAATATCTGGTTGTATATCTGATTCTGTGATCTGACCATCTCCGGTAAAAAGTGCAAAATCATCACAAAAAACCTGTCAGGGTTTGAAACAAATTTCGGGCAATATTTTCGCACTAGTTGGTGTGACAAAAATTCTAAGAATCCTGCCAGTGACTTTAATACATGTTCTCAGACATAAAGAAAGTATCGGAATCACTTTCATGAGCACGGTCTTTACCATATAGCCGGAGAATACGATACACATGAACATTCGCTCTGTTAGTAATGTCTTTCTTCTTATTTTTTGTATTGCTCTTCCTCTCTTTGTCGGATATACTGGATCATTCTTTACCATGGCAGGGGTATCCGGCTGGTACCCGACCCTGCAAAAGCCATGGTTTCATCCCCCTGACTGGATGTTCGGGCCTGCATGGACCATTCTCTATATACTGATGGGGATTTCATGGTGGCTTGTTCTCAGGCATGGAATTGAGAAACATACTGTCAGGGTAGCAACGGTCTGGTTTCTCCTTCAGCTTGGTGTCAATCTTCTCTGGTCGTATGTGTTCTTCTCGATGCAGTCAATAATCGGGGGTTTGTGTGTGATACCTGTTCTTATCATTATGATCCTCCTGACCATGCATTATTTCAGATCCGCGTCACGGGGTGCGGTATGGCTCCTCCTGCCGTACCTGTGCTGGACCGTATTTGCTACCCTTTTAAATGGCATGATATTCATGCTCAATCATCCCTGGTGATCGGTTTGATGCCTCTATACGATGAAAAAAAGACAGAGGGATGAGATGATTGAACTCGAACCGATTGGGATTATTCACTCACCATTTACCAGCAGGAAATCAGCACCAAGACAGGGGAGATCATGCTCTGAACCGATGCAGATTGAGATCTATGAGCGGTTCATTCCGGGCCTTGGGACGATGGAAGGGATATCCCACATCTGGGTGCTCTACTGGATGCACCAGGCAGAGCGTGACCTCCTTTTTGCAAAAAGGCCTGACTGGGATAAAGCACGGCCGGTATTTACCATCCGGTCACCTGCACGACCAAATCCGATTGCACTCTCAATCGGGAGAATAAAGCAAATATCTGGCGGAATAATCACAGTTACCGGGCTTGAGGCCCTTGATGGTTCGCCGGTGCTTGATATAAAGCCATATGTGTTTGAGATTGACTGCATCTCTGATGCGCTCAACCCGTTTGAGCAGAAAGAGGAGGTTTAAAATCTGGAGAGGATCTGTTCTGCTGCCGATTCGCCGGACAGGAGCATCCCGCCAAATACCGGCCCCATCCGGTGACCGCCAAATACTGCATTTGCTGCCATCCCACATACGAACAGACCGGGGAAGACCTCTTTGGTATGAGAGACAACAAAAGACTCGGCATTGTCTGCCCACATGGTCCCTTCGCCTTTGATTTCAGGTTTTCCACATTTTTTCGAGACCTGATGTGCGATCACGGCATCATGACCGGTTGCATCGACCGTCATGGTACACCTGATAGTGAGGGGATCCACATGAAGCCCGGTTGCCTCAACCGGCTGCCAGTTGATCACAAGACCTGAAAGCATACCGTCACCCTTGACCATCACATCCTCAACGGTGGTCAGATTGAAGAACTCGACCCCGGCATCAGACGCTGCAGCAGCAAGTTTGGTGACTGCCTCCACTGACCTGGCGGTATAATATCCCGGTGCAAATTCAGATGAACGGATATGAAAGCGATCAAGCAGCCGTTTTGCCTCCTGCTGAACCACAATCCTTGGAAACATCATTCCTCCCCCCCACATTCCACCTCCGACGGATAGTTTCTTCTCAATAAGTCCCACTTTCAGACCTTTTTCCGCGATCAGAGCGGCACAAACAAGCCCGGAGGGACCGGCACCCACGACAGCAACATCCATCTCCATGTATTCAGCAAGGGTGTTCAGATGTTCGGTGATGATTGCCCTGCTGATGGTGATCTCATCAAGTGTCATATCCGTACTGCGTCTCTTTCGGACAATATGTACCTTTTGTGCACCGGATACTCTTGGGATAAAGGAAATGATGCATTTATCTGACCATAAGGTCTGCAAACTTTCGTGAGGCTGCTGCAATATCAGGACTGCAGATCACCGCGGATATGACCGCTATCCCATCAGCACCCGCTGCAAGGACATCGCCTGCATTTGACAAAGTAATACCACCGATAGCGACAATCGGAATGGTAACCGCCGCACGAATGATTCGAATAAGTTCAGGACCCACCGGAGGTCCGGCATCAGGTTTTGTTCCGGTAGGATATACCGGGCCTACCCCAAGATAATCTGCCCCTTCACGCTCTGCCAGGACTGCTTCCTCGACGGTTCCTACAGATACCCCGATAAGAAAAGGACGCGGGGCCAGTCGGCGTGCAGCGGAAAGAGGAAGATCATCCTGACCCAGGTGAACCCCGTCTGCCCCGCTTGCAAGCGCAATATCCAGCCGGTCGTTGACGATAAAACGGGCATTATACTGGGAACAGAGGGATCGGATCTCCTGGGCAATTGCATAAAGTTCTCGCCCGCTTCTTCTTTTCTCGCGAAGTTGGATGATTTTTGCTCCCCCGGAGAGCGATTCTTTCGCAATCTGTATATGAGAGCATCCGGGAGCCAGAATCTCATCAGTAATGATGTACAGACCACAATCCATGTGTTTTCTTAGGATCTGAAGATATATCATACCACGTAAGGCAGCATATCTGCCTGGCCGGGTCAGGATCTGTTTATCAGAAATGCCAGTACTATATCCTCAAAAGGGATGAATAGCACTTTTATTCTGACAAAAAAGTAATGACGGAGTTACTTACAGAACCCTGAACATCTCCGCCTTTGATGAACTCCGTCCCCGGCCGGCATCCCGGGTAACATCAAGGGTATACCATCCGGTCTCGGTCCCATTTGGAATGCTCAGATATCCGATGATTCGTGTCCCTTTATATGACATGGCACCCGAGACCGGAAGTGTTGTATTATTCAGGGAGAGATTGAGATTCAGGTACTCACCGTCCCCGAAATTTTTACCAGTGACTGTAACCTTCAGATCTTCGGTTCCGGTTGGTGCCCGGTCTGGTTCTATTGTATCGATAATCGGGGTGTTATTGTAGAAGACCCTGAAAGCACCTGATTTTACGAGTTTCTGACCTGACGGGAATGTCAGAGTCAGGTCATATGTATCCGGCATGGTGTCGGATGGTATGTGGAGCCAGGCCTTCATCTCATCAGGACGGATGAGGATTGTTTTTTCACTTCTGATCACATCTTTTCCGCCAGCGGTCAGGGATACAGATGACCCGTTCACCAGGTTATTACCGGTGATGGTAGCGGTCATATACTGCCCCTGCTCTCCGTTATCCGGTTCAATCCCGGCAAGGAGAAGGGATGTTTTCGTATAGATGTAAAATCCTCCTTTCAGTATATCACTCTTGTTGTACCTGCTTGTCACGACTACATCCCAGGCTCCCTGCTCGGCATTCTCCGGGATCGAAATGGTGCAGGTGATCTGGGTTTCAGATACAATCGTGACATTTTTAGCAGCTATTGTCCTCTCTCCCCGCTGCAGGGTAACCCGGTCCCCCTCCAGAAATGCCATACCCCTGATGACGAGCTGGTACTCTCTCCCCTGAATACCCCATGACGGAGATATCTGCAGATTGAAGGGGGCATACGGTTCACCACTCAGGTAGGCATTGGGTTTTTGTACAGACTGACCATCCGGATTCGTAACCGTAAGGTCCCACAAGCCCTCCAGATACTTTCTGGGTATCAGGATCGTTCCGATGATACGCCCTGGTGAGTCAACAACGATGTCAGAACCCTGTACGGTGTGGTCTTTTCTGGATAAGGTGAACGATGCTCCTTTCAGGAAATTCCCGCCTGTTACAGCCACCTGCACCGGGGTATCCATGCCACCCTGATCAGGCGTGATAGCAAGGATCCAGGGCGCAGGGAGGGCGGTGATAGTAAAATGTGACGATTGAACAGACGAAAGCCCGTCCGGATTGATAACCGACAGATTCCACGTACCTGGTTGTATGTCCACCGGCAGGATAAATTCCCCGGATATCTGACCATAACTAACGGTGAGGTTGGATGCATCAATCTGTTTTGTATTATCGGTGATACGAACGATGCATCCGGAACGGAAAAACTTCCCGGTCAGCAGGAACGGGACTGTAGATCCCGCCATTCCTGAAGAAGGTGAGATGTTTTCTATCTCCGGTGCAGCCGGTGGCTTGACATGAAATACCTGATTATATCGCTGCTCACCAGAAGATGGTGAACGCAAAATCATCTGATACAGTCCTGGCTTTGCATCAGGAGGGATAATGACCCGAAATTTCACTGAGGTATCTGAAATATATTGCAGATCCGTGATATTCAGGATAGTATCATCCAGTGCAAGACCAACTGACATATTTTCAGAAAATCCCTGACCATTCATGGTTACCAGGTGGGAGAAACCGGCATGCCCTGTATCCGGAACAAGTGAAGTAATTTCAGGGACTGATGCTCCGGAAACCGGAATAAGAAGACTTAGCAGGATTACTCCCAGTATACAGATAATATGCCATTTGCTCGCAGAAAAATATGAGATTTTATTAATCCGTCTTGAATTCATAGAAATCTCCCGGGAACCAGTAGTTCCGGTTTCATCTACCGTTCAATATTTGAGAGCGAAGAAGAAAAACTTCTGTGTAGATTAGAAATGTGGCTTTATTTGTGAAGCTATGCACAAACGGGCATTCTGGATAAACGAAGAAATTTCCAGAGCGTATTTGTATGTCCTCTTCAGAGACCGTTTTGAACCGGAATGATGGTCGAAAAGAACCTATTCTTATCGATCCAAATATTATTATGCATATCCTTCGAATCCTCTCATTTTTCATCATTCTTCTTACCGTTGGAATGGGGATCCT